>CALVYH010000004.1 GCA_944372115.1 uncultured Bacilli bacterium
TGGGGTTTAAGGTAGAAAAAAAAGAGCTTTCGCTCTTATATTTCCCATTAATACCCCGTAAAATGTCGGAGTACCACCCCTCTCTATGATCAGACATTTTGTTCTCGTGCTACGAAAATGCTACGAAAATTCAAAAAACATCGATGGTTATCGTATTTGGTGCCTTCTGCCGGAATCGAACCAGCAACCTACTGATTACAAATCAGTTGCTCTGCCAATTGAGCTAAGAAGGCATTTTATTTTCTAATGGTAGGCGCTATTAGGATCGAACTAATGACCTCTTCCGTGTGAAGGAAGCGCTCTCCCATTGAGCTAAGCGCCCATTACTATCTTTAAATAATGAACTTAGCTTTTAAAGTGATTTTTTAATGGTGGGCCTTAATGGACTTGAACCATCGACCTCACCCTTATCAGGGGTGCGCTCTAACCAACTGAGCTAAAGGCCCTTCCTTTGATAGCATTTTTCAATGCTTGAATATTATATAGTTAATAATGGATGAATGTCAAATTAAATTTTTACTTTCTTTATCAAAAAATAATGAGAAGAATCGTAATAATATAATTTACTTATTTATAAATATTAAAACTAATTATATATGTAAATAATTTTTTTACAGATAGAAAAATGTGCTAAAATTTTTAAAGAAAAAGGAGATTTTATATGTCAAAATCAAAGGTTTATTTTATTAAAGATATTACTCCAGAAAATGTAGTTAAATTATTCGACCTTTTAAATATAACTTTAAAAGGAAAAGTTGCTTGTAAAGTCCATAGTGGTGAAGAAGGAAACCAAAATTATTTACATCCTGAATTCTTTAAACCAATTATTGATAAAGTAAAAGGTACAGTTGTTGAATGTAATACAGCTTATGAAGGTGAAAGAAATACAAGCGAAAAACATTTAAAATTATTAAAAAATCATGGATGGAATGATTTATATAAAGTTGATTTAATGGATGAAACTGGTCCTGATGCTATATTAGATATTCCTGATGGAGTTGAGATTAAAAAAGACTATGTTGGGAAAAATTTATTATCTTATGATTCACTTCTTGTTTTATCCCATTTTAAAGGTCATCCAATGGGTGGATTTGGAGGAGCTTTAAAACAACTTTCGATTGGTTGTGCTTCTTCATATGGTAAAGGATATATTCATAATAGTGGTGGAGATGCTTATGCTGATATGATGAAAGCTGATCAAGATGCTTTTATTCGTTCAATGGCTGATGCAGCTAGTGCAGTTTTTAAACATTTTAAAGGTAATGAAGCATTTATTAATGTTATGAAAAATTTATCAGTTGATTGTGATTGCTGTAGTGTTGCTGAAGATCCATGTATGGAAGATATTGGTATTTTAGCTTCTTTAGATCCTATTGCAATCGATCAAGCATGTATTGATTTAGTTTATAATTCTAATGATAAAGGAAGAGATCATTTAGTTGAAAGAATTGAATCTAGACATGGTTTATTAATATTAGATACTGCTGAAAAATTAAATTTTGGTAGTAGAGAATATGAACTTATTGAAGTTAAATAGTTAATGATTATATTTAGAAAAATGACTCAAAAATATGAGTCATTTTTCTTTATACATCTACTTTATCTACTTCTTTATATGTTTCTTTTACAATCGATAATAAATACATTTTTATGTTGTTAACTTGTTTATAATCTTTAAAATCTCTTTCAATAACTTTTCGGTAAATATTAAGTTGTCTAATATATTCTTTATCGTCAATAGATGAAGTTTTATAATCGATAATTTTAATTTTATCTTTATAAACAAGTAATAAATCTATACTTCCTTCAATATTATTCATTTCATATTGATATTCACTAAATACATGAGTAGATTCATCAATATCATCAAAAATATCTAATTTTCTTACATTTTCAATTCTTTTTCTTTCTTTTAAATCGACTATATAAGAAAAGTCAGGATTTATAAAATCTAAAGATTCAAGTAAAAAATGCATATGGCTACCATAATCTAAAGAAGCTTTTAATTCTTCATTATATTTATCTTCATTAGATAATTCTTTAGATGCTCTTTTATATAATTTTTCTTTAAATTCATAAACTTTATCATTAACTTTTAAAGAAGGCAAAATATTTTTATTATCGTTATTTAAAGAAGAGATATCTTCATTAATTGATAAATATTTCATTTTAAAATCAACGAAATTTATATTAACTAGAGGATTATTTAAAAATGAAGGATAAAAAAGTAATAAAAATCTTAAAAATGTTCTATTTTCAAATTTTTCTAAACTTATAACTTCTTTACCATCTTCTTTTAAAGTTTTCATATAATCATTAAATAATGATTTATATTTCATTTTTTCTATAAAATATGGGTCATTTTGATTAATTAAACCTACTTTTATTCTTCCGTTTATTTTTTTAAACAATCCATAATTTAATCTTTTAGTTAACTCAAATAGTGATTTTATTAAAAAGGTTAATGAATATTCACATTTTTCTTTAGTTAAAGCTGAAATATTATCATTAATTTTTTCTATATCAAAAAAATCTTTTTCTTCAGCTTTTGTTACTTTGTCTTTCTTATAAAGATTTTTAATCGTTTCACTAACTAAAGAATTAATCAAAGAAAAATTAATCGAATTTTTAAGTTCAACCATTTTATTTAATTCCTTATTTGCTTTTCTTAAAGAAAAATAATTTGTTAATTCAATAAGTTTTCTTATTTCGTTTATTTCTTCTTCATTAATTACATTTTCTTTAAATAAAGCATTTAAATAATCTTCATTAATATCAAGTTTAAATTCAAAAGCGTTTATAATTTCAGGCATGATTGTATTTCTACTCATCATATTTTTATAAGAATCTAAACTTTTTGAAGGATTAAAACGAGGATTAACAAAATAAAGAGATTCTTTTTCTCTAGTAAATGCTACATAAAGTAATCTTTCATATTCATTTTTAGTTTCTTGTTTCTCATTTTCATCAAGTAAAGTTTTAAAAATTGTATTCATTTCTTTATCTAGCTCAATACGTGGTAAAAATAGACCTAAATTTTTATCTAATGAGATTTTTATTCCTTTTAAATTATCATTACCATTATTAAAAGATAAATTACATTCATCTAAAGGAATATAACAAATCTTAAATTCTAATCCTTTAGATTTATGAATAGTCATTAATTCAACACTATTTTCACTAGAAAATAGTGTTTCTTGAGATAATTTTATTTTGTATTTTTCTAAAGAAGCTAAAAGTAAATTAAAATCTTCAATTTGTGAACCACCATTTTCAAGTTGGTTAGTTAAAGAATAAACATATTCGATTTGATTAATATTATTATAAATATCTCCATTATGATTTAATTCTTTTATAACATTAAATTCATCAATTAAATCTAAAATAGTTTCACTTAAAGATGAAGTTAAATGAATAGAAACAAAACTAAGCATTTTTAAATAAACTTCATCGTTTTTATAAGTATTATTTTTAATTAAATCATATATTTTTTGATCACTATAAGAATATAAATAACTCCTCACTATTGATACAAAGTTATGTTTAATATTATATTCATTATTATTAAATCTAAGTTCATAAAATAATTTAGTTAGTGATTCAATAACAATTATTGAATCACTAACTCTAATATCATCATCATATGCTATATTTAAAGGTAATTTATATTGTTCAAATAATTTTTTAAATACTAAATAATTGGTTTTTCTTTTTGTTAAAATAGCAAAATCACTATAAATACAATCTCTTAAATAAAGTTTATCATTTTTATCAATATCTACTACTTTATATCCACTTTTAATTTTAGAAATAATATCATTAATAATTAAAATAATACCATTTTCAACTTCATTTGAAGCGTTTTTATTTATTGATGAAGAAAGTAAAAAATTAAACCCTCTTTCATTATCATTTCTTTCTTTATAATCTTTAAAAATATCTTTTTTTATATCGTAGACTAATTTTTCTCCTCCTTCAAAAGTTAATCCGCCATTATTTATAGACATGTTATTCATAAAATATTTATTAACAAGTTCTAAAATAATTGGTAAAGAACGATAATTAATATTCATATCAATCGCTTCTTTACTTTTATCTAATTTAAAATCATCTCTTCTTTTTATAAAAAGTTTTGGATTAGCGTATCTAAAACGATAAATTGATTGTTTAATATCACCAACTAAAAATAATTTATTAGTTGAATTAAAACTTAAAGCATTAATAAAAGATTCTTGAATATCATTAGTATCTTGATATTCATCAACTAAAATAAATTTAAATGTATTTCTAATTTCTTCTTTTATTTTTTCAAACCTTTCATCAAATAATAATTTTAACGATAAAAGTTGAACATCATTAAAAGTATATGATGAAGATAAATATTTATATTCATCTAATCTTTTATTTAATTCATTAACTAAAGTTAAAATTGTTTTTATATCTTCTTTAAAAGATAAAACTTTTAAAATCGTTTCATTAATAAAATCATTACTTAAAAGATTTCTTAATTCATTAATTAAGTTAGTTAATTTTTTACTTGAACCTGGTTCTATTTTATCTATTTCATCTCTTACTTCTTTATTATTTCCTCTATATTGAACTTTTGTATTAAAAATAGTTAAAAACGAAGCATAAAAATTAGAAGATAAAGAAAAAATATCATTTAAACATTTATATAAATTAGATTCTTTTAATTTTTCATTATTATCAATATCTTTAATTAACTCATAATAATGTTTTATTCCTTTATAATATTTATTATCGATATATTCATTTAAAACTTTTTCTAATTTTTCTTTATTTAAATAATTATTTTCATAATTAAATAAAAAATTATCTTTTGAAATAGGATCAAAACGATCGACTTTATTTTTAATATCTAAAATTATTGTTTTAAGATTAGAATCAGTCTTAAAACAATATTTATTTAATAATTTTTTTATATTTTCATCCTTTTTTAAATAATATTCATTTAAAATTTCATCTAAAAGTTCATTAGTTTTAGTTGAAATTATTGCTTCATCAACAACATTAAAATTAGGATTAATATTTAATTCGGTTGAATATTTTTTTATTAAAAAAGATGCAAAAGAATCGAATGTTTGGATATGAGAAGAGGCAATTTGAGAAGCAAACTTAGATTCGTTTTTTTCAAACTTAGCAATAATTTTTGTTTTCATTTGATAAGCTGCTTTATCAGTAAAAGTTAAAACTAATAAATTTTCAGGATTAATATCGTTAGTTTTATCATTAATAATCTCATAAACTTTCTCAGTTAAAACAGCAGTTTTTCCACTTCCAGCTCCTGCAGAAATAATTAAACTTTTATCTGTTTCTAGCGCCCTTTTTTGATTTTCATTGAATTCTAAAGCCATCGATTAATCCTCATCTTCATTAAAATATTTATAAAAAGTTAATTTGTTTTTATTAAAGCAGATATTTTTATGTTCACAATAAGTACATGGAGATTCATTTTCTTTTTCACAAACTGCAGGAGCAATAAAAAATCTAGCTTTTAAATAATCATCAACTATTTTTTTATACGCTATTTCTGCTTCTTTTATTACTTTTTCAACATCTCCGTTAATTTCGATAAATTTTAAAGAGTCCTTATATTTTTCTAAAGTTAAATTATTACCTTTATCAGTAAATTTTTCTAATAAAGGTTGAATATAACAAGTAATATTACTGAATTTTTGTTCTTCTTTTAAGTTAGCTTTTACTCCAATTGCATATAAAGGAAGTTGTAAAGAAAACCCATATTTTATATATTTATCATGGATTGTTTCATTTCCACTTTTATAATCTATAACAATTAAACTATGATTTTTATCGTTAGTAATTATTAAATCACTCTTTCCATTAATTTTTATTTTTATATCATCAACCCTATCTTCAAAATTTAATATCATTTCATTTTTAATTATAGAATTTAATTCAAGATTTGAATCGACAAAATCTTTAATCTTTTTAAAGGTGTAGTTAATATATCTTGAAGCAGTTTCTTTTATAACAAATGCTTCAGATTCATTTAAATCAATCTTTTCATCTTTATAATATTTTTCAAAATAATAATCATAATTACTTAAAAAATCTTTATCTTGAACATTTTCTAAAATTTTATGAAATAAATTACCTAATTTTGTAAAGTAAGTTGAAGTAAAATCCTTATTTTCTAATAATTCTTTATCTAAATATGTTTTAAAAGGACATTCTCTAAATTCACTAATTTTAGACATTGAAAAAGAACATTCATCAACCCTTCTATTTATTCCTTTAAAATTAAAATCATAATCTTTATAATTTTGATCATTATCAAAATTATGATCATCTTTAAATCTAGATAAAACTAATTCTTTTGCTTTAGATGTGTATAATCCATTATCAATATTTATATTTCCATCTATAACTTCTTCTTTTAAAGATAATTCTTTTATAAATGGTGAAGGATAAATTTTATCTTGTTGATGAATTTTAACTCTTGAATAAATAATAGCATCACTATAAAGTAAGAAATTTCTCATTAAAACTTTATTTCTTTCAGTTTTTTCATTACTTTTTGATAAGTTTAAACTTTCTAATTCTTTATCAAAAAGATAATCATCATCTTTAAAATATTTAAAAAATACATCATATTTGAAATCTAAAATAAATAGATAGATATCATTTTTAAATATTGGTGTTGTAATTAAATTTATCGCATTTAAAGAAGAAATCGATTTAACAATTAAAGAAGATAAGATTTCTTTTAAAATTAAATAACTTCTTTCAAAATTAGATATTTTATCTAACTCATATAATGATAAAAAATTATCTTTTGAAGGATAAGTAATTTTATTTACTTCTTCTTCAATTTCTTTAATATATAATTTTTTATCATTATATGATTTATTTAATAAATCCATTATTGATTTATACGATAATAACCCTCTTTTTAAAGGATAATTAATTTTTAAATTATAAAGTGAAGAATAATTTTCTAAATAAAAAGGTTCTTCTTTTGATGAATAAATATATATTTTTGAAGGATCTATATTATCAAGATTAATAAGCTTATTAATATATGAAAAAACATAGTTATATTCTTCATTTTTATCTCTAAATACTTTTATTTTTTTATTATTATTAATATTTTCAATTATTTCCTCATTTTTTTCTTTATTAAAATAAATAAAATCAATATCTTCATCTTTAACACCATATTTATTTAATAATGTTTTTAAAGATGTATTATTTTTAAACGATTCTTCAAAAATTACTATTTTTTTATTTTTTAAAATTAAAGGGGCATAAATATCTTTTTTTATAATCCCTTTATCAATCATTTCTTTTTTTAATTTTATGTATTTATTATTTTTTAACTTTTCATCATTTTCATTTAATAAAACTAAAATTTTAGCTAATTCATTAGCTTTTATATAATCAATAGTATTATCAAAATTATGAATAAGATAAGAAATTATCTCATCATTTATCTTAAATTCTAAAAATGAAGTTAATTCATTAATAGAATAATATTTTATCTTTAAAAAAGGGTTGCCCTTTTTTAAAGATAAAAATATATCTCTATAAGAATATTCTCCTATTACTAAATAAGATTTATTTATATCAAAGTTATAATTAATTAATGTTTTTAAATCCATATACTTTTAATAGTATAACCAAATATTTAAAAAGTTTCTTTTAAAATTTTAAATAATAGTGACAAGCGTTATTACCTTTAAATTATCAGCTATTAAAAATAACAAATAAGTGATAAAAAAAAGACCACCCGTAATGAGTGATCTTTGATTCTTTCGACGATAATATTTGATTAACGTTTTGAGAATTGTGGTGCTCTTCTTGCTTTTTTAAGACCGTATTTCTTTCTTTCTTTACTTCTAGCGTTACGAGTTAACATTCCATGAACTTTTAATGTAGCTCTATCTTCGCCAGCTTCTAAGAGAGCTCTAGCAATACCAAGTCTTAAAGCGCCTGTTTGTCCAGAGAAACCACCGCCAAGAACAAATGCCTTGACATCATATTTGGATTCAACACCTAAAATTGTAAGAGGTTGTTTTAAGTCTAAAACTAAAGTTGCGTGTGGGAAGTATTCGTTGACATCTATATCATTAACGATAATTTTGCCACTACCTTCTGTTAAATAAACTTTAGCAACGGAAGATTTTCTTCTTCCTGTTCCATAGAAAGCTTTCTTTTTAGCCATTACTTGTTACCTCCTAAATTTGAAAAAGTTAAAACTTCTGGTTTTTGAGCTTCATGTTTATGCTCGCTTCCTCTATAAACAAATAATTTTTTGAACATTTGTCTACCGAGTCTTCCTTTTGGAAGCATACCCCAAACAACTCTTTCAAACATTTCTTCAGGATACTTTTCAAGCATTACTCCTAATGTTCTGGTTCTTAATCCACCATTGTAACCACTAACATTGTAATATTTTTTACCTTCTAATTTCTTTGAGCTAGATAATCTAACTTTATCGCAATTAATAACGATAATAAAATCACCACAATCTTGGTTTGGTGTCCATGATGGTTTTTCTTTACCCATTAAATATGTTGCAATTTGAGTAGCTAATCTACCTAAAGGTTGGTTAGTAGCATCAACAACATACCATTTACGAGTAATTTCTTCTTTCTTTAAACTTGTTGTTTCCTTATTCATAATTCACTATCCTCCATAAAAGTAAAATCTTACCGGGACTTTAATTTTTCTAGAATTAGTGTCGGTAAATATTATAAAGATTTAAGTTATTAATAGCAAATAAAATTTTAGCGATTTCTCGCTAAAATTCATATTTTTTGCTTTTATAATGTTGTTATTTTTAATAATTTATTTACTTATTAATGAACCATTCCACTTACATCAACATTTATACCAATAGAATGGAAAATTGCAGGTCCAAAAATAAAAATTAAAATGAAATAAACAACTGCTAAAACTACACCTAAAATGACACTAATTAAAGCACCAATTCCACATTTTTTAGCTGTTTTTGGTTTATCATCCATCCAAACTAAAAATAAAATAAGTCCAACAATTGGTACAAAGAAACAAAGTACTCCCCACCAACCAGAAGCTTTATCTTCATCGTTTTTCTTTACTTCTTCTTTTTTAGCTTCACTGTTAGCAGGATCAATAACTTCTACTTCATCTTTTGAAGGATGTCCACAAAAAGGACAAAAAGCTGCATCGCCAATCTCTTTTCCACATTTTCTACAAAACATAAAACTCCTTCCTAGTTATAATCCACCGTGATTGATTATATAAATATAACTATAAATTAAAAATAATACTAATAAAATTATACTTAATAATAAGATAGTTAAAAAGCCAATTAAGGCAGATATTCCACACTTTTTACTAAAATATTTATCTTTATCAGTAAAAACTAAAAATAATATAAATCCGACAAATGGAAAGAAAAAACATAAAACATTCCGCCATTTTGAACGATATTCATTATTTATTTCTTTGTTTTCCATTAATTAATCTTCATCTTTAGCACAAAGCATTAAAATTCCACCAACTAAACTAACTAAAATTAAAGATGCTATAGCAATTCCTACTAATTCTTTAGCACTATTAGCATTTTTAATTTTTCTTAAAGCTGTAAGTCCAACAGGTAAAACCCAAATAAGAGGAATTATCGCAATTCCTTGCATAACCATTCCTAAAATTAAAAATACTTTAGCAACAACTAAAACAGTTTGTTCTGGATCATATTTTTTTAAAGCAATAGTCCCAGAAGAAGAAACAGAATTATTATTTGTTTCCCCATTATAAGTTCCACAATCTGGGCAATATAAACTATCACCTATATCTTTCCCGCATTTTTTACAAAACATACAAAATACCTCTCTTGGATATTATTTTTTCATTGTTTTTAATTTTTGTAAAACAAATTTGATTAATATCTATACTTTGGCATTATTTATTGTCAATTAACAATAAAAAATAAGTGCAAAATAATGTATAATAAAAAAATATAAATAAAAAGGAGACATTATAAATGGCAAAAAAGTTTTTTAGTTTACCAAGAATAGTTCAAATCATTTTACTTATTATTCCTATTGTTGGATGGATCGTTGAACTTGTTATTAGATGGAGTGCAGTCATTGAAAGATTTACTCTTTTAAATTTAATTGCTGCATTAATCTATACATTCTTAGGTTGGGGTATTATCCTTCAAATTGTTGATATTATTTGGATTTTACTCTTCAAACACTTATTCCTTACAAAAGCTTAATAATTTAAAATTAAATATAACTTTAAAGATATAAGTATTAAAAAAACCACAATTAGTGGTTTTTTTAATACATTTATTCTTGATACTTATATATTATTTCCACTATTAATTTTTTTAATATATAATACTAACATATGAAAAAGACATTTAAATTATTAGCACTTTTATCAAGTGTATTTGTACTCGCAAGTTGTACACAACCAGAGCCAACACCATCTCCAGATGATGATGGACAAGTCTGTGATGAAAACAAATTATATACTCCAGGAGGACATCTTTTTGATTCAGTAAAAATCGAACATCAATATAGAAATGAAAATGCTGATTATACTTTAGGAGGTTATTTATCAAGAAGTGTTTCTGTATTTAAAGATGTAGATTCTCTTTTAAAATCTGCTACTCCTAGTGGAAAACAAACATTCTATTCAATGTGGACTTACCATAATGAAACCGAAAACTTTGGTTTTGATCCATTCCTTCAATGGGATGAAGAGTTCTTTAATGACCATATTTTAATTGTTGGTGGTGTTGATCTCCCTAAAGATACTACTCTTTATTTCGGTGGATTAACTGAAGAGTTAGAACAAAATAGTGGGATTAATGGTGGAAATCCATATCATTCAGTCTTAATTGATGAAGTTTCTCCAACTGATGAAGTTCAATCAGTTACAACTGAAAGACCAGTTTATTTCTTTATTCCTGTTGAAATTCCTGAAGGAGAAACTGTTGATAGTTATTATGCTAAATATAAAAGCGATAGCTTAATTTATCTTTATTGGAAGGTTGCTGAATCTACATTAACTCATTGTTATGATACTAATAAATAAGTAACTAAATAAAATAAGATAAATATTTAAAAAGTACCGTATTTATCGGTACTTTTTATATTATTCATTTTCTTTAATTATTTCTTTAAAATATTTAATTAATTCATTTTTATATTCATTATTTTTAAGTGCAAAATGAATTACTGCTTTTAAATAACCTAATTTATCTCCACAATCATAACGAATTGGATCAAATTCATAAAAGTATGCTCCTTCTTCTTTTATTAATGAAGCAATTGCATCGGTAAGTTGAATTTCTCCACCCTTACCAGGTTTAGTATTTTCTATTTTTTCAAATATTTTATAATTAAATACCCATTTACCAAGTGATGCAAATAAAGATGGAGCTTCTTCTTTTTTAGGTTTTTCAACTATACCTTTTAAAGAATAAGTTTTTTCATCAATTCTTTCTTTAATATCCATCGCTCCATATTTAGATATATCTTCTCTATTTACTTTTTTTCCACCAACTATCGTTTTATTATCATTTTTAATAAAAGCATCAACTAATTCTTTAACCGCACTTGTTTTATAAAAATCGACAATATCATCACCACAACACACAACAAAATTATTATTCTTTATGATATCTTTAGCCATTAAAACAGCATGACCTAAACCTTTCATTTCTTTTTGAACTGCATAATAAAAGTGTGCTTTTTTTGGAATTGAATCAACTATTGAAGCATAATCTTTCTTATTGGCGTTTATAAGCTCATCATAAAACTTTTTATCTTCACTATAATATTTTTTAATATCTTCTTTATCATCACTAACAATAAATACAATATTTTTGATATCAGCATTGATACATTCATCAACGATATAATCAATTGTTGGTCGATCAACAATATTTAACATTTCTTTAGATACACCTTTTGTAATTGGTAAGAATCTTGTACCTCTTCCAGCAGCTGGAATGACTGCCCATTCAACTTTATTATTCATAAAATAAAAATTACTCCTATATCTATTGTAAGATAAAGGAGTAATTTTTAAAAACAAATATTAATAATTAATTTATGAATATATTAAAAAGAAACAAAAGTAAAACTATTTTATTAATTACTACTTTTTTAACACTGTTAACTTCTTGTAATAATAACATTATAAACGAAGATCAAAATATATTTTCAGAATCAGATTTCATAAACAAATACCATTTAAATGATTCAAATACCTATGGAAATCTTTCAACTAATAATTACGAAATAAAATTTGAATATTTGCCTTTTTTAGAAAAGGAATCTAAAAATTATTCACGTGGAAACAATAAAAACGAAAATAATGATGATTCATTAGTACAAATTGGTACTTTTTCATATAAAAATGCTACTAATGAAATAAGTTTTGGGCAATTTTATGCTACAAATTCAACCACGTCTTCAAATGTAGATTATTTAGTTACAAATATTATTAATGATTTTTCTTTAATTTCATCACCAGATAATTATGTTAAGTTTATTGGTGATTGGGAAAATCGTTTTAATGATAGTATTTATTTAAATCTAGAGAAAGATGGAAAATTCTATGGAATATATCAAAATAAAGTTAAAGGCGTTTATACAAAAGATGAACTTTCACATAATTATATCCTTTTAAATGAAGGATATTTTACTCCATCTAAAGAAAACAATATTCGCACAAAAAAAATTAGATTATCAAGTAATTCGGAAGATAGGAGATTCTTACGAGGCGGTCTTCCAAACACTAGATGGGAAGATGATGTAAATAAAACTGACTATTTTACTGACTTCTATCCAACTTCTAATTTTGATCCTAATAATTATATGGAAGTAAAATTTACTTTCCCAAAAGGTAGCCCAGTTATAAAAAGCGGGGTTGATTGGTATGATGGAATTTATGTAAATTATGAGTTTATAAATCCGTCTTCAAATAACGAACCATATTATTCAATTAGTTCGGAAAAATTCGGTTATCTAAGTTTTTTTCATTATGAAAAATTATTAACTGAAGAGAAGGAATTAAATATCAGTTTAAATGGTGCTATTGAAGCCTTAGAAGGAAGTGGCTCAATATTTATCGATAAATATGAAACTTTTTCTTTCTCAAAAACTTATACTTTTAACTAAATTAAAGAAGAATAATAATAAACTACTGTTGTTCCAAATGTCTCTTCAATAAAATTTTTAACATCTTCACTTTTAAAAGCAGCCATTAATGCTTTAGTTTTATCATTATTTATATCTTTACTTTTAACTGCTAAAACATTAGCATTTTTTCCGGCTACTTCACTTGTTTCACTTAATATTGTATATTCACTAGCTTTTGTTGCTCCCCAACTAGTTAAAGCGAAATTACCTGGAATAACTGCAACTCCTCCATCATCCACTACATGAGTTAACAATCCGCTATCAATACAAGAAATACTTACTCCTTTAGAAGTAGTTATATAATCATTTGGAGAAGAAATATTAAATCCTTCCATAGTATAATCATCAATAATAGCATTAGCTTTAAGTAAAGCTAATGCTCTTTCAATATTAGATATATCATTAATAATTGAAATATTTAAATTAGAAATAGAAGAAATATCATGGTTAGAATATAAATTTAATGGTTCATAATGAACATTACAAACTCCACTAATATCATAAGAATATGTTTCTTTTTCATTATTTAAAAACGCCATATGTTGAAAATAATTAGCATAAATTCCTTCATCATTTAATGCTTTATTTGGTATTTTATAATCTTGATAAATAACTACATCTATCTCATATCCTTCATTTTTTAAAGCATTTTTAAAGGCATCGCTTTCTAAAATAATAGCATGTGGTGAAGGAGTTGCTCCAACTACTATTGTATTTTCTTTAGAGTTAGTACATGAAGAAAGTGAAATAAAAAGTGAAGAAAGAATAAATAAAGAAGATAAAATAGCTTTTCTTTTCATAATTAATTAAACCTCTAAAATACATATAAATAATAATTAAATAAATAATAAATTAACTAGTAAATTATCGTCTTTTACGATCAATTTTTCTAGATATAAGTAATGTAACTTCTTGAATAATTTGAACAATGATTATAATTGCAATAACACAAAGCCACATCGCCGTTTCATTTGTCCCATAAAATCCTAAATTAAATGCATAATAAATAAGTCCTCCTCCTGCAATATATCCTGCAAAAGAGGTATAACCAATAATTGAAACAATACTTACTGCAAATCCACTTAATAAAGAAGATCTAGCTTCTGAAAGCATTACTTTATATATAATTTGAAAAGTGGTTGCACCTAAACTTTTAGCCGCTTCAATTTTTCCGTTCTCAATTTCATTTAAACTAGTTTCAACCATTCTAGCAATAAAACCAAAAGATACAAATACTAAAGGAATAATCATTGAATACCAATGTCCTTGCCAGTTTCCTTTTCCTAAAATAATATTACTTAAAGGAATTAAAATAACAATTGCTAATAAGCATGGAATTGATCTTAAAATATTAACAATAATTCCTAATATTGTATTAACATATTTATTAGGTTTTAAGCCTTTTTTTGATGTTATTGAAAGTAAAATACCTAAAGGTAGACCAATAATATAGGCAATAAGAGTTGAAACTAAAACCATTAAAATAGTTTCAACTATGGAGTTCATTAATCCTTCAACTGTGAAACTCATAAATTAATTTCCTCCATTTTTATATTATGTAATCTTAAAAATTCTTTAACTTTATCAATATCTTTTTCATAGTAAGGAAGTTGAATAATAATTTGTCCATAAGCTTTATCTTCACTTACTCTTGTATCTGCAAAATATATATTTACTAAACATTTACAAGTTTCAATTAACATCGTGATAATTGGTTCATTAACGTTTCCATCAAAAATTAAACGTAAACCTCTTTTATCATCGAGTTTCATATTTAATTTTTCACTGTAAATAAGTCTTTTAGCAACATCACTTTTAGGAAGCATGAAGACTTTGGCTAAACTTCCTTCTTCAACTATTTTATGAGAAGAAAGAATTGCAACTTTATTACATATTTTTTCAACCATATTCATTTGATGAGAGATAAAAACTATTGTAATTCCTAATTCTTTGTTTAATTTTCTTAAATATTCTAATATTTCATTAGCAGTTTCTGGATCTAGAGCACTAGTTGCTTCATCACAAAGTAAAATAGAAGGATTATTAACTAAGGCTCTTGCAATCGCGACTCTTTGTTTTTCTCCACCACTAAGTTCACTAGGATAACGATTTATTTTATCTTTTAAATGTAATATTTCTAATAAGGAGATTATTTTTTCTTTATCTTCTTTACTTATTTTTCTTTTTGATAATGTTAAAGGAAATTTTACATTATCATAAACACTTTTTTGTTCGAATAAATTAAAATGTTGAAAGATCATTGCAACTTTTTTTCGATATTCATTTAATTCTTTATTTTTTAAAGACATTATATCGATATATTCATTTATTTCTTTATCAAAAAATAATATTTTACCTTTATCTAAAGTTTCTAAACGGTTAATACATCTTACTAATGTAGATTTACCTTCACCACTTAAGCCTATAATTCCATAAATATCACCATCTTCAATGGTGATATTTATATCTTCTAATACTTTTATTTCTTCTTTTTTACTTTTATAAGATTTATATAAACCTTCTATTTTTAATATATCCATAACAAAAATATATGCAACCTTAATAAAATTTACCTTTTTATTATAAATTTTTATCTAGTTTTGTCTAGATTTATTAATAGGAGAAACTAGATAAAATCATAATTATTTTTAATAATTAAAGATGATTCTTTTTTTTAAGAAAGAAATTAAGTAAATTGGAAGATTAATTATTTGTTTATTATTATTTTCATTTATTAAGGAAATATTATAATTAGATTTAATATAACCTTTATTTAAATTATATTCTTCAGTATTTAACAAATTTGTTAACGCTTTATGAGTTTTTCCAGATTTAATTTCTAATGGGATAATTTCATTATTAAATTATGCTAAATAAAAAGGATTACACATCATTTTGTATAATCCTTCATTTTTATAAAATATTTAACTATTCAAGTTCGAAAACACCAGTATAAAGTTGATAATAGTAACCATGCATTGCGATTAATTGATCATGAGTACCTCTTTCAATAATTTTACCATGTTCAAGAACCATAATAGCTTCAGCATCTTGAATAGTCGAAAGTCTATGTGCAATTAAGAAAACAGTTCTTCCTTTCATCAAATTAGCCATACCTTTTAAAACAATCTGTTCAGTACGTGTATCGATTGAAGATGTTGCTTCATCTAAAATCATAACTGGACATCCACTAACTGCGGCTCTTGCAATAGAAAGAAGTTGAGCTTGACCTTGAGAAATTGATGAACCATTTCCTTTGATATAAGTATTATATCCTTGAGGTAAACGAGTAATAAATGAATCAGCATTAGCAAGTTTGGCAGCTTCTATACATTCTTCATCGGTTGCATCAAGTCTACCAAATCTAATATTATCCATGATGGTTCCACTAAAAAGGTTTGTATCTTGAAGAACCATTCCAAGAGATCTTCTTAAATCTTTTTTCTTAATTTTATTAATATTAATTCCATCATATCTAATCTTTCCATCAGCAATATCATAGAATCTATTAATTAAATTAGTAATTGTGGTTTTTCCAGCACCAGTTGCTCCAACGAAAGCAATTTTTTGTCCTGGTTTAGCGTAAAGTGATACATCGTGAAGAACAATTTTTTCAGGAACATATCCAAAATCAACGTTAAACATTCTAATATCACCTTGTAAAAGTGTATAAGTAATTGAACCATCAGCTGTATGAGGATGTTTCCAAGCCCATAATGTATGTTCTTTTCTAGAACATTCAACAATATTACCTTTATCATCGTATTTACCCATTACTAAAGTAACATAGCCATTGTCAGTTTCTTTTTCTTCGTCTAAAAGTTCATAAACTCTACTTGTACCAGCAATTGCCATTGCAATAGGGTTAACTTGGTTAGAAACTTCAGCAACATTGTTAGTAAATTGTCTAATCATTGGGAGGAATGAAACAATAACACCAATTGAAATGGTTCCGCTTATTCCTACTATAGTTACATTTGGAACTTCATAAATAAATAATAATGTAGCAACGACTGCAATAATAATATAAAGAAGGTTGCCAATATTCCCTAAAATTGGCATTAACATATTTGCAAAAATATTACCATTGCATGATGTTTTTTGTAAATTTACAGCCAATACTTCAAAATCTTTTTTACATTCTTCTTCATGAGTAAATGATTTAATGACTTTTAAACCATTCATCATTTCTTCAACGTAACCTTCAAGTTTTGCGACGTTATATTGTCCATCTTTAAAGTTTTTAGCACTTCTTCCGCCAATTGATTTAGTAACAATAATCATTGCAACTGAACCTACAAGAACAATAAGTGTCAAATAAACGCTTGAAATAAGCATGATAACAAAAATTGAAATAAAAGTAACACTACAAATTAAGATTGTTGTAATTGATTGAGATAAAAGTTGCCTAATTGTATCAACGTCATTTGTAAATGTTGACATAATTCCTCCGTTATCATGAGTATCAAAATAACGAATAGGAAGATCTTGCATGTGATTAAATAAACGACATCTCATTTCATGCATATATTTTTGAGCATATCTAGCTGTAATTTGAGAATAAGTGAATCCACCAGCTAATGAAATACAATATGCAGAAACTAGAATAATTAAAAATTTTGTAAAATCAACTGAAATAGTTTCAAAACTACCTGCAACGATTGCTTTTTCAATTAAATTTGTAACATTTTGAATCATTAAAGGAGCGACAATTGCACCTAAAGCAGAAATAAAAACACAAACTGTAGAAATAGCTAATGCAATTGGATGTGCTTTAAAATAATCAAAAATACATCTAAGAAGGACATGCTGTTTTTTATTATTTTTTGTTTTCATAATTAATGTGCGCCTCCTACTCTATTTTGAATTTCATAAACTTCTTGATAAATTGCATTTGTCTTTAAAAGCTCTTCATGAGTACCTATACCATTAATTTCGCCATTATCCATTACGATAATCATATCAGCATCTTGGACAGAAGATATTCTTTGAGCAATAATAATTTTTGTGATACCTGGAATAAATTCTTTAAATCCTTTTCTAATATAAGCATCAGTTTTTGTATCTACTGCACTAGTTGAATCATCTAAGATTAATACTTTTGGTTTTTTAAGTAATGCTCTAGCAATACAAAGTCTTTGTCTTTGACCACCAGAAACGTTAACACCGCCTTGTTCAATCCAACTATCATATTTTTTAGGGAAAGTTTCAATAAATGAATCGGCTTGAGCGATTTTGCAAGCTTCAATTATTTCTTCTTGAGTTGCATCTTTATTTCCCCATCTAAGGTTATCATTAATTGTTCCAGAGAATAGAATATTTTTTTGTAAAACCATCGCAACGTTATCTCTTAATGTTTTTACATCATAATTTTTAACGTTTTCTCCACCAACTTTAACTTCACCAACGCTTGCGTCATAGAATCTAGAAAGAAGATTAACTAAAGTTGATTTTGATGAACCTGTTCCACCAATAATACCAACAGTTTGACCGCTCTTAATATGTAAATTGATATTAGCTAAAGCATATTTTTCTGCATCTTCTTTATATTTAAATGAAACATTTTCATAATCAATATCCCCATTTTTAACTTCATAAAGAGGATTTTCAGGATTTTTAATGGTTGATTCTTCAGTTAAAACTTCATATGATCTTTCAATTGCTGGAACAGCCATAATGATCATAAAAAGTATCATTGCAACCATCATTAAAGATGACAAAACTTGAGCTGAATATGTAATCATAGCCGATAATGAACCAACATTAAATGGTGCATTTTCAGGACCAAATTCAATACCAAGTTCAATACAAAGCATACTTCCCATGAAAAGAATCAAACTCATTGAAAGATACATGACTGCTTGCATTGATGGATTAACTGCACTCATTATTTGTTCAACCTTTTGGAAACCTTTACCCATTACTCCAGATTCATGTGCAAATTTTTCTTTTTGTTGATCTTCTCTGGCATAAGTTTTAACAACTCTCATTCCACGAATATTTTCTTCTGTTAATTCATTTAAATCATCATATTTTTTAAATAACTTAACAAATAATTTAGTAGCAGCCGGAATTAAACAAGCCAAAATAATAACAATAAATGGAATAGTAATTAAGAAAATCCAAGAAATTGGAGTTGCAACAACTAAAGCCATAATAAATGAGAATATAAACATAAATGGTGCTCTTACAGCAATTCTAATTAAAAGCATATAAGCCATTTGAATATTCCATATATCTGTAGTTTGTCTTGTAATTAATGAAGAAGTTGAAAATTTATCAATGTTATTAAAAGAATAAGATGTAATTTTTTTAAATATATCAACTCTTAAATTTTTTGTTAAACCAGTAGCTGCTATTGCACTCATTCTACCAGCCGTTATTCCACAAACTAACGATAAAGCACCTAATACTAATAAAATAACAGCATAAATTAAAACAGAATGTAAAGCTTGCTCTTTTAAGGCGTCTGTTACGGTAACATTAATAAATGAAGATAAGACTTCAATTAAAAGTGACATTATATAAGGAATGACACATTCTAATATAGTTTCCAATAAAACAAAAATAATGGATCCAAAAGCATATTTTTTATACTCACGAATGGAATGCATTAAATATCTGAATTTTGGAATAAAACTCAACTTATGTTTAATACTTTTCGTCATTTTCTTCCTCCCTAATTTTCAAAATCAATTCTTCGAATAATTTGAATAAAGTATCTCTATCTTTCTTCTTTAACTTATCAGTCAATTGATTGTCGAATTTTTTTACCTTTTCAAGATTAAAATCATTAAAATCATGACCTTTTTTTGTAACAGTTAATATCTTTTTTCTTTGATCTGAAGGATCAACTCTTCTTTCAATATAACCTTTTTTCTCTAAAGAAGAAATAAGATCACTTGCAACAGCCTTACCAATATAAAACTCATCTTCTATATCTTTTTGAATTGTATCTAGATTTTCATTTTCTCTATGACAAATATAATCAACCACCATGCAATCGTGAGTTGAAATTCCATTTTCCTTGTCATATCTTTCGAGTTTCTTAGAAATATAACGAGATAAATAATGTAAATAGTAAGATACTGTCTTTTCCATAATTAGTTCGTTTTCGAACAAAATTATAGTTTGTAAACGAACTAAAATCAAGATAATTTTTATATATTAATATATCGTAATTAGTTTTTTAAAAATTAAAAGAAAAATACGATATTTATCGTATTTTTCAATATTTATAATTAAAATAAAATTTTTATTTTTATTATTTCTACAATTATGAAAGCGGTTACAATGAAATGAGACACTAAAACCAATCATTTCTTCTTATCGGAACTAAAGCTTCGTCTGTTCCGCCATTTTCAAGAATATATTTTTTAAGCAAAAATCTTCGTATTTTTTATTTTCTTCACGAATTTTCTTGCTTCTTTCTAAATCTTTTCTTTTTTGTTTTTTAGTTAATCTCTTCATTATTGTCCTCCTTATAATCATTATAACTTTTAGAATAGAATTTTTTTATTAAGTCAAAAGCGATTTCTTTTACTACTTAAAAGAAAAATATCGCTTCTTATTAGCGATATTTTTCTTAATTGTTATTAATAAATATATAAATATAAAGATAAAATTAGTTAGATGCTGATAAATCAACATTATGATAAACGTTTTGAACATCTTCACAATCATCAAGTTGATCAAGTAAATCTTTAAACTTAGTTAACTCTTCGCCACCTAATGTAATTTTATCATTTGCAAGCATTGTAATTTCAGCAGCTTCAAAATCTTCAACTCCTAATGTTTTTAATGCTTCTTTTGCTTTTTCAAAATCAGAAGGTGAAACAATAACTTCTACTTCACCATCTTCATTATCAATGCTTCTAACATCAACATCATTTAAAATTAATGCTTCTTCTAAACTATCTTCACTACCTTCATATTTAAAATCTAATAATCCGACATGTTCAAAATTATAAGAAACACTTCCGAGTTGTCCACCTTTTCTAGTAACGATTGTTCTAACATTAACTAAGGCTCTATTTGAATTATCAGTTAATGTATCAATGATTAAAAGTGAACCAGCTGGGCCTAAAGCTTCATATCTTCCTTCAATATAAGAAGTATTATCTCCGCCTTGAGCTTTTTTAATTGCTCTATCAATAACGTCTTTTGGACATTGTTTTCTATATTTATCAATTGCACTTCTTAAAGCAAGATTGGAGTTAGGATCAGGAACACCCTTTTTGGCGGCCATATAGATTTCTTTTGAGGCACGCATATAAATTGCACTTTTCTTTTTTGCAGTTGCAGCCATGGAAGCAGCTCTTACTTCAAAATGTCTTCCCATATTCTTCTTCTCCTTTTAAATTAATAATAAAAAATTTATTTATCTATAAATAAATCTTTTTAATTTTATTACTTATTAAATAAGTATTCAATAATTATTAAAACATCGTTAAATTCTAATAAATATTGACAAATTCATATATAAAAAGATTCGATTTATAAATAATTTTTAACAATTTAATAAAAACTAATCTATCTAAAACTTACTTATGCAATATTGCACAAGTAAGTTTTAAGTTTGATGAAATATTATAATTTTGAAGATAGTGAAGTGATTGTGAAGTTTTCTTCACTATTACTTCACTATTTTCTTCACTAAATAGTGAAGTAATTAATTTTATTCAATAAAAACCTTTTCCTTATTTGAAAAATAAACAGATTCTTTTTTGCTTATATTCTTTTTAATTAAATAATTATCTTTAACAAGAGGTAAAATAACATTTTTTCTAAAATAGCTGGAAGGTTTTATTTTTAAATAAGATGCAATTTCTTTAACATTTTTTGCTTTATTAAAACAATAAGATAATATTTCTAAATCGTATTTATTATCTCTTTTTTCATTTATATATATTTTTGGAGCGATATTTGAATTGACCACTCCTCCTTTAAATGACAAATCTGGTAAAGTTAAAGAAAAATATGAAGAAGATGAAGAGACATATGGTGAATAAACTTTATCATAACGAGAATACTCTTCTTCAATTTTATCGAATCCACTGCCTTTCTTTTCCATTAATTTTAAAATAGTAAAAATATTACATATCACTTCATTTCTTCTAATAGGTGGGATAGAAGCTAAGTCTTTCTCTTTATTTAAATAAGGCGAATTTAATAAAGAACCTGGAGAAATAATCTCTAATCGATCTTTAAAAAGATTAATTTCTATTTGACTACCATTTATAAAATAATTTCTATGAGCTAAGGCATTTATAATTCCTTTATCAAGAGCTTTTAAAGGATAGGAAATTAACTCTTCTTGTCCTCCATCACTTTTTTTAATAAAACCATTTGCAGTTCTAGAAAGAATAAATTCCTTTATTTGTAAATATTCGTCTAAAAGATTGCTTTTTATTGTTTTTGTAGCAAAAAAAGTGTTATCACCTTTGGAAACTCCTAAAAATTGACTACATTCAACAAGTGTTTTCTCTAAATTATAGTTGTCTTTAAATAATATTGCTCCTTTTGTTAATTTCTTATTTATAGATATAAAATTAATTGATATCAACTCTTTAATAGTAAGTTTTTTCAATTAACTTTTTCATAATAATCAAAAAGTTTTGAAAATTCTTTTTCATTAAAATCTTCGGAAGTAACTTCTTCATCAAAAGAAATGTTTTCGCTATTTAAAACTAATTCTCGAATTTCTTCTCCGCTTGCAATCGAAGTTTCTCCAAAATGTCTAACAAAAATAAAACCTATACCATGAAATCTTAATGAAATCGGTTTATATTTTGCTTCAAAAATTTCTAATTTTAAAACATAGCTTGTAAAAGAATCTTTTTCTTTAATAGGAATTTCGCTAATTTCATATTTAATTGGTGGCTCTAAATGATTCTTTATATTTCTATGAATCATCAAAATTATTTTGTCAGCTAAAGTATGATTAAAAGGCTTGATCTCATGAGTCTCATCATCAACTCCAATATAAATTATTCCTCCTGAACAATTTGCAAAAGCGGCTATCTCTTTAAGCCGATTAAATTCATAACGCTCACCGGTTTTTTCGTTAACTCCTTCTTTTAAAATTCTTTTAAATTCAACTTTATTTGTTTCTATATTTACACCTATTTCTAATTCTTCAATATTCATATAAACCTCGAATTTATTTAATTATACAAAATAGTGAAGTAGTTTTTCGTTATTCATATAGTGCAAGAAAACTTTTTATGAATTAAATTATTAAGATTTTATATCTAGATTAACTTCTTCTTTTATTTATATATCAACTACTATTTCATTTGTTCTTAAAAATAGAAAAATGGATTAATAAACAATCCATTTTTCATTTATATAATAGTTATTTATTACTTAAATAAAATAATTCTTTAAAAATTAAAATATATAAGGCACTAATATTTAAAAAATTATCAAGAGAAAAATAATATTATTAAAAAATAACTAATACGATAATAATTAAAGACTATGAAGAATTATTTATTAATAAAGTAATAAAACAACTATTTATCATTAAAATATTTTCGCTAGTTAATAAAGTAATAATATTATTAGTTTCATATTTATTTAAATAAATGATTTCATTTATAAAACCTATTTAACTTTTAAAGAATAAATATCTTACTTACCTTTCACTAGCTTTAACTAAAAATTTAGGGATAGGACATATGTTAAAAAGAAAATTTAGTTAAAGTTAGTGAAAAAGTGTGAAGATATGTTGTTACGAATTGTGACTAATTATATTTTTGATAAAAATTTAATCTTTGATTAATTTGAAAATACAAAATTAAAATTTGCTCTCTTTCTATTTCAAAAAAATTACATTAGTATCAAAAATTTTAAGTAGATATTATTCCACCTTTCTCTAATAAAGTTTATTAACCATTCAGCCTATTTATCCATTCCACTAAAACTTTAAATATTTTTCTCTTAAACACAGCATTTCTTTTTTTAAAAAGATCATATTTGTCGTCATTTCAACATGTTTTTTGCAAAAAGTTAGGTTTTTCAGAGCTTTATTTCTTTCAATATGGACCAAGTACATTAGGAACAATATCTAAAGAGCTTTTTAAAAATATTGATTTCGCTTTATATTTAGTTAATCTTAAAATCTTTCTATAAAATATAAGTAATTAAAATTATATAAAAATAAATCAAACAATAGTTTTATTATGATATTTTTAATATTTATTAAAAATATCTTCATCTAAAAGGAAATCATAAAGATTTAAATATAATATTCCATCTTCATCATAATAATTTCCGCTATTAACTTTTGTAATGATAATTTTTTTAAAATTATCATTTATTTTTAATAAACTATTTTTCTCTTGTTTTCTTTTTTCTTCATTATCAATAAAAAACGCTGATTGTAGATAATAGGTTAATCCATTTTTTTCTATTATAAAATCAACCTCATAAGTTTTTTTAACTTGTTTAGAGTTAATAAACTCATTTTTTACAATATTTCCAATAAATACATTATATTTTCTTTTAATTAATTCATTATAAATAACATTTTCCATATAATGAGGTTCTTGAGTAAAATTATTAAAATTATTTGCGGCATATCTAATTCCTAAATCATTGAAATATATTTTTTTATTAGTTCCTAATATTTTTTTACCCTTTAAATCTTTTATTTCAACGCTTCTAAAAATATAAGCTTCTTCAATCTTTTTTAAATAAGAAGATATTGTTGGAGAAGATACCTCAATATGTTCTTTACTTTTAAAAATATTCTCTAATTTCAACGTATTAAAAAGAGTTCCGACATTATTAGCTAAATAATTAATTAAAGTTAATAAAAAAGTAGAGTTTTTTCGAATTTTATTATTTTCAATGATATCTTTAATATAAATGGTTTTATATATATCAGTTAAATATTCTCTTTTTTCATTTTCACTATTTAATTCCAATGTTAAAGGAAGACCTCCATATCGAATATAATATTGATATATTTTTTCAATATCGTTATTAAACATATTTTTATAGCAATCATAATATTCTTTAAAAGAAAGAGGGAATACTTCTATATTGTAATTTCTTCCTCTAAATTCAGTAGCAATCTCACTACTTAACATATGGGAATTTGAACCAGTTACAAAGATTTGAACATTTTTTATATCGTTTAATTCCATTAAAGCATCATAAAAGGTTAAAATATTTCCTTCTACGTCTTTATTTTTCATTGATTTAAGGTTTTGAATTTCATCAATTAATAGATAATTTGTTTTTCCATCATAAATTATTCTTTCTTTAAAATATTTCACAAATTCATAAAGATTTCTATATTTAGCATTTGAAAGAATATCAAGTTTTAACTCAATAATGTGATCATCTCTAACTCCATTTTCAATTAAATAATTTTTAAAAATATTATAAAGTAAAAATGATTTTCCTACTCTTCTAGGACCAACGATAACTTTAATTAACTTTGTGTTTAAAGATGAAACTAAATCTTTCAAATAATTATCTCTTTTAATATACATAAACTTTTTACTCTTTTTAAATATTATATTTTAAATTTAAGTAGAGTTCTACTATTTTTTAAAATAAAATTAATAAAAAATTCTTTTTAACTTTAAATTTTGGTAGAATTCTATATAAATTGATAATATGGATACTTCAAGTTTTACTTTCTTTAATAATAAAAATTACTTTTTTATAAGGGTGGAAATTCCGAAGTAAATATTTAAATATCATTAATTAATAAACCTCACAAAATAAATAACAAGACTAAAAATATATATAGGTTTTTACTTTTCCTAAAGAAAAACTTCATTGATTTCTGATTTTTTAGTTAAGAAAGCCTCATAAAAGAATATAAGACTAATAGGAAGTAGGTCAAAAGTCAAATTAAAAAGAAAATATAGTTTTCAAAGAATAACTCCTTATTTCCTTTCTAGAGAAATAAGGAAAAGAACGATTTAAAAAATAAAACGACAAATAAAATTAATAATCATTTTAAAATCATTAATTTTATTTTCTTTAAGTTTTGAATTTTTTATTTTAAAAGCAAGAGATAAAGAAATTAATATAAATGTTAAACTAGCTACTATTAGTATTATTAAGGTTGAATTTAAATAAATTATATAAGTTTTAAGATTGGTATTTAATAAATAAATAGCAATTGAATTGGTACCTTACTTTTAAAAGGTAGCAATAAAAGTTTTGTTAAAAAAGTAAGTTAAGTTTAATGAGAAAACTAACAATTGACAATAGGAAAAAAGATAAACTTAAATGAAAGTTACCACCGTCTGTCACTATTATTTTTCATCTTTTTCTTACTCAAAATCAATCAAAAACACGATATTCATTGAACTATTTCAATTAAAAACATAGATTTTCTTTTTTTAAAAAATTTATTATCTTTTCCCAATGATTTCCTATTGACCAGTTTTTCTTAAAACTATTTCTTTTAATAATTCCTTCATTTTAAATGACAATAAATACTATCTTCAGAGATTTATTTAATTTTGTTTTTAAAATAGGGACTCTCACATACATATCTTTTCTAATTTCGAATAATGTCTTATCATTTATCTTATCATTTATCTTGTCATTTATCTTGTCATTTAAAAAATTACTATTACGATAGAAAATAAATGTAAAAGCAAGTTCATCATTTTTATATTCTTTTCTTATGTTAGTGTTTTCATAAAAAACAAATCTTCTATTAAAGCCTTTATTAAAAGCATCAATATTAATAACCGTTGTTTAAATAAAACTAGTGTAATTAAAATAAACATTTATAAATTTAAGTTTAAACTTCTTTTTTAATAAATCTTATTGGATCAATATTTTTTGTTAAATATTGATCCAATATTATAAATACTTATATAGAAGAATTAATAAATATAAGAAATTATTAATTAAAATCTTTATTAATAAAAATATTAATATTATTAAGTAAAACGTAAGCGTTGAAAATTTCACGTTCTTATCGAATGAAAATAATAAAATAAAAACTACCAATATTGGAGTATTTATTTTCCTAAAATTGGTAGTTTTTATTTATTATTCTCACCATTTAAAGCAGTTAAATTATATTTTCCTTAAAAAATTATTTCTATTGTTTAAAAACAATATTTTGTAATTTAGCCTTAATAATTTTTGTTATCTCTCCTCTTGTTAAAGTTTGTTGTTTCACTAATTTTTCAGCAATTAAAAGTAATTCTTTTTTACATTTTTTTAGTTTCTTTTTAACTATTCGATAATTTTTCTTTATTAATTTATTGGTTTTTTTAATATAAGATGTTTTTTCAAATTCACTAACATAACTAGGTTCAAAATCAAAATCTTCAGGACAATTATTATCAATCCCTTCAATATTTGCTTCATTCATTAAACTGAAAGCTATTTTATAAGCTGCTCGTAAATCCCTTTTGCATCCAATATCATGCTTTTTGAAAAAAATTTCTTCAGCTATTAGTCCAGAAAGAGCAATTTGTATAGATTCGATTTCGCTATCTCGAGAAATATACATTTTATTGCTTGTTGAATAAGTTTTACCACCGCCATTACTACAACATACTCTTAATAACTTCTGATTTTTACTAAATTTATAAATATACAAAGCATGACCTGCTTCATGAATTGCAATAAATTTTGGAACATCATATTTCTCTTTTTTATTAACTACTCCATTATCAAAAAAGTAATTTTCATTTAAAAAATCGTCTAAAGATGCATCTTTTCCATATCTTAAATAAACACTGTTAAATAAAGCTTTAATTTTACTTACAGAGTGATCTTTTAAATGTAAAATTAATTCCTCAACACCTTCTTTATTATTTTTAAGATCAAAATTATGAGTTTCTAATAATTTTTCTACTATTATTTTTAAATCATCTTCATCACGAATTTCGATTTCAAATTTTCTATCAAATCTACCTTCCCTAATTAATGATTTAGGAAGATTATAAAAATTATTAGCAGTTGCTAAAGTTAAGACATTTACATTTTTATTAAAACCATCGAGTTGAGTTTGTAAAACTCTTTCCAATCTTGAATCTTTATCTATTAATCGATCTATTTCATCAATAATTACAATTGCACCATCTTTCTCTTCTTTTGCTTTATTATAGGTAGAAACTAATTCTTCATCTAAATTTTCACTATCTCCTTCTAAAACATAAATTTTATAATCAAAAGATTTAGCAAATTCTCTTACTAAAAGTGTTTTGCCATATCCTGGATCTCCATAAAATAATATTCCATGAGGGAGATATTCTTTTTTCTTTATATCTAAATCATTATTTTTATACCATCCTAATACTTGATATAATTCATCTTTTATTTCTTCATAACCATAAACTTCATTTAAAAAATCTTTTCTTTCAACCATATTTTTTCCTCTTTTATTATTTAACAATCTATTTTTATTAACTGAATTATAAAAGAAAAGATGTCCCAAAAAAGGGACATCAAGTGATTAAAATAAAATATTTATCTTTTTTATTCTTCGTCTTTTAAATAATCTAGAAGGATATTTTTTATTTTTTCTTTTAAAGATAAAGGAGAAACTACTTTTAAAATTTGAAGATATTGTAAACACCAAAATAAAATTGCATTTTCATTACCTTTTATAAATGCATAAATTTTATCATTTTCATTAATAATTTTAGCGTTTTCATTAAACCAATCTTTTATAAATAAAACAGCATGCTCATTTTTTAATTCAATTTTAGCTTCAATTACATCTCCCCCATAAAAATATATATGATTATTAATATATTTGACGATATCAAAATCTTTATATTTTTCGTCTAATTCTTTTAAAGGTATATAATATGGATCATTTTCAATTATTTTAATATCTTTTAAATAATCAACCCTAAAAGTATTTAAAGTTTTATAATCAGCTCGATAATTACTTAGTAAATAATATCTTCCAAAATTATTTACTAAGTAATAAGGAGATACTTTATAAATAAATCCATCTAATCTTTCTATTTCTTTACCATTTTTATCATAATCAATTACTTTAAAAGAAATTCGTTTTTTTAATCTAATAGCTTCTAAAATTATTGAAATATTGTACATAACTTCTTTATTTTTAGTACGATTTATTTCAGTAGTTTTATATAAATATGATGAAAAAGATTTAAATTCTTCCTTTTTATATTTAGAAAAAATAGACGTAACTTTATTAATTAAATTTTTTGCTTCTTTAGAATTAATACTTCGACTAGAAAATATTGAGTCAATTAAATATGAAGCTTCGCTATCATCAATTAGTCTAGAAAAAAGAGCAACTCCTCCATTATCTTTTCTAACAATGTCATAATCTAATTCTTCAAGTAAAAAAAGAGAATATGCAATTGATTTTCTTTCTAACTCAATAGAAAAATCTTGATAAATTTTATCAATGATTTCTTTTTGAGTTAGAAAGTGATTTTCATCACTATATTTCTCTAAAACTTTTAAAACAAGTAAAATGGATGCTTTTTTATTCTCAATCATAAATTTATTAATAATATTATAATCGTTTATATCTTATTTTATTATTTTCAATTTACGAAAAATATTGATATATGAAATTAATAAATATAAATCTTAATTTGCACATTGTTGTTAAATAATGCGATGAAATTCAATTTTTCGTTATTTCTTTGAGAAAAAATTTCTATATTTTACTGAATTTTGTGATGAAAGTAATAATTCTATTAATTTTGCAGCTCTATCCAATTCGGTTTTTCGGGTATTTGAGATAAAGGAATATAAATTTAATTAATCTTGTATTTTTTCTCTTTCAAATCCAGAATGATTGCTCAAAAAATTTTTAAGTAAACATATTTCTTGATTAATTTTATTTAATGGATTACTTTTATCATTGGAAATTGTTTTTAGGTAAGTAGATTTAAAATATTCTTCTTTTAATTTAAAAACATCTACTAATTTTTTATGGGTTAACTCACAATCATGAATTAAAATAGATTCCTCAACAATATGTGGACTATAAGTTTTAAATGTTCTATCTATTGAAGGCTTACTTTTACCTTCATAAATAAATATTTTATTATCAAATTTATCAACGCCAACTGCAATACATAATTTATCTTTAGAGATGTCTCTTAGTTTTTTATTTCCTTTACATTTTGTATCTTTTAGCTTTACTTTATAAAACGTTTCATCGATCCATATTTTACTTTTTAACTTAATATTAGTTTGATAATCTTTTAAAACGATGAAAAGTTTTTCTAACCAATATTTTGATGTGTTTAACGAATTTTTATTTAATCTTGATGTCTGATTTAAGCTTTGAAAATGAATTAGATTTAAGCTAAAATCGAGAAATTCTAAAATACTAATTTTATGATTTTCTAAAATCGTATTTGATAAAGGATTAAATTTTTTTGCAGTGTTTGCATTTATACCTCTTAATTCCTTCCTTAGTTTTGTCATATTTTATTATTTTTTGAGAATTGCAAAATGGACAATAATCTTTATTTAAAGAATTTACTAACTGAACCTCTAAAAGATTATCATAAGGTTTTTCGTGTTTAAGATTATAAGCTGCCAAGTTTTTTTCTTTTAATGCTTTTTCTAAAATTTAAACTTCTTTTTTGTTATCCTAAGGAGTTTTCTTGCGTGAAAGAAAAACAAGTTTCGTATTATTTTTTATTTTCATGTTGGCAACTCACTTTCTTTAAGTAACCAGTATTGAGCGAGTCGCCAAACAAGACCAATATTAGCTACTTAAAAAATCTTGTGGTTTTACCCACAAGATAATTGTACCATTTGAATTAAGTTGTATCTAAAATTTTACAACACTGTGCAAATTAAGATTTAAAATTTATATAATAAGTAATATTATTTAAAAAATTCTTTAAATAAATAAAAATATTCATGTTTTTGATTAAAAAAGATTAATCAACTTTATCAATTATTTCCCAATGACCAGTTTTTCTTGAACCACTTCTTTTAATAACTCCTTCATTAATTAAAGCTTTTAAATGACGATAGATAGTCGATTCAGATTTACCTAATTTTGTTTTTAAAATAGGTATTGTAATATATTTATCCTTTCTGATTTCAAATAATATCTTATCATTTATCTTATCATTTATCTTGTCATTTATCTTATCATTTATCTTATCATTCAAAAAATTGCTGTTACGATAGAAAATAAAAGTAAAACCAAATTCATCGTTTCGATATTCATATTTTACATTAGAGTTATCACATAAAGTAAATGTTCTATCAAAACCTGTACCAAAAGCATCTATATAACCACACTTATATAATACCGAGGCTATTAAAACATTTCTTATCTTACTACCAACTTCTCCTTTAGCAAATCTTATCGGATCAACATCTTTAAATATTGATCCCGGATTATAAATTCTTATAGAAGATTTAAATATAACAAACTGGTTATGATCTCCGCTAACTGAATATTTACTATGAGCAAAACTATTAATAACGATCTCTCTAATAGCTTGGGCTGGTATTTCTGGAGTTTCAACTCTGGTTAAACCGATAATTTCCGATTTATAGTTTATATGATTTTGTATATATGATGTAGCTTCTCGAATACATTCAAAAATATTTCCTTTAAATTCTTTTATTTCTCCAAATTCAGTCCTTGTATCTGTTGGATAACTAGCTTCTTTAATTAAAAGTGGTTTTCCTTTTCCAAATAGATAATAACCAGCTTTTTTAATTCTTCCTTCATCATCTAATAAATCCAATTTAGTTAAAGCTGTTTGAATATCATCATAAACGTAGTTTAATCTTCCTTTTTCATTGGAAAGTCTTATAACATTAATTAATAAATCTTCGTCTATATCATCATAAGAATAGGATGTAGGTGTTTCTTCCCATTTTGAATAATTATCTTCTTTATTTTCAAAAAAATTTTGAAGTTGAGAACTGCTCATTAAAATATCTCCATCATCAATTCTTATAAAATATCTTCCATAAGCAGAATAAGGAGTATCATTACCTTCCACAACTATTTTAATAACATCAACTTCTTCAATTTTAACAACTTCTATTTCTAGTTTATTTGGTAAAGGTTTTAAATTTGTTCTTATTTCATTAGAAATATCAGCTAAAGTTTTTTTAGAAATAGTATATTTATAAACTCTTTTATCTGGTCCTATTCCAAAATACAATTCACCTCTATTTTTACTATTTAGCATAGATGATAATGATATAACACCTTCTTTAAGTTGTGCTAAAGACTTCTTATATTCTAATGTAACGCTTTCCTCATCCATAAATTTTATCCTTTTATCTTATCATTTATCTTATCATTTATCTTATCATTTTCCAATAATATCTTATCATTTATCTTATCATTTATACTTCGCTATACGCTATTTTATTTCTTTTTTAATTAAGAAAAAAACACTATTATCCAATTATATTTAATCGATTTTTTCTAATTTTCGCTGGTAATGTCAATATAAAAATTACCACACAAGGGGATGCGGACATTTTATTGGACAGTTTTTAAATTTTTCCATAGTCTAACTTTTATTCTTTTTTCTGTAAACCATTTTAAATATTTATTTAATTTATCAATGAAGTCAGAACATGTTGTCTCTGTCCAATCGTAAGGATAATAAAATTCGTTTTTTATTGTTCCAAAGAAACCCTCACACATTGAATTATCCGGCGAACAACCTTTTTTGCTCATAGATCTTGTATAGCCAAATTTATCCATTAATGTTATCCGACTCGGGACACGATAATGAAATCCTCTATCATTATGAATAGTACAATTATTATTTTTAATTATTTCGTGGCCTTTTATAAGCATTGTATTAGTTAGCTCCGAATTAGGTGATGTGCCACAAGTATAAACTATTGGCAAACCATCATAACAATCAATTAAAGGAGATAAGTATACTTTTCCATCTTTTAAAGAGAATTCTGTTATATCAGTCAATACTTTTGTATAAGGTTTATCCACTTTAAAGTCTCTATTTAATAAATTAGGAACTTTAGGGAAAATTTCGCCTTCATAAGACGAGTATTTTCTTTTTCTCTTTTGATAAACAAAAAGGCCAATTTGTTTCATTAAGCGTCTAACAACTTTTTCACTAATATTAATGTTGAAAGTATCAATAAGAGCTATTTTAATTCTTCTATAGCCGTAACATTTATAATTTTCATTAAATATTATTTTTTTCTTTAATATCATCGTATTTATCGACTAAATTTCTAGTACATTCATAGTAAAAAGTAGATCTTTTTAGTTTTAATTTATTTAATAAAGCTGTGGTTGGATATGCTCCTTTTAAGGCGTTAACTACAATAGTTTTTTCTTTGTTGGTTAAATTACCGTAATTAACGCCTATTTCTTTTTTTATTAATTCATTTGCCTTCTTTAGTATTTTATTCTCGAGTTCTAAATCATTCCTCTCTTTTCTTAATTTTTCAATTTCAGCGAGTAATTCGTCTTTATTGTTGTTCTTGTCAATATCCATTTTTTCTCCCGTTAATTTTCTTTGCCAAATATAAATAGTTTCTCTCGTAACACCCAATTTTTCGGCCAATTCTTTCCCAGGAATTGTCCTATTGACAAATTCTTTTACAATAGTAATTTTATCATCTTCCGAATAATTATTTTTATTTACTTTTATTTTTCTTTTATGTTTTTTATATCTTTTATCTTTTTTAACCCGTAATTTTAGACAAGATATTGATGGATACCCAAATTTTTTAACTGCATTAGAAATATTTTCTCCGTGTTCAAAATAATAATCGCACACCTGTTTCATTTGTTCAGAAGTCCGTTTACCTTTTTTAGTGTGAACAAACGGTCTTATCAAAAGAGGTAAACCAGCTTTTTCGCAGTTGTACCATCTTCTTATAGTTCTTACTTTTATTCCAGTTTCTCTTGATGTCTTTGCAAATTGACAATCATATTTATGAAGTAGTTTAAGCGTTTTCTTTATTGTTTTTAAATCGTACATATAAGTTAAGCCCCTTTAATTTAATGTCCAACTTTTTGTCCGCACCCCCAATTGGTACAAAATATTATGACCTTATCAATTAAAGCTTCAATTTCATTATACATATTTTGATATTTAACAAGTATTTCGTGCTTATAATCAGAAACATTTAAATTCTTAAAAACATAGAAATATCTTTCTTGCCCTTTTAAATCCTGTTTAAATAGTAATTTTTCAACTCTTTTTCCGTATATTTTCTCTGATGGGATATAGTTCATTGGGCTTTCGACATCATCTCTTGCTAAATCGATTGCCTCTTTTATTGTGTTTACCGATGTTTTTGCCATCATTACAAAACCGTTTGAACATTTTAAAATTTTTTCAACATTAGATTGAGAATAATATCCTCTGTCTAAAACGAAGACCACATCCTTTAACCCTATGGATTTACATTTATCTATTAATTTTTTAATTTCGACAATGTCTGTAACACTTCCAGAATATAATTCGTAAAAAAGAGGAATTCCATTCTTTTGATCGAAAACATAACTTATATTTATTTGTTTTTTTGTTTCATAATCTTTTGCTGCGCCATATTCAGCTATATCAACCCCATTTGCTTCACAATTCATATTTGTAGAATCGTAGGAAATATAAATGCTACCTTTTCCAACATTTTCAACCCATTTTTTTAAAAAAGTATGAATTTTTGCATCATTAATGTAATTTTTAAAGAAGAGTGACACAGTAGAATCAGGATATATTTTTTTTGAAAAAATAGCATAATTTCTACAATAACCATCAAAATGTTGAATTGTTGAAGTTCCTGAAATGAAAAATAAGAAGCCAAATCAAGTATTGAATTTGTTGAATCTGATGAATCAAACGCCTCATTCAAAATATTTTTTATTCTTTTTCCTCACAAATTTTATTAATAACATAATTGTTTCCAACTTTTAAAGTATCAGAAAATTCTGGTGCTTCATTAAGCACTTTTTCTTTAACTTTTACATCGCCAAAAATTTCAAAATAATTATCATTAGGATTCATAGTTTTTTCGTCAATCATCCTGCCAATAAGTGTTCTTTTTTCTTTATAGTATTTCTTTTCTTTAATATAATCAGTTCTTTCGACATAGTAAACATAATTTCCTGATTCTTTTCTATGTATTTTTGTATTTTTTGGTATTTCTACAATAATCTTCTTTTTATTCATAATTAAGTTTCCTTTTAGGTTATATTTTACTACCTAAAATTACATCAAATTTCGATAAAGAAAAAAAGACTTTTTTGCGATAATTATCATTATTTTGCTTAAAAGTCTTTTTAAAGTAACAATTAGTATAAAAGTTTAGAATAAAATAAGATTAATTAAATGGAGAATTATCAGTTGGAGCAATTGTTAAAGTTAAAGTAATTAAAGAATTATCAGCATTATTTACATAACTCTTAACATCACTAACAATTTGTTTATATTGCTCTATTGTAATTGGAGTATACTCACTTTTATATTCAAAACAACGATTCAAATATAACGTTCCTTCATCAGCTAAAGAAAAAGTATTATTTCCATCTTCTTTAAACTGAAAAATAAATTCTTTATTTATTTCATCAAAAGAATCATAATGACCTTTATTTAAACTTTCACTTTCTTCATTAAGTTCAAAATAATAAGATAAAGGACTATTAATATTAAATTTTAAACTAGCTTTAAAATCATCAACTCTATAAGTTTCTCCACTATATCCATCTTTAGGAGTAATTTTAAAATTAAATGTTGAATCAGTTTGAGCATCTAAAACTGTATCATTAGCTTTATAATAAAATACTATTCCTCCATAATTAGAATATTGAGTATTATTACTTTCAATATAAAAATAATTAGGACAATGAATGATTTCTACCTTTCCAAATTCCAAATAATTTTCAATATTTAAAGATAAAGAAAAACTTTTAGAAGAACTTCCTTCATTAAATTCCCATAAAGCAAAACCACTTCCAATAAGACTAAAAGAAGCAATTAAACTTAATATTGATGTTAAAATAAATACTTTTTTTCTACCCATATTCTTTTTTTCTCTTACTTTTTATCTATTTTATCTTCTTACTTTATTTCATTATTAATAGTAAAGATAGTTGATGTTAATGTATTATCATCTTCATTATTATCACTTTTAACAATATTTACTTCTTTTATTAACTTATCAATATCTTCTTCAATAGAATATATTGAAGAAGATTTATTATAATAATGTTTACATAATATAAATGAATCTAAGCGTAATTTATAAGCTTTATTAATTCTTTCTTCAGCAATTGTTGCAAGCGCTAAAAAGGTAAATGCGGCACATAATGCAATTAAACCAATTTCACTTTTAATATAAGTAATAGCTACTCCTAATCCATAATTATTAAATCCATTATATTTACCAATTATATCTTTATATTCTAATTCTCTTTCATAAGATAATGAAAGAGAATTAGAATCTCCTCTTAAAGTGTATATTTTTTTATTATCTTCGTTTGTTTTTATTTCAATAATACGGTGAATAATTAAAATATCTTCATGTTTATAAGCTACTACATCATATAATTTTAATTCATCTTCACTATTTATTTTTTCTATTCCAATTAAAGAATATTGATCAATTTGATTAGTTAAATTATAGTCAAATAAATAATCATTTTCTTCATTTCTTTCTTCCATACTTCCACTTAAAATAGTGAGATAGGTAGTATTATTAATATAAATTTGATCACCTTGAAGACGATAAGTTAATCCAACTGCTGATATAGAAATTAAAATAACTATAACAATAGAAGAAAATACATCCATTAATATATGGAGTCTTTTTTGAATAACTTCTTCTCTTTTAATCATTTCTACACAACTAATAAAACTTTCATTTCTTTTTCTTTTATGAACATTTATTTTATATATTCTAGAGCGATATTCTTTTTTTAATTCTCTATCTTCAAGTCCAACATTAATATGACTTACTTTATAAAAAGAATATAAAAAGAAAAGAAAAGAAAAAACAATTGCTAAACCTACAATTACAAATATTGAAACAATTATAGCGATAACAAATAGTTTCTCTTGTCCATTCATATTTTATCTTTTCCTCCTTTCTTTATTAACTAGTTACTTTTTCTATATATAAAATATAGTTTTTCCTTATTCTAAATAAGAATCTATTTGAGAATTCATATTGAGTAGAATCAGTTGAAACTGGTTTATATTCTGCAAATGTTAAGCCGGTTACATAATCAATTACTCGATAAGTACTTCCGTCTTTATTAACTTTTTTAGCTATAGCTTCTTCTAAAGTTATTTTTTGATCTTCATCGACATGTCTTCCATCAATATTCATACCAATGTAGTAACGTTTTTCCCATAAAGTAGGTAAATCATCATGATCAACAAATCCATCGTTATCTAAATGTAAAGTAAAATCATCATAACTATTAACATCTACTAATTTAAAAAAAACATTAGAATGTCTAAAAGCATATAAATGATAGTGAATTGGTGTTGAAATACCATCAACTGGGTTTTCACAGGCATATAAAATGAAATCATAAAGTCCTAAATATTGTTGACTTTTTGCTTCATAATATCTTCCATTACTAGTTCCATCATGATCATGAGCATTAAAAAGGGTAAAGTAATAAGAAGCATTTAAAAATACTTCATTATCATCAACTTCATCATCTCCATTAATATCATAAAATAGAGTGTTATTACCATGATCATCTAAATAATCATTATCAATACCACTAGTTTGGTGAGTTTGATCACCTAAATTAGAAGGATAAAAATGGACTTGATCTCCTTGATATTTAGAAAACAATCTTATTTGGAATGCCGCTTCTTCTACACTTTTATAAGTTGTAAAATCAACATTTTTAATAATATAAATATTTTCATTATCTAAAGGTGGTAATCCTTTTACTATGTCAGTAGTAGGAATATCTGTAACAATTGTATTACCTTGATTATCTACTTCTGTATGAGTAACTGTACTTTTAGCTTGATAAATAGGATGAGTTTGTTTAACCATTGAAGGTGCAATATTATATAAACGATCAACTTGATCGTTTATACTACTTCCATTATTTCTAGAAGATAATCCACTAACAAATTTAGCTTCAGTAACTTTTTCAATTGCAAAAACAAAATAACTTTCATTATAATCTGCCGAATTAGAAATTGCTTGAGGAGTATTTATAACAAACTCTAAATTTTTATTAGAAATAGGTTCAGGAAGATTATCTAAAATATATTCTTTTAAAGCTGTTCCATTATTTCGATAATAATCACCAGAATTTAAATCTTCTATTTTATAACGATCATCCCCTAACAGTTTAGTTCTTGTTATTCGTTGATATGAATTAGGGGAAACAACAAACATAAATAAATTGTATAATCCACTTCCGTATTTTTCTAAAATTAGTTGAGTAGCTGATTTATTTTGGGCATCTTTTTGATAAATTGTTAAGACTTCTTCCCAAGTTCCATTCCATGCGCCGATTCCGCTTCCTCCGTCTTCGGAATGCTTTAATGCTGCACCTTTTAAATAAATATTAGTTATATTACTATCTTCAAGATTAATATTTAAATTATTAATCGAAGCATATTTAATTGGTAATTCGTCTAAATTTGTACGATCTAAAATTTCTTCTTTAGTATATAAAAAATATTGAGTATCTGGAAAATAAACACCTGGAGTTGTTTCATCTTCATATTCAAAATCTATTTGAAGAGCATCTCTTCCCCCATTACGATATTCTTCTCCATTTCCATTATCAGCTTTAAAAGTCATTGAATCGCCATTGTTATTTAAAATATTATCAAGATCAGATTCCGATAATTGGGAACGATAATCTTTCCCATTAGAAAAAATAGGAAATAAACGAATAACGTTTTTATCATCAGCATATTCTTCTAAGTTACGCATTAAATCAAAATAACTATGTAAGTCACTTGAAGAAAAAGAACTTAAAACTGTATTTCCATCATAATTACCTGTTGTTAAAGCTGAAAAGGTATTAGTATCATCAAAATATCCCCAACCATTAAAAGTTAAGTTATACCAAGCTCCAGCAGGATTTGAATCTCCCATATCATTATATGGGAGAGGATTAAGTTTTTGATATAAAGCGATAGGTAAATTATCTTCAATTGTTATTTTATAAGGTAAATATCGACCTTCTCCACTAGCTAATTCAGGCCAATAACCCATTCTATCACTTCTAAATTTTGGACGATTTTTAGTTCTTCCACTAATATCAGGATTTGTATTATTTTCATTTTGGTTATATTCAAGTGGTTCGTTTAACCATTTAGGCGAACCACTGTCGCTTTTATATTTATTCCAAGTTTGATAATAAGCATCGATTGAACTAGGCTCATTGTTTCCATAATCTTCTTGTAAATAAGTATTTCTATCACTATAGATATGTCCTGCTTGATTACCGACATAATTTAAATAATATTCATCACCATTACTCCAAGTAGCATTATTTACTTTAAAAGAATCATGTATGTTAGAAGGTGTTACAACATTATCAATATTTATATCATAATCCCCTTGATTTAAACTGTAAGTTACATCGATATATCCAAACATATCTTCAGGGAGTATTTCAGAATTATTAGTAATGGTATTCTTTTTATTTAAACAATTGTGATATTGTTGAGAATATAAGGTAGAAGGAAAAAAATAGATAGTATATTCTTTAGATGTATAATCTTGATTAACACTACTATCATAATTTTCTCTAATATTATCAATACCTCCTAAAGTTATATTTTCATTATTTTCTATAGGAAATGATGAAAATATAAAAAGAGAATATGCTCCTATAGGAAGCACAATAAATAAAGATATAAAGGCTATAAATATTGCTAATATTCTTTTTTTCATTGTTCTATTTATTTATATATTAATAATTATATCCTATAAAGGGATAGAAAATATTTATTTCCTATCCCGAATATAATTATTGGTGTTTATATAATTATCTATACTTTATTTAATTAAACTAAAACTGCTGAAACTGTAATTGTAAATTGTTTTCTTGTTGTATCAGTAACTGCGTTATTTAAACCATTCCATTCATCATGGTCAGCTGGTTTTCCAATAGCACCTGCACTATTGGTATAATTGAAAATTTTGTTATGTGAAGTTGCTTCGTTTAAATCAACGATTAAATTAGCAGTATTTTTACTAAAACCGACGTTAGCGAAAGTAAATGTACCACCGTTTGACCTTGTTCCTGTAATTCCATTTGGTATTGTAGCAGATAAATCATCGTTTGACCATTCTAAATAGGTTCCTAATGTAGTTGTATCAAAAGTAAAAGTAACTGTAATGGTGCAAGATTGAGCACTATTTGAACTATCTTTAGTAACTGCGATAGAAAGGTTTCCATCATTACTAAAAATATCTCCAGTTTGATTACCAAACTGTATGCCTGTTTCTGTATTTGTTAATTTATCAAGACCTGTACCTTGATCTAATTGTAAAGCGTTAGGAGCTGTGACTTGTAATCCGATATCTTTATCTTCAACAGGTGTGACATATATATTACCAACTTTATCTTGAGTAGCGTTTCCACTACCAAATGTCCATGCTGAAAAACCACTTCCTACTAAAATTCCAGCAGTTAAAAGTGGCAAAACTGTCATTACTAATTTTCTTTTTAACATATGTTCTTTTCTCCCCTAATAAGAAAATAATATAATTGTATGAAATTATATATATTAAAATTAGACAGCTATCCCTCTGTCTAATTTATATTAACATATCATAATATTATAACAAGTATAACTTTTAATATTGACTAGATAGTTAATATAAAATATATATCTTATTATAATAATATTTTTAATCAAATTCTAAATTTATTAAAAATATACTATTCTTAATATCATTGACATTATAATTAATAATTATATTAATTAAATAAAAATGAGTTATATTATTAAAAAAGTAGGTATAATATCGTAATATTTAGTTAAAATTTATTAAATAAATATATCGTTTGTACCTATTTAGATATGAAAATCAGGTATTAGTAAAATATTAGTGATGAAAACCTAACTTTTTGCAAATTTTGGCACTTTCAAAACCTAACTTTTTGCAAATGACCTTTTAAAAATGCGATAAATATCGTAGTTTATCCAATTACAACTTTATGTAACTAAAATTCAGTTTTAGTGTTAAATAATCTGTGTCTACTTTTTTGTTACCACTACACTACTTTTAGGTTACCACTACATTTTATTGCAAATTCCTCCGCCAAAATGATATAAAAAATAAAATAAGAAGTACCAATTTGGCAATTCTTATATTGACTTTATCATAAGGACCATTTCTTTAACAACTATATTTTCTTTTTAATTTGACTTTTGACCAATTTCTTATAAGTCTTATAATTTCAATGAGGCTTTCTTAACTATTTAAAAATCAAAAAATCAATAAAGTTTTTCTTTTTTGAAAAGCAAAAACCTTATATATAACTCATTTACATTTATCTAATCTATTAAATTTATATATTAAAATTATTTATCAAAATAGAAAGCAAAAAAATTAAAGCTTAGGTAAAATTTTAAATAACTATTCATATTTTATAGCATTTATTAAATATAAATAATTGAAAAAATAAGCGAAAATAAACCAATTATTAGCAATATAATATCAAATACTAAAAACCTATTCTCGAACGCTTATTTTCTCTATCTATTTTTATCCACTCTAAAATTAAATCAACAAGGCTACAGAATAAGACAATCCCGCCAGTAATTAATATTATTCCTTTATAAGAAAATTCATTATTTAAAATTAATAATAGAAAAGTGACTATTATAGAAACAATAGCTAAAGTTTTAAAAATTAGTGAAAAAATAATTTTTTTAGAATATTTTTTATACATATCTAAACCTGCCTAATTGAAAATTAAATTTTTATAAATTAACTTAATTATATCTAATTTTTCAAATAAAAAAGCAACATTTTAATAGTTTTAATTCTATAGATGTTGCTTTATTACTTGTTATTTTTAAATAATTTATTAAATCTATTAAAAGTATAAATTTTCACAAATTTTCATCTTTTATTGACTTTTTCTTCACTTATTTATTTATAAAATACTTTATATAAATATAATCCTTTAGCTTCGACTTGATAGTTTATTATTTTTCTTTCTTTTATATTAGTTAAATAATTTTTTATCTCTTCCTTACTAATTTTATTTTCATTATATGCTAAAAAAGTTCCAATTATTTTTCTAATTTCATAACGCATAAAACCATCACCCATAAACGTTATTTTTATATATTTATTACTAATTTTTGATATTTTTATATCAAAAATTGTTCTTATAAAATTTTCTTCATCTTCTTTTTTAGATGTAAAATTAATAAAGTTATGTTTACCAATAAATTCTTTAGATATATCGATTAATTTTCTTATATCTATATTATTTTTATAAAATAATTCATAGTTTCTTTTTAATGGATCATATTCTTTTATATTAATAAGATAATAGTATTCTTTTTTTAACGAAGAAAAACGTGAAGAAAAAGATAAAGGAACTTTGCTTATTTTCTTTATATAAATATCTGAAGGTAAAAGTTTATTCATTTTATATTTAAAAAGGGATAAATCATCGATTTTTTTATTAGTGAAAAAATTTGCTACTTGATTTAAAGCATGTACTCCTTTATCAGTTCTTCCACTACTATAAATTTTAGTCTCTTTTTGAGAAGTAATAATTATATTTAAAATTTTTTCAATTTCTTCTTGAACACTTCTTTCATTTTTTTGTTTTTGATAACCAAAAAAAGAAGTTCCATCATAAGAAAAAATAATTTTATAGTTATAATTACCTAATTTTTCTTGTATATTTTTAATTTTTATTCTTGTTTCTTCATTTCTTTCGTGCATATAAATATTTTATCAACTATAAAGAATTATTAGTTATAAAATTTTAAATTTTATTTCAAAAAATATAATAAAATAAAAAAGTCGATAATTATCATATATTTTACAATTTTTGTAAAAAAATCGAACGAGTTTTAAAGAAATTTACAAATTTCCCAAACGACTTTTATAAAAACCAACTCTCGATTTACCATGTAGGAATATTGAATATTGAGTTTAAGAAATCATCAAAACCTGGAACATACGAAGCAAAGCATGATGCAGTAATCATAATTCCAGCTACTAGAAGAATAAAAATAATTGCTAATAAATCTCTATATGTAAAATGAAGTGTTTTATAATGACTTCTTTTTTTATAAGGATCATATCCTCTTGCTTCCATTGCAATAGCAAGTTCATCACTTCTTGAAAAACAACTTACTAAAAGAGGAATAATTAATGTAGTTATTGATCTAATTTTACTCATTAAAAAACCACGATTATAATCAACACCTCTACTTTTTTGAGCATTCATTATTCTATTGGATTCATTTAAAAGAGTTGGAATAAATCTTAAAGCTAGTGAAATTGTTAAAGAAACTATTTGAGTAGGAAATTTAACGACTCTTAATGGGGTCAAATACCATTCAAGAGCATATGTAATATCCATTGGTAAGGTTGTTGAAGTTAAAATAATAGTTAAAGCAACCATTAAAATGAGTCTTAAAATAACATGACCTACATTTAAAAGACCATCGTAATATAAGGTATAGCCATTTTCAAATTGATAAATTAAATATTTTCCTTCATTTGGTAAGAAAAACATAAAAATAAGCAGGAAAATAAACATAACCCACATTGAAGAAAGGCTTTTAAAGAATGATTTAAAAGAAACTTTTCCTATAATCATTATTAAAGCGATGATTATAGTTAAAAATCCTAAAACTAAAAAACGATTGGTATAATTTCCATAAGGTAAAAATGTAACAACCATTAATAAAATTAAACTAAATAATTTAAAACGTGGATCTAGACGATGAATAATCGTATTATATGGAGAATATTTACCTAAAATATTGCTATTTGCCATAATTTTCTCCTATTACATCAACTAATTCATCAATTGTATTAGCATTTGAAATATCATTTTTAAAACCAAATTCATCTAAATATCTTTTAAATTTATAAAAAGAAGGTATTTCTAATGAATAATTACTTAAATCTTTAGAATTAAATAATTCATTTGGAGTAACCATTTTTATAAAACGAGAATCTTTTAAAACAGCAACTTTTGTAGCATATTCCATTACTACATCCATATCGTGAGTAACAATAATTATAGTTGTTCCTTTTTCATGAATTTTTTTAATTAAATCTAAAATTTCTTTTTTTCCATTTGGATCAAGGCCAACGGTTGGTTCATCTAAAACTAAAATTGAAGGAGATGAAGCAATAATTCCAGCAATTGCAACTCTTCTTTTTTCTCCACCACTTATTTCAAAAGGACTTTTTTCATAATAACTTTCATCAATACCAACTTCATTTAAAGCTTCGATTGCTTTTTCTTTAGCCTCTTTTTCATTCATTCCAAAATTTAAAGGGCCAAACATTACATCCTTAATAATTGTTTCGCTAAAAAGTTGATATTCTGGAAATTGGAAAACCATACCTACTTCTTTTCTAAGATTAGAAAACTTTTTAAAATCTTTACTTTTTAATCTTTTTTCTTTTTTTAACTTTTTAATAATTTCTTTATCACCTGTTACATAAAAATCTAAAACTTTTGTATAACCACTTGTTGGAAGTAATAAGCCATTTAAAGTTTGAACTAAAGTTGATTTTCCACTTCCTGTATGACCAACAAGAGCAATAAAATCACCTTTTTCAATATTAAAACTTACCTCTTTTAAGGCGTCATAATGATTAGGATCTTTTTTGTTATAAATAAAAGATATGTTATTAAAATTTATTAACGACATATAAATTTAGCTAATTCCTCAATAGTTTTAATATTTTCATCGATAATTATCCCTTTTTCATTTAATTTATTTTTAATTTTTAAAACAAAAGGAATATCTAAATCGATTTTTTTCATTTCTTCTTCACTTGAAAAAACTTTTGAAGGAATATCGTTTTTAAATACTTTTCCTTCATTTAAAATTATTACTCGATCACTTAAATAAGCTTCTTCAATATCATGAGTTATAGAAATTACGGTTAATTCTGGATTTTCTTTTTTCATTTTTAAGATTAAATTTCTAATTTCTTCAACTCCTTCGGGATCCAACATTGAAGTAGCTTCATCAAATATCATAATTTTTAAATTTAAAGCTAAAATTCCAGCTATAGCGACTCTTTGCTTTTGCCCACCACTTAATTCTTCTGGTTCTTTAGTTAAAAATTTATCCATTCCAACTTTTTTAGAATATTCTTTAACGATTTCTTTCATTTTCTTTTGTTCAATATTTCTATTTTCTAGCCCAAAAGCTATATCATCTTCAACAGTTGAACCGATAAATTGATTATCTGGATTTTGGAAAACTATACCTATTTTATTTCTTATATCTTTAATAGTTTTTTCGTTTAATTCTTCATTTTCGATATAAATCTTTCCTTTTTGAGGTTCTAAAATATAAGATAAAAGTTTAGCTAGTGTCGATTTACCACTACCATTATGACCAATAAGAGTTACATATTCTCCCTTATTAATATAAAAAGATACATCATCGAGTATCTTTTTATCTTTTTCATATCCAAATGTTATATTTTTAACTTCAATAATTTTTTCCATTTTTAAAATCTAATTAATTTATTAATTAATTAGATAATTATTATTACTTTATTTAATGTTAATTTCAACTAAATTAATAATATAAATATCCTTAAAAAGTAGTTACTTCTATGGTCACTTCTATTTAAACTTCCACTAGTTCTATTTAAGTTTTACATTATCACGATTTGAATAATATAAATCAGCTTTAAATCTATCGTTTCTCTTTAAAAAATTGGTTTCGACCAATGGTAAAAGTATTTTTTTTCTAAAATATGTTGATAAACTAATGTTTAAAAATTTAGCGATTTCTTCAGTTGTTCTTGCTTTGTTATAACAATATGAGAGTACTTTTAATTGTTTTTCACTTAATAATTCTTCTCCCATACAAGTAATATCAGGATTTTCACTATCTTTATTAAATGAATAATTAATATTTGGTAACGTTAAAATAAAATAGTTCTCTTTTGCAGTTACATAAGGTTTATGATTTTCATCCATTAGCTTATAATCTTGGCTGATTTTATCAAATCCCGAACCTTCTTTTTCCATGAAATGACACATAGTTAGAATATTTGCGATAACTTCATTTCTTCTAGTTGGCTTTATATTATCAATATTTTTTTCTTTATTTAAATTAATATTTGTTGTTAATCCACCAGGCGAAGCGATTTCCATTCTGTCTTTAAAAATATCTACTTCAATTAAACTATCTCTAAAAAAATAATTTTTATGGGCAAAAGCGTTTACAATTCCTTCAAAAACCGATCTTAATGGAAAATCATAAATGGTTATTCTACCAATGTCTTCTTTTTTCTCATATGATCCAATATTTTCTCTAATTACATCTAATGATTTATTAATAGAAGAAATAATATTTTCACGTATATCCAATAAATTCTTATAGGCATTATCGCCTTTAGTAAAACCAAACCATTTTGTTATTTTTATTATTGTTTCATTTTCGGAATAATCATCTTTAAAAAGTAAGGCGCCAGTTTTTAAAACGCCTTCTTCATTCATAAAATTATTAGAAATAAGAATTTTTTCATTTAATTGATAGCCGTTTTTGTTTATGAAAGTATCGAAAAGAATATTAAAATCATTTTTATCAAATTTTTCATTAGATAAACGATTATCAAAACTATCGCTATGACTTGATAAAACTAAATAAACTATGTCTTCTCTTTGAGCAGGTATATTTCTTCCTTCCTCTCTAATATAAATTGAAGGCACACCATGAAACATCAAAATCACTGGTAAATCCATCGCCTTATCAATTTTTATATCTATTACAAAAAGATCTTTTTTAATTTCTTGATAGTTAAATTCGTATTTTGGAAGAGGAGAAATATGTTCTTTAACATTTCGATGAAATACTTGAACTTGTTCATTTACTAATTCTTTAGGTAGACCTATTGCTTCGCCATTATCTTTAACTCCAACAAATAAATGACCTCCGTTTGTATTAGAAAAAGCTACAACACTTTTTAACCAACTTTCAGATTTATCACCATCATTTAATATTTGTTTAAATTCAATAGTTTTTGTTTCAAAAGGAAATTTTAAATCTAAATTTTTTGTAACCATATTGCCACCTTTTTTATATATTTTATCATAAACATAAATTTACTTCTATGATTACTTCTATTTAAACTTCTATGGTCACTTCTATTTAAACTTCTAAAAACCTAGAAATATTTTAAATCAATTCAAAACTAATACCAGTTTTAAATTAATATACTTTAAAGTATTATACTTACGAGTATATTAACAAATTAGTAATTACTATTTTTTTACCTAATAAAAAGAGGAATTTAATAATTTTATTTCCTCTTATTATTAGTTAATTAATTAAATTTTATTCAATTAATTCAATTTCTTTATATCTACCTTTATATGGTTCATACTTTACATTTGCAAGATCAAATAATTTTCTACTTGCTCTAGTTTCTAAAGAATCATGATATTTATCTTCTAAATAAATAATTTTTTTAATACCTACTTGGATAATTGCTTTAGCACATTCATTACATGGGAAAAGAGTTACATATAAAGTACATCCTTTTAAAGACATATTATTTTTAGTGTTTAATATCGCATTAAATTCAGCATGACAAACATAAAGATATTTACTATCTAAATCTTCATTTTTATCCCATGATAATTTATTTTCATCTAATCCTTTAGGCATTCCATTATATCCAATAGATATAACTTTATTATCATCATCTACTATACATGCTCCAACTTGAGTGGATGGATCTTTACTTCTTTTTTTACTTAATAATGCTATCCCCATGAAATATTCATCCCATGAGATAATATCTTTTCTTCCCGAATGCATATTTTTAGTCCTACTTTTCTTCCTTATTTAAAGTTAATTTATCAAAATCTTTATCTTTTATTCTTTCATCTTTTAAAAGAATAAAAGATACTAAAGAAATAAGTATTGAAACACCTTCTAAAATAACTACAAGTAAAGGATATAAATTAATAGTATATACATCATCTAAATTAGAATAATAAGTAGAAAGTGTAAATAAAACTAAAATTAATACTGAAAGAATAAATCCAAAAATAGTAAAAATAAGATTATTTAAGCGATAAGTATTATATTTTCTAATCATTCTAAAAGAATAAAGAGTAGAAAGAGAAATAAATATCGCACATAAAATATAAATAAAATAACCAACAAATCCTAAATAGAAACTTAAGCCATTATTTGAATCTGAAAAAGAAATTAAAAGATTATTTAAATATGTATGAATTGTTTCATTGAAGGTAGGAGTAACAATAAAACGATAAGAAAGTAAAACTAACGCGCCAATTCCTAAAAATGAAGAGACACTAAGTAAAATTCTTCTAACTATTAAAGTTGTTTCTTTAACTACTGAAGCTTTAAAAATATAATATCCGCCAATTAAAGCTAAATAAACAAGTGAAATAATAACAAATACTAAAATGGTAGGTGAATACATTAATACACTAGTATCAAGTGAAATAGAAATCATCGAAGCAAAACAAATTAATAGATCAATTAAAACTAAAACATAATAATTATTTTTAATGTCATGTCTATTAAGTTTATTTAATCCTTGAATTAAAACAATTAAAAAGAACGTAATTGAAACAACCATAAATGCTAAAACAAATATAAATTGTAATATTGGAGCAAGTCCATGAGCTACTCCATTAGCAAAATAGCCATATGAAAAACCTTCAACGACATTAGCCCAATTATCAATTAAAAATGTATAAGGATAAATAAGTGCGTTACCATTATTAGAAACAATTAATGGTAAAAAGGAGAATATTGAACCAAGTAAAAGAATTAAAGCCGAAAAAATAAATGAACTAAGGTGGAAAATTTTTTCAATCTTTAACATTTTTTCGGCACTAATTTTACTTTTTGAAGAAGCAAAATCTTCGCTATATTCTTTTATTTTTGCTTTTTTAATATTTTTATATTCATCTTCATTTAATCTTCTGATTTTAGAATTAAAAACTCTTTGTTTAATTTCTTTTTGCTCCTTTAAATATTCTTCTTCATCAATTACATCGATATCGATTGTATTAATTGATTGAGTTTCACAATTGCTAACACTTGTAAAACGATATCCACATTTTGGGCAAATTTTAGAATTTGCACTAGTAACAGCATTACAACGTGGGCATCTTAAATTGTGATCACTCAATGAAGCTCCACAATCAATACAGAATTTCGCATTATCGTTATTCTCTTTTCCACAATTTGGACATTTTTTCATAATATTCCATACCCCTTTCTTTTTTTATCTTAATAAAACATTAACAAATTCAGCTGTAGAAGAAACCATGATTTCGTTAGAATATTTTCCTCTAATTCTTACTTCCATAATTATAAATTGTTGTCTTTCAGAAGAATTTTCATGGCGAGTAATAACTAAATTGTTATTAATTACTTTAGCATCAATTTGAGAAGACGAATCGGTTGCGACAAATTCAACATTATATTCATCGCTTGAAATTACATTTCCATTCTTATCTTGGAATAAATAATATAAAGGAACGCTTATTTCATTACCTTCAAGGACAATTTCTCCGATTTGATTATCATCTAGTTCAACTCGATACATTGAAGAATCAAAATATCTTTCATAATGTAATTCTAAGTTAAGAGATGAATGACCTTGAACGTTATATCTATAATTTGTGTCGTCAACATTACAAATAATAGGTTCATCATCTAAGTTCATCTTATTTAAAATAACTGCACGATAATTTTCTCTAGGAGAAATTGTAATATTAAGTAAATCTTCACAGTTATAATAAATTCCACTTATACTTGTTCCATTATCATAAGTAATTGTATATGGTCTTTCTTTAAAACCAATTCGACGAGCTTCACTATGAGCACTATCATCATCACTTCCAAAATCATAAGTATTATAGAATTCAACTAAACTATCAGTATTAGCAAAAGCATTATCGCCAATATTTTTTACACTTCTAGGAAGAGTAAATGAAGTTAATGATGAACATCCATCAAAAGCATTATTTCCAATAGTTTCAAGTTCACTTGGAGTGTCAGAAAAAATAAAACTTTCTAAGGAAACACAACCTTTAAAACAATTTTCAGGAATTTCTTTAATAAAATGTGGGAAATTATTAACTTGAACAATACTTCTATTATTTTGGAAGGCTGTTGGAGAAATTTCAGCAACTGGGATTCCATTTAAAATATAAGCGAGGGTAATTCTATTTGAATAAGTAGGTGTTGGATCATAATCAACAATTGTATAGAATTCTCTATTTTCATCAGTTTCATAAGTTACGCCATATTGATCAGTAATTACTAAAGCTGAAAGGAAAATTGGATCTGCTTCTATCGAATAATAACCCGAACAAGAGAAAGTAACTCCTTCTTTATCGTCATCGACATTTTTAAAATCAGTAGGATCACCATTAATTTGATAGCCGGTAAAATCATAATCTTCTTCATTTGAAATAGGTAGAGTAATATTATCCCAATTGTAATAAGTAATTTTATAATCACTATCGGCAATAGTTAAAATTCTAGGAGTTAAACCAATATCTTCTTCATCAAAATCAGCGTTAGTTTGTTTAGTTAAATTAATTAAATTTGGTGTATTTAAGAAGGCATTACTTCCTATAGAAGTAACAAATTGAGGGATATTTAAAGTTTCTAAAGTTGTACAATCTTTGAATGCGTTTTCTCCAATTCTAGATAAAACACTATTTTCTGAGAATGTAAATGAAGTTAAGAAATCACAACTTTCAAATGTTGAAGCAGGGATTTCTGTAATAAATTTAGGGAAATTTATAACTTGTTGAATTGACGAATCATAAAAAACATCGCTTTCAATCATATTAACAGGCATTCCATCAATTTCATCTTCAAAAGTAACTATATTACTATCAAAGTTATAACCGATAATAGTAAATCCATTGCGGTCATTTTTAGCATATGTAACGCCATTTAAAGTAATAGGAGCATCATTAACACTTGCACCAACTCCTACCCCAACAAAAATACAAATTAAAGATACAGCTAAACAAGAAAGTGCGATAGTTAAGCCTTTTTTTGACATCTTTAATTCTTTTTTAATCTTTGGTCTAATTTCATCAAGTAAATCATCAGCTTCATGATTTACATAAGTGGTTTCCAAGAAATCTTTAATTTCTAATAATTTATCTTGGTCTGTTGTATTATCAATAATCTTCTTAAATATAACTAATAGATATGCTAAAACAGTTTTATGATCTTTTACACATTGAGCAATAATATCTTTAATATCAGAAATATCATCAAAGTGATAAAGAATATCCATATAATATTGGAAAGATGATTCCATTTTGCTTAAAATTGGAACAAAATTATCTTTTGAAAGATTTTCATCGATATAATCTGTATCAATGTATCTAAAAGAACGATATAAAATTCCTAAAATTAAAGAAATTGTATAGGTATAATCGATTCCTTTGCTTTTTTGAATTCTTAAATGTTTTAAAAGTTGTTCAACATCAGCGTTATCTAAGTTAAGTTCGAGTTCTTTATATTCAACTTCTTCAATAATTTGATTTAACTCATCTTTTAATTTTTTATCGCCAAGTTCATAAGCCGCTTTAAAAAAAGATGAAGAAACAATGCTATTACTAGCTTTTTTCTCTAAATCCGCATAATTTTTAATATTAAATTTAATATAAAGTTTAGCTAAATAAACATAAGCATTATTTTCATCAAGCTCATAAGCAATTTCAATTTCTTTTTTTGCTTCTTCCTTTTTTCCATTAGAAAGCAAACTAAAAGCTTTATCACAATGTGATTTAGCCATCAAAATGTTTTTAGCATTTATGACGCTTTTTATTGATTCATCGTTAATTGTAGTTTCATTAACCTCATTAACTATGTTTTCTTTTTCTTCATTTTTCTTCATTTTATTTAAATAATTCTTTTAAAATCTCTACCATTGTATTCATTTGATTAATTGAAACAATTTCAAATCTTCCATGAGGTGAAAAATCTCCTACCCCTAAATTTGGGCAAGGTAAACCTAAATAAGTAATAGTTGCTCCATCGGTTCCACCTCTAATTGGATCATAAGAAATCTTAATCTTTGAAGAAATATAAGCTTTATTAATTAAATTAATTGCGCTCATATCTTCTTTAAAATAATCAAACATATTACGATATTCATCGTGAATTTTTAATTCTAATTTTGCTTTAGGATATTCGTTTTGAATTACGTTTAACGCATTTTTTAAAATTTTTTTCTTTTCTTCTAATAAATCTTTATCATGGTCTCTTAAAATAAATGAAAGATGAGCTTCTTCAACATCTCCTTTAATATCAGTAAGATGTATAAAACCTTCTCTACCTTCAGTTTTTTCTGGAACCATTTCTTTTGGTAAAAGATTAACAAATTTAGTGGCTAATAAAGCAGCGTTAACCATAATATTTTTAGCACTTCCTGGATGTACTCCTACTCCATAAATAGAAATAGTTGCACTTGCAGCATTAAAGTTTTCATAACTTGCTTCATAAATAGATCCGCCATCAAGTGTATAAGCAACATCGGCATTCATTTTTTTAACATCAAAATGAAGTGCACCTTGGCCAATTTCTTCATCTGGAGTAAAAGAAATAGCTAAATTATAGTTAAATTCATCTTTATGTTTTAAATAATAAGATAAAAAAGTAAGAATAATTGCAATTCCTGCTTTATCATCTCCACCTAAAAGATGTTCTCCATCAGTAACAATGATATCATCACCAGTGATTTCTTTTAAAAATGGGAATTCATCTGAATCCATCGTATATTTTTCATTTAATTTTATTGGAGAACCATCGTATTTTTCTATAATTCTAGGATTTTTAATTCCACCTTTTAAAGCTGGAGAGGTATCCATATGAGCGATTAATCCAATAGTTTTATCTTTGTTATTATCAACATGAGCATAAACCAAACCAAATTCATCTCTATATGCATCGTTTACTCCTTCTTCTTTTAAAATATCAACAAGTTTAGAAGCAAACTCAAGTTCGCTTGCACTTGAAGGATAGGTTGATGAAGATTCATCACTCATTGTGTCAAAACTAATTAATTCTTTAAATAAATCAACAATATTTTTCATAAAAATCTAAATTCCTCTTTTAAAATCTATTCAGCAAAAAATTCAAGATCAATTCTTGAAACTTGAAAATCATAAGTTTTTGTTTCGTCACTATTAGTTAGGGTTTCAAAATTTCCTTCTTTAATAACATTAATAAATCCATCAGTAAACTTATTTTTTGAGTAACTACCTAATTCAAATTCATCAAATTTTAATGAAGTTGAAAAAGGAAGTAACCCAGATGATGAAGTTTTTAATTCGTTTTCATTAGCTTTTAATGATAAATATATTCCTGGATATGCAGATATTTTTTCTAATCCAGCATTTACGTTATTAATAAATTCTTCACTATATTCAAATGAAAAAGAAACATTTATAGATACTTTTCTACCATCTTCAGCAAAATTTGAATCATAAATTGAAGAAATATCTATTTTTGAAACTATATTTTCTTCATCACTTGATAATAAAAAATAATTTTTTTCATCATTATTTAAACTTGAATATACAGTTTTTAAATATTCTTCTTCAGTGGTTGCTAAAGAATATTCGTTAGTAACATTAATTCCATTTTTATACATTAAATATTTAGGCGAAGTTAAAGAAGGGATTAAAATAAGTAATAATCCAACGAGAATAAAAAATATTCCTGTGCCAAAACAACTATATTTTATAATCTTTGATTTTTCCATTTTTTAAAAAGTAATTATAAATAATTACTTTACCTATTATATAATAGTTTCGTTCTCATAAAAAGAAGTTATCACTTTTTAAAACTCCTAGTTAAAACCAATAAAAGTAGCATTTTGTTACGTTAACAATAAAATTCACAAATTTTCAAACTTTTTTAAAAATTAGGCATATAATAAAAGAAATGTATAAACCAACTTATCTAATTGATGCACATACTCATCTTGGCTGGTGGGGTTCTTTAAAAGAATGTGAAAATAATCTACTTTATTCATTCAATAATTATGATTTATCATTCATATTAATTTCTTATGATAATGGTGAATATGATTATAAAAAGAATGAACATATTTCTTTTGAAAAATCTTTAACATATTTAAAAAACTTTGTTTTGCGTTTTAAAGGAATGGGGATGTTAATTTGGATTCCTTTTGGTAAAACTAAGATTAATTTATCCGAATTAGAAAAGTTCATAGTTGAAAATAAATCTATTATTTATGGATTAAAATTTCATCCGTTTTTATCGAGAAAATTAGTTACATCAAATAGAATAAATCCTTATTTAGCATTAGCTAGAAAACATGATTTACCAATATTAATTCATACAGCTTTAGATGAATATTCTTATATAGATAGCATTAAAGAATTAGCCTTAAATAATAAAGATTTAACTTTTATTGCAGCCCATTTAGAACTTGGAAGTGACCATTTACATGCATTAAAAGTTTTAAAAGAAACGCCAAATTTATATGGCGATACTGCTTGGGTTGATCCTTCATTACTTAAAAATATTATTAAAGATGGATTAATAGATAAAATTTGTTTTGGTAGTGATACTCCAATTGATGGAAAAGATACTTTAGGTGAAGATATTTATCAAAAATATATTAAAAATCATTACAAATTAAAAAAGAGCGATTATGACAAAATTATGTATTTAAACGCTCTTAAGATTTATAAAATTAAAAAAGAAGACTTATTAAATCGCAATCTATAGGACAAGTACCACTTCCACAATCATTTCCTTCACTAGAAGAAGGATTTAATCCATTTATAATTGCAATTCCAATAATTAATCCAATAACTATTACAAAAAGGATAATTATAAAAATAATTAATCCTTTTTTATGTTTCTTATTTTTTAAATCGTTTTCTTCATTTTCTTCAACAATATGAGGTTTTTCGTTTTCTAACATTATAAATTTTCTCCTTTCTTACCGTCTTCGAAAATTAAATCTTTTGGTAAAAGTGCGCCTTTAACACCACTTTTAAGTGAAACATTAAGTGCTACTACAACAATAATATAATGTACAAATGCAGTTAAAAATCCTGTTAATCCCCTAACTCCGAAAATAACTTCAAATGAATAATTTAATCTATATACAAAAATAAGAGATGACACAGGTATTTTAAAGAAAAAATATGTTATAAACATCGAAGCAGCGATTAAATATAGATTGTAATATTTATTTATCTTTCTATCTTTATATTTTCTTTTAAAAAGAATAATGCCAACATAAAAAATAATTGATAAAACAAAGAAAACAAGCGGAATTACAATTTTTAAAGTTGGAGTAAATTCATATACCTTTGAAGTTGTTGTATAAGAAAAAGTATCATGAGTTAAAACAAATACTAAAACAAATACATCAAGCAAAAGCATAATTATTCCTAAAATTATTGGATATTTACGATCAACTTTAGCTTTTTCTAAAATTTTATAAACAAAATAAGGTATAAAGCCTTGTATTATTGCTGGAATTGAAAATAAAAAATCATATGGTCCACCTTGAGGAAATAGTATCGCTCCAAAAAAATCTACAGCAAAAGAAACTATTGTTCCATATAAAGGACCTAAATAAAATGTAGCAAAAAATATAACGCTCATCGCAAAAGAAATCTTTAAAAATGGAAGACCAAATAAATAAGGTAAAGAGAAAAATCTAGATAAAATAATACCTAGAGCAATAAATAACGCACTAAATGCTATTTTATATAAAACAGTCATTTTTCTCATAATTATCTATCTTTTTAAAGCTTTAGCGATATTTCTATCAATGTCTCTTTTCTTAATTGTTTCTCGTTTATCATATAATTTTTTACCTTTTGCTAAAGCGATTTCAATTTTACATTTTCCTTTTTTTAAATAAACTTTAGTAGGAACAATCGTATATCCATCTCTTTCAATACGGTTTCTGAGTTTTAAAATTTCTTTTTTATGCAAAAGAAGTCTTCTATTTCTTAATGGATCATGATTAAAAACACTACTTTTTTCGTAAATAGCAATGTTCATATTTATAACAAAAGCTTCATTATTTCTAATAATTACATAAGCATCATCAATATTAACTTTATTATTTCGAATTGATTTTATTTCGCTTCCTTTAAGTTCAACTCCGCACTCTAAAAAATCACTTAAAAAATAATTAAAGTGAGCTTTTCTGTTATTACTTACAATTTTAATTCCGTTTGAATTTTCCACGTGAAATCTATTTTCCTCGATAATAATCAATAGTCAAGTCTATAGCATATTCAAAATCATAATCATGGCGATAGCCTAACTCTTTTTCAATTTTGCTTGTATCAACAGCATATTTACGATCGTGTATCTTACGATCTTCGACAAATTTAATTAAAGATTCTTTTTTTCTCATCTTTTGTAAGATAAATTTGATTAATTCTAAATTTTGATGAGGTTCGTGAGATGAAACATTATAAGCCTCTCCACTTTTACCATTTTTAATAATCAAATCTATGGCTTTACAGTGGTCAAGAACATAAATCCAATCTCTAACATTCTTACCATCACCAAAAACTGGAATTTCCATGTTATTTAATGCTCTATTAATAACAAGTGGAATAAGTTTATCACTTGCTTGATATTTTCCAAAATTATTTGTTGATCTAGAAATTGTTACATTTAACCCATGAACTTTATGATACATCATTAAAAATTCTTCAGCTTGAGCTTTACTTAAAGCATATGGATTTTTTGGATTAAATGAATCAGTTTCTTTAAAATAATAATCACTACTTACATCTAAATCACCATAAATTTCATCAGTAGAAACTTGATGTAATCTTTTAACGTTATATTTTAAACATAAAGTTGCTAAATTAATTACACCTAAAACATTCGTTTCAAAAAAGGTTGCTTCATCCATAAAAGATTTATCAACACTTGTTTCAGCAGCAAAATTAATTACATAATCAAATTTTTCTTTTCTAAAAACCTTTTCTAGGAATGAATAATCAGAAATATCACCCTTATAAAATGAAAACGTTGAAAAATTCTTGAATTGGTCAAGCATTTTTTTATTTGCGGCATAAGTTAATTTATCAACAATAACTAACTCATCATTTTTATATTTCCCTAAAAAGAATTTAGTAAAGTTTACACCTATAAATCCTAATCCACCTGTAATTAATACTTTCATTTAATTAAACCTCATATTCCAATTTCTTGCTTACTAATTATAAACTACTTCTTTCTTTAAAGATACCTTAATGAAAATGAAGTTAATTTAAAAAGAGACAGAAAGTGAAACAATTAATTTATTTCATATATTTTTTAATCAAACCATTAAATTTTTAGAATAATTTTTTGATTTTTTGACTTCTTGTATAGTGAGGGAGGCTTATTGTGTCAATATTCGACAATCCCTTTTATGAGGACCTCTGTCTCTTGTTAATCTTATTTTTCCAAAGAAGTGATAAAGGAGAGATTGACGTGTGAAAACTAAAAAAAGAGGAAGTCGCATTGTGATTTTTGAAGATACAATCAACCTCTTCCTCCTCAAACTCATATTTATTATAACTGAGGAAATTTAAGATGACAAGAGGCATGTCCTCACTCTCTCTCATTATATTGAATAATCAATACCTTATTTTTTAGTTTCTTTTTATAAATAATGTTAAGGCGTTTAAACAAACCGTAACACTAGATAAAGCCATTAACATCGAGCAATACATTGGTTCTAATACAAATCCTAATTTAGCAAATACTCCAGCTGCTACTGGAATAAATATCACATTATAAATAAATGCCCAAAATAGATTAAAAGAGATATTATTTCTTATTCTTTTAGATATATTTAAAATTTTAAATATATCTGTTAAAGAAGATCTCATTAATATAAATTCTGCGCTAGCTAAAGCAATATCACTTCCTTTAGCAACAGCAACTCCAACATCACTTCTAGTTAAAGCAATTGAATCATTAACACCATCGCCAACCATCATAACTTTATATCCTTCATTTTGAAGGCGAATAATTTCTTTATCTTTTTCAGTTGGTTTAACTTCGCTAATAACTTCTTCAATTCCTACTTCTTTAGCAATATAAGATGCAATATTTTTATTATCTCCAGTTAATAAAACAATCTTTTTAAATCTTTTTTTAGCTTCTTTAATAAATTCTTTGCTCTCAGCTTTAAGTTTATCTTTTAAATAATAAAATCCATAAATTTCTCCATTTTTATTATAAACACAAATAGGAATTTCACCTTTAAAAGATCTTTCTTCTACTTCTTTTAAGATTTCTTCATTTAAAGAAACAATATCTTTCGCATAAGATAAATTTGTAATATAAATAACTTCATCTTTAAAGGTAGCTTTAATTCCTGCTCCAGGTAAAGTTTCATTCATCATAAATTTATCATTTAATGAATTAACTTCATTTTTTAAATATAAAGTTATTGCTTTAGCAATTGGATGTTCACTATAAGATTCCATCGTATAAATCTTTTCTTTTAATTCACTAGTTAATTCTTTTTTAAAATTAGTAAATGAAACAGTTAATTCACCTTCAGTGATAGTATTTGTTTTATCTAAAACTAAACAATCAATATCTTTTACTTTTTCAATTCCTTCACTTTTTTGAACTAAAACGTAATTTTTACTAAATACTGATGAACCAACAAGCAAAGAAATTGGGGTAGCAAGTCCTAAAGCACAAGGACAAGAAATAACTAAAACTCCTACTGCAAAAGTAAATGCTTCATCAAATCCATTTATAAAATGTGAAGAAGTTATAATTACTCCCTTTTCATTACCAATTGTATAGCCTAAACTTATCCAAATTATAAAAACAATAACGGCTAAAATCATGACTGTAGGAACAAAAATTTTAGCAACTTTATCAACATTTTTAGTTAAAGGTGTTTTCATATTACTAGCTTCGCTAACTAAAGAAGCAATTTTATTTAATAAATTATCTTTTTTATCTTTATTAACTAATATTTTTAAAGGCGATTCTTTATTTACACTTCCTCCAACTACTATGTCATCTTCTTTTTTAAATATAGGAAGTGATTCTCCACTAATAATTGATTCATCAACACTACTTTTTCCACTTAATACTATTCCATCACAAGGTATAGTTTCTCCAGGTTTAACAACTAAAACATCATGTAATTTAACTAATTTAGTAGGAGTATCAACTATTTCATTATTAATTAAGACATGGGCAGTTTTAGGGCGTAATGCTAAAAGTGCTCTAATTGTTGATTTAGCTTTATTTTTAGATAAGTCTTCAATATATTTTCCTAAGGAAACAACAACTAAAACCATCGCAGCACTATCTAAATATAAATGAAAATGAGAAAAAGGATATATTCCAGGATTAACTATTACGTTTATTGTTAAATATATCGAATAAATAAAAGAGAAGAAACTACCTAAAAATACTAATGAATCCATATTAAAAGATAGTTTTATTATCGATAAGAATCCATTTTTATAATAATCAAAAAACATTATTACAATAATAATAGTTATTACATATTGAACAACATTTGAAATAATAAAAGGACTTTCTTTTATTATTTCAGGGAATATATCACTATACATTCCTCCCATTCCAAAAAATAAAAGAGGTATAAGAAGAATAAACCCAATAATTATTTTAACTAATCTTTTATAATCTTTTTTATTTTCATAGACGCTTTCTTCGTCAAAATCATCAACTAATTCATATCCCGCATCTTTAATAGCTTTTTTTAACTTTTCTTTATCTATCTTTTTTTCATCAAAAGATATTTTTGCACTATTAGTCATTAAATTTACTTCACAAGAAGTAACTCCATCAACCTTTTTAGCAGCATTTTCTACATTTATCTTACAAGCTGCACAGTGCATATTTTTAACGCTATATTCTTTTTCCATAACTTCTTTATTTAAGAATAAATAGCTTTTTTAGACTTTAAAATACTTATTTATTATTTTTATTAATTTTTAAACGATGATAAACATCTAACATTTTGTCAAGTTTAGAAACATCTGTTAAATCCATTGGTGTAGTTAACCTTGCGCTTATTTGATCTAAAGGTAAATTTTGTTTTTTAGCTGCAGCTTCTAAACCAATTTTCATCATTTTTTGCATGATTTTACTCATTTTTGAATAATCCATACCTCCTGGAAGAAGATAGAGTCTAACATGGTAATAATTTAATCCATTTGAAGTTATAACTATATCTTTCTTTTCATCGGTAATAGGTTCAATTCCCGTACAAAAAATGAATATATTTTTATCTTTAAACTTTTCGTAATGTTTTAAAAACTTATCTAAACCAAGTATTTTGCTATTTCTTAATGGCCCTCCAAAAAATATAAAATCGACATCCTTTGTCATTTTTACCTTAAATTTTTTAATATCAACTACTTCTGATTCTGGTAATCTTCTTTCTAAAGAATCAACATATTTTTTAGTAAAACCAGTATCACTTTTATAAACAATTAAATTTTCCATAATATCCTTATTATATATATGAAAATCTTGAAAACAAGTACGTCAATTTTTAAAAATTTAAGAATTAACTAATTTTGAATTTAATCCATTAATAAATTATTTTCAAGCAATATGCATTTTTAACTTGACAGTTGAATAGTTGTTCAACTATTATATTGTTGCAAGTTTTGGAGGAGTCGCTAATGGAAGAAAAATTAACCGCAATTAATCGATTAACTAGAAAAATTAAAGATGAAGAAATTTATGATTTATCGGATTTTTTTAAAGTCCTTGGTGATTCTACTCGTTTAAAAATACTTTGGGCATTAGATCGAAATGAAATGACTGTCACTGAATTATGTTCCCTATTAGGAATGACAAAAAGTGCAATATCACATCAACTAAAAGTATTAAAAGATAATAAATTAGTAAATTATCGAAAGGTTGGTAAAAATGTTATTTATGAACTTGATGATTTACATATTTCTACAATTATAGAAACAGCTCAAATTCATTTAAAAGAAGGGAGATAAATTAGTTTATGGAAAGAATTTATATTATTAAAGGATTAGATTGTGCTAATTGTGCAAGAGAATTTGAAGAAAAAATAAATAAAATTAACGGAGTTAATAAAGCTATAGTTAATTTTATGACTTTAAAACTTATTGTTGATTTATCTAACGATTGTGAAAATGAAATTTTAACAATCGCTAGAAATTTTGAAGACGGATTAACTTTAAAAAGAATTAAATAAATTTTATATATTAGTTAAAAAAAGAAGGTGATATATATGTCTAAAAAGGAAAAATATGACATTTTTGCAATTATCTTTGGGATTATTATAACAATTCCAATGTTAATATTATCTTTTAGTATTGGAGATAATAAATTATGGATTAGTGATGTTAAAACATTAATTATCTTACCATTATCACTTCTTGCTTATTTATTATTAATATATGATTTTTTAATTAAAACTTTTAAAAATTTTAAGAAAAAAAGATTTTTTGATGAAATAACCCTAACTTTAATTGCTTCTATTGTTGCTTTTATTGTTGGAGAATACGTTGAAGGTTTAGCGGTTGTTTTATTTTTCCAAATCGGTGAAAAATTTGAAGATTATGCCGTAAATAAATCTAGAAAATCTATTAAAGAAGTTTTAGATATTAGATCAGATAAAGCAACTTTATATATTGATGGAATAGAAAAAAATGTTGATCCATATAATGTAAATGTTGATGATTTAATTATTGTAAAAAATGGAGAAAGAATTCCTCTTGATGGAAATGTTTATAAAGGAGAATCTTTCTTAGATACTTCTTCTTTAACTGGTGAACCGGTTCCTAAAAGAGTTAAAGAAGGAGATGTTGTTTTAAGTGGAGTTATTAATAAAGGATCGCCTTTAATTATTAAAGTAAGCAAACCATTTTATGACTCAACCGTTTCAAAAATTATGGATATGGTTGAAAATGCTACTAATACAAAAACAAAAAATGAAAGATTTATATCTAAATTTTGTAAATATTACACGCCAATTGTTTTAATTCTTGCTTTAATTATTGCCCTTATTACACCATTTTTTGGAGATTATACCTCTTTAAATGTTTGGAGTAATTCCTTTTTTAACGCGGCTTCTCTTTTAGTTGTTTCTTGTCCATGTGCACTTGTCTTATCAGTTCCGATGGCTTATTTTGTTGGAATTGGAGAAGCTAGTAAAATAAAGATGCTTATTAAAGGAAGTGCTTATTTAGAAGATTTATCTAAACTTGATACTGTAATTTTAGATAAAACTGGAACAATTACTAAAGGAAATTTTGTTTTAACAGATATTATTCCTGCTTCAAATGATATTTCTAAAGAAGAAATCTTATCTTTAGCAAAAATTGCTGAATATAATTCTCTTCATCCAATTGCTTTATCAATTATTGGAGAAGATAAATCAAATATTGATATAAGTGAATGGAAAGATGATAAAACAGTTGAAGGTGAAGGAATTGAAGGCTTATATAAAAATAAGCTACTTCTTGTAGGGAATATTAAATTATTAAAAAGACATACTATTGAATTTATCGAAAATAAAGAAGTTGGAACAATAATTTATGTTGCATATGATAATAAATTCTTAGGATCAATGGTTATAAAGGATGAAATTAAAGAAGATAGCAAAAAGGCATTAATTGATTTAAAAAAGATTGGTATTAAAAACACTTATATGTTAACCGGTGATAACTTAGAAACTGCTAATTATGTTGCTTCTTTATGTCATATTGATAATGTAAAGGCTAATCTTTTACCTTTAGATAAAGTTGAGGAAGTTAAAAAAATTGAAAACGATAAAACACATAAAAAAGTTGCTTTTTGTGGAGATGGGGTAAACGATGCTCCTTCAATGGGAATTGTTGATTTAGGAATTTCAATGGGTGGAATTGGTAGTGACGCCGCTATTGAAGCTAGTGATATTGTTATAATGGATGATAAATTATCAACTTTAGTAAAGGGAAAACATATTGCTAAAAGAACATTAAATGTAGTTTATATTAATATAGTTTTTGCTATTTTAATTAAGTTAATTGCTGTAATAATTGCAACGCTTAATCTTATTCCTGCTTATATTATGTGGGTAGCAATTTTTGCAGATGTTGGAGTTACTTTTCTTTGTGTTTGTCACTCATTAACATTGATGATTCATAAAAAATACAGATAAACTAATAATTTAAATTTATATTTTAAAAACTAACGAATCTAGTATTTAAAACTAGAAATTCGAATAAAGCCTTAATTTAGGGCTTTTTTCTTTTGACATAACAAAATAATAAGTATATATTTTAATCGTGACAAATTTATTAGACGTTTTACTTTAAAAGGTATTTGATATATGAAACTTAAAAGAACAAAACTCATCTTTTGCTCGTTTTTTATTGCTTTAGCTACACTAACAAGTTGTGGAATAAATAAAAGCGACACTACTTCTTCAGACGATACTACACAAGAAGAAATTTTAAACGATTCTGAATTAAATAACGAGATAAAAACCAAGATTTTTAATACATTAAATAATTCTACTTATTCAATTGATAACGATTCTTATATATCTCTTAGAAACGGTCAAAACTTTTATAAAAATTACAATATAAATTATGGGGAAATTGTTTTTACTAATTCTGTGCCTTCTTATTATAATTTAAATTTTAATGTAAATAATAAAGAAATAAATCTAACAAACAATAATGGCCCAACTTCAATTATAAAAACTATAAACAATACCTACTGTGTAAATCAAAAAGATGAATTTTCAACCTTGTTTTCGCAAAATCAGTACAAAACATTAAATTTTAGTGACAATGCTTCATTTGAAATTTTGCTTAGCGAGGCTTTAAGTTTATTAAATGATAAAAATATAAATTTAGATAAATATGATAAAACCTACCGTTTAAAAAACGATATTTACGAAATTTATTTTGATAAAAATTTTAATATTTCCTCAATTATTTCAGACAGCCAATCTTCTTATGATTTAAAATTGTTTTTTACACCAAAAGAAAATACCAAGACATTAATTAACGAAGAAAATAAAGATGATTTAATAACCACAATAACAAATTATTTAAATAATTCTTCGTTTAAAACTATTTTTGATTTTAATCTTGAACCTATAAAACAAGCAAATTCTTTAAACAAAACAAGTCTATCTGATAAATCATATCACTTTAAAGGAGATTTAAATGTGGATTTTTCAAACAGTGATTTACTAAACGACGGAAAGATAGAATTAAATTTAACACATTACACAAACAAAGATTTATCCAACAAAATTTATGCACGTTATCAAAATACAAACATTTATTTTGAAAACGGAAATTTATTAAAAGGTAAAATAAAAAATACCACAGCCTCTTCTTTATTGGATACTTTAGGGTTAATAAACAAAGATGCATCATTCAATGATTTAATGTTTAAACCATTAAATAATTTATTAAACGATTCTAATTTTAAAACTGTTACAGAAGGAAAAACATCTTTCACAGATGATATTTCAAGATATTTAAAATCATATTCGATAAGGAATAATGTAATTTCATTAGAAGTTGACTCAGCTCTTTTTAATTTACCATCTTCGATTATCAGTTTAAAAATAGGATTAAATAATTTAAAACTTAAAACACTTGAAATTGATAATTTTATTATTAACGACAGTTTAAAACTAAGTGGCTCATTCAGATTTACCGATGAATCAGCTTTATCATATTTAAATGAAAAAGATTATCCATCTTATGATTTTTTACCAGCAACCATAACAAAATTACAATCATTAATCGAAAATAGACAATTAAGTGGAAATATAAATTTAAATGTTTTAGATAAGAATAAGAATACTTTCGTTTTTTCTAGTGAGGTTAATTTAAAAACAGATAACTTAAAATTCGATGAAAATACTGATTTAAATTTTGCATTAAGCAATCTTTATATTTCAAATAAAGACCAGAACCTAGATGAAAAAATCAATTTACCTTTAAAAATAAATAAATTGACTTATCAAGATTCGCCAAAAACACAAAATAAAACCTATTTTATTGATGCTTCTCTCGGCAAAAATAATTTCCTTCCTTTAAAACTAAAAATGGAAGAATCAACTTTAAATGGATTAACTATTTTTGATGAAATTCAATCTTATTCTTCAAACACTCCATCGATTTCGTCATTGTTCTCATTTGATTTTACTTCAGTAATAAATTCAATATCTTCTTATTTGGAAAAGATTAAAAATAATAAAGATTTAAAAAATGATTTAAAAAAAGTAGTCAATGATTTTTCGTTATCGAATTTAGAAAGCTTATTAAGTATAAATTTGGATGATAATTTCCTTACAATAAATTTAAATACTGATTATTTATTTCAAAACGATGCTTCAATCATAAAAGAAAATAAAAAAGATCAAATTTCTTTAATGTGGAACATAAAAAGAAATGAATTAAGCAGAATTGATTTATTATTAAATGATGACGATACAACTATTCAATTCTCTTATACTTATAACTACTCAAATTTAAACAAAGATTTTATTAATAAAGAAGATGAAAGCGAATATCTTGACGCTTCAACTTATTTAAACATCTTCTCATCATTAAATGTAAGTAACTTCTTCCCTTTTGATAAAAAATATTTATTAAAGGCAAATCTTGACACTACCAAAATTGAAGGTGAAGTTGGTTTCAGTAATGAAAATGATGAAATTTATTCCGAAGGAAAAGTGAACATTTTAGCAGACTCATCGAATTTTAACTTAAATTACATTTATGAAACAAATAAAGATGATGACTACTTCTCTTTAAATTATAAAGACGGAAATATTATTGTTAATGATACTTTTAATCAAGAAGGTATTATTTTTAAAGATGGACAAGTTCGCGCTTCCTTACAAGTTAATGATCTACCAACTAAACTTCATGCAGTTTCTAAAACATCTTCTCCTTTTAAAATTATTAGCGATTTTTTAAATAATGTTGGCGATGATAATGTTTTAGCAGAATTTAGGAATTCTTTATTTGATATATTAAATGAATTTTTAAATAATCCAATCATTTTAATAGAAATGATTAACAGTAAACAATATTTTGATTTTCTAGATTCAAAATATATTTATTCATATGAAATTAAAGATAATAATTCGAACTACGATATAAATTTAAAACTTAATCCAACTTTATTTAATTATAAAAACGATATTTTTAATGAAGATGAATATATCGATATAAATATATCGATATCATTAAAAGATAATAATTTATCTTTTAATTCAATAGAAATTATTACTCCTAAAGCATTTAATATTAATAATTTTACTATTTCATTAAAAAGAGTTAACGAAGATAATAATTTTACAAAGAATTTAATTGTTAGTAATGAAGATGTTTTGCCTTTAAATGGCAATGAAAATAAATATGTAAGTTTTGAAGATTTACATAAGTTATTACTTTTAGGTATTAATACAACCGAAAATCATTATTTTGAATTAGAAGGAAAATTAAATTTAAGAGGTAGTATTTCTAATTTAATAGGTATGATAAATTTATCAGAACCACAAATTGCTGATGCAATACCTTCCAAAATCGTTAAAGCAAAACTATTTTTAATCCCAATATATAACGAAACCAATAATAAGGTTTTATATTATAAAACAGAAGCATATTTAACAATTTATTCAGAAAGAAATGAAAATAGTAAATTTACTGAAAGCGCAAATTTAGTCGAATATTATACAAGAAGAGAGACTGATAACAATGGTAAAGCGCAAGAATACTGCTATATTTCTAAACCAAAAACAAACTATACAAATCCTATTGGTAAAGGTGATGGTAATTATGTTGATACAGGCTTAAAATACTGGTCCTATACAGATGGACATAGCGAGGAAGTAAGACAAAATTTCCTCAATACGCACCCAAATCAAAACTATGAAAATTTCTTCAATGTTAATATTGAAGAAAGAAAAAAATATGATGGAATACCTTTCATTTCCGAAAATGATATTGAGTATGAAAGATATAATATAAAGGATATTGGCGAAAATCAAATAATTGAAAAAGTTCAAAACTATAACAATGAATGGCAACAATACGCGCTTAATAAAGAGGACGAAAACTTATTTTATTACAAAAAGAAAACCGAAGGGGCTTGGTTGCGGAAAAAAGAATACTTCGTCATATATCAAAAAGTTCATTATTTATATACAATATCAACTGATAAACTACTAGAAATAACCGAATCTGGATACACTACATATAATTTCGAAGTAATTAAAATTTCTCAAGAAGAATTTTTAGGAAGTGATCCAACCACAAAATTACCTAATATACTTTACTATTTAGGAGATTTAGGCTTAGTATCACAAGGTCTAAAAAATATTACTATATTTAATATAGATATACCAAAAGACCAAGTATTTTCAATTATTTATACAGCTTTATATAACGTTTTAAATGAAACTAAAGATACTACTCCTTCAGAGACGGATTATTTTGGTATATTATCAAGCTTTTCTACTACTAATCAATCGTTTGATTTAGTATTGGATTTAACACCTTTAATTGGGCAAAGTATCTTTGAAAATATCGGAATTTCCCTCTCCTATGATGATAGTGGTGAATTACCTATTTTAACAAATATATTTATTGCACCAACAAATAACGATAATTATTTAATAACTAATTTTCAAATACCAAAAGTTGGTGGTTCGGTTTCTCTAAAACTTATTCTAGATATTAGTATGATTAATTATGGAACTAGCATAAAGTATAATGAAGAAAACCATTTGAAATATATGCATAGATATATTTATTTCTTTAATGTTTTAGAAAATAAAGTAGGTGATTTAAGTTCGATGCCACTTCATTATATAACTGGATATAGTGAAAAAGATTATCTCGTTTTCTCTATGTATAATATTAATACAAATAAAGATAAAGCAACTATTATTCTTTCAACATCAATAAACGATGATGGTTCATATAGAGATGAATATTATGAATTGTTTATAGGAATAAATTAAATCTATTAAAATAGCCTATTTTATAAATATAGGCTATTTTTATTCAATAAGAATTCTTCTAAACTAATAATTAATGTTCCATTATCATTATAAAAATATTTCATTTTTCTATTAACAACAATAATCTTTTTAAAAGAATCTTTAATATTTAATAGTGACCTTTCTTCTTGTTTTAATTTTTTTCGTCTATAATAGAAAATGCTGATTGAATATAAAATTTCTCAAATGATTTAGTACAAACAAAATCTACTTTTAATTGTTTTTTAATATTATTTCCATTTAAATTACGTTCATTAATTTCAACAACTCCTACTTCTACATTAAATCCACGATAAATTAATTCATTATAAATAATGTTTTCCATTAAATGAGTCTCATCAAATTGTCTAATATTTAATTTTACATTTCTTAAACCTGGATCAATAAAATAATATTTACTTTTAGAACTTATACGTTTTCTACCCTTAATATCATATCTATTTGCTTCTTCAATTAAAAAACTATCCTTTAAATAATCAATATGATTTTTTATTGTTTCATGATGATAAGTAATTTTAAACTCACTTTTAAAAGTATTTTCAATTGTATTTGGGCTAGTATATGAACCTATTCAAGAAGCTAAAAGCTTAATCAATCTTTCAAAACTATCTTTATCTTTGATTCCTTTACTTTCAACAATATCTTTAAAATAAATTTCATTATATAAATTTTCTAAATATTGTCTTTTTTGTTCTTCATTAGAAATATTAACTAATAAAGGCATTCCACCAAAATAAGAATATTCTTGATAAGCTTCTTCAAAATTTTTATTACAATTTTAAAAAAACTCGCTAAAAGATAAAGGCATAACATTAATTTGATCTCCTCTTCCTCTAAAAGTTGTAACTATATCACTTGATAACATTTTAGAATTGCTTCCAGTTACATAAACATCAAAACGAGGTTCTCGATAAAAACTATTTAAAGTCGAAGAAAAATCAACCAATAATTGAATTTCATCAATTAAAAGATAATATTTTTCATCTTTAGTAGTAATACTTTTAATATAAGCTCTAAATTTTTTTGAATTTATAAGATAAATTCTTCTTTCTTTATCATAAATTTTAGTTGGTTCTTCTTTAAAAAAGTTATCTAATTTATCTATATCGTTATCATCATCAAATGCAAAACGAATGATATTTTCTTCTTTTATTCCTTGTTTTAATAAATATTCATAAAATAATTTAAAAACGATAAAAGATTAGCCACATCTTCTAACACCAGTAATTACTTTAATTAAATCATTTCTCACTCCTTGAATGATTTCGTTTAAATATTTCTCTCTTTTAAAAATCATAATTATCGACTTTTGCAATTTATTGCATTTTTTGTCAGTAAAAATATATAAATTTGAGCAAATAAAAATAAGAATAAACTTATTATTATAAAAAATAAGCACTATTTCTAAATATTAATTATCAGAAATTGCAACTAACTGCATTTTTTGATAATAGGAATTATTCAATAATTTTAGCTAATCCACCTTCACTTGTTTCTTTATATTCTGGATTTAAATCATCGCCAGTTTGTTTCATAGCTTTTAAAACATCATCAAAAGAAACTTTATTTTTTCTTAATGGCGCAATATTTTTAGCATATAAATATGCTGCCTCGCTTCTTAAAACACCAATTCCATTTCTTTCAATACATGGAATTTGAACATATCCTTTAACTGGATCACAAGTTAAACCTAAAAAGTGTTCTAAAGCAGCTTCACTAGCATATTCAATTTGATAAATACTTAAATCATTTAAATAAGCTAAAATAGCTGCTCCCATAGCACTAGCTACTCCTATTTCAGCTTGACATCCACTAACCGCTCCACTAATTGAAGCGTTTTCTTTTGCTAAAGATGCAAATAAAGCACCTACCTTTAAAGAATCAATTAATTTTTGATCATCAAATTTTAAAATATTTTTATAATAATACATTATTGAAGGGATAATTCCGGCACTTCCACAAGTAGGAGCTGTAACAATCATTTTTCCACTAGCATTTTCTTCAGCAACACTATAAGCAAAACTAGTTAAAAGCATCTCTTTCTTTTCACCTTCATTTTTAATATCAATAGTGTTTTTATATAATTCCTTAGCCACTCTTTTTAAATGTAATGAACCTGGAAGATAATCTTCTTTAGTTTTTAAGCCATTATCTACACTATTAATCATTTGATCTAAGATACCTTTAAGATAAATATTTATATCTTTTTCTTCATATTTATCGATTAATTCATTAATCGATAAATTATTATCTTTTAGATAAGATTTAATTTCATTAAATGAAGAAAAAGGATAAATATATTCATTGTTTTTATTATTTTCATTATTTTTAGTTATACTATTTTTCCTTAATTCTCCTCCTCCAATAGAAAAATATAAATCTTCTTTAATTAATTTATCATTTATATCAAATGCTTCAAATTTCATTGTATTAGGATGAATTAAATTTTTTAAAGGTGTAGCAATATCAAAAATAACTTTATTATTTTTATTATCTAACGAAAAATCTTTAAGTACTTTAATAATTATTTTATCTGTTAAATGTCCCTTACCAGTTAATGCTAAAGAACCATATAAAGTAACATGAATATATGATATTTTATCGCTTAAATAATTATCATTTTTAAGCGATAAAATAAAATCAGTTGCTGCTTTAAAAGGAGCAATTGTATGAGAAGATGAAGGTCCTGGACCAACTATATAAACATTTTTAATCGACTTTAACATATATAAATATATTTTTTATTAACTTTTAAAAATTCATTAATTCTTCTAAAGAAATATTATATCCTTCACTAAGTTTATATAAAACTTTTAACGAAGGATTTTTCCTCCCATTTTCTAAATCGGATAAATAATGTTGATTTAACTCACATAAAAGCGCAGCTTTTTCTTGAGTTAAATAATTATTTATCCTAATTTCTTTAATGTGTTTACCAAACTTTTTTAATAGTATTGTTTCAAAATAGACATCTCTTTCCATATTCATTAACTATATTTTAATACATTAATCTTTAAATTTTTCACCCATTTCTCTAATTTTTATAACTAAATGATTAATATTTGATTTAGAGATTGGTTTGGATAGTTTTTCACTTAAAAGTAAGGCTAAATCATTATAAGAACTTTCAGGATATTCTTTTCTTAAATAACAAAGCTCTCTTAATTTTTCATTTACGATATTTTTTATACCTAATTTTTTATCTATTAAATTAATTATATTAATTAATTCTTCGCTATTTTTAATAACTTTTTTATAGTTATAAATATCTAAATTTTCTTGTCTATTAACATTATTTTTAACATCTCTATCTAGTCTATAACCTTCATAAGTTAAAGAAGATTGATTAGCATCCATATAAGCTAAAAAGGAGGCTATTTGATCACTTCTTTTTAAATATAAAACATAATTATTTCTTCGTTTTATCATTTTAAAATCAAAAGGATATACTTTTATCTTATTTTTTATTAAAGAAAGAATATTTTTTGAATATTTTTCATCATGAGTATAAATTTCAAAATGATAATTGCTTGATTTAGGATTAGAACAACTTCCACTAACTAAAAATAAACCAATTATATATCCTCTTATTTTCTTTTCACTATTTGTTAATAAATAAGGTATTTTATCATCTAAATTAAAAATAGATAGTTTATCAATTACTTCATCAATAGATGATAAAATATTAATAATATATTCATAAGATTTATTAAATCTCATATTTTTTCGATATGAAAAAGATAATTTTATATTATTATTAATAAAAACATCTTTTAATAATTTATATATAAATTTAGCTATTTTAGCATTTTCAGTTTTAACTATTATTCTTTCTTCATTTTTACTTAAGATTAATTCACCATTACATCTTAAAAATGAAGAAAGAATAGAAGTTGCAACTTCTTTAGAGTATATATTAGAAGTTAATTCTTCTTTTATTTCTTTAGAAAATGATTCTTTTTTTATATTTTCGCTTTTATTTTCTTCCATATATATTTAATTTATTTATTAACTACTACTTTTATTGTTTATTTAATAGATAAATAATAAGCATAAAAATCGTCATAATCTTTAGCTTTATAAACATAAGAAATATTATCGATATTTATTCTTTTATGCATTGTAAAAATTACTCCTTTTATAGAAGCATTTTTACTTGCTAAAGCATCATAATAAGTATCTCCAACCATCATCATCTCTTCATTTTTTAGTTTATATTTTTCTTTTAAATAAAATATAGCTTCTGGAGATGGCTTAGGAGGAAAAATCGAATCGCAGGTTATTAAATCTTTAAAATACTTTCTTAAATGAAATTTTTTTAAACAATATTCAGTCATTTCAAGTGTTTTAGCTGTTAAAACACATAAAATAACTCCATCTTCATATAATTTTTTTAATACTTTTTTAGAATGTTTAAAAATCGAAAGATCGCTATCATAATATTTTTTTGTTCTTTTACGATATTCTTTTCTTATAAATTCTTTATCTTCATAATCTTTAAAAGCATCGTTTATTGCATAAGAAAGAGGAGGTCCACTATATTCAGCAATTTTTTCTCTATCAAATGTTTCACCCTTTTTATATAAAGAAAAAAGTTCCTCCCAAGTTTTAGCAAGGATTAAATCGGAATCAATAATTGTTCCATCCATATCAAAAATCATCAATTTAATCATTGTTTTTCTCTTTATTTAAATTAGATTCATCTACTTCAATAGGTAAATTTTTATACCATAAAAGTCTTTTTTTCTTTATAACATATTTATTTATAAACGCTAAAATGATTATTAAAACTCCTCCACTAATCATTACATAAGAAGTTATTTCACTTGTTCCATAATAATCAGCTGAAGTTCTTAAAGGTTCTAAGATGGCTCTAGTAACACCATACCAAATTAAATAACCACCTAAAAGTGAGCCTTCTGCATGATATTTTCCTGCTAATTTTCTAATTGCATATTCTAAAATAAAATATCCAGCTAAATTAGATAAAAATTCTATAAAGAATAAAGGCATATAGAATTTTCCATTTTCTAAATAATAATTTAAAGCGGCTGTTCCTGAAATAACTGTTCCGTTTTCTAATTTATGAGATAATATTTCGCCATGTTGGAAATACATATTATTTTTAATCCATGTAGGTAAAAATTCCCAACTAGAAATATCAACTAATCCACCATAAACTTCATTATTAAAGAAATTACCAATTCTTCCAATAGCTTGAGCAAATAAAATACAAGGAATAATGATATCAATAGCAGTTAACAAATTAAAATTTTTATAGCGAGGTGATTTCATGGCATATTTAACAATTATTACTTGGCTAACTCCAGCAATAATTCCTAAAATTGCCCCACCCATAATTCCTAATCCGCCATCTCTAAAATTAAAAATGTTAGTCCAATTACTGCCTAAAAAATAATCACTTCCAGTAGATATATCTAAAACAACATACCAAAGTCTTGCGCCAATAATTCCAAAAGGGAACCCGACAAGAAATGTATTAGTGATTAAATCATGACTTCCATAAATTTTATATAATTTATAATCACAAACATATAAAACTAAACAAGCACCAAAAAGAATAAAAATAGCATATAAATAAATTGACAATCCATCTTGATAAAATTTTCCATATTCATAAATATTTATTAATTTTATTCCTTGTGCTCCAAAATAAATTGCGTTGGCTAAAGGATATTCTAAATATGGTGCATTTCCTTCACCCCATAAAAAGAAAAATACGATAGTTAAGGCTAAACTTATACCAACTGAATACGAAAATATTTTTTGATTTATTTCAATTTTTTCAATATATAACTTAACAAATAAAGAATAGATAAACAAAGTTAAAGCTAAAGCAAAAAGCGGACCAAAAATATATACCATTGCTTGATGATAATTTTTAATCGTTATATTTGCTCCTTCTAAAAAAGTTGATGTATAAGGATTAATATAAAAAGCGATATTTAAAAAAACTAAACCTAAAGTAAAAGCTAATGTTGAAGCGCCTAACTTAAGATAGTTTTTCTTTAAAATATCTTTTAAAGAACTATAATTTTTCTCTTTTCTTTTAATTAAATATAAAAAAACAAAATTTGCGATAAGTCCGCCTAAAAGTAATACTAATCCTATATAATATATAACTTCGTGTGCAATCATACTTTTTATTCCTTATTCAATGCTAATTTTATAATAAAAACTATTCTTTGTCTCTTTCTAAAATAGGCTTTAAATATTCTCCAGTATAAGAGATTTTAGATTTAACAATTTCTTCAGGTGTTCCTTTTGCAATAATTTTTCCACCCTTATCTCCACCATCTGGACCAATATCGATAATATAATCAGCCATTTTTATAACGTCTAAATTATGTTCGATAACTAAAACAGTATCGCCATTATCAACAATTCCTTCTAAAACTTTAAGTAATCTAGCAACATCATCAGTATGTAAACCGGTTGTTGGTTCATCAAGAATATATAAAGTTTTTCCGGTTGGTTTTTTCTCTAAATAATAAGCGAGTTTAACTCTTTGAGCTTCTCCTCCTGAAAGAGTAACTGCGCTTTGACCTAATTTTATATATCCTAAACCAACATCACATAAAGTTTTAAGTTTTAAAGCTAGTTGACTATGATTTTTAAAGAAATTATAAGCTTCTTCTGCTCTCATCTCTAAAACATCATAAATATTTTTGCCCTTATAAAGGCAAGACAATGTCTCAGCATTATATCTTTTACCATCACATTCATCACATTTTACATAAACATCAGGTAAAAAATTCATTGGAATTCTAGTTACTCCAGCCCCTTGACAATGTTCACATCTTCCTCCAGGAAGATTAAAAGAAAATCTAGATTTATTAAATCCTCTAGCTTTTGCTTCAACAGTTTGAGCAAAAATATCTCTAATATCATCAAAAGCTTTAATATAAGTAGCAGGATTAGAACGAGGTGTTTTTCCAATTGGTTCTTGAGAAATATTAATAATTTTATCAATATTTTCAACACCAATTAATTTTTTATAAGGACCGGGATAAGTTTCAATATTTGAAATTTTCTTATAAATTGCTCGATATAAAGTTTCATTAATTAAAGAAGATTTTCCACTTCCACTAACTCCAGTAACACAAACAAAACAACCTAAAGGAACTTTAATATCGACATTTTTTAAATTATTTAAAGTTGCTCCTTTAAGTTCAACAAATTTCCCGTTTCCTTTTCTTCTTTTTTTAGGAACAAAAATCTTTTTTCTTCCTGAAAGATAAGCTCCAGTAATTGAAGCTTTATTTTCTTCAATTTCTTTTAAATTTCCTTTTGCTACAACTTCTCCTCCATGAACTCCCGCTCCTGGACCAATATCAACGATATAATCGGCCGCTTTAATCATTTCATCGTCATGTTCAACAACAATTAAAGTATTGCCTAAATCTCTCATTTCTTTTAAAGAAGCAATAAGTTTAGCGCTATCTTTTTGATGTAAACCGATGGAAGGTTCATCTAAAACATATAAAACTCCACTTAATTTGGATCCAATTTGAGTTGCAAGTCTAATTCTTTGAGCTTCTCCCCCTGAAAGAGTCATTGCATAACGAGAAAGTGTTAAATATTCTAATCCAACGTCGATTAAAAATTGGCTTCTATTTAAAATTTCATTTATAACTAAAGTGGCGATATTTAATTCATATTCACTTAATTTTGTTTTTAAAGATAAAACCCATTCATGTAATTTATCTAATGTTAAACAACAAACATCATAAATATTTTTCTCGTCAATAAGAACACTTAAAACTTCTTTATTTAATCTAGCGCCATTACATTCACTACAAATTCTATCTTTTAAAAATTTAGCATAATAAGCTCTATTAAATTCACTAGTTGTTTCATTATAAAGTCGCTCAATTCTTTCTTTTACGCCTTCAATATGACCATTTTTCTTTTGAATATTTCCGCTTACCGAAGTTAAAGTATAAGAAATATTTTCTTTTGAGCCGTTTAAAATAATATCAACTTGTTCTTTATTTAAATCTTTAAAAGGAATATTAGTAGGAATATGATAATAATCTAAAAGTGCTTTAAAACTAAGCCAATCTAAATTTGTAGTATTGACCGTATTTTTATAATAAAGAATTCCTCCTTCATCTATTGATAAAGAAGGATCTGGAACTAATAAATCTAAACTAACTTCCTGTTTAATTCCAAGTCCATTACATGAAGGACAACAACCTAATGGATTATTAAAAGAAAATAATCTTGGTTCTAATTTTGGGATTGTAAACCCACAAATTGGACAAGCGTTTTTTTCACTATATAATTTTTCTTCCCCGTTAATATCAACACTAACAAATCCATTAGACCAGTTTGTTGCAAGTTCAACATCTTCATAAAGACGTGAATCAATCCCTTCTTTTCTAACAATTCTATCAATAACAATATCGATATTATGTTTATTATTTTTACTTAGTTCCCCTACCTCTTCAATTCTTTTAATTTCGCCATCAACTCTTACACGAATGAACCCATTTTTAGCAATCTTTTCTAATATCGCTTTTTGAGTCCCTTTTTCATTTTTAACTATAGGAGAAAAAATAATAATTTTACTACCCATTTCACTTTTTAAAATAATATCAACTATTTTAGTAATTGAAAAAGCAACGATTGGTTCATGATGATATGGACAATAAGGAACACCGATTCTAGAAAAAAGTAATCTTAAATAATCATAAATTTCAGTAACTGTTCCTACCGTTGATCTAGGGTTATGAGATGTTGATTTTTGATCAATTGAAATTGAAGGAGATAATCCTTCGATTGATTCAACATCAGGTTTTTCATAATTACCTAAAAATTGACGAGCATATGAAGATAAAGATTCAACATATCTTCTTTGACCTTCAGCAAAAATAGTATCGAAAGCTAAAGTAGATTTCCCACTTCCACTAACACCACTAAATACAATTAATTTATTTTTAGGTAAATTTAAATCTATATTTTTAAGGTTATTTTCTTTAGCACCCTTTATTTTAATTTCATCATTTAGCATACAAGATAAAATTATACATATTTTTAAACCTTTTAAAAGTAATACGAATATAAAATATAAATATTTTATATTCTTATATTATATAGATTTAAGTATTTTTAAAAATTAGTATCTAAAATGAGGGTATTCCCAATTTTCTGGGAAGAAATCAGGTCCTAAATAAGAAGTGATTAAACTAGAGATTTCTTCTTTACTATATGTATTATTATCATAAATTTCATCTTTAAAATAGGTAGATTTATCAATATTTTCGCCATTTAAAGTTAAATTTGGAAAAATTGATGTATCATAAATCAATCTGTTAATGGCTTTATGCTCGCCCCTAGTCTCAGGTCCGATACAGTCATTGCTCATAACAATTAATTCAATATTAAACATAGGTTTATTAGGGTCAAGCCAAAATTGTATTAAATCTCCTAAATTTGCACTGTATGTTTTTACTTTATTTTCGCGATTTTCTAATTCACATACAGCACATTCATAATAATCGTGATATATCTTTTTACTACGATAATTATCATAATTTTCAGAATTAATCACAACTCCGTTTAATTCAAAATTCTTTAAATTAATATTTATATCATCAAAATTCAAAAGCCATTTTTCTTCACCGTTAATTTCGCCTTTAAAAATGCTATCGACTTTATCTGTTTGATAATATTGTTCGTTAAAATTATCAACATAATAATTTACATTGATATTGAAAAGGCTGTTCCTAAAACTCCACCACCCACCATTAGAGAATTGTTCAAAAAGTTCAACCTTGTATATAGAATTTTCTATATTCACATCCAAAAATAAACCGCTTGCAATATTGTCTTGTCCATCATTTAAAAAAGCACCTGGCATGTATTCAAATTCAAAATCAATAAATGGGGTAGATACATTATAATAAACATCTGTTTTATGAGGATTTATAAACGTGGAATTTTTTATATTTATTTCACTTATTAATGGAAACCAATCGTCATAATGGCTATATGCAATTCTAAAAGGATTTGTGGAATAAATCGTCGCTTTATTTAAATTAATTTCTTCTAAGTTAGAATTAGTAAACATATTTATATTTATAAAAGCTCTTAAATAATCTAAATTTTCTTTTGTTTCGTCGAATTGATTAAAATCAAGAACTCGGCCATCAAAGTTAATAAAATTTAGCGCGGTTCTTCCATACTCTTCGATTAATTTAAAAAACTCATCTGGATTATATTGATATGTTTCTAATGAAAAATTAACCTGATTAAATTTTAATTCTTCTATTCCATTACAAGTTATAAAATCACTAACAACATCTCCACCGCCTACGGAATTACGATTAACAGGATCAAATTCACAAATTATATCTATGTTGTTTATGGTAAAACTTTTAACGTTTTCGCCGACAATTTCTAAAAAAGGTATTTTTAATGTTTTAACTTTACCAGTTGAAAGAATTTTAACATCAATTTCTTCTCCCTCTGGTCCCTTAACAGAAATAGTTTTTTTACGAGCTTTGTTACTATAATCATTATATTTTTGTATGTCGGAATAAGTAGAGATACTATTTGTACTTATAGTTGATTCGTTATCATCTAAGTAAGTTAAATCAACTGTACCATCAATTTCGATAATATTTTCTCCAGGTTTTAAATTTTGTAACGCATCGACAAATTCAACTGCATTTGAAGTTGTTACATCAGGCTCTCTTTCTTTTAAACTAACAACAAAACCACCTTCAGTCATAGTTGTTTCGAAAGTATTAGGATCAGAATCTAAATTCTTATCTTTGACAATTTCTCCTTTGGCATTTTTAACTTCAAGATATACTAAAGGATTATCTATATTTTGTTCATTTAAATAAAATGTAAAAACAACATTTTCATCGCCGACTATATAACTTCCTTTGTTTGGAATAACATAACCGTATTCTGAAGGTAAAATTGTGTTTGAATATGCGGTTTTGCCATCTTCCCCTCTAGAACCGCTACTTCCATTATGACCATCTTTACCATCTTCACCGTCTTCGCCTTTAATATTCATTTTTAAAGTCCAACCAGATTCTTCTTTTTGATAGACATCACCATTAGAAGTATTTAAATACATGTCACCTAATTTGCCTAAAGTATCGGTTGGTTTAGTACTTCCACTTAACCAATTAGCTCCATCTTCGCCATCGATTCCGTCTTCTCCAGGATCTCCTTTATCACCTTTAGGTCCAGTTTCTCCTTGAATCCCTTGTTCGCCTTGATCACCTTTTTCGCCTTTTTCACCTTGGCAAGATAAAAGAGAGAAACTTAATACACCTAATAAAAGTAAACTTAATACTCTAATCTTTTTCATAATTAAAACCCCGAATATTTATTCTATGTATAATTTTATTCTTAATTTATATAATCTTTCATATTAAAAATATAGTTTTCTAGTTGATATTAAATAAATATTCAAAATTTAGAAATTAAAAATTAATAAGGAATATCAACTCCATAATGAATATCACCACTATAAAATTCTTTATCAAAAGTAAGTGGTAAATTATCTTCTTCTAAATAAACATCAAGAAGGGAAGAATTAGTTATTGCATCTTTTGAGAAATTAGACGCACCTTTTTCTATATAAACAGAATGTAAATTAGTCATATTTTGTATTGCAAAAGAATCACAAAACGTAATTGAAGAAGGAATAATTAATTCTTTAATATTTTTAAAAGTATTAATTGCCCCACTATAAATCTCATTAATATAAGAAGGTAATATTTCTTTTTTATTATTTTTAGATACATCTTCAACAAAATAATATAATTCTTTTTTATCTTTTGAAGTTAATAAATTATCTTCAAAAGTAAAATTTTGATTATTTTGATTAAAAATAATATTTTTTAAATTTGGCATATGTAAAAATGGATTACCTGTCATAATAGATAAAGAACTTGGAATATATATCTTATTAAAATCTTCATTATCACAAGCTAAAAAAGATGCAAAATCTAAGCTTTTTAATCCTTCATTAAAATTAACTGAAACTAAAGAAGGAAGAGACATAAAGGCGTTAGAATAAACTTCTTTTAAAGAAGAAGAAAAATTAACTTCTTTTAATAAATAAAGTGAAGAAAAAGCATCAGTAGAAATTATTTCAACGCCTTCTAAAATATCATAAGAAAACAAAGAAGTATTACTCTTATTAGTTACTTTATATAAGATTTTAAAGTCTTTTGAATATAAATCATTATTTAAAACACTATAATTTGAATTATTTTCATCTAATTTTATGTTTTTTAAAGAAGGATTATTACAAAGAGCGAGATTTTGAATATTATTTATAGAAGAAGGAAGTTCAATAGATTCTAATTTATTAAAATTTGAAATCGAATAATCTTCTAAAAACTCAACTCCTTCTTCTATCTTTATACTTTTTAAATTATTTAATTCATTAAGTGAATTTCCCTTTATACCTTTAACATATTTATCATCAATTTTTGTAGGAATAGTTAAATTTTCAACTAAATTTAAATTGGATGATGTTTTTAAATCAATTCCATTAATATAAACTTCATTTTCATTAACATTATAATATGTAAAATTTAAAACCGTTTTTTTAGAAGATAAATTTAAAGAAATAGGTAAAATTGTTCCTAAAAGAATAGAAAAAACTAAAAATGATGAAACGCCTATACTTATTTTTGGATGCTTTTTAAATAAATTTAACAAAGAAATAATACTATTTTTCTTTTTACTATGTTCATTTTTATTTTCTAAAAGAAAACCAAAATATAATTCAGTATAAGAAATATTAAAATATTTAGCTATCTTTATAAATTCCTCTATTTTAACTAGTGAAGAAAGATTTTCTATTTTATTTAATCTAGAAGGAGAAATATTTAATTCTTCAGCTAAAGATTTTTGAGAAATCATATTCTTTTCGCGTAAATAAATTAAAGAATAAGCAAATTTTTTACTATCAAAATTATGAGTTAAAGAATAATCATTATTCCATTCATCTTTTTTATTAATAAATGAATCAACATCAATATGAAAAATATTACAAAGTTTAGAAATTAAAGAAATATCTAAATGAATTTCTCCTTTTTCATATTTAGAAATCGCTTGAAAAGAAACTGACAAAAAGAGGGCTAAATCTTTTTGAGATAAACCGTGCTTTAATCGTTCTTTTTTTATAAAATCACCATAAAAACAATCATTATTCTTTTCTTTTTCCATACATAAAATATTATAAAACATAACTAACTTAAAGTCTTTAAACATCTAAATAAAGAGGAAGATATTTTATATATAAAAAAGATGAGGCATAAACCTCACCTTTTTATTGATTATAAATTTTATTATTTAATTAGAATTTATAAGGAGTGTTGTAGTAGCAGCATTTGAAGAGTTCTTCCATAGTCTTATCATCGATAGGATTTGGGTTAGTTCCTGTACATGCATCGCCGACTGCTTCGTGTGAAATGAATGATAATTTTTCTAAGAATTCATCTTCTTTAACACCGAATTCTTTCATTGAATGTGGGATGTTTAAGAGAGTATTTAATTCGTGAATTCTATTGATTAATCCTTGAGTTTGCTCACGAGCATCATGTCCTTGGATACCTAATGCAGTAGCAATTTGAGCATATCTTTCGAGAGCTGTTTTGTTATTTGCATTGTATTCAATGACGTGTGGTAAATACATAGCATTAGCACAGCCGTGTGGGATGTGTCCTGTTGAGAATGCAGCACCACTCTTGTGAGCCATTGAGTGAACGATACCAAGTAAAGCATTTGAGAATGCCATACCTGCTAAACATTGAGCATAGTGCATTTCTTCTCTACCTTTTCCTTCTGGATTATTGTAGGAATCAACAAGGTATGTGTTAACCATTTGAATTGCTTTTAATGATAAGCATTCTGTGAATGGTGTAGCAATAGTTCCGACATATGATTCAACTGCGTGAGTTAAAGCATCCATTCCGGTATATGCAACTTGAACTTTTGGTAATCCTCTAACGATATCTGGATCAACAATTGCGACATCTGGAGTAATTTCGAAGTCTGCTAATGGATATTTAATACCTTTAGCATAGTCTGTAATAACTGAGAAAGCTGTAACTTCTGTAGCTGTACCACTTGTTGAAGGGATAGCACAGAATTTTGCTTTTTCTCTTAAGTGTGGGAAATTAAATGGTGTGACTAAAGCTTCGAATGTTGTATCTGGGTGTTCATAGAATGCCCACATAGCTTTAGCAGCATCAATTGGAGAACCACCACCGATTGCAACGATCCAATCTGGTTCAAATTTTCTCATTGCTTCAGCGCCTCTCATAACAGTTTCAATTGATGGATCTGGTTCGACACCTTCAAATAATTCAACTTCGAATCCTGCTTCTTTTAAATAATTGACAGTTTTATCTAAGAAACCGCTAGCTCTCATTGAATGACCGCCAGTAACAACAATAGCTCTTTTACCTTTAAGTGTCTTTAATTCTGCTAAAGAACCACTTCCATAGTAAACGTCTCTTGGTAATGTAAATCTTGACATAATCTCCTCCTATTTGTCTGAAATACATATCTATTCTAGCATTAATTTTTTGAATGTAAAATAAAATATCAAAAAAATAAAAATGTGGTCTTTTTTAACCAAATTCGGTTCTTTTTTACCACATTTTATTAATATAATTAATAACTTTTCAAGTTTTAACTTCTCATTTTTATCTTTAAAAATCTATTAAAATAACTTTTTTGAAAGGGTTTCTAAGCCATGGAAGAATAAGCAATCATTAATTTGCAAAACATCAAAAATTTTCTTATCAACATAATATTGAACAACAAGTTCATACATAGAATTTTTACCAAATCCATAACCTTGTTTTGCTAATAAATTTGCTATATCTTTAGTGCTTAATTCAAAAGCTACACCTAAAGATAGAAGCATATTTTTAGTAGGAATAAATGTTGGTTCTTCAAAAAGTCTATCTAAATAAGTTTTATCCCAATTAGCTTTTAAAGTAAGAGTATCTTTATCGATATTTTTAACTTCCATTAATTTTTTAATTTCTTTTACAACATCAACATTAGTATCTTTTAAAAGTTGTTTTGGAGATTTAGTTTCAAAATGAGCATTAACATATTGAGAAAGATTTTCTTTAAAATCATCATCAAAAATATCAAATGGTTGTTTAAATAAAACAACATAAATATCAGAATCAATATGTTTTGATAAATATTTAACAATTTCATCCTTTTCAATATCGTAGCATTCTCTTAAAGGATAATTAAAATCACTTGAAATAATTGGGAATGCAGCACTCTTAAAATCATTTTCTTCTATAATTTTAAAAACAGATTTATAAGCATTTCTTAAATTTTTTTCTTCGCCGTGTTTACCATTTATATAATTAGGACCGACAGCATGAATAATTGCTTTACAATTTGTAATATTAAAAGAGGGTGTCATTACAGCTTTTCCTACATCACAGTGTCCAATCTTTCTACAAGCTTCTTGTAATAATAAATCCCCTGCACGATGGAAAATTGCTCTACTCACGCCTTCAACCATCTTTAAATTAACATTTGCGTTTGCAATAATAGCATCAACATCCATGCTAACTAAATCACCGCGAACTAAATAAAGTGCCATATTTTTCCCCTGCCTAATTATAGTAAAATAAGTTTCTATTTTCAAATTAATATATAAGTTTTAAAAAGCAAAATTTTCATCGTCTTTTCAAGTGATAAAGGCACAAAAATTTACTTAGAATTTAAAACTAGATAAAAAAGTTTGATACAACTTTATCTAGTATTTAGTATCACATTTTAAAAAATGGCTTAAAATGTTAAAATTTTAAAGTTTTAAGGGGTAAAATTGTTTTTATGAAAATTTGTGTTACAAGTGATGATACCGCTCAATTTACAAAAGAAGAAATTTTAGAAGCTGGTAATTTATATATAGTTAGAGTCCCAATTATCATTAACGGGGAAGCTTATTTCCAAAATGAGACAATCGATGATGCTACTTTTTTTAAACGTTTAGCATCTGATGATGATGTTCAAACTTCTCAACCTTCTCCAGGTGAATTAATGGAGTTATGGACTAAACTTTTAAAAGAATATGATGCTATTATTCATATACCTCTTTCAAGTGGTTTGTCTGAAGCTTGTAATAGTGCAAAGATGATTTCACAAGAAGATGAATTTAAAGGAAAAGTCTTTGTTTGTGATAATCATAGAGTTGAACCAACTTTAAGAGAAAGTGTTAGAGATGCATTAAAATTAATTAAAGCAGGTTATACTCCAGAAGAAATCCAAAAAGAACTTATTGAAGAAGGCCCAAATTCTTCAATTTATCTTATGGTTGATACATTAAAATATCTTAAAAAAGGTGGAAGAGTAACTCCTGCAGCTGCTTTATTAGGTGGAGCGCTCCATGTTAAACCTATTTTAGCTATTTTTGGCGGCAAACTTGATGCTTATCAAAAAGTAATTGGTTCTAAAAAAGGAAGAAAAGTTTTAATCGATGCTATTAGAAAAGATATGAATGAAAAATTTAAAGGTATCGATAAAAAAGATTTATATTTTGGAGCTGCTTATACAAACAATAAAGAAGAAGCTGAAGAATTTATTAAAGAAGCTGCAAAAGAATTAGATGTTGATTCATTTGAACTTAGACCATTATCACTTGTTGTTTCAACTCATACTGGTCCAGGTGTTTTAGCTTTAACACTTACTAAAAAAGCACCTATAAAATAAATTCATAATAATTAAAAGTTTTATCACTATTAACTAGTTTAAAATTTAATCGAGCGATAAGTTTATCGCTCTTTTTATTTTCTTTATAACATTTCATTCTAACTTTATTTATACCGATCTCGTTCTTTAAATATTTTAAAAGATAAATAATAACATTATATGCAATATTTTTATTTTCCATATCCTTAGTTAATCTAATACCTATTTCTACACTATTATCTTTTAAATAATCATAAATAATTACTTCACCTGCATAGTTAGATTTATATTCAATCATTAAACTTAAATTTTCTTTATTAATAAAATCATTTATTACCATATTAAAGAAATAATCACTTGAAATAATTTCATTCTCTTTTAAATCTTTTTTATAATCATATCCCCAATATTTATTTCTATTTTCATCAATTGATAATAAATAATAATTTTCTTTATTTTTTAAATCTAACTTTTTTAAAACTATATCTTCATTTACTTTTAAAAAAGGAAATGAAGATAATAAACTCATATTATTTAATACTTTAAAAGCATATTTATTAATTAAAGAAATAGGATGATAATCTTCTTTTGATTTTCTTAATCCTTCATCTCCACTATCATCTTCTCTATTAAAATAGTTAACTTTATCTTTATAAAAGGAAGCTAAATAATTAACAAAATAAGGAACTATACCAATATATTTTTTATTACATTTTTCTAAATGATCGAAAAGAGTATCGTTAATAATTTCAATTAAAGATAATCCGATAATTTCATTTTTATCAAAGATAATAAATAAATCCAAAGAAAGTTTATAAAACACTTTTAATATTTCTTTAGAAAAATCTTCTTCTTTTATTCCAATTTCTTCATCTTTATTAGAATTATTATTATTTAAATCAAACTTTTCTTTTTTAAAATTATCTATAAAATCAAAACATTTTAAAAGCAACTCATCATCTAATTTTTTATCGTATTTAATTATTTTAATATCATGTCTATTAATATTATTATCTTCATTTAAAACATATAATTTATTAAATCTTGATACAAAATGTCGTTTATTTTGATATTTTTTACCTTTAAAAAGAATAAAATCATTATTGTTATATAAATAATCACTCCACATTCTATCAAAATGAAAATAATATACTTTATATAAATCTATTAATTTCTCAACACTATCCATATTTAAACAAGTATATTCAAGTGGATAAATCTTATTTTTTAAAGCATATTCATTTATTAACTCTATACTTTTTCTAATATTATTAGAAAAAGGAAAATAAAACATATCCTTATTATTTTTTAAATCATATTTAGCTTTTAATATAAATTCATTATTTTTTTCATCTATAAAAGCAATTCTTATATTATAAAAATCCTTCCACATATATAAAACACCAAGTGAATAATCACACATATATGAAGAAGCAATATATAGTTTATCTTTAATTTTATTTAAAATAGAAATATCTAAAGGAACAAAGTTTAAATCCATATTCGCTGTCACTATTTTAAACTAATTTAAATATAAATAGTTAATTAAATACGCTAAAATAAATTTAGCTATGGCAGATAGAGGAATGAAAAAGTGGCTCCCTTTTGCTTCGCTTGTTGAACAAGGGGAATATTTATCAAAAATGATGTATGAAAAATATAAAATTGAAAAGCCAATTATATTAGATGATACATCAGAAATTATTAATAAAGCTCTTAATGAGTACGATTTTATCAATCCTTTATCTTTAAAAATCTATTTTGATGGATATATTTATAAAATAGTCGATAAAATAACTTTTATCGATAAAAATAAAAAGTTAGTGTATTTCACTAACTTTTATGTACCTATTTCAAATATTTTAAGTATTGAAGATGAAATTTTTACATCACTTAATTAATAAAAGTGGGAATGATGCAAAAATTAAAGAAAAACCAAAATTAACAATTGCGGTTAATAAATATAATATTTCACTAGCAAGAACTCCAATACTTAAAGATGTAAAATTATTAATTAATATAGAAATATCATTCCATAATGTTGAAATTAAACTACTTAATCCACTAATTAAAAGAATAATACCTAAGATAATTAATACAATTACATAAGCTTTTTTATGCCCTCTACTTTCTAAAATTAAAATAATTGCATAAATTATTCCTGCAATTAAAGAAATTGAAAGAATCATTGTATTAAAAGATAGAGTCAATATTCCAGTTATAATTTGCATAATAAAAGGAATTAAATAAGTAGCAAGAGCTAGACATAACATCGCATAATAAGCACTTCCACCATTTCCACTTCTTGCTCTATAAAAATAAAGTGCAACTATACAATAAAAGCAAATATTAATTGCTAAAGAAATAATATCTAATGAATCGATATTTGTTTTTGTAGTAATTAATGTTACAAGTAAAGTAACAATATTTAATAAGATGTAAACTAAACAAATTGCTGCTGAACTTACAGCAAATGTAGTTACAAAATTTCCACGTCTTTTTGCCATAACTTTAATATATTATCATAATTTCAAAATTTTTAAATAAACATACAAATTTTTATGTCTATAAAATAGAGAAACTCTTTTAATATTAAACTTTTATTAAGTTTGTTTAAAAAGTGAATATTTTTTCATCTGAAAACCAATCTTGTCTAGTAAACGTCGACGTGGGTTGGTGGGGAATAATGAAACTTAATATATTGTCCATTTTAAAAAGCGAGATATTTGCCAATCTCGCTTTAATTGATTTAAAAATTGTTGATTAAGAATTAGTCTTCAAATCTATATTTTTTGAAAGCTCTTAATCCTTCGAAGACTGCTGTATCGCCGAGTTCGTCTTCAATTCTTAATAATTGGTTATATTTTGCCATTCTATCTGTTCTTGATGCAGAACCTGTTTTGATTTGTCCAGCATTGACTGCAACTGATAAATCAGCAATTGTTGTATCTTCAGTTTCACCTGATCTATGTGAAACCATTGTTGTATAACCATTAATTTGAGCCATTCTAATAGCATCTAAAGTTTCGGTTAATGTACCGATTTGGTTAACTTTAATTAAGATTGAGTTAGCGATACCTTTTTTGATACCTTCTCTTAAGATTGATGGGTTAGTAACGAATAAATCATCACCAACTAATTGGATTTTATTTCCGAGTCTTTCTGTTAAAACTTTCCAGCCATCCCAGTCTTTTTCTCCTAAACCATCTTCGATTGTGATAATAGGATATTTAGCGACCATTTCTTCATACCAAGAAATCATTTCCTCACTAGTTTTAACACCTTGACCTGATTTCTTTAAATCATAAGTTTTTGTTGTATCATCATAGAATTCACTAGCAGCGACGTCCATACCCATGAAGATTTGTTTTCCAGGGACATAACCAGCTTTAGTAATAGCTTCCATGATTAATTCTAATGGTTCAGTATTTCCATCTTTACATGAAGGAGCAAAACCACCTTCATCACCAACTGATGTAACATAACCTTTTTTCTTTAAAACATCTTTTAAAGCATGGAATGTTTCAACGCCTGCTCTTAATGCTTCATGGAATGTATCAAAGCCTGCAGGAATGATGAAGAATTCTTGGAAATCAACAGTAGAATCAGCGTGAGCACCACCATTGATAACATTCATCATAGGAGTTGGTAAAACTTTTGCGTTAACTCCACCTAAATATTGATAAAGTGGTAAGCCAAATGCTTCAGCAGCTGCTCTTGCACATGCTAATGAAACACCAAGTAATGCGTTAGCACCTAAATTCTTTTTAAATGGTGTACCATCGAGTTCGAGTAATTTTTTATCAACTTCGACTTGGTTGTCAGCATACATACCAACGATTTCTGGAGCGATAACTTCATTAACGTTTTCAACAGCTTTTAAAACACCTTTTCCTTGATATCTTGTTTTGTCGCCATCTCTTAATTCAAGAGCTTCTCTTTCTCCAGTTGAAGCGCCTGATGGAACAATAGCTCTTCCAACAACACCGCAACTTAAAGCAACTTCAACTTCAACAGTTGGATTTCCACGGGAATCTAAGACTTCACGTGCATAAACATCAACAATTTCTGTAAAATCTGTCATTTTAAAATTTCTCCTTTTTAAAAGTCAAAATTATTATATAAAAAATAGAGATAAAAGTTAAACAAAAAGAAGCTAGTTTCGAAACTAGCTTCCATAATATTAATTTATTAGTATAAATTAACGTGTAAGAGTCATCATTCTATATAATTCTTCTTTATATAACCTATAAATATCGTTATCTTTATCAACGAATTCAACATTAGAACCTAAAGAAAGTAACAATGAGACGACTTCACGATAAGATCTTGTTTTAATAAGGACATCAGTGTAGGCAGAATCATAATTTAATTCAACCATATCTTTAAAAGATTTTTTAAAACGATTATATGCGATTTTATAAACTCTAACTGTGAAAGAACAAGGAATATCAGAACCATAAATTTCGTGATTTGGAAGTTGCTTAATATGTTCTAAATCTTCTTTTTTAATAGAATATTGCCTTTCTTGATAATCTTTAAAATCAACTTTTCTTAAATCATAAACTCTTATTGAGTCACGATAATATGCAAATAAATAGACAACGCCGTCATAATTTTTAAAACATATTGGGCATACATAAGCATCAAAATAATTACCCTTCTTTTCATATGTAATTTTGATACTTCTTTTTAAATAAATAGCTTCAGTAATTTTTGTCATTTTTTCAATATCTTCTTGTGCAATATTGCTATTAGAAAAAATTAAATTTTTAGACAAAGCAATACCAGATTTATTTACTTCATTAATTTTATCAATGACATATTCAGAATTAATTGACAAATTTAATCTATAAAGATCATCTACATTAGTTAAATTGAATGGAAAAGCATCTTTTCCTCCGTAATAAAATCCACCATCTCTTCCTCTTGCGGATTCAACACCGACAGCTTCTAACTTCTTTCCATATCTAGTAACAGATCTAACTGAACAATCTAAATATTCAGAAAGTTTTTTCCTTGATATAGCCATTGGTGAATGGTTTTGTAAGTATCCCAACATCTTAACTGCATTTAAAATATCATTTGAATCGCTCATAACGCCCTCTCCAGTAGTTAAAATCTCTAAAATTTATTTTAAATGGTAAATTATGCTTTATCTATTAAAATCTCACTAAATTCAACCATAAATTGGCACATTTTAAGATTTGTTGCATAAATCTGTCACTTTTATATTTTTTTAATTAGTGTTCAAAACTTTAACATTTAAATTTTATTTCCACGTGAAAACAAATAAACAACAATACATATGCAAAAAAAACAAATAATATATTATCCTTTTTTAATCTTTGTTAATATTTCGAAAAAACTGGAGTTCAATTGTATAAGTAAAAGATTTACATCCAAATTAAAATTTCCTACTTGAATAAAATCTTGTAGGATTTTTTAAGGAGGTGAACAAATGGGAAAATATTTTAGTGATGATGAGAGATTAAATTTGGTCAAAGAATTAAAAAGATCAGGAAA
>CALVYH010000005.1 GCA_944372115.1 uncultured Bacilli bacterium
ACCTGTAGAAGAATCAAGAACAGCATCTCCATTAATTGCGGCTAAAACGCTATCAGCATCTTTTAATGCTTTAATTTGAGCTTCAAATGATTTAAGAGCTGTATTTGCAGCAGTTGTTAATCTTTCTTCTGTGAATGCTTCAAATTTAATATCATTTTGAACTAATCTATCTTCGATTCTATAAACTAATCCACCTTCGACATTATCTGTCTTAAGGCTACCTGTACCATCAGCACTCATGTAATCTTCAACAGAAACATAAGTTGTTGCACTTAATCCTTTATCAGCTGATTTAAAGTTAGCAACTTCAGTTTGAACAGCTGCGATTAATCTTGTTCTAACATCTGAAGTATCAGCTAATGCAGCAGAAGCATTGATTTCATCAACGTATGCTTTTTGAACAGCGGCAGCAACTTCAGTTTTTAAAGCGTTAACACAATCTGTAACAGCTTTATTAGCTTCAACTGATAAAGTCCATTGGCCTTTATCATTTAAAGTAACTTCTGTAGCAGAACTAATTTTTGCTTGATATTCTTTATAAACTTCTTCAGGATTATTTTCCATTGAAACACCATAAGTTTCTAATAATCCTAAGACTCTTGCATGGTCTTCTTCATATGTTGGAGATTCTGGATCTAACCATGTTTCTTTTGTCATAATTGAAGAATATGAAGTATCTAAGCTATTTAATGCATTATGTTTTAATGTAACTAAACTATTGAAAGAACCTAATTTTACATTCTTATCAGTAGAATCATTAATAATTGCAGAAATTTCTTGTAATGTTGTACATGCATCAATAGCAGCTTGAGTATTTGTAACTGCAGCAGCTTTATCAGCATCAGCATAACCTTTATTTGTAATTCTGTTATTTAATGTAACAACATCAGCTTTTGCTTCTTCTTTAGCATCTTCAATTAATTTGGTATAAGCATCTTGAACAGCTTTAACACCTGCTTCACCTGCTGTTTTTGAAGCTTCTAATTCTTCAGCAGCTGTTGCATCATCATCTAATGCTTTTAAAGCGTTTTCGACGTCTTTAACAGCATCTTCATAAACGTCTGTATAAAGTGTTTCATCAGCAAATTGAGCTTTACCATAACCTTCTGAAGATTTATCAACAACGTAATCTTCAACACCTTCAGTACTATCAAATTTTTGAACAATAACTAATTTATCTTTATCAGAAATTTCTTTTAAAGCATTTTCGATTAAAGTGATTCCGTAATCGTGAGCATTTGTAAATAAAGCGCCTGTAACTTGAACAGCACCATAAGAACCATCAACTGTAAGAGTGTATTCTGTTGATTCTGGTGAGAATTCGACTACTTCACCATTAATTTCGAAGTTGACGACTAAATTTGATTTTGGATCATCTGGTGTAAATGTAAATGTAACTGTTTCATTTTTTCCAGCTTCAACCCAATATTTGTCTTGAGTGATTTCACCACCTTTAATATCATTGTCATTAACAACGATAACAGGGATGTAAGTTTTGCCATCTTGGCCATCTTTTCCTGGTTCGCCATCAGCACCTGGAGCTCCATCTTGACCGTCTTGTCCATCTTGTCCTGGTTGACCAGCACAGGAAGAGACTGTTAAACCAAGTGAAAGGACTAAAGCAGATAAGGCTAATAAATTTTTCTTTTTCATTTTACTTTTATCTCCTAAATAAATGAAATGAGATTTAAAACTCAGTTTTAAATCATAAATGTTTAACAACCCTTAGTTGACTTTATTAGTTGTGTTCTATTTCTTAAAAATTAGAACGATAGGAAAAGGGGTTGTTAAACAAAAAAATGAAAAAGAAGCTGTTTATAGTGGCGAGTTTGAGGATTCAAGTGCTTAGAAAAAAATAATAGTGACAAACGTTGGTCACTTTGATTCTTCAGGTCTTGCCAAGTAAGCATTTTTCGATTTTAATATAGATTCATTTTTAAAACTTGTTGCTGCAATAGTTGCACCAACTTCATTGCTATCTTATATATAGAGATACCAATTTATTATTAATTACTTATTAAATTAATTATTAACATTAAAAATAAACATTAATTCTCTTTTATCATTTGATAAAAGAGATAACAATAAATATTTATAAATATAAAATTATATTCTTAATATTAAAACTTTAAGAAATATAATTTGTTCTTCTTTAGAACAATTAAACTCTTTCTTCTTTATTTCCCTAGTAAGGAGATAAAGATTATTTCTTTGACAACTATATTTTCTTTTTAATTTGACTTTTGACCTACTTCCTATAAGTCTTATATTCTTTTATGAGGCTTTCTTAAATATTTAAAAATCAAAGATCAATAAAGTTTTTCTTTCGGAAAAGTAAAAACATGATATATATTTTTTATAAAGAACGATTATATTCGTGTTCTTTTAATCTTTTATCTATAAATAAAATTGTAAATTCGCTTAAAAAAGTACATGTTATTTTTAACGAAATGTTATTGAAAATAAAACTATGAACAATCTTAAACTTTATCGCTTATAATATAAAAGAGTAATTTATGGAGGATAAATTAGCTAATTATGAATGAATACGATAAAAATAAATTAAAAGAAGAAAGAATGAGAAATTCGACCTTAGCCCATTATAAAAATAAGAAATTATTAAAAATACTAGGTTTTGTATTTTTAATAATTGGTATTATATTAGCTTTAATAGGTTTAATAAGTTTTGGTATTTCTTTTAATAATATGTCTATGCCTAATTTCTTTACATTCTTTTTATTATTTCCTGGATTTATCTTAATAGGAATAGGAACTATTCTTCTTAGATTTGGATATATGAAAGAAGTAGGAGGGTATATTAAAAATGAATCTATTCCTATTATTAATGAAGCTAGTGAAGAAATTAAACCAACTATTAAAAATATTAAAGATGCAATATCAAAAGAAGAAGATAAAATTCATTGCCCTTATTGTAATAATAAAGTAGATAAAGATTCTTTATATTGTCCTAAATGTGGAGAAAAATTATTTAAAGAATGTCCTTCTTGTCACGAAAAAAATGACATAGATTCTATTTATTGTGATAAATGTGGAAGTAAATTATAAGTTTTAATATTAATTCTTTCTTTTTATTAATATAATTTTATTACTTGTGTTTTATTTAAAAATAAGAGGTATTTATGGGATTTGTTATTATTGATTTAGTTATTATAGCAGTGCTTGTTATTGCTATAATTATTGGATTTTTTAAAAATCCAATATTTGCAGGAATTAATTTAGTTCTTTTTATTGCATTTACTTATATTATTAATTTAATTGTTACTCCAATCTTGCCTTCTTTTATTTCTTCGTTTAATTTAGAATCTATTTTTAATGATGCCGGAAGTCAAATAGCTTCTTTAAATCAAGAGTTAACTAAAATAGGAAATGATATGGGTATAAGTTTAACTCTTCTTCCTAATTATTTAACTGATGGAGCTTATTATAATGAAGTTTTAAATGTAGCTTTAAATGTCTCTTCATTTATGATTTCTAGCATTTTAGCTTTAATTCTTTCTTATGGATTAACTTGGTTAATTTATGGATTGCTTAAAAAGGTTGTTGCTAAATTTAAAGATTTAGTTTTAAAAATAAATTCTAAAAAAGCTATTCAAATGCCTTTAGGAATAGTTTCTTCTCTTTTAGTTAGTGTATTTTTTATTCTTTTTACATTTTCCCCAATTAATAATTTAGCAAAAGAAATAGAAAAACCAGTTTCTACTTTTTTAAATATTAATTTAGAAGGTGAATTTGATGAAGAATTTAATAAAGTTGATCTTTTAAAAGAAGATGTAAACTCTATATTAACTCGAATTGATGGATTAGAAACTGATATTAATACTTTAAATGATGAAGTTATTCATTACGAAGGAATTTTAGATGATTTTTCATCTACTTATAACGATATTAAATTAACAACTTTAGATTTGGAAAGTGATATTAATATTCTTTTAACTAAAGGAATTACATCAGCTGAAAGAAGTGTTTTAAATAATGCTAAAGATATAATTACTGAAGCAAAATCAAATTTTAACGATATTGAATCTACTTTAGATGAATATAATTCAATGGTTGATGGCTATAAGAGTGATATTTCTTCTTATTTAGATGAAATTAGTAATGCTAAAACAGAAATAAACACTAATTTATCAAGTTTTGATGAAGCAGAAACTACTTTAAATGATATAACACCTAAATTTAATGAAATAAAAGATACAGCATCTAAAACTAATGATATTTTATCGTTTACTATTTCTTCTTCGTGGTTCTCTTGGTTATTAAATGGAAATTATTACTCTTATTTTAATTTTAATTATAATAATAACTTATCTTCTTTAAATGAAGAATTAGAAAAATTTAATTCTTCATTAAATTCATTTACTACAACAAATTTTGATACTATCAAAATTTATATTAACGATACTATTAAAGATGTTGAAGTTAAAATTAATGATGGAAAAAATGATTTAGATGAATATGAAAAACAAGTTGATGATGCTTTTAATGAACTTGATAATAAAAAAGGTGAAATAGATAAAGCTATTGATGATGCTAATTCTTTAGTTGATGAAACAAATACAAAAATAGAAGAAGTTAGAGGTGATTTAGAAACTTTAAAAAATAAATATGGTGTTAATTAATTAATGCTTCTTAAAAACTAAATATTAAAAAAGATTCTTGTTTTATTTTAAAAAAATACCCAAGAATCTTTTCATATTTTATAAAGGAGATTTATTTATCTATCGTAATAATAAATTGAGTTTTTAACAGCTTCACAATATTCTTTCCCCGTTAAAGTAGAAACAATATTAAAAGCAAAATCAATTACTCCTGCTGCACTTATTCCACTAATAATTTTACCATCAATTACAGTATATTTATCAATATATGTTCCGCCAAAATCTTCATTCATTGATTTAAAACAAGTATATTTTTTATTTTTTAAATACCCTAAATGACCTAAAAGAGTAGGTCCGGCACATATTGCAGCAATATATTTATCATTATTATAAAAATATTTAATTACATCGATATATGTTGAACTTCTTTCAAGTTCAACATATTCTTTACCACCCGCTATAAATAATAAATCATATTTAGATAAATCTATATTATTATTAAAAATAGGTAAAGTTAAATTAGTTCCATAACTACCTGCTATATTTTCTTTTCTTAAAGAAAATATATCGACCTCTATTTTAGCTCTTCTTAATATAGCAACAGTTCCTAAAGCTTCAATATCTTCAAAGCCATCTGTAATAATAAGTAATACTTTTTTATTTTCCATATGTTTATTTCCTTTTTTATATAAATTAACTTAAAAATATTATCGCATTAAATTTATATAAATTTAAATTAATCTTCACCTTTTTTAAATAAAGGATTTGATAAATTTAAAATTAACTTTTTAAATTTAAATGTTCCTATACAAGTTTCTTTTAAATCGTTATGATCTTTTATTTTTTTAAGTATATAGATTAAATTTCTTTTTTAATATTTATAATTTTTAAAATTTCTTTATTAGAAACTCCAAAATGTGTAAATAAAGAAGTTTCAATTAAAAAATAAAGAACTTTCTTTTCACTTTTAGAAGTTAAATAGTTAAACTCATTATTATAAATTTCATCGATTAAAGCTTTTAAATCTTTAATTTTTAAAATTAACAATTCAATTTCTTCATTTAAAATTTTTAAAAACGAATAAACGAAAAATGATAAAGATCCTTGTTCTTTTTTGTTTTCAGTATCTTTAAAAAGTTTATAGTCTTTATTTTTATTTTTTAAAATTGAAGAAGCAATAAAAAATGAAAGAATAGAAGAAGTCTTTTCATAAATCTTTTTAGAAATTAAAAATATTCCAAATCTATCATTTCCATCATAATAAGGATGAATGAATTCAAATAAAAAGTGAGAAAGAGTAACTTTAATGAATAAATCTATATTATTAGAATTATAAACTTTTATAAAATCATCCATACCTTTTATGATTTCGTTTTCACTCGATAATCCTTTATGAACATTTTCAAAGCCATCGAATATAAAAACGCTTCTTTTTCTATAAAATGTTCCATCGATTTTATCTTCTTTATCGATGATTTTATTAAATAAATTTTTATATAACTTTTTTAATGATCATGAGTTTCGTTTTCACTATTTGAATTTAAGGTTAATAAATTTTTATATGCCTTAACAATGAATTTAATTTTCTTATCTTTCGAATTTTCTTTATCTATATTTTCAAGTTTTTTAAAAATATCTATTTTAGTAGAAAAAATAGCTTCGATTTTGTTAGTGCTTTTAATTTCTTCGATTAAAAAAGATTGTAAAATATGAGTTTTTATATTTTCACCTAAATCTTCAATTAGATAATCGAATTTATAAAAAGAAATGTTTAAATCTTTAACTAAATCGTTTATTTCATTATTATTTACAAAAAAGAACGGTGTTTTAGTAAATGTTAAAAAGAAAAAAGAAGCAGATTCTTTCATCTTTTTTAATTTTTTATTAAATTCTTCCTTACTTAACTTATAAGATAACTTGGTTAGACTATCCATATTTTTGCACCTATATACTGATTACAACAGATTTAGGTGCAAAAAATTATAAAAATTGCACCTAAGTCCTTATAAATTGATATTTAGGTGCAAATTATTTATTAACTTTATTATTTATTTCTTCTTTTTCTTCATAAGAAAAATAATTAATTTCATCTATTTTATTTTCTTTTATCTTGGTAAAGATATATCCAATATTAGAAGTTAATTTATTATAAGCTTTATCAATAAATCTATTTAAATATAGCTTTTCTTGTTTTATAGCAATGTCAAAATCTAAAGATAATAACATTAATTTTTCTCTATTTCGTTTACTATTAATATTAGTAATTTTATAAAAAAGATGATTAATATATCTTTTATTATCTTTTTTATAAAATTCATTATTTAATATTCTTTTATAATTTTTCTTTATATATTCATTATAAGAATTTTCTTTAGTTAAAAGTAAAAATAATTCAATAGATGGATTAGTATAGCCAAAAATATAATAAGATAAACAATAATCCATTATATTAATTAATTCTTTTTTATTATTAAGATAAATATCTAAATCAAAAATAAATAATACTTTATCTTTCTTTTTATTAAAAGGCAATACATCTACTATTTCTTCTTTAGCTATTTTAGATAATGTTTTTATATTAGATGCACCTTTATCATTATTTATCTTAATTACTTTTTTAAAGATAATATCATTAGTATCTTTAAAAAAGGAAGAATATTTAATAAATGGATATATAAAATATGGTTCAGTTACTAATCCTTCAAAAAGAAGATAGATAAATCTGTTTTCTTCTTTAGTATCTTTAGTTCTTTTTAAAGTAGATGTTATAAGTGACATATAAATATTTATTTTAATTAAATAATAGGTACTCCACTATATCTTCCTTCTTTAAATCTTTTAATTAATTCATGTTTATTTTTTATTCTTTTTATTGATTTATATTCAATTAAAGAAGTAATTGAAGTAACTGAATTTTTCTTAGTTACTAAATATATTGATTCATTATTTAAAAAGAATAATGAATCAATATAGTGGGTAGAAAAAATAAATTGAATAGATGATGAAAGAAGATTTATTTTATTTAAAAGAGATAAATATTTATTAAATAATAAAGGATGAAGCGAAACATCAATTTCATCAAAAATATATGTTTTATAATCTTTTAAGGAAGAAATAATTAAAAGTAAAAGTATTAACTTTCTACTTCCTAAACTTTCTTCATTTATTTTAAAATTATAATTAATATTTGAATCTTTAAATACTAATTCTTCTTTAAAGAAAGAAGAAGTCTTATTATCTTTAACTATTTTAAAGATTGAAGATCTAGAAAGATATAAAGTATTTAATTTATATTCTTTAAAAATAAATTCATTATTACTTATTTTATTATTTTTAATAAATAAAGCTTCATCAATTCCTAAATCAAATTCTTTTAATAACGAATTAAATCTATCTAATGAAAAAGATTTGAAAAATATTTCTTCTTTATCATTATCATTATCATTATTACTATTAAAAGATGAAGATAAAGGATCAAAGATAAGTAAATCATTTCTTAAAAATGAATATATTTTATCAATATCTTTTTTAAAATTATTCTTACTACTTTTATTTTTATCATTTATAACTAGCCTTTTTATAAATGATAAAAATGAAGATAAAGAAGATGTTTTTATATAATCTTTATATTTATTATTTAAATCATTATTACGATTACTTTTTTTATTAATATAATTTATCTTTTCATCGTTAATAAATTTATTTTCTAAAAAGTTATATTCATATATCTTTTTATCAATATTTTTATTTTCATCATTAAGTGTTAAATATAAATATTCACTGATTAATGTATCTTTTTTATATTTAATACCTAATGTATAGAATTTAGAAAATGATGAAGAAATATTAAAGATTATTTCAATATTACTTTCTTTATCATTATTTTTAATAAAAGTAGTATTTTTTAAAAAATTACGATCATTTTTTAAAAAATATCTTTTTAATACTTTTATTGATTTTAATATATTTGATTTACCTGAATTATTGTTTCCTAAAAATGAAACAACATTTAATATATCCTCTTTTCTTATTATTTTAGTTTCATCATTAAAAGAAGAAGAAAGAAAAGAGATGATACTTTCTTTTTCTATCGATAAAAAATTTTTGAGTTTTAATGCAAGAAGCATATATTTATTATATGATTTTTATATGTATAAAGTAAGAATAAAGGTTTTAAGAATAAGTGAATATAAAGATTTATCTTCTATTTATGAAGAAAAGTTAGAGCTTCCTTGTATATTTAAAGAAGGCGAAGTATTTATCTATGAAGGTAAATATATAGAAGGATTTTGTAAAAGTGCTTATAAAACATTACTTCCCTTTTTAAAAGATTTAAGAAAAGGAAAGGGACACTTTTATGGAAAATGGATGAAAAATCCTTATTCAGCTTTAATTTCCTGTAATGATGGTTTTCGACCTGTCTCTTTTTATTTAGAAAGAATTGAAAAATAAAGATTAATTTAATTTATAAAAATAAAAATGATAGTAAAATAATGAAAGAAAAAAAGAAAGAAGGCATTTTTTATGTTATTTAAAAAAGAAAATTTAAAAAAGATACAAAATTATATTAAAGAAAAAAATATTAAAGGATATTTAATTTTTACTAGCGATCCTCATGATAGTGAATATGTTGCTCCTCATTTTTTAGATGTTAGAAAATATTTTTGTCCATTTAGTGGGAGTGCTGCGGAAGTATTAATTTTAGAAAATGAAGCATATTTATTTACAGATGGAAGATATTGGATTCAAGCTGAAAAAGAAATTAAAGATAGTGGTTATACTTTAATTAAAAAAGGCGATAAAAACGTTCCTTCCCTTTTAGAATTTATTAAGAAAAATAATATTTCTCCTTTAGGAGTTAATCTTTTTGAAATGAAGATGAGTGAATATGAAGAGTTTTTAAATAATGATATAAAAATTGTTGATTTAGATATCTCAAATTTAGTTGATAATCTGGTTTCATTATCAAAAGATAAATTATTTAAACTTGATAACGATTTAACTACTTTAACCTATAAAGAAAAAATTGAAGAAATTTATAAAAAGATCGAAGAAAAAAATGCTAAAGCTAATTTAGTAACAACACTCGATGATATTGCATTTATTTTAAATTTAAGAGGAAATGATATTCCTAATAATCCTGTTTTTTATGCTTATCTTTATCTTTCAAAAGAAGAAGGAAATCATTTATTTATAAATAAAGAAAAGCTAGATTTTGAAATAGAAGGAATAACTATTCATCCATATGAAGAGATTGTTGATTTTATAAAATTACATAAGGATCTTCCTACTTTACTCGATAAAAATAGAGTAAATGCCAAAATTTATTCACTTTTTAATAATATAATTAATTCTTCTAATCCATCTTATTTAATGAAAGCAATAAAGGGTGAAAAAGAAATTGAAAATACTAAAAAAATTCAAGCCATTGATGGCTTAGCTCTTTTAAAATTCCAGAAATATTTAGAAGAAAATATCGATAATAATTTAAGTGAATATGATTATAGTGAAAAATTAAAAGAATATCGTTTATCTTCCTCTCTTTGTTTTGAACTTTCTTTTGAAACTATCGCTGCAGTAGGAAGTAACGCTGCCGAAATGCATTATGCTCCTACAAAAAATAAAAATTCTATTGTTAATAAAGATAATATTGAACTTTTAGTTGATTCAGGTGGTCAATATTATGGTGGAACAACTGATACAACAAGAACGTTTTTAATTGGTAAACCAACAAGTGAATTTATTCATGATTATACTTTAACTTTAAAAGCTTTAATTAATTTATCGAAAACTATTTTTTTAGAAGGCTCAACTGGTCAAACAATCGATATTAGAAGTAGAGAATTCATGTGGAAAGAAGGAATGGATTATAAATGTGGAACTGGACACGGGGTTGGATATATTTTAAATGTTCATGAAGGTCCAAATGGATTTAGATATAAAAAGGTTAAAGACAGGGATGATCAAGCAGAAATTGTTCCAGGAATGATTACTACTATTGAACCAGGAGTATATAAAGCTAATAAATACGGAATAAGAATTGAAAATAATCTTTTATGTGTTAAAGCTTTTGAAACTAGTGATGGTAATTTCTTTAAATTTGAAACAATTACTTATGTTCCTATTGAAACAAGATGCTTAGATCTTTCTATTATGAATAAAGAAGAGATTGAATGGTTAAATACTTATCATAAACTCGTTTATGATAAGTTATCTCCTTTAATTAAAGATGATATTTCTTTATTAAGCTTTTTAAAAGAAAAAACAAAATCTATTTAAATAAATATATCTCTTTTATAGTTGATTTCTATTAATATTAGATAAATTCTATTATCTATGTTTTTGTCTTTAATTAAATATTATTTAATAGTTAAGGGAAGTATGAATTTGATGATATTAAAAATGAATATTTAAAGTATTAAAAAAAGATTAATTGTTTTATTTATTTTCTCTTTATTTTCAAAACTCATGAGAATAAAATTATACTCGATTTTAAAAAGAGGGTAATTTTTATGGTCGAAAAAATTAAGAATTTTTTCAAAAACAAGAGCGAGATAAATTTAACAGATGGTGATACTAAAACTTTAATTAAAAAGTTTTTAATATATGCTCTTCCTATTATCATTGTTGGAATTTTAGAGCTTTTATATAACTCATTTGATTTAATAGTTGTTCAGCAAAAAGAAGGTACTATTGCTGGAGCGGCAGTAGGAGCTAATGGTTCTCTTATAGCTTTAATTACTAATGGATTTATTGGCTTAAGTGTAGGAGCTAACGTTGTTATTTCAAGATATTATGGGAAGGGTGATAAAAATGGAGCAAATAGAGCTCTTCATAGTGGCTTATTACTTGCTACAATATGTGGAATCATTGTTGGAATAACTTGTTTCTTTTTAGCGGGAACATTTTTAAAATGGATGGATGTTAGCGAAACTTATATTGATCTTTCTACAACCTATTTATCAATATATTTTTTAAGTGTTCCTTTTATGCTTATATATAATTTTGGAGCAGCTGCTTTTAGAGGAGTAGGAGATAGTAAAAAACCTTTATTATTTTTAGCAATTAGTGGAGTTTTAAATATTGCTTTAAATTATTTATTTGTTTTTGGTTTTAATCTTTCAGTTATGGGAGTAGCAATTGCCACTGTTATTTCTCAATTTGTTAGTGCGTTTTTAGTCATTTTATTTCTTTATATTAACAAAGGATTTATTCGTTTTAGATTTAAAGAATTAAGATTTCATAAACACGAACTTAAAAGAATACTTCAAATTGGAATACCAAGTGGAATTCATGGAGTTATCTTTTCTATTTCTAATGTTATTTTACAAACTACTGTAAATAGTTGGCCACCTGCTGTTGTTACAGCTAATACTGATGCAGCAAATATTGAAAATTATACTTATACTGCAATGTATTCTATTTCTACAGCAACTCCAGCTTTTATAAGTGCTAATGTAGGTAGAGGATTTTATAAAAATATTAAAAAGATTGAAATAATTTCTCTTGTTACAGTAGTAATAGTAGGAATAGTTTTAGGATGCGCTTCACTAGCTTTTTCTCATCAATTATTACAAATTTATATGGGTGCGAATTATGATAGCGAAGTAGTTAAGTATGCCATTGAAAGAATGACTGTAGTTTTACTTACATACTTTTTATGTGGATTAATGGATACTCAATGTGATATTTTAAGAGGTTTAGGATATAGTTTTATTCCAACTATTTATTCTTTTGTATCTTGCTGTGTATTAAGAATTATTTGGAATTATTTTGTTTATTCTCCTATTGAAGGGATGTGGAACCATTCTTTAGGTATTTTATATTTATGTTATCCAGTTTCTTGGATTATTGCTTTCCTTCTTGAATTTATTACGTTTTTCATCTTAAGAAAAAGAGTAAAAGAAAAATGTGATAAAAATCTAATTGAATATAATAAAAAACATGGATTAGATAATGAAAATAATAAGTTAACTAATGAAAATAAAGAAAAGTTAGTAGATTCAAAAGTAAGTATTTAGTAATTATCTAGTTAATAATATATAGTCATATTCCTCAACAAAATGGAAATATTATTAAATTTAGTTTAGTAATCTTTATAGATATAATTTTTTGATTTAAAATAAGTAAAGTTAATTTTGTAATTGACTAATTTTTATTATTTATTATGAACATTTTATTTTTACTTATTTCATTAATTATTAGTGCTTTTTTCCTTTTTTTAGGTTTATTCTTTTTAAAAGTTAAATATGTTAAAAGTTTTGATGAAGATACTTTAATTTCATCAAATGAAAAGAATTATGCTTTATTTGATGTTGATAATAAATATAAAGAATATGTTAATTCTTATAAGATAATTAAAGAAGGTAATAATCGTTTTTTAGCATTAAAATTAAAAGGTAATGTTAAATATATTAATTTTAATGTTGTATGTTATAAGAATGAAAAAGTATTAAAAATATTAAATATTAAAGATGTATTAAATAACTATAAAGAAGATTATATAGTTAAACTTCCTTTAAATGCTTCATCTTTTAAAATAGATATCATAGAAGTTAATGATATCTATTTTATAGAAAATGAAGATATTAAAAAGAGTGTTTATAAATATATTCTTTCTTCTTTATTTTTTAGTATAAGTGCTACATTAGCTTATTTTTTAATCTATTTAATTACACTTTCTTTTTCTCCTTCTTCTATATATGATTCATGGGATAAATTAATTGAGAGTGTATTTTATGTTCCTATTTTTTATATTTTAGGAGCAATATTATTTCTTTTAACATTTATTATCTCTTTTTTAATTCTTTTCTTTTTAAATAAAGAAAAAAGATTTGCTTTTAAAGAAAACAAGAAAAAAGATGAAGAAGAAAGTAAAGAATTTAATATATATAAATATTTAAAATTTAATGTTAAAACTAAAAAGGATAAAAAAGATAATAGTGAATATTTTATTATTAAATTAATTAAAAAAAGAGAGTTTATTAAAGGTGAAATTTTAATAAAAGCAATTGATATAAATAACGAACCTCTTTTATCTTTTCCTTATAAAATTGATAAACATTTTAAAAAGATTAACATTAAGAAAAATAAAAATATTAAAGAATTAAAGATTTCTTATAACACTCTTTATTTTAAAAAGTTTAGATATATTAATAACGAAGCAATTTATAATGAATATTTAAATAAAAATGGTGTCAAATGTGAAACACTTCATATTAAAGGTGTTTTATATTCCATTCTTACTTTCGCGCTTATTTTTATTACCTCATTAGGAGCAAATTTTTATGCTTCTTATCAATTAAATATTTATAGAAATATCGAAAATTATTTAAATTATGAATTCATTAATGAAGAAAACGAAGAAGAAGGTATAAAAATTGTTGAATCACCAATTAAATTTAATACTTTATATATTCCTAAAGAAATTGATGGATATAAAGTTGTTTCAATAGGAGAAGGTGCTTTTAAAAATAACGAATACATTAAAAAGGTTTATTTTTCTAATGAAATAGAAATTGAAAGTGAAGCCTTTTTAAATTGTTCTTCTTTAGAATATGTCGATTTATCTAAAGTTAACAACATTGGATTATCTTCTTTTGAAAAAACTAGTTTAAAAGAAATTTATGTTGGCGAAAATTTAGATACAGTCAATTCGAAAGCATTTGCTGAAATTAAAACTTTAAAGAAAGTTACTTTAGATAATCCTGATTTAGCTCTTGGATTAAATGTTTTTAGAAACTCTGTTATAGACGGAGATTTAATTATTAATTACGAACCTATTGGTTTACAAAGAACCTCCTTTATAGGAATATCTTGCAATGAAGTTTATATTTATGATTATAGTAAGATTACTAAAGTAAATTATAATGTTTCATATTATTTAAAAAGAGACCATACTTATTTTTTAAGCGAATGTATCCATGATGATGTTTCTTTTATTGTTGATAAAAATGGAAAAATTATAAAAACAATGGATGTTGAAGTAAGTTCCACTTTTGAAGGAACTTGTATAGAAAAATCTTATACTGAATATTTATGTCATAGATGTGGAAATAAATATAAAGTCGAAGGTAAATTAAATTTCCAAAATCATAACTTTGTAGATGGTTATTGTACTTGGTGTGGAAAAGCAGAAGATAGAAATTAAAGGAGCATTTATTATGGTTTTAACTAGCACAGTGTCACAAATTGTTCTATTAGTTGTTGCTACTATCGTTTTTTTGATATTAGCAGTTATTTCTTGTCTTATTCTTTATAAATATTTAAAAGAAAATAATACATTTATTATTAAAGGATCGAATAAAAAGAATAAAGAAATTTTAGATTTGAGTGAAGAAATCGGACGTGGAGAAGAAGCTGCTAATAATGATAGCGAAAGATTTTCTAAACTTTTAATTTTAGATAGTAAAAAAAGAGCTCAAATTGAATATGATAATGTAGTTTCTTTAAAAACTTTTTCAGAAGATTTTAGAAATTTCTGTGCTTCAAACTTAAAACTTTATTACACAATTGACGATATTCGCTCTTTTATTGCTAATTTAGCTACTTCAAAAATTATGATTCTTCAAGGTATGAGTGGTACTGGTAAAACTTCTATCGCTTTAGCTTTTGAAAAATATATTAATAACGTTCTTGATCCAATTGCAATTCAACCAATGTGGAAAGAAAGAAGCGATTTAATCGGTTATTTTAATGAATTTACTAAGAAATTTAATGAAACACCTTTATTAGAAGAATTATATGACGCAACTTTTAACGATAAAATCTATATTATCGTTTTAGATGAAGTTAATATTGCTCGTGTTGAATATTATTTTGCTGAATTTTTATCTCTTTTAGAATATCCAAACATTGAACAAAGAACATTAGAAATTACTAATGATGTTTGGGATAGAGATCCTAGAAAATTACAAAAAGGGAGACTTCAAATCGGGGAGAATGTTTATTTTTTAGGAACAGCAAATAATGATGAATCTACATTTGCTATTTCTGATAAAGTTTATGATAGAGCGATGGTTTTAAATTTAGAGAAAAAAGCTGAAAGTTTTGAAGGAAATAAAGTAAATCGATGTCAAATTTCTAATACTCAATTTTTAAAACTTGCTAATGAAGCTGAAGAATCGTTTAAAAAATCAAGTGATTATGATGAACTTCAAAACTGGATTAATAAAATTAATGAACTTATCGTCGAATCTTTTGGAATAAGTTTTGGTAATCGTATGAGCGGGCAAATATTAAGATATGTTCCAGTTTATGTTGCTTGTGGCGGAAGTAAAGAAGAAGCTTTTGATGATTTCGTTGCAAAAAAGATTTTAAGAAAACTTGAAGGAAAGGATTTTTTAAAACTTTCAACTGCTGTAAAACCATTTATCGATAAACTTAATTTGGTTTTTGGGGTTGATTCAATGAAAAAATGTAAAGAATACGTTTCTAAATATAATATTGTTGGTTAGTTTATGAATAGAAGTGGTAGAAAGTATAATCAATATAAAGGATTAAAACGATATTTAGATGTTGTTACAAAAAATCCAAAATTAGAACAACTTGGAGATTTAGTTAAAAATTCGCCATCTCTTTTTAATGAGATTAATACTTTTGAAAACTCTATAAAAATTGAATCTGATTGGATTGAAAAAATCGAATTTTATCTTCCTTTTATTTCAAGCGCTATTTTAGAAGGAAGAAGATTTATTTTAAATACAGGCGAAACTGTTGATATTGAAAAAATTAAAAGAGTTTCTAAAGATTCTATCGTTGATTTAGCTAAACATTCAAATAACATTCGAAAATTTAATGAAGTAAGTCAAGATGTTGAACCTAGAAAGCTTTTGATAGTTGAAAAAAATGATGATTTTGGATTGTACGAAAATAAATTTTTAGTTTATTTACTTTTACTTTTAAAATCATTCGTTTCTATGCGTTTTGATAAAATCAAAGAAGCTCAATCAATATTAGAAATTAAAACAACCTTAAAAAATAACGTTACTATTTTTAAAGATTCAATTAGTTATGATATTTCAATTGATGATATTAGACATACTGATTTAAAGGTCGAAGAAAACGATGTTAATAAAGATTTAATTAATAGACTCAATGCAATTACTTCAACAATTGAACAATTTTTTAAAAGTGATTTAATTTCAATTGTTGCAAAACTTCCTTTAATTAGTGAACCAATTCAAAAAAATAACGTCTTAAAAAATGATCCTAATTTTGTTAAATGTTATGAACTTTATGAATATTTAAAAAACTATAATAAAGATGGTTTTGAAATTGAAAAAAGTGAAATTAAATTAGATAAATTGAGCGATTCATATATTAATTTCTTTAAATTTATTCCAACAATTTTAACTTTCCTTTCTTATTCTGAATCAAAAGATTTATTCCCACTTTTAGAAGAAGAATATATAAATGAAAAAGAAGATATTAGAAAATTAAATCATGAAACATTAATTAATAAGATTTCTGAAATTTTTGCTAGTGAATCTTTAAATAAAGAAGAAATAACAAATATCATTCTTAAACTTGAAGATGAATTAAAGAATAAAGATGAATTATTAAATAAAACAAAAGAAGATGATTTGAATAAGTTAAATGAAGTAAAGAAAGATTTAAATAGAAAAATTGAAACATTAACTTATAACTATGAAGATTTAAATAATCGTTATGAAGAAGATACAAAACAATTAAATAATGAAGTTATAAAGTTAAAAGATGAAAAAGAAGCTTTAAAAAAAGAATATGAAGAAGAAATAAATAAACTTAAAGCAATAAATAGAGCACTTAATATTCGTATTAATCCTGAATTTGAAAAAGAAAAGAACGATGAAGTTTATTTTAATGAACTAGAAAAGGATTTTGATGTTTTTACTAATTACTTCAAAGATAAATGGAAAGAAGTTAAGAAAGTGATTAAAAAAGAGAAGAAAAAAGAAATTCGTGAATTATTAAAAAAGAAGGAGAAGTTAAATGGTTAATAGAAAATTAATCGATCAAATTTGTGCTATATTGATGGTCGTTGATTTAATTCTTGGACTATTCTTTTTATCATTCCTTTTAGCATTTACTTTAAGCGATGGAGGAGGTTTTATTTTAACTAATCCTTTAGTTTATATAGTAATTGTTATGCTTTTTATTATTCCTTCTTGTTATGTTGTTTATTATCTTTTTACTTTAAAAAGCGATGCTGAAGAAGAGTTTATTTTTAACAGAGAATCTTATTTGAAGGTTAAAAATTTAACTCATAAAGACAGTGAAGATAAAAATGCATACCGTTTTTCTAAACTTTATGATTTAGATAATGAAAAAAGAGAAGAAATTGTTTTTGATAAAATTACTTCTTTAAGCACTTTTTGTAATGAATTTAGATATTATTGTGCTGAAAAGTTAAATTTATATTATGATATCGAAGACATTAGAGCGTTTATATCAAATTTAGGTGTTTCTAAACTTATGATTCTTCAAGGTATGAGTGGTACTGGTAAAACTTCAATCGCTTTAGCTTTTGAAAAATTTATTGGTAATGTTTTAGAACCAGTGGCTATTCAACCAATGTGGAAAGAAAGAAGTGATTTAGTTGGATATTTTAATGAATTTACTAAGAAATTTAACGAAACTTTGCTTTTAGAAGAATTATATAAATCTAATTTCGACGATAAGATTTATATAATTATTTTAGACGAAGTTAATATTGCTAGAATTGAATATTATTTTGCTGAATTTCTTTCTCTTTTAGAATATCCAGATGAAGATAGAAGAAAACTTGAAATTACAAATGATGTTTGGATCAATGACCCAAGAATGTTAAAAGAAGGCAAATTATTAATTAAAGATAATGTTTATTTTTTAGGAACAGCAAATAATGATGAATCTACCTTTGCTATTTCAGATAAAGTTTATGACCGTTCAATGGTTTTAAATTTAAATAAAAAAGCCACACCATTTAAGGGAGAAAAAGTTAAAGAAAGAAAGATTTCTAACACTGATTTTAAAAATATTTGTGATGAAAAAATAAAAGAATTTACCGTAAGTGATGATTATAAAGTTGTAATGAAGTGGATTAATATTATTGATGAGTTATTAAATCAAAATTTCTCAATTAATTTTGGTAATCGTATGTTAAATCAAATTTTAAAATATGTTCCATTATATGTTGAATGCGGAGGAAGTAAAGAAGAAGCTTTTGATGATTTTGTTTCTAAAAAGATTTTAAGAAAATTAGAATCAAAAGATTTTTTAAGACTTGGACCTGCAATTAATAAATTTTTAAATGAATTAGATGAATATTATGGTAAAGACTCAATGCCTTTATCTAGAGAATATTTGAAGAAATTTGTTCAATTTTAATTTTTTAGGAGGAAAAGAAAGATGAAACCAAAAACAAAAATACTAGTCTTAATAGTTACTGTTATTGCTTTTTGTAGTATTGTCGTAGCTACTCTTTTTGGTTTAAATACTCTTGGTGTTTTAAGACTTTTTGAAACTCCTATTTCTATTAAAATTGAAGACTATACTACTACATATAATGCTGAAAAAGTTGAAGCGAATTTTCCTTATCAAATAACAAGTGGCGGTTTAATTTCTGGTGATTCCATAGAAGTTACTACAAAAGAAGAAATAATAAATGCAGGAACCTATCAAAATGTTTTTGAAGTAAAAATTATTGATAGAAACGGACAAAATGTTTCATCTTCATATGATATAAATATTGACATGGGTGAAATTGAAGTTTCGCCTATTGAAATAACATTACAAAGTGCAACCGCAGTTTTTCCAAATGATGGTGAAGTTCATAGTGATTTTGGTGTTTCTATTATTAAAGGTAGCCTTATAAATAACGATTATTTTGACTTTAGTAATTTTAAAGAATTTACTGTTAAAGGTTATCATGAAAATAAATTTACTGCTAAAGTTTTTACAGAAGAAAATGAAGATGTAACATTTAATTATGATATAACTTATCAATATGGTTATATCATAATTACAGATCTTTCAGAAAGTGGCGAGAGTGGACCCTCTAGCGAAATTAATTATCCAGAAAAGGTTACTTCCGAAAGTGATATTCAGGGAGCTCCGGGAGCATTGAAAGAAGGAGATGGTGGTGAATATAAAGCTGGCGGAGAAAAAACTTTTGAAACTATTTTTAATTATACCCCTACAGTCGCTGGATCATCGTTTTTTAAAATCTCAAGCGATGGTGATTATACAAAAAAAGGTTGGAAAACTGCGCCAAAATATAAGTCAAAATATGGCGTAAATCCTCAAGAATTTATTACTGATTTATTAAGAAATCATAAGGAAAGATATTTTTCTGGTTCATTAGAATATGTAAGTATTACTCAAAGAGACATGGATATTGTGCCTTGGCACCCTATTCTTAAATATAAACAAGTAACAGATACTTATTCAATTTCATCTGATTTAAAAAGTAAAACAATAAATACAGAAGGCTATATGTTTGATTATATAAAAGATTATAGTCTTTTAGAAAATACAACTTTTTCAAGTGAAGATTATGTTAACGAAGAAAAAGAATATAGAAAATTTGTTTATGATAATTATTTACAAATACCTGATTCTACTAAAACATCGATTAATAATTATATAAATAAATATAATTTAAATACTGGGAATCTTTTATCAACTATAAATAAAATTATTGCCCATTTTAAGACGTACTTTTTATATGATTATGAGGGATTTAAAGATTACTTAGAGGATGATGTCCTTGTCTCTTTTTTAGAAAAATATAAAGTAGGAGATTGTTCTAGATTTTCCGGTTCTGGGGTATTAATGTTAAGAGCCATGGGTTATCCTGCTAGAAGAGTTGGCGGATATGGAGTTCCGGGTTATGCGGTAGGTAAAACTTATTCAGTCAATCCTTGGGCTGGCCATGCTATAGCTGAAGTTTATATTGATGGGAAAGGTTGGGTAGGCATTGAATTTACTGTTGCCGATTTAGCTCCTACTTGCGTCTATCCTCCTTCATGGGATGTTAGCGATAATGGAGAAGCTTATGATTTAATTCTTTCAACCGATGATATTGTTGAAGAATATAATGGCTCACCTGTTTCTAGTAATCAAAAATATCTTTTAACTGGAGAGTTAAAAGATGGTGATTCTTTAGTAATTAACAATAATAACACTCTTTATAATTGTGGATATATTGATAATATTCCTAGTTATTTGATTGTTGATTCTAATTTTAATGATGTTACGAGTAAATATAAGATTAAAGAAGATTTTGGTAAAATTGTAATGAATCAAAAAGATTTAACATTGGAAACAGATAATGCGACTTTTTCTTATGATGGAAATGAGCACAATCCTACTTATAAGATAAGTGGGTTAGTAAATGGCGATAAAGTTGATAGCGTTGTAATTTATCCTGCAAAAGAGTTAGGAACTCATCTTTCAGTTGTAATAATAAATTCTATTAAAAATGCATCAGGAGAAGATGTTACAGCAAATTATAATATTACATATGTTTTTGGACATATAAGGGTGGAATAAAATATGCTAACCGAAGTATATAAAAATAAAATTAAAAGATATTTAGCTTTTTATAAATTCATTTATAGATTTAGAATCTTACTTATAATTTTAGCGTGTGTAATTGTAGGCGTTACATCTACATTATTATCATTAAAAGGTTTAGTAATCGATACATTGAAAATTAGCGATGTTCAATATGGTGAAAAATTGACTTATTCATCAACAGGTCTTTTTGATAATTATATTCATTATGAATTTAAAAAAGATGGTTCTAATGAATGGAGTCAAAATGTTCCTAAATTAGTCGGAAAATATCAAATTCGTGGTGTTTCAAAAAATATTTTTGGAGGATTTTATTATGGAAAGCCTCAAAATTTTGAAATTAATCCAAAAATTTGTGATGTAACTGTTTCTGAAAAAGTATCAACATATGGCGATATACCAACTATGAATTTTAATCTTTTGAGTGGAGATGAGATTGTTGATTTAAATTTTACTTATAATAGTTATGGCGATAATTATGCAAACGTAAGTTTTGATAAAGATAGTGTTGTTGTAGTTAATAAAAGTGGTGAAGACGTTTCTTATTGCTACGATTTTAATTTTGAAAATTCTTATGATTTAACATTAAAACCTAGAAATATTGTAGTTAAAGCAAGCGGTATTTATGAATACGACGGTGAAACTCATAATGTCGAAACTGTTGATTTAAAAAATGGAACTTTAGCTAATGGCGATAAAATTAGTTATGAAAATAGTGAAGGATTTGTTGATGGTGGAGTTCATGCTTCAAGGCCAAAAATAACAATTAAAGATAGACAAAATCGAGATGTTACTAAATTTTATGATATAGATTACAGTCACGATTCTACGATTGTAATAAATCCTAGAAAAATCACTATAAAAACAGGTGATTTTTCTAAAACATATGATGGCAAGATTTATGAAGGAATTGTTTCTTTTTCTATAACTGAAGGAAGTTTGATTAATGGTGATAGAATTGAATTAACTTATCCTAAATATATCAACGCAGGAAATTACCAAAATAAACCAACTTATACAATTTTTGATAAAGATGGTAAAAATAAGAGTTCAAATTATGCAGTTACTTTTGATTGTGGAAAATATATTATTAACCCAATTAAACTTACTTTGAATTTTAAGTATTTCGATAAAGTATATTCTGGGTGGATTGGGGATAATATGAATTTTTCTTATACAGGGAATCTTTTAGAAGGTCATGAAATTAGATTTTATGAAACATCTTCAGAAGCTATTAATACGTTGCACGTTGGAAAGCACGATAATTACTTAGGTGCTAAAGTATTTGATGCATCTGGAAAAGACGTGAGCATTAATTATGAAATAACTATTAAATCAAATTCGTACGAGGTTACAAAAAGATCGATTACAATTAAAGCTCAAAGTTATACTTTTACTTATGATGGTACAAAAAAATATTGCCCTTTCTTTGATGTTGAAGGCGAATTAGGAGAACCAGATGAAATTTTGATTACGAAACTTACGACTGCCAGAAACGTAGGCGTATATGATAATATTTTAAAATTTGAAATAAAAAATAACTTATATGAAACAGATGTAACAAATGATTATGACATTACTTTTATACCTGGAAAAATTACTATTTTAGAGGAAGATAAATCGCCTATAGATTTAGGTTTACCTGATAGTAATATTATGGGAGATGTTTTTCTAGGTCCTAATATGGGTAGTCTTGTCATGAAGTATACCGTTAAAAGTGGAAGTGCTGGTCAATTTTTAAGATCTATTAGTACTGGTGTTTATGATAAAGACAGTTTTTTAATGGGGCCAAATTACACGCCTAGATATGGAGTAAATGTTATGGAATTTATTCCAGAATTATTAAAAAACAAGATGAAACCATTTGAAGGTGTATTAGATTACTATAGATTTGATAATAGAGGATTTGATTATGTTCCATATTATTCAGTGCTTTCAAAAACACAGAAATCAGATAATTATGTAATTGATTCAGATTTAAAAACTAAAAAAATCAATATAAAAGGTTACAATTTTGACTATGTAAGAGACCACGCCTTAATTGATAACGCAACTTTTACGAATCAAGATTTTAAAAACGAAGAACGTGTATACTCAGATTTTGTTAAACAAAATTATCGTTCTTTACCTACTAATTTATTTAACATACTTGCCGACTATATTAGAGAAAATAATTTGGAAGGAAGAAATTTATTAGATTCTTTAAATAGAATTATAAAATTCTTTTCTGAAACTGGCGGATTTATTTATGATATGGGCGATTATGGAAATAGTACATCTGAAGAACCTATTATAAATTTCTTAACAAAGACAAGAACAGGAGTATGTAATATGTTTGCATCCTCTGGAGCAGCTTTATTAAGAGTTATGGGTTATCCAACAAGAGTTGTTTCTGGATATGGATTCTCAAGTGGTTCTAATGTAGGCGGTGTTTATAATGTGACTGGACCTGGACATGCTTTATGTGAAGTATATGTTGATGGGAAAGGTTGGGTAACAGTTGAATTTACTGTTGCTCCTGTTGCAGAAGACTTATATTTGCCTCCTAAAGATTCAGCTGGTGGTGATCCATTAGAAGACTCTTCGCTAGATCAAGATAATATAAATTATGATGAGATTCAGACTGGAGGTGCTGAAATAGATCCTAATGGTCAACAAGATGAAGAAGTAGATAATCCTGGACAAAGCGGAGATTCTGGAGAAAGCGATGATCCAACTGGCGATCCTCAACCAGGAGAAACTGAAGGAGAAGAAAAAGAGGATTACGATTTATACATATACGGAGATAGCGGAAGTTTTGAATATGATGGCAAGCCACATTCGGTCGATACGTATAATTTAGAAGGCGAGTTAAAAGATGGACATACGCTAGAAATATCTGGTGTTCCTTCTATAACAAAGGTTGGAATTATCAATAATAATTTTTCATATAATATTAAAGATGAATTTGGCAATATTGTAACTGATCAATATAAGATTTATTTCTCTAAAGGTACAGTTTCAGTAACTAAAAGGATCTTAAAGATAAAAACAACTACAACTTCAACATCATTGTCTAGTTTAAGTTCTTTCTCTAATATTATTGAATCAATTGATGGATTAGCTCCGGGGGATAAAATTGTTGATAGAATAGATTTAATTTTAACCTCAACAAGTAAAGGAACATATCAAAACGTAGTAATAGTTTCTAAAATAGTTAATGAAAAAGGAGAGGATGTTACTTCTTGTTATGCTATAAACTATGATTATGGAACAATAACATTAAATTAAACTTATTGAAATAATACCCTCCATATAAACTCATGCTTAATTATTTATCTTTAAATAGTAAGCATGACTTTTATTTTCTAGTTGAAAATAAAGTTCAAATAAGATTTAATAATTATCGGTTTGCTAGAGTGTCTATTATTAATATTAATAAAAATAAAATATTAATAATTCCCATGACTAACCACTCTTAAAACAAAACAGGGGGATATATTTTAATTATGGAAAAAGTTAGTTCCAACGAAAAAAAGACTTTTCGTGAATCTTCAAAGTCTTTTTTTAAAGATTTCTTTAGTGTAAAAATGATTACACTAAATGCATTTGTTGCTGCATTATATGCTGTATTAACTATTGTTTGTTATCCACTTTCTTATAGTTATATGCAACTTAGATTTTCAGAATTATTAAATCTTTTAGTATTTTTTAATCCTTCATATACTTTAGGATTAACAATTGGTTGTTTATTATCAAATTTAATGTCTTCAGCAGGAATATTTGATATTACTTTAGGTACATTAGCAACATTTATTTCTTGCTTAATTATGATTTTATTTTCTAAATTAACTAAGAATTTATTTTTTAGTGGGTTAATTCCTTGTATTGTTAATGCTATTACAGTTCCTTTTATTATTTATTTAGCTTCAAGTGGAACAAGTGATGCCTTTAATTTAGAAGCTCCAATTTTCTTTATTATGGGAGGATGGACTTTTTTAGGTGAATTTATTGCAATAAATATTATTGGTTATAGTGTTTTTATGCTCTTGGCTAAAAAATATAAAGGATTTCAACAATTATTTAACGCAAATTATAATTTAGATTTTAAATGGTAAAAATTTACCGATTAAGAAAATGGATAAATTTAATTGCTACCAAAATAATGGTAGCTTTTAAATTGCTTTTAAATAAAACATATTTAACTTTAAATGAAAGTATTATTAAATAAAAATCTAAAATAAATAAAATAATTACATTTAAAGCGAATATTTTTTTAAGCTCGTAGCATTCTTGAATATAAATATTCAGGGTGGGTTGAGCTTTTTTTATAAAATAAGCCCATCTTATTTTATATATATAATTAAAATAACTTATTTGTTTTAAATAGAATAAATATATATAATAGGAAGGCAAAAAAGAAAGAGATAACTATGAATAAAAAGACTTTTTATTACGAATTAAAACATGTAGATAAAAATAGCGGTGCTCGTTATGGAATACTTCATACTCCTCACGGAGATTATGAAACTCCAATGTTTATGCCAGTAGGTACACTTGCAACTGTAAAAACATTATCTCCAGAAGAATTATATGATATGGGTTCACAAGTAATTTTAGCCAATACTTATCATCTTCATCTTCGCCCAGGAGAAGATATTGTTGCTAAAGCTGGTGGTGTTCAAAAATTTATGAATTATAACGGAGCTATGCTTACAGATAGTGGTGGATTCCAAGTTTTTTCTTTAGCAAAAAAACGTGGAATAAGTGAAGAAGGAGTTACTTTTAAATCACATCTTAATGGAGATAAAATTTTCTTTTCTCCAGAAAAAGTAATGGAAATTGAACAAAAACTTGGAGCCGATATTGCAATGAGTTTTGATGAATGTATTCCTTATCCAGCAACTTATGAATATGTTAAGGATTCCACTTTAAGAACTTTAAGATGGGCAAAAAGAGGAAGAGATGTTCATACTCGTAAAGATCAAGCTCTTTTTGGAATTGTTCAAGGCGGAGATTATGAAGATTTAAGAAAATATTGTGCTGAAGAATTAGTCAAAATGGATTTTGATGGTTATGCAATTGGAGGAACTTCAATTGGAGAACCTAAGGATGTTTGCTATCGAATGATTGATTATGCAATTGAAAAATTACCAATTGATAAGCCACGTTATTTAATGGGTGTAGGCAGTTTAGATTATATTTTAATTGGTATAGAGAAAGGCATTGATATGATGGACTGTGTCTTACCAACTCGTATTGCTAGACATGGAACATTAATGACTCATAATGGAAGAATTAATATAAAAAATACTAAATACAAGGAAGATTTTACTCCTTTAGATAGCGAATGTAATTGTTATACATGTAGAAATTATACAAAAGCATATCTTAGACATCTTTATGTTTGTGATGAAGCTTTTGGAAAAAGACTCCTTTCAATTCATAATGTTTCTTTCCTTTTAGAAATTACTAAAAAAGCTAGAGAAGCAATAAAAGAAGATCGTTTTAATGAATTCAAAGAAGAAGTCTTAAAAAAATATGGTGATTCAAGAGGTTTTTAATATATGGATATCGAACTTTTTAATTACGATTTACCAGAAGAATTAATTGCGCAATCTCCTTCAAAAGAAAGAGATCATTGTAGGTTAATGGTTATTGATAAAACTAAAAAAACTTATGGAGATAAGCATTTTTATGACATTATAAATTATTTAAAACCTGGCGATGTTTTAGTTAGAAATAACACAAAAGTTATTCCAGCTAGAATTTTTGGAGTTAAAGAAGTTACTGGTGCTCATGTTGAAGTTTTACTTTTAAAAGATTTAGGTAATGATACTTATGAATGTTTATTAGGCAATGCTAAAGCTATAAAAGTAGGAAGCGTTATCGATTTTAATAACAAAATGAAAGCAACATGTTTAGAAGTGAAAGATGAAGGAATTAGAATTTTAAAATTTGAATATCAAGGAATTTTCTTTGAAATATTAGATGAAATTGGAAATATGCCTCTTCCTCCTTATATTCATGAAAAAATTAAAGATAAGAATGACTATCAAACAGTTTATGCTAAAGTTGAAGGAAGTGCAGCAGCTCCTACAGCAGGTTTTCATTTTACAAATGAACTTTTTAATAAAATTAAAGAAATGGGAATCGAAGTTTATGATGTTACTTTAAATATTGGTTTAGGAACTTTTAGACCAGTAAAGGTGAAAGATACAAATGATCATCATATGCATAGCGAATATTATCAAATTAGTGAAAATGTTGCTTCTTCTTTAAATAAAGCAAAAAAAGAAGGAAGAAGAATTATTGCTATTGGTACAACTGTTGTAAGAACTTTAGAATCTAATTTTAATAAATTTAATGAATTTAAAGCAGATAAAGACAATACTTCTATTTTTATTTCACCAGGCTATCAATATAAAGCAATTGATTGTTTAATCACTAATTTTCATCTTCCTAAATCCACTTTAATTATGTTAGTTAGTGCTTTTATGGGAAGAGAATTTACTTTAGAGTGTTATAAACATGCAGTAGATGAAAAATATCGTTTCTTCTCGTTTGGAGATTCGATGTTTATTCATTCTTAAAATAAGTACTTTTAAAATATATGGATAAAGAAATTAATAATTATTATTTAGAATTTGTAAAAGAATATAAAGAGATTAGAAAAAAAGAAGAAGGAAAACCAAAATTACTTCTTCATGTTTGCTGTGGACCATGTAGTGCATATCCACTTGTTTTTTTACAAGATTTATTTGATATTACAATTCTTTATTCAAATTCAAATATTTATCCAAAAGAAGAATATGATAAAAGACTTTATAATTTAAAAAGATATGTTAACGAAATAAATTTAAAGTTTAATAAACATATTTTAGTGATTGAAGATAATTATGATTATGATTCTTTTAAAGAAGATTTACTTCCTTTTAAAAATCAAAAAGAAGGATTAAATAGATGTAAAATTTGTATCGCTAAAAGAATGAAGCGTTTATTTATAGTTGCAAAAGAAAGAAATTTTAAATATGTTACAACAGTAATGTCTATTTCTAGAAATAAAGATGCTGTTTATATTAATAAAATCGGTAAAGCGATTGAAAATAATTTATATAAAAATGAAATTGAATTTATTTATACTGATTTTAAAAAGAATGATGGTCAAGAAATCGGTATAAAAATTGCTAAAAAATATAATTTATATCGACAAGATTATTGTGGATGTGAATTTTCTCTTCCTTTAGATAAAAGGGAAGAGAAAATTATAGATATCTCAATAGTTTTATTAATAAAAGATAACGATAAAGAAGAATATTTAAAAAAGTGTTTAGATAGTTTAATTATTCAAGAAGGCGATATAGCTTATGAGATATTTGTGCTTATTAATGATAAAGAAAAAGAAAAACTTGAAATAATTAATGAATATAAAAATAAATATAACGACTTATTTAATGTTCATATTTTATCTTCTTCATTATTTTTAGATATATCAAATATTAAAAATTACGCTTTAAAAAATGTTAAAGGAAGATATATTGCTTTTGTTGAATCAACTAGTTATGTCTCTAAAGATTTTTTAAGTGTTAATTATAAAGTTGCTTTAAAAAATAACGCCGATGTAGTTAATTTTTTATATAAAAATATAAAAGAAAATAAAAAAGTTAGTTCATTTAATCCTCGTTTTTATTTAACTAAATTTTATAATGAAGGCAATAAAAAAAGAATATTGAAAGCTTTATTTAATGATATTTTTGTTAGAGGATATATTTTTAATAAGTTCTTTAAAAAAGATTTTTTAAAGAACCAAAATATCTTTTTTATGGGTGAAAGTTCATGTATGGAAGATCTTTTCTTTTCATATCTAACTTTTTTATATTCTAAAAAGGTAGTTTTTATTAATAAAACTTTATATTTTAGAAATAAAAAAGCTGAATTAGAAAAGTTTGATATAAATAAATTCTCTCAAAAGTTAATTAATTCGTGGTTTTTAATGCGCTATGTTTCAATTAAAGAAGGTTTTAAAAATATTGGAAATTGTTCTTTTTTACCTAAAACAATAATGCTTTCTTTTAGTGGTTTAAAATTTTATAAAAATTTAGATATTTCTTATTTCTCATATTTAAAAAAGAATTCAAAACAGTTAAAAAAATTAGTTAAAAATGAATATAAATATGAAGGTGAAGAGTGGGAGAAGGCTCTTTATATTTATCTTGAAAAAAGCAAAGACAATCACTATTAATTGTGATATATTATTGAAGCTTTATATATAAATATATAAGTCGATAAAAATATTTTATTGCCAAGTGAAAAAAGTGTTGACTCACTTGGCGTTTTTTGGTTTAATTAAATCGTTTAACGTTCGTTATGATTTGCGAGGTTGCTGATACACCCACAAGCGTTGTCATGAAGGTATCAGGTAATTCGCAATGAACGAATTGTGGTAGAAAGGAGTAATTTCATGGCAAAAGTAAAAAAGATTAGAGTTCGTTTACAAGCTTATGATCACAAGTTACTTGATATGGCTAGTGGCAAGATTGTAAATGCAATAACTAAAACAGGTGCTAGTGTAGTCGGACCTATTCCACTTCCAACGGAAAAACAAGTATACACAATCTTAAGAGCTGTTCATAAGTATAAAGATTCTCGTGAACAATTCGAAATTAGAACACACAAAAGAATTATCGATATCACCAATCCTAACAGTGATACAATTGTCGCTTTAAGAAAATTAGATCTTCCAAGTGGTGTTGATATCGACATCAAGTTATAGGAGGAAATGATAGTATGAAACAAATCATTGGCCGTAAAATTGGTATGACTCAAGTTTACGCTGAAGATGGCACAATGTATGCTGTTACAGTTGTTGAAGTATTACCAAATGTTGTCACATTAAAGAAAACTGTTGAAAAAGATGGCTACGAAGCAATTCAAGTTGGCTACGAAGACAAACTTAAAAACATTAATAAATGTGAAAAAGGATTATTTGAAAAAATCAATGTCACTCCAAAGAAAGATTTATTCGAACTTAAGGGTGATGAAATGATGAAATATGAAGTCGGTAACGAAATTAAAGCCGACCTCTTCCAAGCAGGAGATGTCGTTGACGTTATCGGTACTTCAAAAGGTAGAGGATATGCTGGTGTCATTAAAAGATGGGGACACACAATCGGACCAAAAGGTCATGGTTCAGGATATCATAGAGGACAAGGTTCCTTCGCTAATAACGGTAGATGTAACAACCGTGTTATCCCAGGAAAGAAAATGTCCGGTCATATGGGAAATCAATCAGCTACAGTCTTAAACTTAAGAGTTGTTAAAACTGATGCAGAAAAGAATTACATCTTAATTAGAGGCGGAGTACCAGGACCAAAAAAAGGCTTAATCAAAATTAGAAGTGCTGTTAAAACAAATGCAAAATCTATGACAATTAAACCTTTAATTGACAGAAGCAAAAAAGAAGAAGCAACCGCAGAATAATTTAAAGAAAGGAGAAAATTAACATGGCAGAAATGAATTTAAAAGTTTATTCACAAAATGGCGAAGAAGTATCCACTTTAAAAGTTTCTAAAGATGTCTTCGGTATTAAAGTTAATGAACAAGTAATCTTCGATGCTGTTATGACTTATCTTGCAAATAGAAGACAAGCAACAGCAAAAACAAAGAAAAGATTCGAAGTCTCTGGTGGAGGTAAAAAACCATGGAGACAAAAAGGAACAGGTAGAGCAAGAGCTGGTTCAACACGTTCACCAATTTGGGTTGGTGGTGGAACAGTCTTCGGTCCTACTGGAATCCAAAACTTCAAAGTTAAACAAAATAAAAAAGAACACGATTTAGCTTTAAAAGGTGCTTTATCACTCAAAGCTAAAAAAGATATGGTTGTCCTTAACTCATTAGAAGTTAGTGGAAAAACTAAAGAAATCGTCAGTGTCTTAAAAGCATTCAAACTTGAAGATGAAAAAACATTACTTGTTACAAGCGATGAAAAAGTCCTTCAAGGAAGTAATAACATTCCAAGTTTAATTCTTAGAAGCGTTAACAATATCTCAGTTTATGATTTAATGAACGCTACTAAAGTCTTAATCTTAGAAAATGACGTTAAAAAGATTGAGGAGGAATTAGCATAATATGGCAAAGAAAAAAGAAGTTGTCGCAGAAGTTAGTTCAAAAACAACAATTAATGACTTCGATTGCATTATCGAACCAATTATTACTGAAAAATCAATGACTCAATCTCAAGAACATCCAATCTTCGCATTCAAAGTTAAAAAAGATGCAAATAAGATTGAAATTAGAAATGCAATTTCTAGAATCTTCAATGTTCATGTTGAAAGCGTCAGAGTTATCAACGTATTAGCTAAGAAAAGTTCAAGAGGAAGCAGATATAAAGGTACACTTCCTGGGTATAAAAAAGCTATCGTTACATTAAAAGAAGGCGAAACAATCAATCTTTTCGCTGAATAGTCTAACTTATATATAGGAGAAAATTATGGCAGTCAAAACATATAAACCTTATACTCCTTCAAGAAGAGCAATGGTCGTTCTCTCAACTGAAGGAATTACAAAAGCTACTCCTGAAAAAAGTTTAACCGTTACACTCAAGAAAACTGGTGGAAGAAATAACCAAGGTGTTATTACTTGCCGTCATATCGGTGGAGGAAATAAAACTAAATATAGAATTATTGACTTCAAGAGAAATAAAGACGGTGTTGTTGGAAAAGTAGCTGCAATTGAATACGATCCAAATAGAAATGCACACATCGCATTAATCAATTATGTTGATGGTGAAAAAAGATACATTATCCAACCAAACGGATTGAATGTTGGCGATAAGATTATTTCTGGAGATAGCGTTGATATCTTAACTGGAAACGCATGTTTATTAAAAAATATTCCAGAAGGTACATTCGTTCACAACGTTGAACTTCGCCCAAAGAAAGGTGGCCAAGTTTGTAGAAGTGCTGGATGTAGCGCTCAAATCTTAGGTAAAGAAGGAAAATACGTTATCTTAAGACTCCAAAGTGGCGAAACAAGAAAATTCTTAGGTGAATGTAAAGCTACAATCGGAATCGTTGGTAATGAAGATTACAACCTTGTTAACTTAGGAAAAGCTGGTAAAACAAGATATTTAGGAATTAGACCTACTGTTAGAGGTAGTGCTATGAACCCTAACGATCACCCACACGGTGGTGGTGAAGGTAAGTGTCCTGTTGGTAGAGATGCACCTAGAACACCATGGGGTAAAAGAGCTCTCGGTGTTAAGACCCGTAGAAATAAAAAATCTTCAACTAAATTAATCGTTAGAAGAAGAAATGGTAAATAGTAAAGGAGGAAATTAGAGATGGCACGTAGTTTGAAAAAAGGACCATTTGTCGATGAAAGCTTAATGAAAAAAGTTCAAGCTTTAAATGCTGCAAACAAAAAGTCTGTCATTAAAACATGGTCAAGAAGAAGTACAATTTATCCTGATTTTGTTGAACATACCTTTGCTGTTTATAACGGTCATACATTTATCACTGTTTATGTTACAGAAGATATGGTCGGTCACAAATTAGGAGAATTTGCTCCAACAAGAACTTTCAAAGGTCACTTTGGAAATAACGCAGAAGACAAGGCTGCAGCAAAAGCAGCAGCTGGTGTTAAATAATATAGGATGGAGATAGAAAATTATGGCAGAAACTAAAAAAGAAGTCGTAACAGAAGAAAAGGTTACAACAGAACCAAAAACTAAAAAAGCTTCATCCAAAAAAAGCACAACTGCTAGTGAAGCAAAAAAAGCTCCTGCTAAAAAAGCAGCAGCTAAAAAAGAAACTTCAACTAGAGCTAAAAAAGAAACAAAGGCTGAAGTTAAAGAAGTAAAACCAACTGTTACAGAAGCTAAAGCTAAAGTCCTTGGACTTAAAGTCACACCTCGTAAAGTTAGATTAGTTCTTGATTTAGTTAGAGGTAAAAAAGTTGATGAAGCACTTGAAACTTTATCACTTGTTCATAAAGATGCTGCTCCAATGATTATCAAATTAATCAATTCAGCAGTTGCAAATGCTACAAATAATTTCAATATGAATAAAGACAAATTATATATTCATGAAATTATGGCTAGCGACTCATTCAAAATGAGAAGATATCTTCCAAGAGCAAAAGGTAGTGCTTCAGGAATGGTTAAAAGATTCTCTAATGTATATATTACATTAAAAGAAAAGAGCGAATTTTAATAGGAAGGAGGAATAAACGATGGGACAAAAAGTTAATCCAGTTGGAATGAGAATCGGATTAAATAAGAATTGGAACTCAAGATGGTTTGCATCAGATAAAGATTATTCCACTTTCTTAATTGAAGACGATAAAATTCGTAACTATTTAGAAAAACATTTACCAAGAGAAGCTTATCTTTCTCACGTTGAAATCGAAAGAAAGAAAAAAGAAAATGGCTTCCAAGTTAGAGTATTTATCTTCTTAGGAAGAGCAGGTGTTGTTTTAGGAAAAGAAAACCCTGGCAAAAATATTCAAGCTTTAAAGAAACAATTATTAAAATTAGTTGCTAAAAATACAGATATTAGAATTGATCTTGTTGATGTCAAACAACCTAACTTAGATGCAACAATCGTTGCTAATAAGATTTGCCGTCAATTAGAAGAAAGAGCAAGCTTCAGAATTGTTCAAAAAAGATCAATTGCTGATGTAAGAAAAGCTGGCGCTAAAGGTATTAAAACTAGCGTTAGTGGAAGACTTGGTGGTGCTGATATTGCTAGAAGTGAAGGTTATAAAGACGGAACTATGGCAATTAATACCTTAAGAAGTGATATCGATTACGCATGTAGAGAAGCTATGACAACATATGGAAAACTCGGTGTTAAAGTATGGATTTGTCGTGGCGAAAAAGATATTAATCCTAAAAAAGAAGTCGTTGAGAAGAAAGGAGAATAACTATGTTACAACCTAAAAGAGTTAAATGGAGAAGACCACATATTATTAAATATGAAGGCTTATCCAAAGCTGGTAATGAAGTTTCTTTCGGAACATACGGCTTACAAGCTACAGAAGGAAATTATGTTTCTGATAGACAAATCGAAGCATGCCGTATCGTTTTATCAAGATATACAAAAAGACAAGGCCAAGTTTGGATTAGAATCTTCCCACACTTAGCAAAAACTAAAAAACCTGCTGAAGTCCGTATGGGTAGTGGTAAAGGTTCACCAGAATACTGGGTCGCAGTTGTTAAAAAGAATAGAGTTATGTTTGAAATTGGCGGAGTACCAGATGAAGTCGCTATCAAAGCACTTGAAATGGCAGCATATAAACTCCCATTAAAAACTCGTGTTATTAAGAAGGAGGTTAAATAATTAACTTATGAAAATTAATGAAGTTAGAGAACTTTCTAGCGAAGAATTAAATCAAAAGATTTATTCACTCAAAGAAGAATTATTTAATCTTCGTAGAAAGAAAGCTGTTGGACAACTTGAAAATCTTGCTGAAATTAGAAGAGTAAGAAAAGATATCGCAAGAGTCTATACAGTCTTAAAAGAAAGAGAATTAGGTGTTAAATAGGAGGTATAAAAAGAATTATGGGACAAAAAAGACAAATTCAAGGTGTTGTAATTTCTGATAAAGCTCCTAAAACAATCGTTGTTGAACTTGAAAGTTATAAAAGACACCCAAAATATAAGAAAAGAGTTAGTTTCAGAGCAAAATATTATGCTCATGATGAAAACGAAATCGCTCATGTTGGCGATACAGTCACAATCCAAGAATCAAGACCATTATCAAAATTAAAGAGATTCGTTCTCGTTAGTGTTGATAAAAAAGCTCTTGAAGATATTAAGATTGCTGAAGAAAAAGAAGTTGAAGAACTCTTACACGAACATGAAGAAGAATCTAGCGAGGAGGCTAAATAGTTATGGTACAAACAGAAACAAATTTAAAAGTTGCTGATAACTCTGGTGCTAGAGTCGTAAGAGTATTCAGAATTTATGGCGGTAGCCATAGAAAAAGTGCCAGTGTTGGTGATGTCGTTCTTTGCGCTGTTAAAGATGCTATCCCAAATGGCAAAGTTAAAAAGAGTGATGTTGTTAAAGCAGTTATTGTTAGAACATCTTATCCAATCGAAAGAAAAGATGGTTCAGTAATCAGATTCGATGATAATGCATGCGTTATTATCAATGAAGACAAAACTCCAGTCGGAACCCGTGTATTTGGACCAGTCGCTCGTGAACTTCGTGATAAAGGCGATGAAGGATTTATGAAAATTCTCTCCCTTGCAAGTGAAGTTTTATAAGGAATAAAGGAGAATAACCTATGAAACTTAAAAAAGGTGATAAAGTTATTGTTATCTCTGGAAAAGATAAAGGTAAAGTCGGTGTTATTCAAAGAGCCTATCCATCAATCAATAAGGTTGTAGTCGAAGGAGTTAACACTGTTAAAAAACATCAAAAACCAACCCAAACTCATCCAGAGGGATCAATTGTTGAAATGTATGCTCCACTCGATGCTTCAAAAGTCATGTTCTATGATGAAAAGAGCAAAAAGGGTGTTAGAGTTGGATATGAATTTGTTGATGGCAAAAAAGTAAGAATCAACAAAAAAACAAAGAAGGAAATTAAATAAGGAGGTAAGTGATTATGACAGAAAAGAAAGTTACAAAAACTAAAGAAGTAGCACCTACTTCCGGACATAAAGAAAAAGCTTATGTCACAAGACTTGAAAAGAAATTCAAAGAAGAAATCACTCCTTCTTTAATGAAAAAATTCGAATATAAAAACGTTCATGAAGTACCACATTTAGATAAAATCGTTATTAATATTGGTGTTGGAGACGCTACTCAAGATAAGAAAAGACTTGATGAAGCTGTTGAAGAATTAGGCTTAATTTCTGGTCAAAAACCAATTATTACAAAAGCTAAAAAATCAATTGCTACATTCAAATTAAGAGAAGGCGAACCTATCGGATGTAAGGTTACTTTAAGAGGAAGAAGAATGTATGAATTCTTCGATAAATTAGTTTCTATTTCACTTCCTAGAGTTAGAGACTTTAGAGGTGTTAATAAAAACTGTTTCGATGGAAGAGGAAATTATACTTTAGGTATTAAAGAACAATTAATTTTCCCAGAAATCGATTACGATAAAGTTAATAAAGTTAGAGGCATGGATATCGTTGTTGTTACAACTGCAAAAAGCGATGAAGAAGCTTATGCATTATTAAAAGAACTCGGCATGCCATTTAATAGATAGGAGGATGTATGGCAAAAACAAGTTTAAAAGTTAAACAAGCTAGACCTCAAAAATTCAAGGTTAGAGAATATACACGTTGCAAAAGATGTGGACGTCCTCATGCTGTCTATTCGAAGTTTGGCCTTTGTAGAATCTGTTTAAGAGAACTCGCTTATAAAGGTGAAATTCCAGGAATGAAGAAATCATCTTGGTAATATTATTAGGAGGTAAAAAAGAATTATGCATCAAGATCCAATTGCTGATATGCTCACAAGAATTAGAAATGCTAATGCTTTACGCCATGAAAGTGTAAAGATGCCTTCTAGTAAATTAAAGGTTGGCATTGCTAAAATCTTATTAGATGAAGGATTTATTACTTCATTTAAAGAAACCAAATTAGATGAACATAAAAAAGAACTCGAAATTGTTCTTAAATATGGTCCTAATGGTGAAAAAGTTATTTCTGGCTTAAGAAAAATTTCAAAACCAGGCTTAAGAATCAACTGCGATTCAAAACATATTCCTTCAGTTTTAAAAGGCTTAGGAATTGCTATTATTTCAACTTCAAAAGGACTTTTAACTGACAAACAAGCTAGAGAAGCTAATGTCGGTGGTGAAGTCATTTGTTATATCTATTAATAGGAGGTTAATTCTAGATGTCACGTATTGGTAATAAATTAATCCCTATTGTAGAAGGGCTTGAAGTTAAGATTAATGCTGATAATGTTGAAATTAAAGGCAAAAACGGAACTGACGTTGTTAAATACGATCCTTCAAGAATTAAAATTGAAGTCGAAGATAACAATATTAAAGTTTCACGTCTTAACGAAGAAAAACACACAAAACAACTTCATGGTACAACAAGAGCTTTATTAAATAATGCTATTATTGGTTGCCACGAAGGATATAAGAAAACATTAGAAATTATCGGTATCGGTTATCACGCTGATATGAAAGGTAATGATGTTGTTCTTAGCGTTGGATATTCTCATCCAATCACTATCTCTCCACTTCCAGGTGTTACTATTAAAGTCATCGAAACAAAGAGTAAAGATGTTAACTCAGTTGTTGAAGTTAGTGGACAAGATAAATTCAAAGTTGGCCAAACAGCTGCTTTAATTAGAGAAGTTAGAAGACCAGAACCTTATAAAGGAAAAGGTATTAGATATAAAGGAGAGCACATTCTTCGTAAAGAAGGTAAACGTGCTGGTAAGTAATTAGGAGGGCGATATGATTAGATCTATTGATAAAAATGAAGTTAGATTAAGAAAACATCAAAGAGTCAGAGCTAAGGTATCTGGAACTAGTGAAACCCCACGTTTATGTGTATTCAGAAGTAACAAGAATATTGAAGTTCAAGCTATTGATGATACAAAAGGTGTTACTCTTGTCTCATCTTCAAGTGAACAATTAAAACTTGAAAATGGCGGAAATATCGAAGGCGCTAAATTAGTTGGAGCAGATATTGCTAAAAAATGCTTAGCTAAAGGAATCGAAAACGTTGTCTTCGATCGTGGTGGATATATCTATCACGGACGTGTTAAAGCTTTAGCTGAAGCTGCTCGTGAAGGCGGCTTAAAATTCTAAGGAGAAAAGATATGGAAGAAAATAAAGTAACTGAAACTTTAGAAGAAAATAAAGTCGTCGAAGAAACTGTTAAGAGCGAAAATGCTCCTCAAGCAGAAAATAAAAAAGGTCAAAAACCACAAAAAGGCGGTAAGAAATTTGACCGTAACAGAAGAGAAAAAAGAGAACCACAAGTCAAAGAATTCGAAGAAAGAGTCGTTGCTATCAATCGTGTTTGTAAGACTGTTAAGGGTGGTAGAAGAATGAAATTCTCTGCTCTTGTTGTTATTGGAAACGGAAAAGGCAAATATGGATTTGCTACTGGTAAGAGTGGCGAAGTCCCAGATGCAATTAAAAAAGCTGTTGATAGAGCTAAAAGAAATACTTTCAATATTCATCTTTCGAAACATGGCACTATTGCTCATGAAGTAGTTGGTGAATTCGGCGCTACAAAAGTCTTCTTAAAACCAGCACCTGATGGAACTGGAATTATTGCTGGAGGACCAGTTAGAGCTATCTTAGAATTAAGCGGAGTTAAAAACGTTTATTCAAAAGTTTATGGAAGTAGAACTTCTATCAATGCAATTCGTGCTACAAATGACGCTTTAAATTCATTAAAGAGTTATAAAGACGTACTATCTTTAAGAAAAGGAGGAAATGAAGATGTTAAATAATCTCAAACCTACTGAAGGTAGTAGAAAAAAAGGCGTAAGAAGATGTAGAGGACTTGGTTCAGGTCTTGGAAAAAATGGCGGAAGTGGTAACAAAGGTCAAAATTCAAGAACTGGCGGTGGAGTCAGATTAGGATTTGAAGGTGGGCAATTACCATTCTTCAGAAGATTCCAAAAAAGAGGCTTCAAACATCACGCACACGTTACCTATGCTGTTGTTAATCTTTCTGATTTAAATTGCTTTAAAGATGGTGATACTGTTGGCATGACAGAATTAATCGAAAAAGGCATCATTAAGAAAGAAGAAGGCGGCTTAAAAGTCTTAGGTAATGGTGAATTAAAAGTTAAAATCACTATTAAAGCTAATAAATTTTCAAAAACTGCATTAGAAGGTATTGAAAAAATTGGCGCAAAGGCTGAAAATATCTAGTATTGTTGTATAGATTTGCTTATGAAGAAATTCATTGATATTTTCAAAAATAAAGAAGTCGTTAATCGTATATTCTTTACGATAATGATCTTATTCGTATTTAGGATCGGAAGTGCAATCACTGTTCCTGGAATTGATGCATCTACTTTACAAGATCAGATGTCTTCCTCGAATAACATGCTTGCTTTGATGAATTTGCTTGGTGGTGGTGCATTATCGAATTTCTCGGTATTTGCATTAGGTGTTTCTCCTTACATCACCGCTCAAATTATTATCCAACTCCTTTCTATGGATGTTCTTCCTGCTCTTACTGAGCTTAACCGTCAAGGTCAATATGGAAGAAAGAAGATTGAAATGGCTACAAGATATTTGTCTTTACTTCTTGCCGCTGTTCAAGCTTATGGTATTATTCAAACTGCATTAAACACTGAGTGGATTTCCTTTACTTTTGAAGAGAATTTCGTTTCATATCTTTACATTATTACTGTCATGGTGGCAGGAAGTATGTTAGTTATTTGGTTGGGAGATCAAATAACTTCTAAAGGTATTGGTAATGGTATTTCCATGATTATCTTTGCTGGTATCGTCGCTTCCTTACCAAATCAAATAGCTACAGCCTTTAATAAATGGGTTATAACTAACTGGAATTTAGGAAGTGCTGAAACTACTAAAGGTGTATTCCAATTCATCCTTTACATAGCTTCATTTATTCTTATTATCGCATTTGTTGTATTTATCGAACTTTCTAGAAGAAAGATACCTGTTCAACACGCAACACGTAGTGGAGGAAGTGAAAAGTTAACTAAAGCTTCATTCCTTCCTATAAAGATTAATAGTGCTGGTGTTATTCCTGTTATCTTTGCTTCTTCAATCTTGATGGCTCCATCAATTATTGCTTCATTTATTTCTGCGGATGCTTTAAATGCTACTTGGCTTAAAGTATTCTCATATAATGAACTTGTTGATACAGGCGGTGTTATGATGCCTTGGGGTCTTATTATTTACATGGTTTTAGTATTTGCGTTTACTTTCTTCTATGCAAATCTTCAAATCAATCCTGAAAACCTTGCAAATAACTTCCAAAAGAACGGAAGTTATATTCCAGGAATTCGTCCAGGTATTGAAACTGAAAGATATGTTAGAAAAGTATTAAACCGCGTTACTTTAATCGGTGCTATATCACTCTGTTTTATCTCTGCATTACCAGTTATTTTAACTTTAAGTGGAGTATTCGGAGATGATAATTCACTTGCCCTTGGCGGAACTGGACTTATCATCGTTGTTGGTGTATGTCTTGAGCTTAATAACCAAATTTCTGGTCTTATTGCTGGAAAGAGTTATGACGAAGTCATTGGAGGAATGTAAAAATGTTAAAAACAATTATTTTACTCGGTGCTCCTGGAGCAGGAAAAGGAACAAATGCTAAAAGAATTACAAAAGAATTCAATATTCCTCATATTTCCACTGGAGATATGTTTAGAGAAGCATTAAAGAATGAAACTGAACTTGGTAAGCTTGCTAAATCCTATATGGATAAAGGCTTATTAGTTCCTGATGAAGTTACGATTTCTTTAGTTAAAGAAAGATTAGCTAAAGATGATTGTAAGGACGGTTTTCTTCTTGATGGTTTCCCAAGAACATTACATCAAGCTGAAGAGCTTGAAAAAATTGGTGAAACAATCAATCGTCCAATAAATTATGTTATCGACATCAATGTCCCAGAAAGTGTCTTAAAAGACAGAATCTGTGGCAGAAGAGTTTGTAAAAACTGTGGTGCTCCATATCATGTTACAAATCTTAAACCAAAAGTTGAAGGAGTTTGTGATTTATGTGGAGGAGAGCTTATTCAAAGAAAAGATGATAACGAAGAAGCTTTAAAAACTCGTTTAGACGAATATCATCGTCAAACAGAACCACTTATCGAATTCTATTCTAAAAAAGGTATCATTCATGAAGTTAATGGTACTAAAGATCTTGATGAATTAATGTCTGATATAAAAGAAATCTTAAAATAAGAAGGCATTTATAAATGGCAATAATCATTAAAAGTAGAAGAGAAATAGAATTAATGAAAATTGCTGGGAAAGTAATGATTGGTTTATTCGATGAATTAGAAAAACATACGAAACCAGGCATTTCTACCGCTGAATTAGACAAAATTGCTTGCAGGTATATTCGCTCCAATGGAGCGATTCCTGCATGTAAAGGATATGGAGGTTTTCCTGGCAATATCTGTATAAGTGTAAACGATACACTTATACATGGAATCCCATCTAAAAAAATTATATTAAAAGATGGTGATATAGTATCTTATGATTGTGTTGTCTTTAAAGATGGATACAACGTAGATGCTTGTAGAACATTCCCGGTTGGTAATGTTAAAGAAGAGACATTACATTTACTTGAAACAACTAAAAGATGTTTCTTTGAAGCGGTCAAGTTAATTAAGCCAGGAGTTCATCTTGGAGATATCTCTCATAAAATAGAGGAAACTGCTACAAAAGAAGGTTATTCTTTAACAGAAGATTATACTGGACATGGCATTGGAAAAGAGATGCATGAAGATCCTTATGTTCCTAATGTAGGAGAAAAAGGAAGTGGTCCTATCTTAAAAGAAGGGATGACGCTTGCTATCGAACCAATGGTCAACGAAGGTAAAAAAGAATTATATACTCTAGAAGATGGCTGGACTGTAAAAACAAAAGATGGGAAGATGTGTGCTCATTATGAGAACACAGTTGTTGTTACAAAAGATGGCTATCAAATATTAACATTAAAAGAGGGAGAAGAAATTTAAAAACATGGCAAAACAAGATGTTATCACTGTCGAGGCAGTAGTTGTTGAAGCTTTACCTAACGCTAACTTTAAAGTAAAACTTGAAAATGATGTTGTAATTCACGCCACTGTTTCTGGTAAAATCCGTATGCATTACATTCGCATTTTACCAGGTGATCGAGTTACAGTTGAACTATCGCCTTATGATTTAAACAATGGCCGAATAGTATTTAGACATAAATAAACTATTCAAAAAAATTATTTATTTAAAACGGAGGAAATTTTATGAAAGTAAGACCTTCAGTAAAACCAATTTGTGATAAATGTAAAGTTATTAGAAGACATGGCAAAGTTATGGTCATTTGTTCTAATCCAAAACATAAACAAAGACAAGGTTAATTTCAATTTTGGAGGAAATATTAAAATATGGCACGTATAGTCGGTGTTGATATTCCAAACGATAAAAATGTTGTTATTTCATTAACATATATTTATGGTATTGGTCTTTCTACTTCAAAGAAAATCTTAGCTAAAGTTGGTGTCAATCCACAAACAAGAGTTAAAGATTTAAGTGAAGAAGAATTAACAAAAATCCGTGGTGAAATCGCTCACCTTAAAGTCGAAGGTGATTTAAGAAGAGAAGTTGGCTTAAACATCAAAAGACTTCAAGAAATCGGTTGCTACCGTGGTATTAGACATAGAAGAGGTCTTCCAGTAAGAGGACAAAGAACTAAAACTAACGCTCGTACTCGTAAAGGTCCAGCAAAAACCATTGCGAACAAGAAAGAAGCTGTTAAATAGTTAGGAGGTAGAAATAAGTATGGCAAGAAAACAAACTACCCGTAAAAAGAAGATTAAGAGAACGTATACAAAAGGTGTTGCTCATATACATTCAACCTTTAATAACACCATCGTTACAATTACTGATGAACAAGGCAATGCTATTGCTTGGTCATCAAGCGGTGTCTTAGGTTTCAAAGGAGCTAAAAAATCTACTCCATTTGCTGCTCAAAGTGCTGCTGAAGCTGCTGGTAAAGCTGCTGTTGATCAAGGAATTAAAACAGTTGATGTTGATGTTAAAGGACCTGGAGCAGGAAGAGAAAGTGCAATTAGAGCATTATCTCAAGCTGGACTCACTATTACATCAATAGTTGATACAACTCCAATTCCACATAACGGTTGCCGTCCACCAAAAAGAAGACGTGGCTAATTAAAGGGGGAATAAAAATGGCTGAAGAAAAGTTAAATGAATTAAAAATTGCTCACCCTTTCGAAGAAGTCAAATTTCAATTAACCTTCGAAGATCAAAATGAGCATTATGCTAAAATTGTTTGCGAACCACTTGAAAGAGGATTCGGATTAACTCTTGGTAATGCAATGAGAAGAGTCTTACTTAGCGCTCTTCCTGGAACAAGCGTATATGCTCTTGAAGTAGAAGGTGCTGTACATGAATTTACAGCTTTAGATGGAGTTGAAGAAGATTTAACTCAAATCATCTTAAATTTAAAAGATTTAGTTTTAAAATCTGATACTATTGGAGAAGCAGATTATGAAGCTACAATCGATGTTGAAGGTCCACGTAAAGTAACTGGTGAGGAAATTTCTAAAGTTCTTCCTACTGGTGTAACAGTAATTAATAAAGATTTAGAAATTTGTAATGTTGCTGCTGGAGGTCACTTACATATGGTTATCCATATTAGAAATGGCCGTGGATTCGCAACAAATGAAGAAAATAAACAATATATTCATAGCCGTGGGGTAATCGCTACCGATTCTAACTATTCTCCAATTGTTAGAGTCAATTATAAAGTTGAGTCTACCCGTGTAGGACATGATTCACGTTTCGATAAACTTATTTTAGAAGTTTGGACAAATGGTGCAATATCTCCTACTGATTCATTATCACTTGCTAGTGGAATATTAATTTCACATTTCGCTAACTTCTCAAATTTAACATCTAAATTTGATGACTTAAGTTTAATTAAAGATCCAATCGTTCAAAAACAAGAAACATTCGAAAATTTATCTATCGAAGATTTAGATTTAACTGTTAGAAGTTATAATTGTTTAAAACGTGCTGGTATTCAAACTGTTTTAGATTTAACTCAAAAGAGTGAAGCTGAAATGATGAAAGTAAGAAATTTAGGTAAAAAGTCTTTAAAAGAAGTCAAAGATAAACTTATCGAAAAAGGACTCCACTTTAAAGATAATAAACTCGATTAATTAAGGAGAAGATTATGCAAATTGGAAGAAAAAATGTTCATGGTAAAGGTGGCGTAAGATTTAAAACTCCTTATACTTCATCAAAACATAAAGGACAAGTTAGAAATCTTGTTACTGAATTAGTTTTATTTGAAAAAGTTACTGTTACAAGAGGAATGGTTAAAGACGTTATTAAAGAATTTGATCATTTAGTTACTCTTGCTAAAAGAGGTGACTTACATGCTAGAAGACAAGCAGCTGCTATTTTAAGAAAATATCATGTTGAAGATAAAGCTGATGCATTAACCAAATTATTTGATGAATTAGCAAAAAGATTTGCTTCTAGAAATGGCGGTTATTTAAAGGTATATAAACTTGAAAACCGTAAAGGAGATAATGCCCCTATTAGATTATTAACTCTCGCAGATTAATTTATCTAATATAATTAAAACTTATAAGTGGAGAAAATTTTTCTCCACTTTTTTACTATATAAAAACTAAGTTTTATAGTATAATAACATTAGAAAAAGAAAGAATTAATGATATATGAAAAGGAAATTAATTTTATTATCATCTTTATTATTGTTAGGGTTAGGAGGTTTATCTTCTTGTAAGGGTCAAATAACTATTGATATTACAACTAACCAAGATTTTTTATCTTCTTCTATAAATGATGAAAATAAAGAAAAGATAAATAAAGAAGATAATAATTATAATTTATTAATGTTAAAATAAAAAATATATCTATTATTAATATAAAATTATACTCGATTAGAGTATAATTTTTTTATATATGAAAGAAACTAAATTTATTATATTTGATTTAGATGGTACATTAATTGATACTTTAGAAGGTATTAAAGAAGGATTAAATTTAACTTTAAAAGAGTTAAATATAAATAAAACTTATTCTAAAGAAGAAGTGAAAACTTTTATTGGGAATGGTGCAAGAGTATTACTTAAAAAAGCTTTAAATAGAGAATTTAATGAAGAAGAATATAATCTTTATTTAAAAAACTATGAAAAAACTCAATATATTTCGCCACTTTTTAATCACGTTTTAAATACATTAATCTCTTTAAAAAATAAAGATTATATTTTATTAATTAATTCAAATAAACCGAATGAAATATTAAAGAAATTAGTTAAAAATAAATTTAATGGGTTAGAAAAAGATTTATTTATTGATATAAAAGGAGAAAGAAAAGAAATAAAAAGAAAACCTGATCCAACTTATTTAAATGAATTAATAAATAAATTAGATTTAAATAAAGAAAATGGTTTTTATTGTGGAGATTCAATCGTTGACATTTTAGCCGCTAAAAATTTAAATTTAAAATCGATTATTGTAAGCTATGGTTATGGAAATAAAAATGAAATAAAAGAAAATAAACCTACCTATTATATCGATGATTTTAAAGAAGTTGAGGAGATAGTAGATTCTTATGGAAAATAATAATAATAATAAAACTATAGAAAACATGTCTTATCATGAAGAACTTATTTTTGGTCTTAAAAGATGGATAAAAAAGGCGATAGATTATTTAGATAATAAAGAAGCAAATGACTTTTTTAAAGACGAAAAAAGTTTTGATGCTACTTGTTATACAATTTTAGTAATTAGTGAAATCGCTAGTAAAATTAAAGAAATTGAAGAATTAAAAAATAAATATAAAAACATTAATTTTGATGAACTTTCATTTATTTATGATAAATGTTTAAAAGAAGATAATATCAATCTTTCTTATATTTATGAATTAGTTTCTAAAGCTTTCCCTTATCTTTTGTTTTTATTATCTTCTAAATAGTTTTTTCTCCTCTTTTTAGATTAAATATAGAGATAGTCACCTTATTTTAAAGTGCTTTTTATGGTATAATATTAATATGATTACAATTTATACATCGCCATCTTGTTCTTCATGTCGAAAGGTTAAAAAATATTTTGAAGAAAATAAAATTCCTTATAAAGAAAAAAATATTTTAGTTCAACCTTTAAAAGATGAAGAATTAAAAGATTTATTACTTAAAAGCGAGAATGGCACTGAAGATATTATTTCTACTAGAAGTAAAGTAATCAAAGAAGGTAACGTTAATATTGATGATATGTCAATTAATGAACTTATTAAGTTTATAAAAGAAAACCCATCAGTATTAAAAAGACCAATTATGGTCGATGATCATAAAATGCAAGTTGGATATAGCGAAGATGAAATTTCTGCTTTTATCCCTCGTGCAAGGAGATTTTTACATGAAAGTATTTGTAAAGATTGTATTGATTGTGATCCTTCGATTATCACTTTATCTTCTTCTATAAATAATAAAAAAGAATAAAAACCGTAGAATTTAACTAATTTCTACGGTTTTGTTTTTCTCTTTTTAATTATTTAATAAAGTAACAATTATTTTTTATCTAAAGATTCTAATGCTCTAGTTTCTTTACTCTTTAAATTATCTTTATAGAATGTATTAGTTGAAAGACAAATAGATTTTAAATTTTCTTTAGCTTTTGATAAAGATGCTCCAGCCATTTCAAGCTCATAATCAACTAAGCCATTATAAGTGTTTCTATCAACTGAAAATTCATAAGTATTATCTTCATAAGCAACTTCAACACGGTGTGTTGTTAAAGCAACTTGGACCTTTAATAATGATGGATCAACTCCAAGCATTCTAATAAAATCTTCAATATTACATTCTGGGAAGACATTTCTTTTAACAAAAGCATTAAATTGTTCTTTATTTAAAACTTCATCTTTTTCTAATAATCCTTCAGCCATTGGAGCTTTTAAAGTTAAAGTATAAGTATTATCTTTTTCTCTAATTCGACATCCAATGCCTAATTTTTTTAATGCTAAATCATCACTATCAATATAATGATTTATTTGGTCATATTCTTTAATAACTCTATCTTTAAAACGATTTAAGACATTATTATATTCTTTTTCACTAATAAGTACTTTAGCTTCAATTTCAATATTTGTTGCCATAGTATTTCCTTCCTTTTAAATAAAAATTTACTCTTAAATATGATACAATATTTTAAGTAAATAATAAATTAAATTATAGGTAAAAAATATATGAATTATATATTGATTAGTAGAGGCGATAATTACTCAAATAAAGTAAAAGAAGATTTAAAAAGTAGATTAAATCTTCTCAATTTTAAAAATGTTGAAGAAGATATAATTAAAAATAATAAAAAAGATATCAGGTTAGATTATGTTTTTTCTATTGGAGGAGATGGAACGTTTTTAAGAAGCGTTCAATCTTTTTATGAATATAATCCTTTATTTATAACGATAAATACTGGTAATTTTGGTTATTTATGTGAATATAAAAAAGAAGATTATTTAAAAAGTTTAACTGATTTAAAAAAAAGAGATATTAACTATAAATTAGTATCGCTTTTAAAATGTGAAATTAATAAATTTTTAAAAGATGAAAATAAATATAAAATAAATGAATATTATGCTGTTAATGAATTTAGAATTCATTCATCAAATGGTTCGACTTTAAAATTTGATATCTCTATCGATGATACATTTTTTGAAACTTTAAAGGGAGATGGATGTTTAATTGCTTCTTCTATTGGAAGTAGTGGAATTGCTAAATCACTTAAAGGAGCATTAATTGATAATGAGATTGAATTAATTGAATTTATTGAAAACGCTCCTATTTCTAATAATGGATATACCTCCCTTTCTTCACCATTTGTATTAAATAAAGAAAAAGTATTTTGTTTTAATAATTTTTCTTCTTCATTCTTTAATATTTATTATGATAGTGAAACTATAGAAATAAAAGATTTTAATAAAAATGATTTTATTAAAATCTATTTATCTAATAAAAAGATAAGATTATTACATAATAAAGAAAAGAATTATATTGAAAGAACTTCTTATATGTTTATTCGTTAATTAATAAATTGATATCTTTTTTAATATCTTCTAAAGGAAAACCGATAACATTATAATAACTTCCTTCAATTTTATTAATTAAATGATATTTTTTATCATCTTGAATAGCATAGCTTCCAGCTTTATCAAATACATTTATTTCGTTTAAATATTTATTAATTAAAGAAGTGGATAATTTATTAAAATAAACTTTAGTAATTACACTTCTTTTTATAATTTTATTTTTATAGATAAGTTGATAAGCGCTAATACATTCATGAAAAGAAGAAGAAAATTCATTTAAAGTATTAAAAGCATCTTTTTTATTTTTTGGTTTATTATAAATTTTGTTATTAAAAATAATTGCGGTATCAAGCGTTAATAAAATTTCATTATCTTTAAGATTATAATTACTTAATAAAGAATTAGCTTTTAAAATTGCTTCTTTTAAAGGATATTCTTTTATATCGATATTATTTTTATTAATAAAAAAATAATCATCTAATAATCTTTCATCAATATGCGGAATCATTATTCTATAAGGAATATTTAATTTTTTTATTAACTTTTTTCTTCTAGGAGAAGAAGAACCTAATATGATTATAACTTCATCTTTATTCATTTTTTATTAAACCAAAAACAACTAGTAAAATTATACATTAAACTTGACTTAAAAGAGAGTAACATAATAGAAGAAAAGAGGTTAAATAAAAAAATATGAAAAGAAATAATGGAAAATTTAAAGATTTAAGAATCGTTGATAATTTTTATCAAACAAGTGCATTTTTTCCAATGCCTACGATATTAATTTCTACACTCGATGATGAAAGAAAAACTACTTTAGGTGCTTATTAGCTTTGTTTTCCTTATTATATTGCGGGAAAAGATTATTATGCGATGATTTTAGAATGTAGAAATTCATCAAATGCCGCTCAAAACTTACTTAAAAGAGGTAAATGTGCTTTAAATTTTTTAGAAGATAATTATAAAGAATTTAAAGAGACAGTTAAATTAGGTTTTCCTGGACAAACATCAAAAGAGAAAATGAAAAATTGCCATTTTAAACTTGAAAAAGGAACGGCTTTAGGAGAAGATAGACCTTTAATTTTATCTGATGCTTATCAAGTTTTTGAATGTACATGGGATAATCATTAGAAAATTCATTTGAAGATAAAATAAGAGTTAATTTATTAGATGGAATAGAACCTCCATATCGTAATTTTAATGGAATAACATCTAAATTTGGCTGCCATTTTATTTTAAAAATCGATAAGATTTTAATAAAAGAAAGGTTTATAATACGATTATTAATGGTGTTAAAGCTATTGGTTTTCCAAATGTTCCAGTTGATTATGGATATAGAGATTCAACTAACTTTTGGTATTCAAAATTTAAAAAACCACTTAAAGCACTTATTCCAAATGTTGAACAAAATTCGATTGATGGAGTAATGTATGCGGCTAATAGAACAGATCCATCAATAAAATTTAGTAAAGAAGCTTGTCAAATGCTTGTTAAAGTTCCTCGTGTATTTTTAAAAACAGTATTAAATGGATGTGTAAAATATGCTAAAGAAAATAATATTACATATATTGATGAAAATGTTATGAAGGATATTAATGATAAACGTAAAAAAGAAAGAAAATAAAAAACTGTCACTTTTAGGAAGTGACAGTTTTTTAAAAGTTAACGTTCTTTAAATTAGATTTTTTGTCTAATATTAGAGGGATAATCATTGGATTACGTTGAGTTTTTCTAAAATAATATTTAGATACAACACTTCTAACCGTATTTTTAATATCATTAAAAGTTACATGTTTAGAAGTAAAAAGTTGATTTAATCCTTCTTCAACCATCATAGAAGCATGTCTAGTTAAATGATCTTCATATTTTCCATAAGATACAAAACCTACTGTATTTACTCTAGGAGGAGCAATTAAGCAAGAATTTTTACTATCTAAGAAAACAAGTACTGAAACCATTCCATCATCATGAAGAATTTTTCTATCACGAATAACCGCAGTAGAAACGCCATTAATATCATATCCATCGATATAAACATCTTCAGCTTGAAGTCTATCGCCTTCTTTAATAGTGTGATTTTCTAAAACTAATGTATCTCCGTTAGCGCAAATAAAGACGTTTTCATTATTCATTCCTAATTCTTTAGCGATATCTCCATGAAGTTTTAACATATGATATTCACCGTGGACTGGCATAAAATATTTTGGCTTAAATAGTTTTAAATTCATTTTTAATTCTAATCTAGAAGGGTGGCCAGATGAATGGATATCATGAACGATGTTATTTGTAATAACATCAGCTCCAAGTCTAGTAAGTTGGTTAACAACTTTAGAAATTGAAACACCATTTCCTGGAATAGCAGAAGAAGAGAAAACAACAGTATCACCTGGAGTAATTCTAATACCTTTAAAAGTTCCATTAGCAATTCTATTTAAAGCAGCCATTGCTTCACCTTGAGAGCCGGTACATAAAATAAGTGTTTCATTATCTTTCATGTTTGGCAAATCAGCAACTTCTTTAAAATATGAATCTGGGAATTTAATGTAGCCAAATTTTCTAGCACATTCAACAGCAGTAATCATGCTTCTTCCAACAATAACGCATTTACGGTTATGTTTTAAAGCACAGTCTAAAACTTGTTGAATACGTGAAACGTTACTAGAGAAAGTTGAAATAATTAATCTTCCCATTGCTCTATCAAAAATATCGTTAATTGCGTTTAAAACGTTTTTTTCTGAAGGAGTCCATCCTTCTTTTTCAGCATTTGTTGAATCAGCTAATAAAAGGTCAACACCTTCTTCACCCATTTTAGAGATTTTATGAAGTTCAATATCAGGTCCAACTGGAGTTAAATCAATTTTAAAATCTCCAGTAGTAACAATTCTTCCTTCGCTAGTATCAACACAAATTCCATAAGAATCAGGAATTGAATGAGTAACTCTAAAGAAAGAAACATCAAAACATCCAATCTTTAAGACTGAATCTTGATTATATTCAACAATTTTTACGCTTGTTTTAATTTTTTGGTCTTCTATTTTTTGTCTAATAAGAGCACAAGCAAGTTTTGGAGCATAAATAATAGGTACGTTAACAGTTTTAATTAAAAAAGGTACAGCACCAATATGGTCTTCATGTCCGTGAGTAATAATTAAAGCTCTTATTTTTTGGTTTACGTCTCTTAAGTGGTTATAAGAAGGGATAACATAGTCAACACCAACTAAATCATCTTCTGGGAATCTAACTCCAGCATCAATGATGATTAAGTCTTTGTCGCTTTCTAAACAATAGGTATTTTTACCAACCTCGCCTAATCCACCTAAAGCATAAATTAAAATTGGATTTCTTTTAATATACATTTCATTTACACCTTTAAAAACAATCTTTATAAAAGAAAAAATTATTTAAATATTAGCAATAATTTTAACGATTTTATTATATAAAATTCTAAATTATATAGCAATAGCGCCGATTTCTTCTTTAAAAGGTTCTAATTTATTTATATGATCATAAAATAAAATTCCTTTTAAATGATCGATTTCATGTTGAGCAACAATTGCGCTATATCCTTTTAAATCTAATATAATTTCTTTATCGTTTAATAAATCAAAAGCTTTAACTTTAATTTTATAAGGACGATATATATAGCCAGGATGTTCTTTATCAACGCTTAAACAACCTTCGCCATTTTTTAAATAGCATTGTTTTGTTGACTCACTAATGATTTTTGGATTAACAAGAACATATTTATTTTCTTTTTCGTTTTCATCAATAAAATAAATAGCGATTAAATTGATGTTTTTTCCAATTTGAGGAGCAGCGAGTCCAACTCCACTACGAATATTTTTATGCTTTTTTAAATAATCTTCATCTTGAGAAAGAATTAAATATTTAAGCATGTCATTTCCTAATTCCTTAATTTCTTGAGTTAAAGGTAAAGAAATATCAACACTTCTTTCTCTTAAACTTTTCTTATTATCTTTAACAATCTTGAATTCTTTCATAACGATTAAAATTATATAAAAATTTTTTAAATAAATACAATAAAACTGTATAATATTTTTGGTTTTATTTATGAATTTAAACTTGCTTGAAGAAATAGATACACTTATTGATTTAATTAAAAAAGATAAACGCTATAAAGATTATATTTTTTATAAAGATTTAATTGAAAATGATGAGACTTTAATTAAACTTGTAATAAAAAAAGATAGTTTAATCGAAGAAATTACATCATTAAGAAAATATGATAAGAATAATATAAAAAAAGAATTAGAATTATTAAGAAAATTAAAAGACATAAAAAATAAAATCGATTCATTAAAAATTGTTAAAGAATATAAAGAAAAAGAAAGTGAATATAATAAATTAATAGATTTAATAAATAAAAACTTATTTGAAATTTAATTAAATAGATTATGTTAATAATAAGAAGTGGAAAATATAAAAATAAAAGATTAAAAGAAGTTGATCCTTCAATTACTCGTCCTAGTAAAGATATAGTAAAACTAGGTTTATTTAATATTATTGGAAAAAGAATTATTAATTCTTCGTTTTTAGATCTTTATGGAGGAAGTGGTCAAATTGGTTTAGAAGCTTTATCCAAAGGAGCTAAAAAAGTAATTATTAATGATTCATCTTTAAAAGCTTATAAAGTTATATTAGAAAATCGTGATATTACTTTAAAATCAAAAGTAAGTGATAATTTAGATGATTTTAATAAAATATCAATAACTAATTTAAAAGATATCGATTTTATTAAAAAATATGAAAATAATTTATTTGATATTATATTTTTAGACCCACCATATTTATATAATAACGAAAAAGAAATCCTTTCGTTATTATATAAATATGAATTAGCTAATGAAAATAGTTTAATATTTATTGAAAAAGATAGTGAATTAGATATTTCATTAGCTAATGATTATAATATTAAAAAATATAAATATGGTCGTAGTTTATTATTTTTATTATCGTTAAAAAAGGATGATAATAGTAAAGATATAAGAAAAATAGATTAATAAATAACGATATAAAAAGAAAGGAAATAAGTTTATGAATAAAAAAAGAATTGGAGTATATCCAGGAAGTTTTGATCCAATAACTAATGGGCATTTAGATATTATTAAAAGAGCAACAAAATTATTTGATGAAGTAATTGTTTTAATCGCTTATAATTCTTTAAAAACAAATAATCGATTTAGTGTTAAAGAAAGAGAAGAAATGGTTAAAGATGCTATTAAAAATTTAAAAAATGTGAGATGTGAATCTTACGATGGATTAACTATTAATTTTGCTAAAATGAATAACGCTAAATTTTTAATAAGAGGATTAAGAGTTGTTTCTGATTTTGATTATGAATGGAGTTTAGCTGCTTCAAATGAATTTATTGATCATGATATAGAAATGGTCTTTTTAATGGCAAAAAAAGAGAATACATTTATTTCATCTTCAAATATTATTGAACTTTCTTCGATGGGAGTTGATGTTTCTAAGCTCGTGCCTAAAAAAGTAAATGAATATTTAATAAAGAAAAACAAGAACTCCGATTAACTCGGATTTTTTCTTTTACAAAAATGTGACAAATTGTAATAACAAATAAACTATATTAAATTATTTTTCTTTTTTTAGTAATAAAACACATTTTTAAAACATCCTTGTATGTATAGAGGTTTAGTAAGCCTATAATACCTTTTATTTTTATATATAGATAATATTTATATAAAAAAGAGGATCAAATTGATCCTCTTTAATTAATTTAATAAGTAACTATTAATGATAGTTTTTATCAAATATTCCATCATATGTCCAAGCATCAGCAATAAATGATGCTTTTCCATAAACATCGCTAGCTGCACTAAATGTTGCATCACTTGTATAGAAGACTTCGCTAACGATATATGAAGTAGTATTTGTATCAGTTAAATCAAGTAACATGATTGTTGGAGTTTGTAAATCACTTGTATTAATTAATGCTTCAGTATTTGAATAGATTGTGTTTTGGCCACTTGAACCATCTCTAATACCAACATTTATATAATATCTTAGATTTTGAATATTACCCATAACTATACGGTAGAATTCAAGATAAGATTGATAAGTAACTAAATCATCAATAGCATGTTTATCTTCATCTTTATAATAATCATCATTGATTTCTTGATCAACAATAATTGCTTGGAAATAGAATGAAGGTTCTTCACTATCAGTAACATATGTTGACCAGTTGTCTTCAAGATATTCACAACCTTCTTTTAATGAACTACAACCAGTACATTCTTCTTGAACAAAGAAGAGGAAGAATTTATCACCATTATTAGAATAAGAAGCTAATGCTTCTCTAGCTCCTTCTTTATCTCCGTTTTCCCATAAATTTTGAGCTTCAACGAATTTATCAAAGAAGATGTTAGCTTCACTATTTTCTTCACCTCTTTTTGAACCTTCTAAAGAAAGTTGATGATCTTCAAAATAAACGATGTCACTTTCTTTTTGGTCCATTAATCCTTGAATTCCTTTAGTAATTGAAGGAATGGAGAAAATAATTGCAAATATAATACCAACAATAAGAAGTGGTTGAACCCAAGCGGTTTCTTTTATCCATCTCCATATTGCAACAAATGGAGTTCCAATTTTCTTTAAAATATTCATCTCTTTAATCCTCAAATATATAAAATTTAATTTAAACGCAAATAATAAGATACCATTATCTAGCTTTATAAACAAGTATAAAATAATTCTTTATACCATAGGTATAAGGTATCTAATTTCTTGTAAAATTATAAACTAAAGAAATAAAAAAATATAGTGTCTTTATCTTTGATAAAGAACTTAATTTTTATTTCTAAAACTTGATATTGACATTACCATTAAGGGTAGAGACAATAAAATAAAAGATAAATATTTTTATATTTTAAAATTATTTTTAATTAAATAATGATTATTTGAAATTAATATAATTTGGATTACATTATTTAAGCATTTTTTGAAAATTATTTTATAAATATAAAATTGCGGAGGTTTTTATGATTTCTCAAATAATTTTAACAGCACTATTAGTATATGATATTGGCAATATTGCTAATGTTTTTACTATGAAAGAAAATAATGAAAATAATTTAACTTCTTTTATTGTTAAATTAAAAGAAAAAACTGATAAGAACGAAATTTTAAATAAATATTCTTCATCTATATTTGTTGATAGTATTGATTTTTTAAATTCTCCAAAAGAAAGTATTAACACATTTTTAATTGACACTTCAAATTCATTGGGGTTAGAAACTTTTTTAGAATCGGATGGTTCAATTCTGTCTTTTACTATCGATGAAAAAATTCAACTTTTTGATTATTCTAAAGAAAAAATTCTAGATAATACGGATGTATCATTAGAAGCAGAAGCAATTGATGAATGGGCCGAAAATATTAGTCTTAGTAAAGCATGGCAAATCAACGATTCGGCTTCAAACATTAGAGTTGCTCTTCTTGATAGTGGTGTTGATGGTGATCATTCTGAATTAAGTGGTTCACTAAATAAAATTTTATCTAAAAGTTTTGCTAAAGGATGTGATGCATTAGAAGACAAATATGGACATGGAACTAAAGTTGCCGGAATAATAACAGCTAAACATGACGGTGATTTAGTTTATGGAATTAGTGATAGGGTTGATTTAGTCTCAATTCGTATGACAGATGATGAGGCTTATTCAAGTTATTCTGACATAGCTAGCGCAATAAATTATGCTGAAACAATTAATTCAGATTTAATTAATTTCAGTTATTTATTTCCTGAAAAAGCAGCGACTTATCTTGAAGAGGCTATAGATAATTTTTCTGGAATCTTTGTTTGCGCAGGAGGAAATGAAGGTGATAATTTAGAAATTATTACCAAAATTCCGGCCTGTTTAGATAGTGATAATATTGTAGTTGTAGGAGCAACAAATTCTAGCGATGATATTCAGACCGGTCTAAATACTGGTCCATCTGTTATTGATTTGTTTGCACCAGGTGGGAACATGTACTTGTTAAATAATACTGGGGGATATTACAAAAGCTCATATAGTGCTTTCACTTCATATGCAACGCCAGTTGTTACTGGCGCCCTAGCGCTATATATGCAAAATCATCAATCGGCTAGCAATCGATCAATTATTAATAGACTTTTATCGACGGTAGATAAAGGTACTCAATTTAATAATAAATGTGTTTCAAATGGCAGAATAAACATTTTCAAATTGTTGCACGAAAATCATAATTATCAATATAGGTGGCTAAATAATAAACAACATGAAGTAACTTGTTCGGAATGTGATTATAAAATTAATGCTGGGCATGTTGTAGAGAGCGGTGCATTCGAAGGCGGAAGCAAACTTGCTACGTGTTTATTATGTGGAGGTAGTGCTGAAATGGGTTTTGTAATTGGCCCAATGTCTACTTATAATAATAACACCAGCCAAATTATAAATGGTATTTTAGTATTATCTGATACTGATTATTTAAGATTTATAAAAGGAGAATTAAGTGATGAAGAAATTTTATCTTACTTTAATTAGCATATTATTTAGCTTAATTAGTTGTGTGAATAAAGTTAATAATTTAAATAATGAGACTATTCATTTTATTCCTTCATTTTCACCTGTAACGACATCGCTAATTTTTGATAATAACGAATTAATTAATTTAAAAAAATATGATTCTGAAAGTGAATTTAATAACGATTATAATATTTTATTAAGTTCAGAAATTTTAGTAAGAGACGAAAAATCATTATCGAGTTTAGAATTTAATAGTGATTCAATTTTAATTTTAGTTTCGCTTTTAACGATGTATGAAAATTGTTATCCAGTTAATCTTACTAATATTGAAACTAAAAAAGCTAACAATGAATGTGTTTTATCTTTTTCTTCTTTTAATGAACATGAAGGAGAAGGAGGATGTGGAATAAGTCTACCTTCTTTTTGTTATTTCTTTATTAATATTGGTTTAAAAGGCGAAGATTTAAAAGAAATTGAAGTTAATTATAATGTTTTAGGAGAAAATAACGTTAAAGAATTTAATTTTTAAAATTTAGCTCAAATTAAAATTGTCTATTTAACTAAATTTAAGGAAAAATAGGGAATTTAAAATTCCTATTAATCCTTTCGATTGAATATCCTGGTTTATAAGCCATTTTCTGATCGCATTTAGAAAGTAATTGGTTGAACAAAAAAATAATGATAGCCCTAGATTTTCACAAATAAATGTTTTTTGTCTCTTCAATTTAAAAGAAATTTAATTTTAAAAACTTTTTGAAATATTACCAAATTCTTGTTGTTTTTATAAAACTTTTTGAGTATATTAATGGCGATGTATTACTGGAATCGATTTAAGAAAAAAGTAAATAACTATTTTTATGATCATCCTTTTCAAAAAGGGACCATTAATTATGTATACGCAATTATAGTTACTGCTATTAGCGCTATTTGTTTTTCTTTCGGTTTTAAATGTTTTATCCAACCAAACTATCAAGCATTTTCAGACCCATCATTAATTACAGAAAATGGTGTTTTTTTAACACTTGCTTCTTCAGGAGCAAGTGGAATCTCTCAATCAGTAGTTGAAATTTGTAAATTATTGGGATTTAACTTTATTATTGATCCATTTAATTTGTATGTAACAAACTTTATTTCCTATTTTGTAGTTAATATTCCACTCTTAGTATTAGCATATTTTAAAATTGGTAAGAAATTTGCTTTTTTAAGTTTAATAAATGTTATTTTTGTTACTATATTCGGTATTATTTTACCTAATAATGCTGGAGATTTTATTACTGAGATTTCTGAAGCAGTTTTTAATCAACCGGTTGCTAGAATTTTATTTGCTGGATTATGTACTGGGACAGCAACTGCTTTAAGTTATTTGATTGAATCAACATGTGGTGGAATTGATATTATCGCTTATTATATTAGTGAAAAGAAATCTTCAGGCGTAGGTATTTATAGTGCAATTATAAATTTCTTTATTGTTTCTTTATTTTCTATTTTGTCTTGTTTAAGTGGAGGAGTAGTTGATGGAGTTCATTTCTCAGCTGTTCCTATTTCTCATCAAGCAATTATTTTCATGTATACATTTGTTTATATGATTATTACTACTTTAGTAGTTGATACAATAAATATTTCTAATAAAAAATTATCGCTTCAAATTATTTCTAAAGATTCTAATTTATCGCAAGTAATTATGGCTAATATTCCTCATGGATGTACAGTCATTGAAGGAAAAGGCGGATATACTGGAAATGAAGTATTCATAATTATGGTTACTATTAGAAAAAATGAGCGTAGAAAAGTTATACGTATCGCTAAACAAGCTGATCCTTCTTGCTTTATAAATGTTTTAAATACTGAACAAGTTTATGGTAAGTTTTTCAGAAAACCTATTAAATAAAAAGTCCGATATAATCGGACTTTTTTAATATCTTAGTTGGCGGAGAAAAGGGGATTTGAACCCCTGCGAGTATTCCTCCTATTGGTTTTCGAAACCAACCCCTTCAGCCGCTTGGGTATTTCTCCTTGTTTATTACCTATAATATATTACATTAAAATTATCTTATTTTTAACTTTAATTTTTATAGTGATATTTTAAAAAGAGTTGAATTTAGTATATAATACTAAAATGTATGAACGGTCAATTTTTTGCTGTCGATGTATCTTCTTTTACGGTATTTTTTATCGTTTTAGAAATCTTATTAATTTTTGGTCTTTTTATAACGATTTTTTCTTTTAACTTTTCTATTAAACGCAATAAGAAAAAATATTTAGAAGAACATAACTCTTCATTTTACTATATTATAAATTTAAGGACTCAAAAGGTTTTAAAATATAATTCTAGAGATTTAAGTGTTTATAAAAATGAAACTTTTGTTGATTTTTTATCCCAATTTTCTAGCGAAGAACAAAATAATGTTAAAAATTGGCTAATTGAAAATTTAAATAAAGATGATTTTGATAGATTTGACAAATGTGCAGTTGGTTTATTTACTTTTGCTGATGTTAAATTAAATACTTTATATAAAAAAATCGCTTTAAAAATAGTCGCTGTTGATCAAAATGATGAATTAATTTATTTAGAAACAACAAAACTTTCTAATTTTCCAACTAATGATTATAAAAGCAAAAAAAGAGTTAAAAAAATTAGTTATGATTTAGGAGAAATAAAAAAGAGTTATGAAGATGGATTTTTTGCTAAAGGGTCTTCTTATATAATTTCTTTTCAAAAAAAGGAAAGTGTTGAATCTATTTTCAACGAAAGTTTTGTAAAATTATTAATTTTAGATGGTCTTTATAGCGTTTTAGATAAAAATGATGTTTCTTTTTATTTTAAAAATCCTTCAAGATTTGAAATTGGTCTTTTAGATAAAGGGTTTGTTACTGTTGCACAAACTAAAGCAAATCTAAAAAAGATTTATAAAAAAATTAATGAAACAATGGAAGGTTATGGTTTATTAAATTTTTATAAATATACAGTCGTAGGAGGAATTGTTTCTGATTTCTCTCACTCATTTGACACGATGTATAATTCTCTTTATCAATATATTGGTGATAATTTTGATAAAAAATTAGATTGTACTTTATATCGTAAAGAAGAAAATTTAAATAATGCTTTAGATAATGTTAAAAATGAATTTCACTCGGTTATTTCTAGAAGAGGGATTGAATCAAATTATCGTTCAATTGTTCAAGTAAAAGAAGATAGAATCTTAAATTATGGTTACTTTGTTAATTTTAAGGTAAAAAGTAATGTATTTAAAAATATTGAAATGTTAAAAAAAGCTGGAAAACAATTTAATCAATGTAAAGGCATTTTGTCTTTATGCATGAAAGAATGTGTCCCGCCTTATTATAATGCAAGAGAAAATTACTTTTCTAAACTTATTATCCCGATTAATTATGATGAACTTGATGCTACCTTAGATCAAGCAACTAGAATTACCCATTTAAATGAATCTCATATTGTTTTTTTACTCGATATTAATGAATTCTTAGATATTGAAGATTTAAATATTGCTTATCAAACGATTAAGAAAGTTCAACTTAAAGGGTATGAGGTTGGATTGCTTATTCGAGAAGGAGAGTTCCAAGTTAAAAAAGAATTATATGAAGCCATTGATATGTTCTTTGTTGATTGCGAACTTGAAGAAAATGTTAAAGCTGATTCAAAAAGTTTTATCAATGCTCACGCACTGCTTGAAAAATTGGTTTCTTATAAAAAGCCGATTATTGAAATTAATGCTCGTTCTTTTTCTGAAATTGAATTAATATATCGTTCGGGCATTCAATATTTCTCAAGTGATATCATCCAAAGTTTCTCTCCGATGATTACCCCACTTGATAAGAAAACTATTAAAAAATTGGTTAATATTGCTAAATAAATGAAAGGAATTGTTATATATGGATATTAAAAATAAAAGTATCACTCCAAGAGACGAAGATTTTGCTCAATGGTATACTGATGTTTGCAAAAAAGCAGAATTAATGGATTATACATCTACAAAAGGTTTTATTATTTATAGACCTTATGGTTATGCAATTTGGGAAAATATTCGTAATTATTTAGATAAAGAATTTAAAGAAACAGGTCATGAAAATGTTTATATGCCTTTAGTTATCCCACAATCTTTATTCCAAAAAGAAAAAGATCATATCGAAGGATTTGCACCTGAATGTTTAGTTGCTACATTAGGTGGAGGAAATGAAATTCCTGACCCATTAATTATTAGACCAACTAGTGAGTGCGTTTTTACAGATCATTATGCACACATTATTTCATCATATCGCGATTTACCAAAAAAATATAACCAATGGTGTTCTGTTGTTAGATGGGAAAAAACAACACGTCCATTTTTAAGAGGAAGTGAATTCCTTTGGCAAGAAGGTCATACAATGCACGCATCTGAAGTTGAAGCTAAAGAAGAAACTTTAAAAATGCTCGAAATTTATGATAATTTAGGTAAAGATTTATTAGCTATTCCATTTGTTAAAGGAAGAAAAACAGAAAAAGAAAAGTTTGCTGGAGCTTTAGAAACTTATTCAATCGAAGCTTTAATGCATGATGGAAAAGCTCTTCAAAGCGGAACAACCCATTATTTTGGAGATGGTTTTGCTAAAGCTTTTGGCGTTCAATATTTAGATAAAGATGGAAAAATTAAAAATCCATTTCAAACATCATGGGGCGTTTCAACTCGTTTATTAGGTGCAATTATTATGGTTCATGGCGATGATAATGGACTTGTTTTACCTCCATTTGTCGCTCCTATTCAAGCAGTTATTGTTCCTATTCAAATGGCAAAAGAAGGAGTTATGAAAAAATGCCATGAAGTATTTGATGAACTTAAACAAAATGGTATTAGAGTTAAACTCGATGATAGTGATAAAACTCCAGGATGGAAATTTGCTGAATATGAAGTAAAGGGCGTTCCATTAAGAATTGAAATTGGACCACGTGATATTCAAAATAATGTTTTAACTATTGTTAAAAGAAATGATGGAGTAAAAGAACAAATTTCTATTGATAATGTAACTGCTGAAGTAAATAGATTATTAAAGAAAATGCATGAAGAAATGTATCACGCTGCATTTAAAAACTTACTTGCAAATATTAAAGAAGTCCATTCTTATGAAGAATTAAAAGAAGTAGTTAATAAAGGTGGATATGCTAAGATGATGTGGTGTGGCGATGAAGAGTGTGAAAATAAGATTAAAGAAGATACAAATGCAACTTCAAGATGTATGCCATTTGATCAAACCGCATTTGATGATGTTTGCCCAGTCTGTGGTAAAAAAGCAAAATATGTAATCTATTTTGCCAAAGCTTATTAGTTAATATTTAAAAATCCTGGCTGATTAGCAGTTAGGATTTTTTAAAAGTTCGTTTTTGATATTTTCATAAGTTTTTTCATCTAAAATTTTAACAAATTTAAGTGTTATTAAAATTCCTATTATTAATAAAATAAGTGGTAAGATAACAAAACCAATTCTATAAATAATTAAGGAAGTTGATAAATTAGGGGTTGATAAAATACTTTCTAAAATCATTTCGTTTTTACTAATTTCATCTATTTCATGAGTGTTAAATAAAGCTTCAGCATTAGAAATTGAATTGTTTAAGCTAAATAAAGATGAAATAAGAAGGAAAATATAAAGAAGAATCGTTTGGATTCCGTTTGCAAATTTAACAGATAAAAATTTAAAGGAAGCAACGCTAGAAGCGATTCTTTTTTTATAATAATATTCGTGATATTCAACGATATTTGTACAATTCATTGTAAAAATAATATAAACAATTCCTTGGAAAAAGAAAGTAAAAAATCCAGCAATAAATAATGAGATTTCAAATCCTTTATTAAATCCAAAATAGAACATATATAAGTAACCTATTGTTAAAATAATTAATGAAACGATTAACATTCTTTTTTTAGATACTTTTTTAGCTAAAAATGGATATAAAACCATTGCTAAAGTAAAGCCAACTCCATAAACAAGTGAAAAAATAAAGGACATTACTCCGCCACTAAGTAAAGCCCCTTCTAAAGGAGTTGAAGAAAAAGATCCATAACCATAGTTATAATAAAAATAATTAGCGCTATTTCCAATAATTATAAATTGAGCAGTAAATTGTAAAAGGAAAGCAATCATTACAAGTAAGATTTGTTTATCTTTAAAAAGAGGTAAATAACTATCTTTTAATTTAAAATTAGATTTAGTAGTTATATTTACTTCTTTTTCTTTCATGAAGAAAAGTGCAAAAACAATTTGTGAAATAACATATAAAGCGCCGACAAAAATAGCAACGATTGTTAAATTATTTTTAGCATTTCCGGTTGTTAAAAGTGGAGAGATTGCACAAACTGTATAAGTTCCAATAGCAATAAAAAAATTCATTAAAGATAAAACTTTTGCTCTTTTAACTTCATCAGTTGCTAAAGATGGCAAATAACCCCAAAAAGCTACATCATTTAATTGATATGTAATTTCTTGAAAGAAAACAAAAAGTAAAAATAAAACAACATATAAGTATCCTTCTCCAGGTGTAAAGAACATTAAAAAATAAAAAAATGATGTAATAATTGCTCCAAAAAGTATAAAAGGACGATATTTGCCCATTTTAAAATTTGATTTTTCAATTAAAAAAGATGTAAATGGAGCTAATAATCCGGAAATTATTTTAATTAAAGCAACTCCAATTGTAATAATTAAATACATGTTTTCATATGTTGATACATTTTCTTTGCCTAATGGCGAAGCAAATTGAACATATAATAGTAAAAACAGTGAAACAAATTGTAGCAATGCATCTCTAAAAGTAGAGATAAATGAATAAGCAAATCTAGTTGATTTTGGGGCTAAATCACCATTGAAAGTTCTAAATAATTTAAATTTTTCCATTTATAAAATTATAACGCATAAAAGGTTAATTTATATAGAATTGTTAAATATTTTTTCATATAATTTTTTTGTTATTTAAATTTATGAGAAAAGTTTGTTTAATTGGTGCGAGTACTGTCGATTATATCGCAACTTCAAATGATCGTTTTATTTTAAAAGATAAAAATGCAGGAAAAATAAAAATTTCATTTGGAGGGGTAATGAGAAATGTCGCTTATTCATTAGGATTATTAAGTGATAAATGCACTTTTTTAACACCAATTGGTAATGATTTATACGGTCTTAAAAATAAAGAAGAGTTAGAAAAAAATAATATCACAGTGATATCTCCAAAAACAGATAAAAATAGCGCAATTTATTTATGTTTAAACGACAACGACAATGATATGATTTGCGGATTAACCGACAATGAAATTTTTGAATCGCTAAATTTATCTTTTTTAAAAGATAACGAAATACTTTTGTCTTCTTTTGAATATTTAATAATTGACGGAAATTTAAAAGAAGATTGCATAGAATATATCTTTCATAAATTCAAAGACAAAAAGATAATTGTAGAAGCAGTTTCTAATTTAAAAGTGAAAAAATTTTCTCCTTATTTGAAAGAAATTTTCTTATTAAAATGTAATAGTTATGAAGCAAAAGCGTTATTGGAAGATGGAAATAACAAGGATGAAAGTTTATTAGACGAATTCTTAAATAAGGGATTAAAAAATTTGGTTATTTCTCAAGGTAGTAGCGATGTTTTATATCTCGATAACGGCATTAAAAAGAAAAAAGAGGTACAAATTATCAAAGATATTAAAAATACAACTGGATGTGGCGATGCCTTGTTTAGCGGTATTATTCATTCTTTAATTAATGATAAAAGTTTAGATAAAGGTGTTGAATTAGGAATTAAAATGGCTTATTTAACACTTTTGAGTGATAGTGCAGTATCTTTAGAGATTAAAAATTTAGTTATTTAAGAAAGGTAGAATATAAAAATGGACAAAATTATCGTAATAGATTATGGAAGTCAATATAACGAACTCATCGTAAGAAGATTAAGAGACTTAAATGTTGAATCATATTTATGTCCTTCAACATTTTCTTATGAAGATGCATTAAAAATAAATGATTTGAAAGGAATTATTTTAAGTGGAGGATTTGATTCTGTTTCATCATCATCGCTTAGTTTTAATAAGGATTTATTAAAATTAAATGTTCCAATTTTAGGAATTTGTTATGGAATGGAACTTCTTTCTCATTTTTTAAATGGACAAATTAATAAAGCTAAAAATAGTGAATATGGAAGAAGCTTAATAAATGTTGATAATTCATCTCCTATATTTAAAAATCTACCATCTTCTTTTAATGCTTGGATGTCTCATTCAGATAGTGTTACTTTTGATAATAATGAAGATATAAAAATCATTGCTACAAATAAAAATAAAGAAGTTGTTGGCTTTTCTTATAAAAATTCCATATATGGCTTATTATTCCATCCGGAAGTAAATAATACTGACTTTTCTAAAGAAATTTTCTTAAACTTCATTGATATTTGCGGAGCAAAAAGAGATTTTATAATGGATAATTTTGTTGAAACAAAAATTAAAGAGATAAGAGAAGAAGTCAAAGATAAAAAAGTAATTTTAGGTCTTAGCGGCGGTGTCGATAGTGCAGTATGTGCTCTTTTATTGCATAAAGCGATTGGCGACAATTTAATACCTGTTTTTATCGATCATGGATTAAATAGAAAATATGAAAAAGAGGAATTAGAAGAAAGATTTGTAAAAAAATTACATTTAAATGTTGTCATTAAAGATTTTAGTCAGGTATTTTTAGAAAGATTAAATGGAGTTACTGATCCAGAAACAAAAAGGAAAATAATTGGGAAAACTTTTATTGATTGTTTTAAAAAGGTTGCTGATGAATATAAAGACATTGATTTTTTAGCTCAAGGTACTTTATATACCGACATTGTCGAATCAGGGAAAGGGGGCATCTCAAAAGTCATTAAATCTCATCATAATGTTGGTGGATTACCAAAAGATTTAAATTTTAAACTAATTGAACCTTTAAAAACTTTATATAAAGATCAAGTAAGAGAAGTCGGAAAAATTTTAGGATTAGACAAGGAGTTTTTATATCGCCAACCATTTCCAGGGCCAGGGCTTGGAATTAGAATAATAGGTGAAATTACTAAAGAAAAATTAGACATTTTAAGAGAAGCTGATTATATTTTAAGAAGTGAAGTTAAAAACAATCATTTAACTAATGATATTTGGCAATATTTTTGCGTTCTAACTAACCTAAAAAGCGTTGGCGTAATGGGTGATAATCGAACATATTGTTATGCATTAGCTATAAGATGTGTTACTTCAATTGATGGAATGACCGCTGATTTTTATAAGATGGATTATGACATTTTAGGAAAAATTGCCAACCGTATTGTTAACGAAGTTAAAGGAATTAATCGTGTTCTATATGATGTAACTTCAAAACCGCCATCAACAATTGAATATGAATAACATTTAAAAAGGAAGTAAAAATATGAAAGTTTTATTATATTTTGAAAATGAAAATGCAATTAAAAAAAGTGGTATTGGTAGAGCCTTAAGACACCAAATTAAAGCTTGCGAAGAAAACGGAATCGAATATACATTAAATCCAAAAGATGATTTTGATATTGCACACATAAATACTTACTTTACAAAGTCTCATCTTTTAGCAAAAAAATTTAAGAAAAAGGGAATTCCTTTAATAGTGCATGGACATTCTACGCGAGAAGATTTTAGGGATTCTTTTAGATTGTGGAAGGTAATGAAAATATATTTTTATCCTCAATTAAAAAAGATGTATTCGTTAGCCGACTTAATCATTACTCCAACTCCATATTCAAAAAAATTAATTCTTTCTTATGGATATAATAAAAATGTTATTGATTTATCAAATGGAATTGACTTAAAAGAATATGAACATAACGAAGGGTCAATTAAAGCTTTTAAAGAGCATTTTAATATCAAAGATGGTGAAAAAGTAATTATCGGTGTTGGTCTTCCTTTTAGAAGGAAAGGAATCCAAGATTTTATTGAAGTAGCTAGAAAATATCCTGATATTAAGTTTATCTGGTTTGGTCATCTTGCAAGAATTCTAGTTCAACCATATATTTTAAAATATATTAAAAATCGACCAAATAATGTAATTATGCCTGGATATATCGCTGGAAATATAATTAAAGGTGCATATCAATATGCTTCTCTTGTCTTTTTTCCTTCCTATGAAGAGACAGAAGGCATTGTTGCTTTAGAAGCTTTAGCCAGTAAAACTCCTCTACTTGTTAGAGATGTTGGAGTTTATGATAGTTGGCTTTTTAATAATAAAAATTGCTATATGGGTAAAAATAACGATGAATTTTCGTTATTAATTGATAAAATTATTTCTTCTGATAATTCAAAAATAATTGAAGAAGGATATAAAACTGTTCAAGAAAGAGATTTAAAAAATATTGGAAAAAGATTGAAAGAAATCTATTCTAAACTTTTGGAAGATAAAAATGTTAAAAAATAGTATTTTAAAAATAATCGCTATAATTTTTTTATTATTACTTTCAAGTTGTAATCTATCTTTTGATAATGAAAAAGCTCTTACTTACGATGAAGTCAAAATCATTATTTCATCTTATGATTTTAGTGCTCAAAAATTAATCGTTAATTCTAAAGTAAATTCAAAAATAAATTCAGAATCTTTTACTAATAACGAATTGACGATTAAAGAAAACATAAATTTAAATACAATTCAACACATCGACTTTTCCTCATATTCCTCATATTATGTTTATTCTTTTAGCGAAGAAGAACATAAGTATGAAGGTTTTATAAATCAAACCTTAAATTCAAAATTAGAAATTTTAAGTTATATAAGCGATAATAAGCTTTTTACTTTTCAAAAGATTGGCGAAATTTCAGACGTAATAAGTGAAACCATAGAAATAAGCGAAGATTCATTTAAACAAGTAATAAACAATTCAATCGAAGTACTCGAAAGTGAAAATAGGTTAAACGAAAAAAATTTGGATGTCTTTAATAATAAATCTAAAGAAACTAATTATTTCTTTAATGAATCAAAGAACGAGTTAACCATTAATATCAAAGAAATAGACTTATTAGATTTACCGTTTTCTAATCTTAAATCAAATTTAACGAGTTCACTTATAATTGATGAAATTACATTAAAGTATGATAAAGACGGTTATATTACTAGCTTTGAAGTGCCTTTATTTCAATATGAAACAAGTATTGAATCACTAAATATTAAGACAATTACTGAGTATTCCATAAGTCAACATATTGAATACAAAAATGATTTCGATCGATTAGAAAAACTTTGATTTTCAAGGTTTTTCAACGCTAAATTTATTGTAGTAATTTTATATTCGCTTTGATATAATAATTAAGCCTGAATTGACAGTGGAGTAATACCCAAGTGGTGAAGGGGCTTCCCTGCTAAGGAAGTAGATCGGGCAACCGGTGCGAGAGTTCGATCCTCTCTTACTCCGCCATATTTGAGAAAATGTGCGATTAATATCGCATTTTTTTGTGCCTTTTTTATCTTTTAAAAATATTAAAAACCGCCCAAATCGTTTTTATATATGATATTATTTATACATATATATAATATAAGAACGGGGTTCTTATATAAAAGGTTCACCAACCCCGTACGTAGTACAAGAATGCTTTGAAAGTTAAAAAATATTCACTTTTAAGCATAATTTAATACTATTTTAATTTTAGTTATGAAAAGTTATAAAAAATGGATAAACATAAATATAAAGAATTTAAAAAATAAAACTATATTAATAAATGGGGTTACAGGCGGTATTGGAAGAGCTACTGTTTATTATTTAGCTTCTTTGAATAATTCTTTAATTTTTCTAGTAAGAAATTTAAAAGCAGCTGAAAAATTAAAAAACGAAATTATTAAAACATATAATGCAAATGTTGATATTATATTTTTTGATTATTTAGATAAAAATAGTCTTAATAATTGCTTAATTAATTTAAAAACAAACAAAAAAATCGATATTTTTATGAATGTTAGTGGAATCTATCATCAAAAAGAAGAATATATTGGCGATATTGAAAAAACATTTATTGTAAATTATTTTGCCCCTTCATATATTATTTCTTCTTTATTTAAATTATTTCCTGATTTAAAAGTAATTGATGTAAGTAGTGTTACTTATCAAATAAAAAAGATTAAAAATATCAACTATTTAGCAAATAAAGAATCTTTTATAAATTATTTAAAGACAATAAAAAATAAGACTATTCGATACGGTTTAAGTAAAAGATTTTTAATGCAATATCTACTTTATTTAAAAATAAACGAAAATAAAAATATAGTTTTTGTACATCCTGGTGTAAGCAAGACTAATCTTTTTGATAAAAAGAATAATGCCTATGGCAAGTGGTTTTATTATTTTGTTCCTTCTTTAATGAATTTAATTTTTATGAAGCCATCAAAAGCATGCTTGTCTTTATTAAAAGGAGCTGAAATAGATAATATAAATAAAAATTTTTGGGTTGGACCTCATGGTTTTTTAAATTTTTGGGGATACCCAAAAATTTATAAATTAAGAAAAAATTTAATGAATAAAGAAATTATTGATAAAATTTTTTCATTAACAAATGAAATAAATGATTTATGGAAGATAAATTAAAAAAAGCGGTCATTATTTGTTTTAGCGGAACAGGAAATACACTCTTTTTAGCTTCTTTAATAAAAGAAAGACTTGAAAAAGATGACTTATATAAGATTGACATTTGTTCGATTGATTATAAAAAAGAAGTAATTGAATTAACTAGCTATGATTTAATTATTTTTTCTTATCCAATATATGCTTTTAATAGTCCAATTATTTTTGACAAATATATTAAAAAATTGAAGTTTCCTAAGGATAAAAAGTATTTTATTTTAAAGCAAAGTGGTGAACCATTAGCGTTAAATAATTCCTCTTCATTATTTATAAAAAGAAAATTAAGAAAAAATAAGATTAAAGTAAGTGGCGAATATCATTTTTTATTCCCATATAATATTCATTTTCGTTATAGTGATGAATTTGTTAAAGAATTATATGAAGCAAGTTTAAAATTATTAGATATTTTTATTTATGATTTAAAAAATAACAAAGTATCCAAAATTAAGTTTAATCCTTTTATTTATTTAAACGCATTAATATTTAAAATTCAAAGATTAGGAGGTCCTATAAATTCGTATTTTTATAAAATTGATTATAACAAATGTATTCATTGCAACAAATGCATGAACAATTGTCCAACAAATAATATATTTAAAATTAATGAAGAGTATAAGTTTAAAAATAAATGCGTAATGTGTATGAGATGTTCCTTTTTTTGTCCAAAAGATGCAATTAATATTGGAATGCTTCAAAAGTGGAAAGTCAATGGAGCATATGATTTTAGAAAAATCATTAATGATAAAAATATAAAAGGAGATTTTTTAAAGTCTCATAAAAAAGGTTTTTATGGATTTTTTAAAAAATATTTTAAAGAGTTGAACAAAAAATATGATGAATATTTTTTTAAAAAATAATTTATAATTTAAAAAGAAAAGAGAGATATAAAAATGGGCAAAAAAAGAAGAAAGAAAAACAATAAAAAAACTATAATATCAGCACTTATTTTAGTAGGAATTATTGCTATTGGTGCTTGTGGATATGTGATTTATGATCGTTTTATTAAAAAAGATGAAGTGGTTGATCAAGATCAAGGAGATGATGATAATAATAAACCTTCATATCCAACTGAACTAGGTAGTGTTAATGTGACAAGTAAAGTTTCTTGGAATAATAAATTTAATATTTCTAAAGAAAGTGTTTTTTATCAATATAATCAAAATGAAATTGAAAGTTATTACTCATCTATAGATTTTAATTTGGCAAAAGATGCTTCAACTAAAGAAGATGTTTTTACTTCACTTTATGATTTGTTATCAAAAGATTTTAATAAACTTAATTATGATGGAAAAAATTCATCTTATGAAGGAACAAATTTTACATGGGCAAATTATGTAATTGCTGATAGAGATTTTTCTCTTTCTCCATTAACTCAAGAAGAAGTAAATAAAAATGGTTGGAATAAAGATAATATATATTTAGATATTTTATATAGAAAAGATAGCATAATTTTTAAATCTTCTTTAGGAAGCGAAGGACTTTTAGATATAGAGCATATTTTACCTAAATCATATGGATTTAATATTGAAGGAACCGGCTATCAAAAATTAGATGCTGGATGTGATTTACATAATTTAAGAGCGGCAGATCATAAGGGTAATTCTACTGGACATAATAATAGGCTTTATGATGATATTTCTACCTTAAATGATATAAATGAAGTTTATGATCCAGATAATAACTCAGTTTCTTATTATAATGATTCATATTTTGAACCACCTAGCGAAGATAAAGGGGAGATTGCTCGTGCTGTATTTTATATGGCTTTAAAATATCGTTATTATGAAGAAGGTAATGATATATTAACTGAAGGTCCGGCAATTAGAATAACTGATAGCGCTATTAAAATTGATTCAACAGTTATTCCTTCTGATACAAAAGATAAACCAATAGAATTTGGTAAATTATCAACTCTTTTAAAATGGAATGAAGAAGATCCAGTTAGTGAAAATGAAATGATTAGAAATAATATTGTTTATAATTTACAAGGGAATAGAAATCCATTTGTTGATTATCCTAATTTAGCTAATTTATTATTTATGGAATAAAAAATAGATAACATCAATGTATCTATTTTTTTAAATAATCAATAATACCATCTTTTGAAAATGTATTGATATGACCTTTTATTAATCTTTTTATATAAGTTTTATATTCATCTTTAATTTCTTTTTTAGTGTAATCTAAATAATTTTCATCCATCTTTCTTTCTTTATTTGCAACTTTATCAATATTAATAAAAGAGAAAGTATATTTATTATTTTTATAAATGACTTTTATCATTTTATTATTTATATCTTTTTTTAATACGTTTTTAAGAGCAAAAGAAGAAGCTTTTTTAGCGAGTGTTAAATCAACTTTTGAAGGCGAAAAAGAATTTGCTCTTTGTAAAAGCGAAAGTTCAATTGCTCTAACTTTAAAATTTAATTTTTCCATAACTAAAGAAGCTAAATATGAAGACACTCCTCCTAATGAATGATGATTAAATTCATCTTTTTTAATATTTGCTTGATAAATTAATTTATTATTCTCGTTTTTTATTCCTTCGCTAATTATTACTAAGCAATGTTGTTTTTTAGAATATATTTCATTAACTTTATTTAAAAAATTATCAATATTAAAACTAAATTCAGGAAGATAAATTAAATCAATATCGACTCCATAATCTTTTAAAATAATAGAAGAAGCAGTTAACCATCCTGCGTTTCTACCCATAACTTCAATAATATTTACTCTTCCTTTTTTATAAGACATATCGTCGTTATAAACATTTAAAATAGAATTTATTACAAATTTTGCACTAGAAGGAAAACCAAAAGAAAAATCGGTTCCTACTAAATCATTATCGATGGTTTTAGGAATACCGATTGTATCGCATTTATAACCATTCAACTTTAAATAAGAATCAATCTTATTGATAGTATCCATTGAATCGTTTCCGCCATTATAAAAAAAATAACGAATGTTATATTTTTTAAAAATTTTTAGTATTTTTTTATAATCTGTTTCATCTTCAATATATCTTTTTAATTTATAACGATTACTTCCAAAAAAAGCACCGCTCGTGTTTTCTAATTTTTTATATTTAATAAAATCAGAAGGTTCAATAATAAATAAATCTTCGCTTAATAATCCTTCAATTCCATAATGCATGCAGATAATTTTATCTATATTGTCTTTGTGTTTATTAGCTTCATTAATTAAACCTAAAAAGGAAGAATTAATTACGCTAGTTGGCCCGCCACTTTGGCCATATAAAATATTGGCTTTTTCTTTAAACATCTTCACTATTTTATAAAAATAAAATTGATAAAGAAAGCATTAATAAAACATGTTAAAATAATTTTCGGTATGGAAAGAAAAATTATTGTTTGTGATGTTGATGGAACAACATTAAAGGCTGGAGAAAATTACTTTAAAAAAGAAGTAAAAGATGCATTTAATAAAGTTTTAAACGAAAAATCTTATCTTGTTGTAGCAAGCGGAAGAACTTATCGTAATCTTTATAAAATTTTTGATAAAAATAATGATGTTATCTATATTGCTGAAAACGGAAATCAAATTGTTTTTAATAATGAATTTCTAAAAATAAATAAATTTGAGAAAGAAAAATCGTTAGGCATTATAAAGTATCTTTATTCAGTTAAAAAAGAATTAATAGCTATATTAATTTCAACTCCTTTTGAAGCTATTTATTATGAAGATTCAAATATTTATATTGATGAAGAAGAGGAGCCAAGATATAAAAATATTGATTTAGATGGTTTGATTTCTTATCTCACTAATAAAGAAGTTATAAAAATTTCTATTTTTAAAGAAAAAAGGGATAAAAGATTTTATGAAATATATGATTTTTTAATAAAAAAATTTAAAGATATTGAAGTTTTTGATGCAAATAATCGATGGATTGATATTTCTCCTTTAAACGGGAACAAGGGTGGTGCTTTAAAATATGTAATAGAAAAATTTGATATTTCTAATTTTCCTTTGTATGTTTTTGGAGATGGAGAAAACGATATTTCAATGTTAACTTTAACTAAAAATAGTTATTGTCCAAATGATGCGTTAGAAAAGGTTAAAAAAATAGTTAATCATCAATATGTTCATTTTGAAGAGGTGATTTCTTCAATCTTTTAAGAATCAAATATTTATAAATTAAAATAACTATTAAAGCAACTAATGCTCCATCAAACATTCCCATTAAACAATCTGTAAAATAGTGATGTAAAAGAGCAATTCTTGAAAGCATAACAAGAAGTGCTATTACTATAAAAATTATTGAATAAGCTAAATGGGTTTTATTTTTACCTTTTTCAATAAATATAAAATAAAAGATGAAAGAAAAAGTTCCGGCAGAAACTATAGTTGAATGCCCGCTAGGGAAAGAATACCCATCGATATAAAATCCAACCGGATCAATTCCCATAGCAACAAATGGTCTATCTCTTGTGAAAAGATTTTTTAATACTAAGTCATTTAATAAATAGCAAACTATTAGAGTTATTAGCATTAATATTCCAATATTTCTGCTTTCTTTTTTAAATAAGAACATAAAAGCAATGACAAAATAAAAAATAAAAAAACAAGAAAATATTGTCATCCAATTTACCCAACTTTCGCTTTCTATAAATTGTTTAAAAAAATTTGAAATTGAATCATCAAAAGGATTTCTCATAGATAATAAAATATTCATAGGCATATTATATTTTTATTAAAACATTTTTTACATAAAAAATTTTATATCTATTCTTTTTTTAAATAAAAATACGATAAAATTCGAATCTTTTATCTTTGTAAAATATTCTTTACAAATCTGTAAAGTTAAATGTAAAGATATATTTTCTTTATTTTTTCCGTTTAATGCTTAAACTTTAATAATAAGCAATAGAGATTTAGGCCGACTCATTGTAAAAATTAAATTAAAAAGGTGGTATTTAATATGAGTTTAGAACTTGGAAAAAGATTAACAGAATTTAGAAAAAGAAATAATTTGTCACAAGAAGAACTTGCAAATAAATTAAAAGTATCAAGACAAAGTATTTGCAATTGGGAAAGTGGGGAATCATCTCCTTCCATTGATTATATTCAAGATATGGCAAAATTATATAATGTTTCTATTGATGATTTAATAAACGTTAATAAAACTATAGATGATTGCTATAAGAAAAAAGAAGAGAATGGTTCATTTGTACATGTCTCAAAAAACGGTATTTTCATTAATGATAAAGATGGTGGTGATTTTTTATCAATTGATGAAGACGGAATAAATATTAACGGCAAAAAAGATTGGAAAAAAGATGATGAAAAATATGATTTTGTTAATGATAATGGAACCTGGAAAGTAATTTATAATGAAAATGTTAAAAATAGAAAGATTATTAAAAAAACAGCTAGTTTAATTGACGGATTAATGGCTTTAATTGTGTGTGCTGTTTATATTCTTTTAGGTTGCTTAGATAATTCTTTATGGGGAAAAATGTGGCCTCTATTCTTTACATTTTTAATTCCAGGTGCATTAGTTAGAACTTTTGGATTAAAAAAATTTAATGATTTTCCTATTGTTTTTATAGTAGCTGCAATTTATTGTTTTTTAGGAATGTGGCTTCCAAATAATTCAGGATGGCATCCTTATTGGGTAATTTTCTTTGCAATCCCTATTTATTATTCATTGATAAGTTCTATTAAAGCAATTATAAAAGAAAAAAAGAAAAATGCTTATTTAAAAGATAATGTTACTATAAGTGTTGATGATGAAGATGATGAAGAAGATAAAGAAAGTGATTTAGATAAATAAAAAAATAAAAAATCGGGCAAATATTGCTTGATTTTTTACTTGTTATTAATTAATGTATTTCATCATTTAAAATAGCTTTTAATACTGCGCCTAAAACTTCTATAGATTTATTATCATAACCATCGTTATTAATAATTAAGTCTGCGTAATATTGAGATGGCCCTATAATTTCTTCATACATTGGTTGAACGGTTGAAAAATATTGATTTAAGATATTTTCTCTATCTCTTCCTCTTTCAACGATATCTCTATCCATTCTTCTAATAAGTCTTCTTTCTCTAGAAGCATTTATAAATACTTTTAAATCACCTAAATCTCTGACTTTTTTATTAACTAAACCCATAATTCCTTCAACAATTACTAATTTTTTAGGTTCAATATGTTCAGTTTGTTTGCTACGATTATGTTCTTTATAATCATAAAGAGGTTTATCAATAGCTTTATCATTTTTTAAATCAGTAAGTTGAACAAACATATATTTCCAATCGAATGCTTTTGGATGATCAAAATTTTGTTTTCTTCTTTCTTCAAAACTTAAATCACTTAAATCTTTATAATAATCATCGATTGAAAAATGTACGACATTTTCTTTTCCTATTATCTTTATTACTTCATCGATGACATAAGTTTTGCCGCTTGCGGTACCTCCGCCAACTAAAATTAATTTTGCCATTTTTTGGTGCCCTATCTTATTCTATTCTTTTTTATCGAAATAAAGTAGATATTTTTTATTTTTGTTTCTTTTAAATTAATTTAATGAGACAATATTGAAAATCATGAAAGGACTTTATTAATTTATGAATTTTAAAATTATCGTAGATTCTTCATCAAATCTTACAAACGATTACCTTAAGAATGAAAAAGATATTGGGTTTGCTGTCGCACCATTAACAATAAGATTTGATGGAAGAGAATACGTTGACGATGAAAACTTAGATGTACATCAAATGCTCATTGATCTTTCTAAAAGTAAAGATAATGCTAAATCTTCTTGCCCTTCTCCACAAGATTTTTTAAATCATTTAGAAGGAGCAACTTATTATTTTATTTATACTATTTCGTCAAAATTATCTGGTTCTTATAACAGCGCTTTAATTGCAAAAGATAGTTTTGAAAATAAAGACAATGTTTTTGTATTAGATTCAAAACTTGTTTGTGGAAGCATTGAACAAATGGTAATTGAAACCGTCAATTTAATTAAACAAGGTTTATCTTATGAAGAAATTAAAGAAAAAATGATTAAATTTAGAGATTCGATGAATCTTTTATTTATTTTAAATAAATTTGATAATCTTGTTAAAAACGGAAGAATGTCTAAAGTTGTTGCTTTCGTTGCAAATTTAGCAAATATTAAACCTTTATGTTATGGAGATGAAGGTGAAATTAAGATTAAAGAAAAAATTAGAACGGTTGGAGGAGCTTTAAAAAGATTAGTTTTTAATATCGGAAAAATGTGTGACGATATTTCTTCAAGAATTTGCATTATTTCATATACTGAATGTGAAGATGTTGCTTTATCTTTAAAAGATATGATTACTAAGGAATACAACTTTAAAGAAGTAAAAGTTGTTCCAAATCGTGGGTTAGCAGCATTTTACTCTTTAGAGGGTGGAATTATTTGCTGCTTTTAAAATTCATTTTAAAATATTTTTTTAGTGTTATATCATATATAGCATAGTCTTTATGGATACCGCGTTAAAAAGAAAAAAGAAATTTGAAATTAGACCTATTGCTTTTATCTGTTTAGCATTTTTATTCGTCATATTCATCGGCTCATTACTTTTATGGGCCCCTTTTTCTTTAAATGAAGGGATGAGTGTTGATTATATCGATGCTTTATTTACTTCAACATCTGCTACATGCGTTACAGGTTTAGTTTCTTTGCCTAATGGATCTGTTGGTGATACATATAATTTATTTGGAAGATTTGTTGTAGCTGCTTTAATTCAAATTGGTGGATTAGGAGCTGCAACTTTAGCAATGTCATTTATTTTAATAATTTCTAATTCTTTAACGATGAATCAGCAAACATTAATTAAAGAAAGTTGGAATATTTCATCGTTTAAAGGACTAAAAAGAATCTTTTATTTAAATTTTCTTATTACTTTTGTTGCTGAATTTGTTGGAGCTATTTTACTTTTCTTCGACTTATATTTTCTTCATAGCGATGTGATAAAAGGAGTCGATGATGCTTTTGGCCACGCATTCTTTTTATCAGTCAGTGCTTTTAATAATGCTGGTTTTGATGTTTTTGGAAATTCTTCATTAATTAATTTTTCTAACGATGTATTTTTAAATATCATTATTTCACTTTTAATTATATTTGGTGGTTTAGGATATTTAGTAATAATCGATTTTGTTAGTAAAAAATGCAATTTTAAAAAATTAAACTTACACACAAAAGTAGTACTTTCAATGACACTATTTTTGATAGTCGCTGGAACTTTAACTATTTATTTAAGTGAAAATATGGCTCATTTTATCGATAATAATGAACCTGCTGGAATGAATTTACTTGAATCTTATTTTTTAAGCGTATCAACAAGAACAGCCGGTTTTACTACTTATAATTTATATGATGCAAGAATTGCTTCGATATTGTTAATGAATATTTTAATGTTCGTTGGTGCTTCACCTGGTGGAACGGGTGGTGGTATTAAAACTACAACTGTATTTGCATTATTTATGAGAATAAGAAGTGGTTTTGATGGAAAACATCCTCATGCATTTAAAAGAAGCATTGCAAAAGATACGATTCAAAAAGCATTCACCTTATTTTTCCTTTCAGTTTTATTTTTATGTTTCTTCATCTTGCTAATTTTCTGTTTTGAAGGTGGAAGCATTGAAGGAAATGGAAAAACTTATGATTCATTAGATTATGTTTTTGATGCATTTAGTGCCTTTGCAACTGTTGGATTATCTGTTGGAGTTACTCCATTCTTCACAGTTGGAAGTAAAATTTGTCTTATCTTATTAATGTATATTGGTCGTATTGGACCTATGTCAATATCATTATCCCTATTTAAAAATAAGAAAAATATTAAATGGAAATATGTTGACGAGGAATTACCTATCGGTTAAAGGAGAAAAAATATGGGTGATAAAGCTAGTATTGGAATTATTGGTTTAGGCAGATTTGGAATGTCTTTAGCAATTGAACTTGCTTCGAAAGGAAAAAGCGTAATTTGTATTGATAAAGAAGAAAAGAAAGTTAAAGAAGTTTTAAATTATACTGATTATGCTTATGTAAGTGAAGATTTAACAAAAGAAATATTGGAAGAACTTGGATTTAAAGAATGCGATACTGTTGTTGTTTGTATCGGTGAAAAAATTGATGTTTCTATTTTAACTACTCTAAATGTTATTTCTTTAGGTGTTAAGAAAGTCATTGCTAAAGCTGGAAGTGAAGAGCAAGGTAGAGTATTAGAAAGATTAGGCGCTGAAGTTATTTATCCTGATAAAGATAGCGCCGATCGTTTGGCAAAAAGAATTTTATCTCATAATATTCTTGATTTTATTTCGCTTAACGAAAATATTGAAATCGTTGAAATCAATATTCCAAAAAGATATGTTGGTGTTAAACTTTCAGATAGTGATATTAGAAGAAAATATAATTTAAATATCGTTGCTATTGAAAAGGATGATGAAATCGATATCAATATTTCGCCTTCTTATATTTTTAAAGACACTGATGCTATAGTTGTTATCGGAAATACCGATAATATCGCTGAATTTGAAAAATAATTAATCGACACTATAAAATAAATTAGCACTCACAATTGACAAGTGCTAATTTTTTTATATAATTATTGGTGTTAAATAAAGGAGGGTCTATAGATATGGAAGATTATTCAAAAGATCAAGATATATTAAAAAAATTCGGTAGAAATATTACCGATGAAGTCAAATCTAATAAAGTTGACCCAGTTATTGGAAGAGACCAAGAAATAAGAGATATTATTACTGTTTTAGCTAGAAAAACTAAAAATAACGTTATTTTATTAGGTGAACCAGGTGTTGGTAAAACCGCTATTATAGAGGGTCTTGCTCAAAGAATTGTTAAAAACGATGTTCCTCAATCTTTGAAAAATAAAGAAATTTTTGAACTTGATATGGGTGCTCTTTTAGCGGGTGCTAAATATCAAGGTGAATTTGAGGAAAGATTAAAAGCTGTTTTAAATAAAATTAAAGATAGTGATCACAAAATTATTCTTTTCATTGATGAAATTCATTTAATTGTTGGCGCAGGTAGAACAAGTGGTGCACTCGATGCTTCAAATATGTTAAAACCAATGCTTGCTAGAGGAGACGTTGATTGTATTGGTGCAACAACTTTAAAGGAGTATCAAGAATATATTGAAAAAGATAGAGCTCTTGAAAGAAGATTCCAACCAATTATGGTCGATGAACCTACTAAAGAAGACACTTTGTCAATTTTAAGAGGCTTAAAATCGAAATTTGAAGCTCATCATGGTGTTCATATTTCTGATAATGCCTTAGTTGCCGCAGTTAATTATTCTGTTAGATATATTCCTAATAGATTTTTACCTGATAAAGCAATCGATTTGCTCGATGAAGCTTGTGCTGAAACAAGAGTTGAAATTGAATCTATGCCATATGAACTTGACGAAGTGAATAGAAAAATTAATCAAATTCAAATGGAAAAACTAGCTTTAGAACAAGAAAAAGATGAACAATCTAAAGTTAGGCTTGCTAATTTAGTCAAAGAATTAACTTCACTTCAAGGCCAAAAAGATGACTTGATGAAAGAATGGACTAAAGAAAAAGAAGAAATTAAAGAAAGCAAGGATTTGAAGAAAAAACTTGATGATTTAAATTTCGAATTACAAACTGCTTATAATAATGGTGATTTTAAAAAAGCTAGTGAAATTAATTATAAAGAAATTCCTCAAGTTAAAAAAAGAATAGAAGAAATTGAAGAAAAAGAAAAAGATCATCATATTATTTCTGAAATGATTGATGAAAATAATATTGCTGAAATCGTGGCAAAAATGACTCATATTCCTGTTTCACGTATTAAAAAAGGTGAAAAAGAAAGAGTTTTACACCTCGAAGAAATGTTAAAAAAGAGAGTTATTGGTCAAGATAAGGCAATTGAACTTGTTTCTAATGCTATTTTAAGACAAAGAGCTGGTATTAATGATGCTTCTAGACCAATTGGTTCATTCCTTTTTATGGGCCCTACTGGTGTAGGTAAAACGGAAGTTGCTAGAGCTTTAGCAGATGCTTTATTTGATTCTTCCTCGCATGTCATTCGTTTAGATATGGCTGAATATCAAGAAAAATATTCTGTTTCTAGACTTATTGGTGCAGCTCCTGGATATATTGGTTATGAAGAAGGCGGTCAATTAACCGAACCAGTAAGACATAATCCTTATTCAATTGTTCTTTTTGATGAAATAGAAAAAGCTTCTCTTGATGTATTAAATCTTTTACTTTCGATTATGGATGAAGGAAGATTAACTGATGCTCAAGGCAGACTTTGCGATTTTAAAAATACAGTTATTATTATGACTTCTAATATTGGTAGTGAAGAAATCTTAAAAGGACACAACGACGGATTAAAATATTTATTACAAGCTCATTTCAAACCAGAATTTTTAAATAGAATTGATGAAATTGTAACTTTTAATCCATTAACTAAAGATGTTCAATACAAGATTGCTAAAAAAATGTTAAATGAACTTAAAGAAAGACTTCAAAACGAATATTATTATGTTGATTTTGATGATTTGCTTGTTTCTTATACTGTTGATAATTCATTTAGTGAAGAATTTGGCGCTCGTCCATTAAAAAGATTTATTCAACATAACATTGAAACTTATTTAGCAAAAGATATTATAGATGAAACAATGAAGCCTAATAAGCACTATACGTTAGCATTTGATAAGGACAAAAATGAATTAATTTTGAAATAATATATTTTAATATTAATTTAATAGCCGAGAAAAATACGATAATTCTCGGCTTTTTTGTTATTTTAGAAAAATTAATAAAGATTAAAGAATATTAAGCAATTGTAAAAAAGTTGTATTTTCATTAGAATTTTAAAGATGGATTTTAATCAGGTATTTGAACTTATTAAGACTTATCCAATGCTGGGAGTTAGCTTACTTCTAGTCTTTGGAGTTATTTTTATAAATGGCTGGACTGATGCTCCTAATGCTATCGCTACTTGTATTTCAACTAAAGCGATTAAGCCAAGAAATGCGATAATAATGGCTGCAATATTTAATTTTTTAGGTGTTTTTACCATGTATTTTTTAACTACTGCAACCGCTGATACTATTTCAAATATGGTTGATTTTGGTAGCGATTATGAAATGGCTTTAAATGCTTTAAGTGCAGGAATGATTGGAGTCATTACTTGGGGTGTAATTGCTTGGGCATTTGGAATTCCTTCAAGTGAATCGCATGCTTTAATCGCTGGAATTACAGGCGCAGGTCTTGCGGCAATGACTATGGGGAAAGATGCTTATATTCCTTTTGGATGGGATTCTTCATGGGCTAAAACAATTTATGGATTAGTTTTATCTTGTATATTTGGTTTTGTTGTTGGATATGGCTTAACTAAACTTTTTGAGTTTATTTTTAAAAAAGCAAATCGAAATAAAACTAGACCATTTTTTAAATATGCACAAATTGCTTCTGGGGCTGGGATGGCTTATGTTCATGGCGCTCAAGATGGTTTGAAATTTATTGGCGTCATGTTCTTAGCTCTTTCTTTAGCTGGAAAACAATATAATCTTGATTTTAATACTTCAATTATGCAAACCGAATTTTCCGGCGATATTTCTTTATGGTATTTAGCTGTAATTGTCGCTTTAATTATGGGTTTAGGAACCTCAATCGGAGGATATAGAATCATAAAAAAAGTAGGTATGGGAATGGTAAATCTTGAACCATATCAAGGTTTTGTTACTGATTTTACTAGTGCAATTGGTATTTTTGCTTCCACTTATTTAGGTATCCCAGTTTCAACTACTCAAGTTAAATCGGTTTCTATTTTAGGTGTCGGATGTACTAGATCAATTAAAAAAGTTAATTGGTCGACAGCTAAAGAGATGGTATTAACATGGTTATTTACTTTCCCAGGTTGTGGAATTATTGGATATATATTTGCGCTTATTTTTATAGCTATATTTTAAAAAATAGGAGAATAAATTATGGCAATTTTTAAAAAGAAAAAAGATTATTTCTATGAATCATTTGCAGAATTAGCAAAATTTTCAAAAGAAGCAATTGAAGAACTTGAAAAGGGATTAAATAACTTTGATTCTTCAAATTTAGTTGTTTTAAAAAATAGCGTTCATGAAATTGAACACCGTGCTGATTTAAAAAAGCATGAAATCGAAGAAAGATTAGCAAAAGAATTTATTACTCCAATTGATCGCGAAGATATTTTCTTACTTTTAGATAAAATTGATGATTTAACTGATTCGATAGATGAAATTTCTTATAAACTTTATATTAGAAATTATCAAAAAATTCCTGCAAACGCTTCTATTTTTATGAATAAAACTAAAGAAGCAATTTATTCAATGCTTTTAGTTTTAGATAACATGGATAAAATTTCTAATAAAAAAGTTATGGACCCACTTTTAAATAAAGTTATCGAAATTGAAGAAGAAGTAGACCAACTTTATGAAGTAAATGTTCGTGATTTATATAAAGAACATGATGTTTCTTATATGGATATCGTAATGAGCGAAAAAGTTTATTCTTATTTTGAATATGTTACAGATAAATGCCGCGATATTATTAAACAAATTCAAATAATTATGTATAAAAACTTATAATTAGTGAAAAAGTGTGAAAATTAAGCATTTCAATAACAAAAATTGCATTAAAGTATTAAAAAAATAAGTTTGTATCTTTAATTTTGTAATGAATTTTCTTATAATAATGACGTTATAAAATTCTTAAGGAGGAATTTAAAAAATATGGCAATTAAAGTTGCAATTAATGGATTCGGAAGAATCGGAAGACTTGCATTTAGACAAATGTTCCAAGCTCCAGGTTATGAAATCGTTGCTATTAACGATTTAACAGACCCAAAGATGTTAGCTCATCTTTTAAAATATGATTCAGCTCAAGGTAGATATGCATTAGCTGATAAAGTTGAAGCTAAAGAATCATCAATCGTTGTTGATGGACACGAAATTGAAATTTACAAAGAAGCTGATGCTTCAAAACTTCCTTGGAAAGATCTTGGTGTTGATGTTGTCTTAGAATGTACAGGTTTCTACACAAAGAAAGAAAAAGCAATGGCTCATATTACTGCGGGTGCTAAAAAAGTTATTATCTCTGCTCCAGCAGGAAATGATTTAAAAACAATCGTTTATGGCGTTAATGAACATACATTAACAGCTGAAGATCAAATCATCTCAGCAGCTAGCTGTACAACAAACTGTTTAGCTCCAATGGCAGATGCTTTAAATAAACTTTGCCCAATTCAAAGTGGTATCATGACAACTGTTCACGCTTATACTGGTGATCAAATGGTATTAGATGGACCACATAGAAAAGGTGATTTAAGAAGAGCAAGAGCTGCAGCTATTAACATTGTTCCTAACTCAACAGGTGCTGCTAAAGCTATCGGATTAGTTATCCCTGAATTAAATGGTAAACTCATTGGTTCAGCTCAAAGAGTTCCAGTTTGTACAGGTTCAACAACAATCCTCGTCGCAGTTGTTAAAGCACATGATTTAACAAAAGAAGCCATCAATGATTGGATGAAAAATCATACCTCCGCAACATATGGTTATAATGAAGACCCAATCGTCTCAAGTGATGTTATCGGTATGACATATGGTTCATTATTCGATGCTACACAAACTATGGTTGCTAAACTTGATGATGATACATATCAAGTTCAAGTCGTCTCATGGTACGATAATGAAAATTCCTACACTAGCCAAATGGTTAGAACAATTAAATACTTTGCAGAATTAAAATAATATAATAATTTAGCAATTAAAGGGGTTTTACTATGAGGCAAAGCCCCTTTTAAATTAAAAACAAGAGGAAATTATAATGAACACAATTGATAAATTACACGATTTAAAAGGAAAAAAAGTCCTTGTTAGAGTTGACTTTAATGTTCCTTTAAAAGGAAGTGAAGTTAGAGATGATAATAGAGTTGTCCAAGCTTTACCAACAATAAAAAAATTATTAAGCGAAGGTGCTAGAGTTGTCCTTATGTCCCACTTAGGAAAAATTAAATGGGGAAAAGTTGATGATGCTGAAATCGCTAAAGAAAAAGAAAAGAATAATATGGAATATGTTCTTCCAGTATTAGAAAAACATCTTCCAGGTGTTAAAGTTACTTTCTCTCCTGAAACAAGAGGTGAAAAATTAACTGAACACATCAATGCTTTACATGATGGAGAAGTTTTGCTTGTTCAAAATACAAGATATGAAAAAGGCGAAAGTAAAAATGATCCAGAATTAGCTAAAGACTGGGCAAGTAATTTTGATGCATTCGTTATGGATGCTTTCGGAAGTGCTCATAGAGCTCATGCTTCTACATATGGTGTTCCTGAAGTCTTAAAAGAAGAAGGAAAACAAGTTGCATTAGGTTATTTAATGGAAAAAGAAGTCCAAAACTTAGGTGCTTGTGTTAAGGGCGATGTCCATCCATATGTTGCTATTTTAGGTGGATTTAAAGTTTCCGATAAAATCAAAGTTATCGATTCATTACTTAGAAAATGCGATAAGATTTTAATCGGTGGCGCTATGGCTTATACATTCTATAAAGCTTTAGGTGTTGGAATTGGTACATCTCCATGTGAAGATGATCAATTAGATTACGCAAGAAAATGCTATGCAAGTGGTAAAGTTTTACTTCCAGTTGATGGTGTTTGTGCTGATTCAATCGATAATCCAACAAAAATTACTACTGTTGAAACTGATATTGAAAAACATTCTCCTGGCATCCCAGAAGGATTAGAAGGATTAGATATTGGACCAAGAACTGTTGCTTTATATTCTGATATTATTAGAAAAGCAAAATTAATTTTCTGGAATGGTCCTGTTGGCGTTTTTGAAAAAGAAGAATTCCAAAAAGGTACAATAGAAATTTGTAAAGCTATTACTTTAAATACTGATGCATTCTCAGTTATTGGTGGTGGAGATAGTGCCGCAGCTGCTAAAGAATTTGGCTATGCAGATAAATTCTCACACGTTTCAACTGGTGGCGGGGCTTCACTTGAAATGATTGAAAATGATGGTCACCTCCCAGGAATTGATATTATTGGATAATTAATTGTTTATGAGAAGAAAATTATTACTTGGAAACTGGAAAATGAATAAAACAGTTTCTGAATCAAAAGAATTTGCAAAAGAAATTAAACCTCTTGCTAAAGAAGCAAGATCACATAAAATTGACATTGGTGTTTGCGTACCATATTTAGATCTTGAACCAGTTAAAAAGATTTTAAAAAATTCTATGATCGTTGGTGCTGAAAATGTTCACTTTTTAGAAAGTGGAGCATATACCGGTGAAGTTTCAATCCCAATGCTTAAAGATATCAATATTGCTCTTTCTTTAGTTGGACATTCCGAAAGAAGACAATATGATAATGAAACTAATGAAAAATGTAATGCTAAAATTTTAGCTTTACTTAAAAATGATATGGTTCCAGTTTATTGTGTTGGTGAATCTTTAGAAACATTTGAAGCTAATAAAACAAAAGAATTTGTTAAAGAACAAATTATTGTTGGTTTAAAAGATGTTAATAAAGAAGATGTTAGTAAACTTGTTATTGCTTATGAACCTATTTGGTCAATTGGAACAGGTAAAAACGCTTCTAAAGAAATCGCTGAAGATGTTTGTAAGTTTATTAGAAAAATCTTAAGAGAACTTTATGATACAAAAACTGCTAATAAAGTAAGAATTCTTTATGGTGGAAGTGTTAAACCTAACAATATTAAAGACTATTTAAGTGAAAAAGACGTTGATGGTGCACTTGTTGGAGGAGCTTCATTAAAGGTTGATTCATTTACTGAACTTTTAAGAAATATTGAATAATTATTTTTAATAAATCATTTCTAAAAATGGTGGATAAGTCTAATTATCCACCTTTTAGTTTGTAAAAAAATAAATTAAAAGTATTATATAGATGTAGTCTTTTAGTATTTTTATTTTTATTTAAAGATAAATTAACTTTAAAGGAGGTTAATAAAATGAGTGAAAACAAATATGCTCAATATCAAAATGGGGAAGTAAGCCAAAGTGTATTCTCTTCTTTAATGTTTAAAAGTTTTGCTTTTTTTGGAATTGAACTTTTAATTACAGCTATTTTAACATTTGGATTTTCATATCTTTTTGATTATATTTTTCCGATTTCTGAAGCTTCAAATATGATAGCTTATATTGTTTTAACAATTATTTCTACAATCGGACTTTTAATTACGTCTTTTGTTGTTGGTAAAAATGCAATTACAAACAAAAGTGGAGGTTTTGTTGCGGCTTTTTTATATTGTTTATTTATGTCATTTTTACTTTCTTCAATTTCTTTTTATATTGGATATAAAGAAATTATTGGAACAGCTGTTTTAATTACTTCATGCTTATTTTTTATTATGTCTATTTTTGGACTTTTAATTAAAAAAAGAATTGGTTGGCTTGTTGCTATAGCTTTTGGGTTAATTTTAAGTGCTGGAATTATTTATTTAATTAACACTTTTATGCTTTTTCCAATTTTATTTGGAAATACTGGCTTAGTAGATACTGTTGTAAATAATATTTATATTGCTGAATGGATTGTTTTAATTTATGCATGTATTATTACAATTATTGATGTTTTTAAAATTAAAAAGATGTCACAAGAAGGAAATAATTCAAATTCTTTAGCATTATATTTTTCTCTTTCGCTTTATTCTGATTTCATTTTAATTTTATTAAAAGTGTTATCTATTATATTAAGAAGTAAAAGTAGAAGTAATTAATTATTTTTATAATTTATATTTATATACATTTTATATTAGAAGAACATGAATATAAGAATTCATGTTTTTTTAAATTTATATCTTTACAAAAAATTAAGATTGTATTAATATTTAGACACTGCGTTTTTAGGAAAGGAAAAACATACTAAAAACACATAAAACTTCATAGCAAAAGTTATTAAGTTTTAAAAAAATACTATTGACAAGCATTGATTGTTTATAGTATATTATTATGCACGCGTTAAGAAACGGTTCAATTCTATTGAATTGAATTTAAGAGATTAACGTGCACAAGAGATCTTTGAAAACTAGACAGATGTACAAACAACACAACGTCAATTAATTTAAGATTTTAAAAACAAAACCAGAATAATAATGAACTAGAATATAAACTTTTTGAGAGTTTGATCCTGGCTCAGGATGA
>CALVYH010000006.1 GCA_944372115.1 uncultured Bacilli bacterium
ACTAGAAGCTTTTTTGCCACCATTTTTTGATATTTCTTCATTAATTCTAATTAAATTAGATGCTGCTTCATCTATTTGATGTGCTCCTAATTTAACTTCTATTGCAACAAAAGAAGAATCTTCTAATTCTATAATTAAATCTATTTCATTACCTCTATAATCTTGGTAATGAAATAGTTTAGCATTAAAAGATTCAACATAAGTAAGTAAATCTCTTATTACTAATGACTCAAAAAGAAAACCTAGTAATTCTAGATCATTGATGAGTTTTTCTTTAGTTAAATTTAATAAAGCGCAAGGAAGAGATGGGTCAACAAAGTGTCTTTTATATGATTGTTTAACTCTTAAGGAAGACCTTAATTTTGTTGAAAAAGGAGGTATATTTTCAGTAATGTAAAGACTGTCAAAAATATTCAAGTATTCACCAATAGTATTAGCATCTAAATCATCCTCGTCAATTTGTTGAATATCTCTTTTTAATCTTTTATTTGTTGCAGTAGTAGATTCATTTCTTGCTAGTGAGTTAAGAAGTAGTTCTAGTTTATGAGAATCCCTTTTTATATTATCAATCTTGTAAATATCTTCGTTAATAATTGATTTAACATATTCTTTTGAAACTAGCATTGCTTCCTTAGTTGATAAAGAAATTGCTGATGGCCAGCCACCTTTTAAAATTAAATCAATGATTTTTGTTAAATTTATCTCACCAGTAAAGACGTTTTCTTCTTTTTTATTAACACATAATTCTTTCAAAGATATTTTTCCATCACTATCTGATGATTCAAACAAACTCATAGGTCTCATTTTTAGTCTTGCAATTCGCCCTGTTCCAGAGTGAATATAACTATTTTTGTTAATAGAGGCGGAACCGGTTAAAATAAACTGGCCTTTAATTGGCCTTTCATCTACTTTGTTTCTTATTGCATCCCATAACGAAGGAACTTCTTGCCACTCATCTATTAACTTGGGTGTAGGTCCTTCTAAAACTATATCAGGTTCAATTAAAGCGATTTTACGATTATTGAAATTATTTTTAGGACTAGAAACCAAAAATTCACTATTTGAATGAAATCTACTAGTCCATGTTTTTCCGCACCATTTTGGTCCTTCAATTAATATTGAGCCAAAAACCTTTAAATATTGATCAATTTTTGAGTCTATAATTCTTTTCTTATATCCGTTAATTTGCATTTTGTTCTCCTCAACTAATATAATTTTAAATCATTCTTACACATTTTACAATTCAATTCATACGTTTTTTATACTTTAATTCATACAAATTTAAAGAAAACAATCAGATGAATTTTAATTTTTTATTCAGACAGATTTCATTACAAATAATTATTAAGTATGTCTGTATGCTTTTATTTTATTTTTTATCTACTATTAAAAATTGATGATTTGATAAATAAGAAGAATGAATTAATCCATAAATAACGGTCTTAAAAGAGAAAAATACAAATCAAATGTGTTATACGCTTCATCATTAGAAATTGATTTTGTTATAAGAAATAATGATTATCCATTATTAGTTGAAGTTAAAGCTACTAATAATTATGCTAAATCTTTAAATATGGTTATGTTATCTAATAAAGATTATGGAGAAGATAATATAAAAGCTATAAAAATATATTCTAAAAATATAGTTTTAAATAATAATGATGTATTGAATAGAGAAATCAAGTCATTTATTTTATTAAAAGGTATGATGAAAATAATATCTTATTTATAAATATAGTTGATTTTTTATTAGATTATTTACCAAATTTTTAACAATTCCTTCATAAAATGTGATTGAAATAAAAATTATAAAAATCATTTTATTTAGAATTTATATTTTCATTCTTATTTTCTTTTTCTAATCTTTCTTTTTTCATTCTTGGAGTTTCATCAATTTCTTTAGCACTTTTAGTAGGAATTTCATTATTTATATATAAATGTCTTCTTGCTTCATTATGAAACTTAGTTATTTTTTCTTTTAAAGGTTGACTAGCTTCATCTAAAATCTTTTTAATTTCTTCAATTCGTTTTACTTTAAGTTTATATTTTTTAGTATTTAACTTTAATTTTTCAAAATCAATAAGAATATTTTTTGCTTTTGCTTCTTTATTTAAAGATAAAGATAATTTCATTGAATTATAAAAGTCGATTAAAAATGTTGCGCTAAATAAGCCTAAAATAAAGGTTAAACCTAATAAATGATTATTAAAAATATTAATCATTTCATAAATAAGAGGATGAATAAAGAAAAAATATAAAGCTCCTATCATCATCCAAATAAATGAAAATAATGGAGCGATTATACCTTTATAATTACCTTTAAGTGATGAATAATCCCATAGTTTAATATGTAATCCTTTAATAAATATAATTCCAGCAATTAATTCTATTAAAGTCATTGATATTCCTATAATTAATATAATTATTAAACTAGTAATATAGAAATTAAGGTTCCCATTAATTTCTATATTACTTAAATTAATAAAAAATGAATAATAAGAAGGTAAGGAAGATAAAGAAGAGATATATCTAATTCCTAAATCACTTAAAAAATATAATATACATGTCCCAAAACCATATAAAGGTAAATAAGGTCCTTTTAAAAATCCTGGATTAATCCATCTTTTCATTGAAACAAATCTTCTAAATAATACTTCTAAAATATAACCAATCATGCTTCCTATCATAAATAGATAAATATATGAAAGAAAATAATATAAAAATGAAGTATTAGATATTTCTAATAACGATATTAATAAAGTAGAAATAGTTTTAATATTATTAGCAAACATATTTATATATCCTTCTATTAATTAAATAATAATTTATATATTTATATTATAAATTTCTATTATATAATTAGTTAAATAAAATTTATTTTATTTAACATTAAAATGAATATATGAACGAATTAAAAGAGATGTTATATCAACTAATTAACAATAATACATTACCTTTTCTTTTTATCGACCTTCCATTCACTAGTAAACTTGTTTATACCTATATATTTGTTAAAGTTTTTAATAAAGAAGAAGCTTCTATATTAAAAACTTATAACAAATTAATTAATAAAGAAACAAATGATTCTTTTAAAGTAAAAGCTTTATTAAAAAGTAAAGATGAAAACGATAATAATCATTTAACTATTTTAACGAGTATAAATAGAAATGATTTAATGTTTTATTTAACAAATATTAATAAATTTAAGGATGTTTTATTAAAGTTTTTAGTTTATGTAGGGAATATCTTAAATGAAATAGTGTTAATTGCAAAAGAAGAGGAAATATTAATGTTTAAAGCTTTAAATTTAAAACTGGAGAACATTTTTAAATTTAATTTTAAAATTATATTTCCTTTTGAAAGGTTAACAAAAGAGGAACAAGAATTATTTAATGATGTTTTTGAAACATTTGATAAAAGAAATTTTAATATTGATATTGAAGGGGTGTATTAATCTTCTTTGTCGATAATTTTATATATTTCATCACCAATTTTAGAAATAATTCCAGTTACAAGTGCATTTCCCATCATAAAATAACGTTTTCTATCAGGCATTCCTTCGGTCCAATTATCTGGGAATTGGTTTAATCTTTCACATTCGATAGGTGTTAATTTTCTTAATTTATTTTTTTCGGGATCCAAAATTATATGTGTGCTTCTATTTATAGTACCTTCGCTTGTTAACATCGTTCTTCCTGGTAAATCTAATGAATCATATGGTGACATTGAGCCTTCAGAATAAAAGTAGGTTGTCCCATCATTTCTTTGCCTTTCTATTTTTTTACTGCCTCTTAAATATTTAAATTTTTCCTGGTCTATTGTTGATAAAAAATATTTTTCATCGACGTTTTTTTCGATTATTTGTTTTAATTTGATAGGTTCTTCAACAACTGGAATATATTTTGATGTATAAATTTTCCCATTCATCATTATTCCATAATTTTCAAACGAGGCTTTAAAATCAGTAGAAACGTCTACTTGATTATCATAAATTGTTAAATCATACTCTTTATAATTTAAAATTTGTTCAGCTTTAAAAGTTTTTGCGAAAATTGACTCATTATTTAATATTTCTAAAATATCTTTTTTCTTCATTTTTTTACTATATTTTGTTGATTTTTTTGATGCAAAAATATAAATTCTTCTACGTCTTTGAGGCATGCCATAATCAGCGGCATTAATAACTTTCCATTGGACGAAATAACCAGCAATATCGAAACTTTTAAGGATAATACCAAAATCTCTTCCTCTTTGTTTTGAAGGAGATTTTAATAATCTGTCAACATTTTCTAAAAGAACAAATGGAGGCTTTTTAGTAAGTAGCACTTCATAAATTTGCCGCCAAAGAACACCTTTTTTTCCTTCAATCCCTTTTTCGTGTTTTAAAGAATGTGCTACAGAATAATCTTGGCACGGGAAACCACCAACAAGCAAAGTGTGATTTGGTATGTCTTTCTTGCTAATTAAAGAAATATCTTTGTTAATTAATTCATTTTTTTCGTTGCCAAAATGAGTTTTATAACAATCAAAGGCTTCTTGAGTTTTTGTTGAAGGTTCCCATTGATTTACCCATAAAAACTCAAAGTTATTTTCTTCGGAGTAACTTTTATTTTCTCTTTTTATGTGATTTAATCCAATCCTAAAACCACCAACTCCTGCAAATAATTCGACAACTGTTTTTTCCATAAGATAATTTTACGCTATTTAGTTTAATTGATCAAATGAAATTTGTAAAGATCAAAGATAAAAAAATAGTGACATTGTGTTAAAATAATTATACTTATGAGTGAAAATAAAAAACCTGAATATAATAGTGTCGAAGAGTTGTTTGATCTCTTAGCAAAGGCCTACGGGCATACTTTTGGAGAGCTTGATGTAAATAGAAGATTAGATACACCAAAAAATAAAGGTAAATTTGGTCATATTGTGGAAGAGGGCGTTTTTAAATATCCGATTAATAGCAGCCCAAAAGCTGATTTCGATAAATTAGGGATTGAGTTAAAAGTAACTGCAATTAGAATAAATAAGAATAAAGAAGTTGCTGCAAAAGAAAGATTGTCAATAAAAACTATAGATTATGAAACGCTTGCTAAACAAGATTTTGATCATTCTGATTTAAAAGAAAAAATGGAAAAAATGCTCATTGTTCTTTATAAATTTGACGATAAAATCGAAGAAAAAGACTATAAAATAAAGGGTTCTTTTCTAAACATTATTAAACCAGAAGATTTAGTTGTTATAAAAAAAGACTACGCTAATATTAGACAATACATTTTAGATGGGAAAGCTGAAGAACTTCATGAAGGCTCAACTAAGTATTTGGTCGCGGCCACAACCGGAGGAAAAAATGAACCGTTGGTTCAACAACCTTTTTCATCTGTATTAGCTAAAAAAAGAAGATTTGCATTTAAACAATCTTACTTAAACGAAGTTATTAAAGAACATATTTTTCATAAAGAAGGGATGAGCTTTTTTGGTGAAGATTTTGCTAAATATCCTTTTGAGTATTTAATAAATGAGAAAATAAAACCTTATTTAGGAAAGAGTTTTTCTGAACTTAAAAAAACTTTAAATGTAGAAGGAAATTCTTTGCAAGATTTTAATCGTTTGGTTTCTAGAATGTTTGGTGTTAAAAATATTAACAATGCTGAAGAAATTAAAAAAGGCAATTATGAAGTTAAAGCGGTAAGAATTGAAGAAAATGGAAAAATGAAGGAAAGTATTTCTTTTCCATACTTTAATTTTACTGATATTGTTGAAATTAAGTTTGAAGATAGCAATTTCTATTGTACTTTAATTCAAAAAACTTTTATTTTCTTTATTTTTGAACATAAAAACGATGATTATTATTTTAAAAGAATTTGTTTTTATAAAATTCCAGAGGAAATAATCGAAACTGAAGGAAGAAAAGTATTTGATGAATTAAAGAAGGTTTTATTAAGCGGAAATATCGTTTCTGGTTTTAAAACTTACAAAAATGGAAACACAGTCAGATTAAACAATTTTCCAAAAATGAAGAATAATTATTATTTTCATATAAGACCGCATGGAAGGGATGGTAATGATGTTGCGATTCTCCCAGTTCCTGATAAATTAACGGGAGTTAAAGCTTATACAAAACAATGTTTTTGGTTACATAATCAATATCTTTTAGATGTTCTAGGTTATAAAAATAAAAAGAAAAAATGATAAATTTATATTAAGATAACAAATATAAATGAATAAAGAAGTAGTTAAACTAAAACTAGATAATTTAAAAACTAGATTATTAAAATATGATTTATATATAATCATATTTTTAATCGCATCTTTCTTTCTTATTATTCTTTCTTTAACTATTTTATTTTTAACTTACTTTAATATTATTAATGAAGTAGTTATTAAAGATAAGAATGATTCATCCAATGAATTTATTATTAATAAAGGAATAATATTTAATTTATTTTTTTCTTCTTTTTATTTCTTTTTTATATTTTTATCTTTTATTTTTATTTATCTATTTAATATCAAAATTAAGTTTTATTTATATAGATTATTATATAAAGTTCACTTTATATCTTTTAAAAGTGAACTTTATGAGTTTTTAAATAATAATTATTGATAAAACTAAAACTAAAAATAATTAACTTAATATTAAACAAACTTACATTTTTCTATATAATTTTTAAAGGAAGAAAGAAGAATATTTATTTATGGAAATAAGCGCACTTAATCATGAATGTGAATCAAATTATTCATATCCTATAAAAGAAAATATTATAAAAATTACTTTGAAAACTAAAAAAGATGATGATATTAAAAATATTTATCTATTATATAACTCTAAATATTTATTTAAAAAAGAAAGATATTTAGTAGAAATTAAAAATAAAATTTCTACTAAATATAATGATTATTACTATATTTATTTAAAAGTAGAAGATGTAAGAATTGGTTATATTTTTAAGCTTTTAGATAATAATGATAATTTTTATTATTATAGTGAAAATAATATATTAGTTAATGAAGAATATGATTTTGATAAATGTGATTTTGATTATTTTCAGCTTCCTTATATAAATAAAATAGATATTGTTAAAGTTAATAAAAAATTTAATAATCGTATCTTTTATCAAATCTTTGTTGATAGATTTTTTGATGGCGAAAAAGAAGAAGGAAAAGGAATAAATGATAAAATAAATATCATTTGGGGCGATAATGACAAAATTTTAAAAGATACTTTTGCAGGTGGAAATTTAAAAGGGATAATAAAAAAATTGGATTATTTAAAAGATGAATTAGGGATATCAGCTATATATTTAACCCCAATTTTTGAATCTTATAGTAATCATAAATATGAAACTTATGATTATTATAAAATCGCTACAGATTTTGGTGATGAAACTAGCTTTAAAGAATTAATTGAAGAAGCTCATAAAAGGGATATTTTAATTATTTTAGATGGAGTTTTTAATCATGTGGCATATTATTCACCTATTTTTAAAGATGTTATAGAAAAAGGAAAGAAGAGTAAATATTATTCATGGTTTATTATTCATAATAATGATGATCAAATTGATTTAAAGAATGTAAATTATGAAACTTTTGGATTTGCTAAATATATGCCTAAACTAAATTTATCAAATAAGGAAGTCGAAGAATACGTTATTAATATATGTAAATATTATTTAAAAAATTATAAGGTCGATGGATATAGAATGGATGTTGCTGATGAAATAGCTCATACATTTTTTAAAAAATTAAGATTTGAATTAAAAAAAGAAGATGAAAATGTCTTTTTAATTAATGAAAATTGGCATAATGCTCATCTTTCACTCGATGATGGAAGTGAATTTGATAGTGTAATGAATTATCCTTTTACAAGTGTTTTAATTGATTTATTAGGATATAAAAGGATTGATGAAGTTGAATTTATTTATCGAATAAATGAATTATTAGTTAGATATAAAGATGCTAGTTTACATAATGCTTTAAATTTAGTGTCTTCTCACGATAAAGCTCGTTTTATAAATGATTGTAAAATGAATGAAAATTTAGCATTAATCGGTTATTCATTGCTCTTTTTATATACTGGTACTCCAATGGTTTATTATGGGGATGAAATAGGGTTAGATGGAAATAATGATCCTGATTGTCGAAAAATGTTTATTTGGGATAAAAATAAACGGAATAAAAATAGGTTTATTTTTATTAAATCTTTAATTGATATTCATAAAACATTAGATTTAAATAATGAAGATTATTCTTTTAAGATGGATTATTTAAACGAATATAAATTATTAAAAGTATTTATTTATAATAAATTTAGCGATAAAGAAATAATTATTAATGAATTAATTAATTTATCTAACGAAGATATAAATATTTATTCTCTTTTAAATGAAAATAATTCTTTATTATTATCATCTAATTATGAAATCAAAGAAAAAATAATTAAAAAAGAGGGATTAGTTATATATAAGTAATTTATTTTTTATCTATTTATTTAATCAATCATCTTTAAATATTTCATATAGCGCAAAATGATCGATAGAATCAAGGTTTTTAATTTGTTCAATAAATAATTCCATCGATTTATTCATTAAATAGTTTGTTAATTTTAACATCGATTTATTGCCTAATTGATATAGGGTAGAATCTCCTTTAGCATTTTTAAGCGATTCTTCTATCTTTTCTTTTCTTTTTAAGTCAAGTTTAACATATTTTAATAAATATAAATAATAAATGATTTCTTTTATAGTTGGATCAAAGTTCTCACACTCTTTAATAAATGTTTTTCCATAATAATCTTCATGATTTCTTAAAAAATTGTTTAATTCATTTAAAGAACCTTCATTTAATATCTTATTTAATTCGTTTAAAACTTGATTTTTATTAATTAATAATAGATCTCTTTTTTCATATAAATCATTAATTTCTTTTCTTATTTTAAGCTTTTTAAAAAAAGAAGCTTTTATATCTTGAAGTTCGATAATTTTTTCGTTTATTTCTTTTATATCCATCTTTTTTAACCTTTATATAAAGAATTATACAATTTTTATTTATAGAAGAAATGGTTTAAAAATAGAAAAAAATTGAAGAAAAAGAATTAAAAGTTAATATTTTTATTAAATAGAGACAAGTTATTCATACAAAAATGGTTATTTATAATTATTTTATCTTATTTTTCTTTTTTCCTTGACATTTGATATATATTTTTATATATTTAACAAAGTTAAATATATAAAAATATAGTCTAAACAATAAGTTTTACTTTATTTGACTATAAAGGTAAAAAAAGTAAAATATTTTTGGAGGTAGAAATGACTCTTTATTCGTATTTAGAAACAAATTATGGGTATAATAAACCAATTATTGTATCTGAATTAAAAGAAAAAGATGAACTTAAGAATAAAAATCTTAAGCAACTTTTATATACTCTTGAAAAGAAAGATAAAATAAGCAGATATTCTCAAGGTGTTTATTATTTACCTACAGAAACTATATTTGGTAAATCAACCTTAAATATTGATGAAATCATATATAAAAAATATATTTCTAACGGCGAAGAAATATATGGATTTTATACTGGTTTTACTTTTTTAAATTCTATTGGCTTATCTGAACAAATAGTTGCAATTCCTAATATAGTTACGAATAATACTTCTTCAAAAAAACGTTTTGTTTTTTATAAAAAACGTCGCACCGCTTTATTAAATAAAAGTAAAGTTACAATTAATAAAGATAACTTTAAAATTCTACAATTTTTAGATGTTTTTAGATTTATTAGTGATTCTTACATCGAAGAGATAATAAAAGGACTCATTAAATACATAAAAAGAGAAAAACTTTCAAGGAAAGATGTTGAAGACTATATTAAATATTTTCCAAAATCCACTATGGATAAATTAATAAGGAGTGGTTTAATATATGAATTTACACTTAAAAAAAGAAGAATTTAAAAATGCAATTAATTTATGTAGCAAGTCTTTAAATATTCCTCCTGCTTTTGTTGAAAAAGATTATTATGTCACTTACTTTTTAAATGAATTAATAAAAATTGATGATAATTACATTTTTAAAGGTGGTACTTGTTTATTTAAAGCTTATAAAATAATCGATCGCTTTTCTGAAGATATTGATTTAAGTTATCCACTTATTTTGTTGACTGTTGGAAAAAAAGAAATATCAAAAAAACATTTTAGAGGTTGGTAGGAAAATAGGAAAAATAACAGATTTAGAAGATACAAGAAGCAGAAGATCTTTCAATAGATATATTTTTGAATATCAAAAAACTTTTTTAGATGAAAGATTAAAACAAGATTTAATTGTTGAAGCTGCTTTTCAATCTGATTCTTATCCAACTGAAGAAAATTATATTGAATCTTTAATTATGACTTATTTAAAAAATAATAACTACTATGATGCGATAAAAATATTTGAGATTGATGGTTTTAAACTTAAAACTCAATAATTAGAGAGGACATTTGTAGATAAATTATTTGCGATTTGTGATTATCATATTTCTAAAAAATTAGACAGACAATCACGTCATATTTATGATTTATATAAGATTTATCCTTTTATAAAATTAGATTCGAATTTTGTCGATTTATTTAATAATGTTAGAAAAGATCGACAAAATAATGTCACTTGTTATTCGGCATTTGATGGTATGGAAATTACTTCTTTAATCGATGAATTGATTAAAGAAGATACTTTTAAAGAAGATTATTTAAAAAATGGTTATGCTTTAGAATGGAATCCGATCGAATATGAAGTAATAATAAATGGATTAAAAGAAATTAATGAAGAATTAAAGAAAATTATTAAATAATTTAAATTTTTTATTAATGAAAAAGGCTTATCTAGATGATAGATAAGCCTTTATTTTTATATTTAACTATTTAATATTATCGATATAATCAACGATATTTGATAATGAAGTGATTGCTTCTTCTTTACCATTATTATTAACAATTAATGTAGGAGCACTCATAACATTATATTTATTAACTAAGTCTTGGTTTTTATTAGCATCGATTTCGATAAAAGAAATATCTTTTTCTTTTAAGATTTCTTTAACCATTTTGCAATTAGAACAAGTAGAAGTTACAAATAATTTAAATGTATTTTCATTTGTTGCTTCGTTTTTTTCTGTTTCTAATTTAACTTCATTACTTTTTTTAATATCATCATTTTTAATTGAAGAAGTTAATGAAGCATCGTTTTCTTCATTTAAAACACCTTTATGTTTTAAAACTGAAGTATTAATGTTATAGGTTTTTCTTTCTTTAAATTCTTGAGCTTTACCTGCATTCCAGTTTTGAACTGGACGATAATAACCAGTAATACGAGAATAAACTTCAGTAGGTTTATGGCAATGTGGACATTCATAGACTTCTCCAGCGATATAACCATGATCTTTACATACTGAATAGGTTGGAGAAATTGTGTAATAAGGAAGACGATAATTTTCAGCAATTTTTCTAACTAAATTAGCTGTAGCTCTCCAATCAGGTAATTTTTCGCCTAAGAAGGTATGGAAAACTGTTCCAGATGTATATAAAGTTTGGAGTCTATCTTGAACATCAAGTGCACTAAATACATCATCAGTATAGGAAACTGGAAGATGAGATGAGTTAGTATAATATGGAGTATTACAATCACTTGTTGCAGTTTTAATATCTGGATATTTTTCTTTATCGTGTTTTGCTAAACGATAAGAAGTAGATTCGGCTGGAGTAGCTTCAAGGTTATATAAATCGCCATATTGTTCTTGATATTGAACAAGTCTATCTCTCATATGATTTAAAACTTCGACAGCGAAATCTTGTGTTTCTTGATGAGTTAAATCTTTTTGTAACCATTTAGCATTTAAACCAACTTCATTCATTCCGACAAGTCCAATTGTTGAGAAATGATTTTTAAATGTTCCTAAATAGTGTTTTGTATAAGGATATAATCCAGCATCTAAAAGTTTGGTAATGACATCTCTTTTAATTTTTAAGCTTCTAGCGGAAATATCCATTAATTTATCTAAACGATTATAGAAATCTTCTTTATCTTTTGAAAGATATGCTATACGAGGAAGGTTAATTGTAACTACACCAACACTTCCTGTTGATTCACCACTTCCAAAGAAACCGCCACTTTTTTTCCTTAATTCTCTTAAATCAAGTCTTAATCTACAGCACATACTTCTAACATCGCTTGGTTTCATATCAGAGTTGATATAATTTGAGAAGTAAGGAGTGCCATATTTAGCGGTCATTTCAAATAATAGTTTGTTATTTTCGGTTTCGCTCCAATCAAAATCTCTTGTAATTGAATAAGTTGGGATTGGATATTGAAATCCTCTTCCGTTAGCATCGCCTTCAATCATTGTTTCAAGGAATGCTTTATTTATCATATCCATTTCTTTCTTACAGTCTTTATATTTAAAGTCCAAAAGTTTTCCACCAACAATACAATATTCTTCAGCTAAATCAGAAGGAACTACCCAATCGAGAGTAATGTTAGTAAATGGAGCTTGTGTACCCCATCTTGAAGGAATATTAAGACCAAAAACGAAAGATTCGATACATTTTTTGGTTTCTTCATATGTTAAATTATCAGCTTTAACAAAAGGAGCGAGATAAGTATCAAAAGAAGAGAAAGCTTGAGCACCTGCCCATTCATTTTGCATAATTCCTAAGAAGTTAACCATTTGGTTACATAAAGTAGCTAAATGTTTTGCAGGAGCAGAAGTAATTTTTCCTCTAACTCCACCAAGACCTTCTTTAATCAATTGTTTTAAAGACCATCCTGCGCAATATCCACTTAACATTGATAAGTCGTGAATATGAATATCAGCATTACGATGAGCATCGGCTATTTCTTGATCATAGATTTCATGTAACCAATAATTAGCAGTAATTGCACCACTATTAGAAAGAATAAGGCCGCCAATTGAATAAGTAACAGTTGAATTTTCTTTAACTCTCCAATCGATTGAATCTAAATATTGATCAACGGTCTTTTTATAATCTAAAGTAGTAGCTTTAATGTTTCTAATTGATTCTCTTTTCTTTCTATAAAGAATATAAGATTTTGCAACATCAGCAAAACCACTTTCCATTAAAGTTTCTTCGACTAAATCTTGGATATCTTCAACAGCAATAAATCCATTTTTGATTTTAGAATCAAATTTAGATGTAACTAAAAGAGCAAGTAAATCAATTTGAGTTTTTTCATGTTCTCTTGAAACACTATCAAATGCAAGTGCGATTGCATTTGATATTTTGTTAATGTCAAATGATGTTATTTTGCCATCTCTTTTTATGACCTTATACATAATTTCTCCTTTCCTTCCTTTAAATACCACGAATTTCTGTATAAATATTAATAGAATTTAAATAATTTTTATAATTTATTAAGGTTTCTATATCGTGAGCTGAATATCCTTTTTTAATGTTATTTTCACTGTCTTCGAATTGTTGAAGATAATATCTTTTTGCACCTTTTAAAAGTTCGCCAATTTCTTTAATGTCATCAAAATCATGTAATTCTTTAACAATTGTAGTTCTAAATTCATAATCAACATGATTTTCTTTTAAATAAGCGATACTTTTTAAGATATTATCAGTAAAAAGTTTATTCATTCCACAAGTTAAAGGATATTTTTTAATAGAATTTTTAACATCCATTGCAACATAATCGATAATATTTAAATCAATTATTTCTTTAAGTTTTGGGAATAAGTAGCCATTAGTGTCAAGTTTTACTTTATAACCCATTGTTTTTACTTTTTTTATAAAATCGATTATGTCATTTTGAAGAAGTGGTTCACCTCCACTAATACAAATTCCATCTAATTTACCTTTTCTTGATTCTAAGAATTCAAATATCTCTTTTTCATCGATTAATTCATTTAAAGAAGAATCGATAACTAAGGCACTATTATGACAAAATGGGCACATAAAGGTGCATCCATTAGTGAAGATTGTTGCAGCCATTAGTCCTGGAAAATCGAGTAGTGTAAGTTTTTGAATCCCGGCTATTTTCATATAAATAAATGAGTGGTTGTTAAAACACTTTTTTAATAATTATATTATTAAAGTGTTACAAAATTTAAATGCTTCTTAAGCACTAACAAGTATTATCATACATCAAAAAAAGTCTTTTGTTCATTATTTTTTTATTAAGATTTGTGGAGATTTTTTACTATAAAAATTTGCAATTTTATTAAGCTATTTTAAGTCAAAAAGTAGTATTAAATTAGTATCAATTAAGTAAATTTTCACGTGGAATTTTTTTAGCTATTTTTTTGAATAACAACAAGTCTGTCACTATTAAAAGTTTTCACGTTTTAATTTTTTATACATTTATTTTTTTAAATGTTAGCACCAACTTACTTTTTTCGTTGCCTTCAACTAACTTTTATAATAATATAAAGCATGTTAGATTTAACTAACATTTGTTTTATGAAGATATATAAAGAAAAAGAAGTTGTTAATTTAATGATCGATATTTATTACAAAAAGAAAATTAAAAAGGATAAGTCTATGGAAAGTGAAAAAGAAGATTTAAAAAAATATTGCGCCTATCGCTTATCTTTATGTCCTTTTAAAGATAACAAACCTTTTTGTTCAAATTGTAAAATTCATTGTTATGACAAAGTTCATAAAGAATTAATTAAAAAAGTTATGCGTTTTAGTGGACCAAGGATGCTAATTTATCATCCTTTACTTGCTATAAAACATTTAATTGAATCTAGAAAAAATAAAAAAATGGTAAAAGAAAAGTAGGTAGTTAAGTTATGTTAAAATCAAAAATTCTTCGTATTATATGCATTATTTTAGGATTTATTTGTTTAGGTATTGGAGTTTTAGGGATAATTCTTCCAATCCTTCCAACAACCCCATTTTTACTTTTAACATCTTTTTTCTTTATGAAAGGATCAAAAAGATTTAACGATTGGTTTCTTTCTTCTAAAATTTATAAAAAATATTTAGAAAATTTTTCTAAAAATAAAGTTATGACTATTTATGGAGAGTTAATTTTACTTTCTTTTGTAAGTTTAATGATTATTATGACGATGTTTATCGTAAATAATTTAACTGTTTCAATCATTTTAATGATTTTAGTTATTTTAAAATACACTTACTTTATTTTTAAAATTAAAACTGTTGATAAAAAAACATATTTAAAACTAAGAAAAAATATTGATATCGAAAAAGAAAAGTTAAGTAAAAATAAAGTTGTTATTGATGAAGAATAATATGTTTTTAAGGTTTTTAAATATTTATGATTAATAAAAGATTAGTTGAACTTTTATGTAAAAATAAGATTTATATTGTTTATATAGTAATTTTAAACATCATTCTTTTATTTTTGTCTTTATTTATTACATCATTAATTATTTATTCATTATCTTTCTTTTTTGATTTAAGAAATAATAATACTTCTAATATGATAATTTTCTCTATATTATCGATATTATTAGTAGTAACTATAAGAATAATTCTATCTATTTTAGTAGATAGAAATATTAATAAATTCGCTTCTAAAATATTAATTAAATTAAGAAGTGACCTGTTTAATAAGTTAGGGAAAACATCTAAAGAGAAGGTAAGTGAAATATCTCAACTTGGTGTTGAAGGAATTGAACAATTAAATTTATATTATACTGTTTATATTCCTCAATTTTTTTATGCTTTAATCGCTCCAATTATTCTTTTTATTATCTTTTTATTTATAAATTATATTGTAGCGATAATATTTTTAATTTGTATTCCACTTATCCCTCTTTCAATTATATTAATGAGTAAATACGCTAAAAAGATTTTTAATGTTTATTGGGATAAATATATAAAAATGGGTGGATCTTTTTTAGATGCTTTAAATGGATTAAAAGAACTTAAACTTTTTAAAGCTAGTTCTATAAAGGGAAAAGAACTTGATGATAATAATGAAGAATTTAGAAAAATAACGATGAAAGTTTTAATAATGCAACTATTTTCTACTACAATCATGGATTTAGTTGCTTATGGAGGAAGTGCGATAGGAATCGTTGTTTCTTTATATTGTTATTATAATAATTATTTAATTGATTCATTTTATTTAGTCTTATTTATTATTTTAGTTGGTGCCGAATTTTTTCTACCCTTAAGAAGTTTAGGTAGCGCTTTTCATATGGCGATGAATGGCGAAACTGCCGGAAATAAAATTTTAGATATTTTAAATAAAGAAAATATTAGCGAAGGAGAAGAAGTTTTAGCTTCAATTGATAGAATTAACTTTAATAATGTCTCTTTTTCATATAAAGATGATAATCCTAAACTTGTTTTAGACGATATTTCTTTTTTATTAACGAAAAATAAACTATATGGTTTAGTTGGTCTTTCAGGAAGTGGAAAATCTTCTTTAACTAAAATCTTAATTAAAGATGAAAAAATTGATAAAGGCGATATAAAAATAAACGATATTGATTTTGATAAAATTAAATTAGATTCATATTATTCAAATATTTGTTATATTTCTTATGATTCTTATCTTTTTAACGACACAATTTTAAATAACTTTAAACTAATTAAAGAAGATATTAGTGAAGAAGAGATTTTACATTATTTAAAATTAGTTAAATTAGATTATTTAGTTACAAAAAATAAAGAAGGTGTTAATTATAAAATTAAAGAAGACTCTTCTAATTTAAGCGGAGGAGAAAAACAAAGATTGATTTTAGCAATAAATCTCGTTAAAAAAAGAGATTTTTATATATTTGATGAAGCGACTTCTTCAATAGATAAAGAAAGTGAAGATGTCATTAGAGAAATAATTTATTCTTTAAAAAAAGATTCGATTATTCTTTTTATTTCGCATTCATTTAAAAATATTGTTAATGCTGATGAAATTTTCTTTATTGATTCATCTCACCATTTAATTAAAGGAAAAAATGATGAATTAATAAATAAAAATAATGAATATAAGAAGATCTATGATTTACAAAAAGAAGGAGGATTACTTTAATTTATGAAAAAAAGAAGTGTTTTTAAAGTTATTCTTTCTTTATTAAAACTTGTTGATAAGTTTGTTGTTGTTTTATTTTTAGCCGTTATAAATGGGGCGATTGGAAATTTGTTAGCTGTTTCAATTTCTACTTTAAGTGTAATTGCTTTATCTTCTTTACTTGGATTAGAAATATCTATTTCTTTTACAAATCTTTTAATTATTATAGTAATTTGTGGAATTTTAAGAGGAATTGTTAGATATTTTGAACAATATTCTAACCATTATATTGCTTTTAAAATTTTAGCAATAATTCGTCATAAAGTTTTTAAAAAGTTAGAAAGTTTATCAATTAGCGATATCGATGATAAAGAAAAAGGAAATATGATGGAAATGATTACTTCTGATATTGAAACTTTAGAAGTTTTTTATGCTCATACTGTTTCTCCAACTCTTATTGCATTAATCGTAAGTGTTGTAAATTTAATAGTTTTAGGTTTACTAACTAATTTTATTTTATCTTTTGTTTTACTTTTCTTTTATATTTTAGTTGGTGTAATTATTCCTATAATTTCTTATAAGGTATTAGAAAAAGATGGAAGAAGTTATCGTTATGAACTCGCCTCATTTAATTCTTTCTTCTTAGATGCTTTAAAAGGAATTAAAGAACTTAAATTTTTTAATAGAATTGATGAAAAAGCTAAAATTATCGATGAAAAATCTTCTTCGCTTGATAAAAAACGTGTTAAATCAAATAATAAGGCTTCAATTTTTAAAGCAATTTCTTCTTCGATGATTATTCTTTCAGCTTTAAGTATAATTTTAGTTTCGTTTTTAATTAACTCTTATTCGTCTATAACTTCTACTTTATTTATAAAACCATATGAATTAATTATTGGAGTTGTTATTTCTTTATCTTCTTTTGGACCTTTAATTGCTTTAAGTGCTCTACCTTTAAATCTTGTTCAAACTTTTTCAAGTGGAAATAGAATTTTAGATTTATTGGATGAAAAAGCATCTTTAAACGAAGTTAATGACGGTACTACTTTAGATTATAAAAGTGTAAAAGTTAATTCTTTATCATTTAAATATAACAATGCGGATAAAGAAGTATTAAAAAATATTAATTTAAATATAAACGAAAATAAAATTATCGTTATTAAAGGTGAATCTGGAATAGGAAAATCTACACTTCTTAAACTTTTGATTAGATATTATAAAATTGAAGATCAAAATATGATTAAATATAACGATATTCCTATTGATAATATTAATACTTCTTCGTTATTAGATAACGTTACAATGTTTTCACAATCTACCTATTTATTTAATGATACTATTTTAAATAATTTAAAAATTGCTTCTTTAAATGCTAGTAACGAAGAAATTATCGATGCTTTAAAAAAAGCATCGATATATAATTTTGTATTTTCTTTAAAAGATAATTTAAATACTGTTATAGACCCTCAAAAATTAAATATTTCTTTAGGAGAAAAACAAAGATTAGGATTAGCTAGAGTTATATTAAGAAAACCAAAATTATTACTTTTGGATGAGCCAACTGCTAATATTGATTTAGAAAATGAAGTTTTATTCTTAAATTCTTTAAAAACAATAAAAAAAGATATGAGTATAATCATTATTACTCATAAAGAATCAACTTCAAGAATCGCTGATATTACTTATAAATTAGAAAATGGAGAATTATATGAAGTTAAAGATAATCTTAATGAATCTAATTAATATTTTTTTAGAAGTTAATGATAATAATAACGGCGGATTTGATTATTTCTCAATTCCTAGAATTTTAGCTTATATTACTTTAGGTTTAGCTTTAATTTTTTTATTGATTATTTTACTTAGATACTTAATAAAAAAGAAAAAAAGTAAAATAAATAATGATGAAAATAAAGATAAACCTAATTAATTTTTAATATTAAATATTATAAATTTAATATTCTAAATATTATTTCCACGTGGAAAAATTAATTAGACTATTTTTTAAAATGACTTTATTTATCCTACTTTTTTGTTTTCACGTTATAAGAAAATTTTGAATGTTAAAAATATTATCATTAAATTAGAAACCCAATTTTTAATATGTTAAGATTGTAAATAGTGTTAAAAAAGGAGGAATAGAAAAAAATGAAAAGACATTTAAAAGAAATCGAATTAGATGATTTAAAAGAACTTCAAATTATGTTGAAAGATTTTTGGACTACCCAACTTTATGATGCTACTAAAGCGGATATTTTAGAGGATATTCGTCGTTTACTTAATCCAAAATGTTATTCTTATCTTATTATGGATGATGATAAAATAGCAGGTTTTATCTATGTTAATGAAAAATACGGTTATAACAACAATATTGAATATCTTTATGTTAAAAAAGAATTTAGAGGTAAAGGACTTGGCTCATTAGCATTAGAAGAAATTAAAAAAATAATTCTACCTTCTCAAGGAAGAGTTCAAATAGAAGTAAATCCTTCTAATGATAAAGCTTTAAAGCTTTATCATTCATTAGGTTTTAATAATATTGATACAATTACTTTATCAACAGGAATTGTTGGTGAAACAGAAAAAATTCATATTTTAGGTGAAGATTTCTTAATTAATAAAAGAAGTTTATTCTCTTATAAGAAAAAAGATACTAATAATTAATCTTTTTCTTAAATATATTTGAAGTTATTTAAAAACTAGTCTAACTTTCATTTAATCTTTATTTTTCTAATAAATTTTGATATATTTATTAGGCATTAAATAAAGATTAAATGAAACAAATGGTCCGCTAGCTCAGTTGGTAGAGCAACTGACTCTTAATCAGTGGGTCCGGAGTTCGAGTCTCCGGCGGATCACCATATTGAAAGCAATGGTTTGATACAGTAGAAATTGCTGTTCAAGCCTTTTTTTTGTAGGAATTTGTAGGGGTTCGACTCTATTTTATATAAAATCAAAAAAGTCCGAACAGACGATGAAACTAAAGGTTCTTAGTAAGTTGCACTCAAAACTTTTTATAGCACAAAAAACTTTTTATTTTTGTAAATCTTATAAATGTTTTTTTGAGATAAATTATAACTTTATAATATAATAAATGGTAAGTTAATATAAGTTATGGGGAGTTTATTTATGAATTGGTGCGATAAAGTTAGATATGTAAGAATGAGATTAAGAAAAACTCAATTAGAATTAGCAGAAGAAACAAAAATACCTATATCTACTATAATTAAGCGGGAAAATGATTTTAATGTTAAACCACAGATGGTAAATTTAGGAAAATTTATTGAATTTTGTGAAAAAAATAATATTAATTTAGAAAGGTTTGATGTAAATGAAAGTAATAAGTCTTTTTAGTGGGTGCGGTGGACTAGATTTAGGATTTGAAAAAGCTGGTTTTGATATTATTTTAGCAAATGAATACGATAAAAAAATTTGCCCAACCTATAAAATTAATCATCCAAAAACAAAGCTAATCGAGGGTGATATTAGAAATATTAGCGAAGAAATATTTGACAAAGAAGTAGATGGTATCATTGGAGGACCTCCTTGCCAAAGTTGGAGCGAAGCTGGTGCTTTGAGGGGCATAGATGATCCTAGAGGTCAATTATTTTTTGAATATATTAGAATTTTAAAAACTGTAAAACCAAAATTTTTTCTTGCTGAAAATGTTAGTGGTATGTTAGCAAAACGACATAGTAAGGCAGTGGAAGAAATATTGCGACTTTTTGATGAAACAGGTTATTCTGTTACATTAACTTTAGTCGATGCAAAAGATTATGGAGTTGCTCAAAATAGAGAACGTGTTTTTTATATTGGATTTAGGAAGGATTTGAATGCTAACTTTAAGTTTCCGGTTGGCTCTACTTCGAATGATGAAGATAAATTAACTCTTAGAGATGTTATTTGGGATTTAAAAGACACAGCTGTATCTGCTGGAGAAAAGAATCATCACAATCCAAATGCTATAAATAATAATGAATATTTTGTTGGCGATTTTTCAACAATTTTTATGAGCAGAAATAGAGTTAAGAGTTGGGATGAACAAGCATTTACTGTTCAAGCTTCAGGAAGGCAATGTCAATTACACCCACAAGCACCAAAAATGATTAAAATAGACACAAATAAAATGATATTTGTGAAAGACAAAGAAAAATTATATCGAAGAATGACTGTTAGAGAAGTGGCTAGAATTCAAGGCTTTCCTGATTCCTTTAAGTTTTTATACGAAAATATAGACATGGGTTATAAAATGATAGGAAATGCAGTTCCTGTTAATTTAGCTTATGAAGTCGCATTATCTATAAAAGAGATAATAAAAGGGGAAGATGAAAATGAGCAATAAAAGTAATGATTATGGGAGAGCTTTTGAGTATGCTTGCATAGAAATTTTTTATAATGAATTATTGAAAATAGTTAAGAATGTAATTGTAACTAAAAATAGTTCTTTTTTCGCTGATCAACATGCATGGAACTCTTTAGATGAACAAATGAAAAATTCATTGATATTAAGTGCTTCAGCTGTTTTCAAGACAATTTCTGATTTGGAACCATTGATGATTGATGATGATGGTACAGAATTAACGCTTTATTTACAAAGTGATAAAAATGGTGAAGAAGGAGATGTACGTGATTTAGTAATTTCCAAGAAAGACATAAAATGGGAAATTGGATTAAGTTTGAAACATAATCATTTTGCAGTTAAACACAGTAGGTTATCAAAAAATATTGACTTTGGTAAAAAATGGTTTAAGGTACCTTGTTCAGAGGATTATTGGAATATAGTATTAAATATTTTTGAATATTTAGAATTAGAAAAGAAAGCAAATAGAAAATGGAGTGAAATAAGCGATAAAGATGATGGAGTTTATGTGCCTCTACTTGAAGCGTTTAGAGATGAAATTATTAGGTCATCTTTATTAGACAATGATGTCCCCAAAAAATTAGTTGAATATTTGCTAGGTGAATATGATTTTTATAAAGCGATTAGTATAGATATTAAAAAGATATCTCAGATTCAAACTTTTAATTTACATGGAACATTAAACAAACCATCAAAGAGAAAAAAGCCTATTAGAATCATTCCTATTGCCAATTTACCAACAAGAATAGTAAATCTTGATTTTAAGCCTGGAAGTAAAACTACTTTAGAATTATATATGGATGGAGGATGGCAGTTTTCTTTCCGCATTCATAACGCTTCAGCAATTGTTGAACCTAGTCTTAAATTTGACATACAAATTATTGGTATGCCTGTTACCATTTTAACAATTAATAGTGTTTGGAATTAACATCTGTTTTTTTCAATTTGTGATTAGTTAGATTAAAATCGAATATGTGAAAATTTGTTTAAAAATAAAATTGTTGACAATATTAAATATTTATTAATTATTATATTTTTATATGAAGTAAAAAGGAGAAAATATGATAGGAGAAGATTTATCAAATAAATTAATATATTCAACTGTACAATTAGAATGTTACGATGAAAAAGTTGTTTCAAAAGGCACATCCTTTTTTATGACTTATAAATTTGATGATAAAAATATTACAGTTTTGGTAACTAATAAACATGTAGTTTGCATAAATGTTAATAAAGAAACTTTATTTAAAAAAGCTAGATTTCAAATTTCGAAAGAGGTGGATGATAAACCACAAGATAATGATAAAGTTATATTTAATATTGATGATTTAGATAATCGAGTTATTTTTCATGATGATAAAAACGTTGATTTATGTTTTGTTTTAGTTAATGATTTATTAAATAATACTCAATCGAAGGGAATTAAATTATATTGTCTATCTTTAGAAACAAGTCTAATTATTCCTAATGCTAGCATAGAAGAATTAAATCCTATAGAAGATATTGTCATGATTGGTTATCCAATAGGACTAATAGATGATGTGAACAATAAGCCGATTGCCAGAAGAGGGATAACCGCTACTTCATATAAATTCGATTATAATGGAAAAAAAGAATTTTTAATAGATATAGCTTGCTTCTGTGGATCAAGTGGTTCGCCAGTATTTTTAAGAAGAACTGGATTAGGCAAAGAAAAAGGCGAAAACGGAATAATCATTGGTATGTCTGTACAATATTTTTTATTAGGCGTGCTTTATGCCGGTCCAACGCAAACTTTTGAAGGTAAAATTATTATTAAAGATATACCATGCGTCTCGTTACCTGTTTCCGAAACAAATTTAATGGTTAATTTGGGGTGTGTAATTAAGGCATGTAGAATTATGGAATTGTTTGAGAAGGTAAAAAATGAATTAAACAAAAATTAAGCTACAAATAAAATGTTCTATTCAGTTTTTTAATAAAACACTTAAAATTTTCATAATCATCAAAAAAGGTTTTGGAGGTGCAAAATTATCTAGGGGGGTGCAACTGTATCAAAATAGGTAATCAATGCCAAAAAATATTTAGATTTAACTTTTATATAAATACCTAATTTATATAAAAATTTATGAAAAAACGGCTTAATATGGCCGTTATTTTTTTAATATAAGAAGTTTTCAATTATTAATCTTCCTAGTTTTTCTAATTCAATTTCAAAATTATTATCATCATTCATTATTGCTTCTTTTTGTTTAGGGGTTAAGTTAGTCATTGGATATAATCCATATAAAGTAGATGCAAAAATGAATTTTTTTCGATTAATTTCTTCTTCGCTAGCATCTTTATGATATTTTAAATAAATAGAATGAATGTATTCATTATATTCATGAATTAATTTTTGAAATTCTTGATAATGTTCAAAGGTAGCGTTTTTTTCTAAATCAAAATAAGATGAAGAAAGAATCTTTAAAGTGATACGATGTTTTTTACCAAGTAAAAAAAGCTCATCAACCATTTCTTCAACTTTTAATAAATTATCTTTATTTGCTAAATCTTTCATTGATAAGTTGATTTCTTTTAAATGTTTAATCATTGAATCAAGTAAAATCTCTTCTTTACTTTTATAATAAGAATATAAAGATGTTCTTGAAATTGAAGTATTATCTGCGATTTCTTGCATTGAAATATCTTTTAAACTTTTTTCCCAGAATAATAAATCGAGAGATTCACAGATTTCTTTTTTTCTCGATTCAATTTCTTCTTTTTTTCTTGCTCTAATAAACATGGTAAAACTGTTCCTATTTAAAATAAAATTAATTAAAGAAAAGTTATCTTTAAAAATTTATTATATTAGAATTTTTATTATTTAAAAATGATTTTAATGAAAAAAGCTCTAAAATTGTTATCCTTTAGAGCTTTTTTCTTTAAGAGGGTATTTTATATTTTTTTGATAAATTCCAATATTTATTACTCGCTTTTATTTTTTAATAAATAAGAATTTATCTTTTGGGATAGTTAATAAAGACGCTAAACTTTATTAACTATTACTTATTTTATATAAAAGGAAAAAAAGATAAATCTACTTAAAATAGAAATAATAGATTTTTCGATATTTATCGAAAAATATCTTTTTTTATTTATTTTATCTCTTTAAAATAGAATTATCTAAAAAAGAGGTGAAAAAATATGAAAATAACATTAATTAGTGGAGCAGCTAGTGGATTAGGAAAAGAATTTAGTGAACTTTATTTTAAAGATAATAATAATTTATTGTTAGTAGATATAAATAAAGAAGGATTAGAAAGAATTAAAACTTCTTTAGAAAATAAAAATAAAAACTTACTTATTGATATTTATCAATGTGATCTATCTAAAATTGAAGAATTAAAAAGATTAGAAAAATATGTTAAAGATAAGAAATATTTTGTTAATAATTTGGTTAATTCAGCGGGGTTTGGAGATAGAGAAGACTTTATAAAAATGGATATTGATAAACAAATTAAAATGACTGAAGTTGATTGTAACGCTTTATTATTTTTATCTAGAGTTTTTATAGAAGATATGGTCAAAAATAAAGAAGGTCATATAATTAATGTTTCTTCAATTGCTGGGTTTATGAGTGGACCTTATATGTGTACTTATCACGCTTCAAAAGCTTATGTCTTGCTTTTAAGTGAAGCGATGTCTTATGAAGTTAAAAAAGATAATGTTCATGTTTTAACTCTTTGTCCAGGTCCATTCAATTCAAATTTTGTTAAAAATGCTCATAATGATTATACATTTAAAAAAATTAAACCTTTAGAAGCTAAAGAAGTTGCTTTAAAAGCTTATAAAGCATCTAAAAAGAATAAAAAATTATTAATTACCGGATTTAAAAATAAATTAACTGTTTTTATCACTCGTCTTTTCCCTAGAAGTTTTGTTACTTTAGTGAGTGCTAAAACAATGAAAGAAGATGCTTAAACAATATTTATTTTTTCTTTATATATAAATAATAATTTATGGAACGGAACGATTTTTTTAATGAAATAAAAAATAAAGAATATTTTAAAAGATTAAATAATTTTTTAGATGAAGAATATAAAAATAAAGTTATTTATCCTCCAAAAGATGAACTTTATAATGCTTTTAAATTATGTTCTTTATCATCTTTAAAAGTAGTTATTATTGGTCAAGATCCATATTTTAATAAAAATCAAGCGATGGGGCTTGCTTTTAGTGTTAAAGAAGGAGTTAAACTACCGCCAAGTTTAGAAAATATTTATAAAGAAATCGAAATTGAATTTAATTCGATAATGAATTATCAAAGTGGAGATTTAACTTATCTTGCTAAACAAGGAGTCTTTTTAATTAATCCAATTTTAAGTGTAGTTGAAGGAAAACCTTTATCTCATAACATTAAAGAATATCAACTATTTTTTGAAGATTTAATGAAATTTATCGATAAAATTTATCGTCCAATTGTTTTTATTTTATGGGGAAATAAAGCAAAAAGTTATGAAAAATATATTTTAAATAAAAATAGATTAGTTATTAAAGCGACTCATCCTTCACCTTTAGGGGCAAATAAAGGAGGTTTTTTTAATAGCGATATGTTTAAAAAAACTAATGAATATTTAAAAAAACATAATTTAAAAGAAATAAAATGGGAAAATACTATTTTTGATTAAATTTATATTTAATTTTCAATTAATTGAGTTTATTATATTTCTTATGGGTGCTAGTGATACTGGCTGAGATAAAAGTAGTTACTTTTGACCATTATAACCTGATCTAGGTAATTCTAGCGTAGGAATACTTTTTTAAAAAATACTAGTTATAAATTAATTTTTAATTTTTAAAAGAATAAAAATTAAAAATTAAATAAAAAAGATTATTACTACCTAGAAAATAGGTAGTTTTTATTTTATTTAATTTATTTTATAGGAGGAAAAGAAGTATATGGAAGAAAATTTAAATGAGAAAAATACTGTAAATACTTCAAATAATGAAAAAATAAAAGAAAAAAAGTTTAATTTTGATTATAAGATTTTAATCACAATTATTTTATTTTTATGTTCTTTTATCTTTTTAATTTTACCAGCTTTTGAAATTGTGTTAACGAATGGCGAAGATAACGTTTTAATTAACCTTTATAATTTAGTTTTTGGTGTTGGAATAAATGATTTTAACTTAAATTTAGATGTTTTTGCCTTATTATCATTTATTTTTGTTATTTTAGGATTAATTTCTTATTTAATTTCAATTTTTATAAAAGATAATAAAAAGAATATTCCTTTATTAATTTCATCTTTATCTATATTAATAGGAATAATCTTTTATGTAGTTATTTCTTATGGAATCTATTTATTTAATCCTTCAATTTCATCTTATCCTGAATTTGATAGTTTAATTATTTCGGAAGCTTCATTTATTTCTTATTTAATTATTCAAGCAATAATTTTAGTTTTAGTTACTTCATCATTAAAATTAAAAAAAGTACTTTTTACAACTAGAGAAATCGCCGAAATTTCAATGATGGTTGCTTTAGCAGTTGTTTTAGATAAAATTAAAATTCAAGTTGGAATTAGTGGAGGAAGTATTAATGCTTCAGCTCTTCCTTTAATGATTCTTTCAATAAGAATTGGATTTATTAAAGGAGTTTTTGCTTCTTCAATTCTTTTTGGAGTTATTACAAATATTATCGATGGTTGGGGCATTCAAACTCTTCCTTTTGATTATATGATCGGCTTTTTTGGCTATGCTTTCCCTGGACTTTTCTATTATATTTTTTCTAAAACATGTTTTAAAAATAAAGAACTTGCTTCTTTAATGACTTCATTTGCTACAGGAAGTGTTTGTGCGTTTATTATAAGAATGTTTGGAAGTGGTTTATCTTCTTATTTAATTTATAATGTCCATGATATTATTGAAATTCTTGTTTATAACTATATTTATGTTGGGGTTAGCGCTTTAACTTGTTTAGCTTTATCATTAATGCTTTCTCCAGCTATAAAAAGAATTAATCATCTATTTCCTTTAAAAAGAGACTATATGACTATTTAATTAAATTCTTACATTATTTTCTAAACAAATAAAAAATACGATTGAATTCGTATTTTTTATTTTATGCAAGTATAGGTTGCGTTACAAAAATTATTCTTTTTTTTAAAGTATAGCTATAAAAATAAAAAAGGAGAAATAAAAAAATATATGAAAAAGAAAAATAAAGAAAAAGGAATAAAAAGATTATTAACTTATTTAATTATTTCTAAAAAAATTGAAGAAAATAGAGAAAAAGTTAAAGAGTTTAATGAGAAATATTTTTATAATATGAGATAATTTTTATATGCTTGATTTAGAAGGAATCGGAAATAATATAAAAAGATTAAGAATTGAAAATAATTTATCACAAGAAGAATTAGCTTCTAAATTATTTTTATCTAGGCAAGCAATCTCTTTATGGGAAAAAGGAAATGGATTCCCTTCAATTGATAATGTAGTTTTTCTTTCTAAACTATTTAATATCACAATAGAAAAATTATTATTACTTGATGAATCATTTATTTCCTTAGATGAATATTTTTTATTACATTCTAAAAATTATATTATTTCTGAAATATTAAATAACAATTATAAATATGATCTAATTTCTAATTTATATCGATTTAATAAGGAAGAAATATTTCTTCTTATTAAATCGATAATTGAAAATAGAATTAAAAATATCGATATAAATAGATTAAAAGATAATTTATCGATTGATGAAAAAGTTTATATAAATAGATTATTAAATGAAAAAGTAAATATAAAAAGGAGAAATAAATAGTCATGAAACTTGAAAGTATAAAAAGCATTTTACCATTTTTAGATGATGATGATTTAATAAAGTTAGCTCTAAAATGTTTAGAAAACGAAGATAGAACTTTTAAAGATATTTCTTTAAAGACACTTTTACCATTTTTAGATGAAGATTTTATTTACGATAAATTATTTAAGCATGAGTTAAAAGAAAATAAAGATGTAAGTTATATGTTTCCATTTTTAGATGATGATGCTTATGATGATTATGTTTTAAATAGTATAAAAAATAATAATTTTGATGAAAAAATATATTCAATGTTACCATTTTTAGATGATGAAACATTATCAAAAATTGTCGAGGCATATTTAGATGATGAAATCGATATTGATATAAATAAACTTTATCCATTTTTAGATGATGACGATATTAAAAAAATCTTTAAAAAAGTAATTGAAAAATAAAGAAAGAAAAATTTACATCCTGGTAAAGAAATTTTATTAATTATATAAATATTTTTACTTTTTAATTTTTATTTTAAGTATAAATTTTAAAAGAGGGCTACGAATTATGGAAAATAAGAAAAAGATAAAATATGGCTTTTTTTCAAATATAAAATTTTGTTATTCAATTCTTTTTAAAGCAAAGAAAAGTTACAGATTTTTAATTCCCTTTTCATTAATTTTAGGGATATTAGCAGCTGTTGTTTCAACCTATTTACCTTCAATAATCGTCTATTTTATTGAAAATGGTTTTGAGATAAATAAAGCATTAATTCTTTTATTATCAATTTCTTTAATATTTTTAATTTTTAAAGTAGGAAATTCATATTTAGAACAAATTTTAAATATGGGTTATACAATTACTAGAGCGACTGTTCCTTTTTTTGACTTAACAAAAAGAAGTTTAGAAATGGACTATCAAAAATTTGAAGAAAAAGAAGTTAAAGATAAATTTATGAAAGCACAAATTGCTATTGATTCAAATTATGCAGGAGTTGAAGGAATTTATCATGACTTCCCTAAATTATTAAATGCGATAATTTCTTTAATTATTTTTGCAATTCCTTCACTTTTTATTTCTCCATTAATTTTATTAATAGCTTTAATTGGCTTTATTTTAAACTTAATTATTGCTCATTTTATAAAGAAAAAAGATAAGATTTTAAATGATGAATGGTCTAAAATCGATAATAAAATTCGATATGTTTCGAATATTAGTGAAAATGAAATATCTTCAAAAGATATTAGAAATTATTCTTTGGCAAAAAAATTTAGCAATTTATTAGCATCATATTCAAAAGAATTAAGAAAAGTCATGCTAAAAGTAAAATTTTTATGGTTTATTCCTGATGGAGAATTAACTTTATTTGCTTTAATTAGAGATTTACTTGCTTATGCAATTTTAATTTATGAAGCGGTTAATGGAACGATTAACGCTTCCGAATTTGTTACACTTTTAGTATCTTTAACAGCATTTAATTCTTATATGGATCAAGTAATTTATTTAATTGATAATAATATTGCTTATTCATTAGGTGTTCAATATTATCGTAGTTTTTATGATATTTATGGTGATTTTTCTCATGAAAATAAAACAGATATCAATGTTTTATCTACGCCTTTTGAAATAGAAATTAAAAATTTAAGTTTTAAATATAAAGGTAGTGATAATTATATTTTTAAAGATTTTTCTTTGAAAATTAAGAAAAACGAAAAAGTTGCAATCGTAGGAATTAATGGTGCTGGAAAAACAACTTTAGCTAAACTTTTAGTTGGTTTATATGCTCCTAATGAAGGAGAAATTTTAATAAATAATCATAATATAAAAGAATTTGATATTAATGATTACTATAAATATGTTTCGATAATTAATCAGGATGTTTTTCCTTTAGCATTCACAATTAAAGATAATATTGTTTGTTCTTATGAATACGACGAAGTAAAGTTTAAAAAATGTTTAAAAGATTCAGGCTTAGAAGAAAAGGTAAATTCATTAAAAGATAAAGAAAATACCTTTTTAACTCAAAATTTTGATAAAAACGGAGTTAATTTAAGTGGTGGAGAGCTTCAAAAAATGCTTTTAGCTAGAGCTTTATATAAAAAATCGTCTTTTTTAATTTTAGATGAACCTACTTCAGCCCTAGATCCTGTTGCTGAAAAGAATTTATATGAAAAATATAATGATTTAACTAAAAATCAAACTTCAATATTTATTTCTCATCGTCTTTCTTCAACTAGATTTTGTGATGAAATTTATTTTATTGAAAATGGAAAAATTATTGAAAAAGGAACACACGATGAACTTATGGCTTTAAAAGGAAGATATTTTGAAATGTTCAATATTCAAGCCAAATATTATCAAGATAAAAAGGAGGGTGAAGAAGCTTATGAAGGTGCTTAAAAATTTTTTTAAGATATTAAAATACTCTCTCAAAACTAATAAGGCTGCAATTTTAATTTCTTTATTTGTTGGACTTTTGGGTGGCATTATTATGTTTTTACCTTTAATTTTTGGAGAACAAATTTTAAATTTAGTTTATGATGCCAAAAATTTTGAATTTATCGATATATTTGTCGTTGCTTTAATTTATGTCTCATTAACTTTTGTTGCTTCTATTTTAAATCTACTTTTAAACAGATATTTTGATTGTATAAAAATGTTTCTTTATCAAAATACTGATATTTTGTTAGCAAAAAGAAATTTAACTTTAGATTATGAAATTTTAGAAAAAGAAGAAAACAAGTTAAAACTTCAAAGAGCTAGAGATGGCCAAAATTCTTCTGGTGGTGTTGGCTCGTTTATACAAAATTTTTCTAGTATCATCCAAAATATTTTTGTTTTAGCTTTAGGATTATTTTATGTTTCAAAGTTATTTACTTATGATAATTCGATTGAAAATACTAATAATTTAATGAAATTTGCAAATAGTTGGTATAGTGGTTTGATTATTATTGTTATTTTAATTCTTGGAGTTATTATTTCTGTTTTTGTATTAAAAGTAGTTTATAAAATTAATGAAAAGCTATTTGAAGCAAATGTTGATGCAAACCATCGTTTTCTATATTTTTTTAGATTAAGTGAAGATTATCGTTTTGGAAAAGATGCCCGTATTTTTAATTTAAAAGAAATTGTCTTTAAAAGAATGAAAGAATGCAATAAATATTTGAACGATTCATTTGGAAAAGCTTCAAAGAAGGCTGCGAATATTACTCTTATAACGACAATTTTTACAACTTTTGTTAGCTTTATTTCTTATTTATTCGTCACTTTAAAAGCTTATTATGGAATAATTGATATTGGTTCAATTATTTCTGTTGTTGGATCTGTTACAAATATTTTAACTGCTTTAATTACTCTAGTTAATATTATTCAAAACATGATGCTTCAATCGAATTATTTATCTAACTTTTATGACTACTTGACATTAGATAATGAAAAGATTAAAGACGAGGTTAGTATTGACGAAGTTAAAGCCCCATATGTTTTCGAATTTAAAAATGTCTCGTTTAAATATCCAAATTCAGATCAATATGCTCTTGATAATGTTTCCTTTACATTAGGAAATTACGATAAAACCGCAATTGTTGGCAAAAATGGAGCTGGAAAATCAACAATCATCAAATTAATCGCAAGATTTTATAAACCTGAAAAAGGAGAAATTTTAGTTAATGGAATTAATATTAATCGCTTTAATTTCAAAGATTATCAAAAATTATTTGCTATAGTTTTTCAAGATTTCACTCTTTTTGCTTTCTCAATAAAAGAAAATGTTGCTGCAAATAAACAAATCGATGAAGAATTAATTAAAAAAGATTTGGATAATGTTAATTTTGATTATAAAAAGTTTGATAAAGGAATAGACACCTTTTTATATAAATATTTAGAAGAAGGAGTTGAAGTTAGTGGTGGGGAAGCTCAAAAAATTGCGATTGCTAGAGCACTTTATAAAGATAGCGATTATGTTTTCTTAGATGAACCGACTTCGGCACTTGATCCAATAAGTGAAGCTGAAATCTATTCACTTTTTGATAAGTTGGTCAATAATAAAAAAGCTATTTATATTTCACACCGTATGTCTTCAACTAAATTTTGCGATAATATCATTGTTATCGATAAAGGGAAGATAATTGAATGTGGAAATCATGAAACTTTAATGAAAATACCTAATGGTGTTTATAAAGACTTATTTGATTCACAAGCTAAATATTATAAATAAAATTGAGCGATAAAAATCGCTCTTTTTTATTACCACGTGTAAAGATTAATATAAATAATTATCGCTTTTATTTTTATCTATTATTTTTATATTAATTAAATCTTTAAATTTATTTTTAACTAAAATTTAATTCATTTATAATAATAAATGAATTTTTTCTAGGAGATTATTAATTATGGGTTTTAAAAAGGAAGAAAAAAAGGTTGAAGTTGCACCTTTAAATGAAGAAAAGACCGTTTTAAAGGAAGGAGAAGAAACAAATAGTGATGAAGAAAAAGTTTTTAATCCTGAAGAAATTGAAAACGGCGAAGAAGAAGTTTTAAATGTTGAAGAAAGTGAAAAAGATTTAGCTAAAAAAATTGATGAAAAAAGAGAAGAATTTAATAAATTCGGCAAAAAATTAAAAATGTGGAACTATGTAGTTACCGCAGTTTTACTTATCGTTTTAGTTTTAGCTTTAGTCCTTGCTCTTACTTTAGGCAATCAAGAAGGTCAAAGTTGGATTACAATTGTTGTTTTATGCTGCGCAATTGCTCTTTTAGTCGGTTCATTTATTTTTTCAAGATTTCAAAGAAAAAAACTTGATAGTGCTGGAAATGAATATGTTCAATTCGTTTTAGGTGAAACAAATAAAGAAATATATTCAGGAGATAGATTTAAAGATTTATCTTTTACAATTACTGCTGATGAAAAAGCACTTTTTGATGAATCAAAAATGTTTTTAAATATTAAAACTTTTAAAGCAATAAATGTTTCTAGTGGATTAGTTAATAACAAACCATTCACAGTTTTTGATTGTGCTGCATCAATTTTAGTTAAAAATAGACCACAACCAAGATTTTTAGGAAGAATGTATGTTTTTGATCTTGAAGGAATTGATTTAAATTTAAGAGGTTTATTCCAACTTAAAGGAAAAGAATATTCTTATCCAGTTGATGATCTTGACGGATTAAAATTAATCGATGGAAATGAAAAATATAGTTTCTATGTTAACGATGAAAGAGTAAAAGAAGTTTTAAACACTAAACTTTTAAGTATCGTTAAAAAATTTAAGATTGATAAAACAATTATTGATGTAATTGTTTCACTTAATAATGGAAAACTTTTTGTTGGTATTGATTATGCTGATGATTTTATTAATGTTCCAACAAAAGAATCAGTAAATTTAAAAAATATAGCAAAAAGCAAAGCTGATTTAGAAAAAGTTATTGAAATAAGAGAAGCTATCAAATAACGCTATATTTTTATTTATCTTTATTTAATTTTTAAAAATTTAAGCAATATCTTAAATTTTTTAAAAGAAAGGAGGAAATAAAAATATGGATAATTTGACTAAGAAATGGATAGAAGTTCAAGGATATAAACACGATGGAAGAATGCATCGTATTTGGGATCGTGTTTATGTTGTTGAAGAAAAAGAAAATTATATAGTTGTTTGTTCTACTAAAACTAAAGTTATTGAACATAATTTTAGAGTTTGGTATACAAAAGAACCTGCTGTAATGATATTTTTTAAAGATATATGGATGAATGTTATTGCGATGTTTAAAAAAAGTGGTATTACTTATTATGTAAATTTAGCATCGCCATATATTAAAGATAAAGGATATATTAAATATATTGATTATGATTTGGATATGAAATTATATCCAAATCATAATATTCGTATTATCGATGTAAAAGAATATGCTTATCATCGAGAAAAATATCAATATGGAGAAGATATTGATACGATTTTAAAATATAACATCAATAAAATAAAAAACATGATGAAAGAAGGTAAATTTCCTTTTGTTGATGAAAAAATTAATGAATTTTATGAACGTTATAAAGAGGAAGAAGGGTTAAATAAATAGATATGGAAATAAAAATTATTACTAAAAATAAAGAAGAAACATTAAAACTAGGAGAAATAATCGCTTCTAAAATATTTATCGGTGAAATAATTACTTTAAGTGGTGATTTAGGAGCAGGAAAAACGACTTTAACTAAAGGAATTGGTAAAAAACTTGGTGTTAAAGAAGAGATTAATTCTCCTACTTTTAACATCTTAAAATGTTATTTTTCTTCTTCGATTCCTTTATACCATATCGATGCCTATCGTTTAGAAGACATTCCACGTGAAAATAAAAATATTGGTTTAGAAGAAGTTATCGAAGGAGATGGCGTTGCAATTATTGAATGGCCAAAATTTATTGAAGAATTTTTAAATTTTGATGATGTTCTTGATATTGTTATTAAAATTAATGAAAATAACGAACGTGAATTTACTATTTCAAGTAAAAATGAAAGATTTTCATCATTATTTAACGAATTAAAAGAGGTTTATAAGCTATGATTACTTTACTTTTAGATTCATCAAATACACTTTTAGTTGTTGGTCTTGCTAAAGATAATAAGGTTATTGATCAAACAATTTATAAAGCTTGGCAAAAACAAAGTGAGTTTATGATTTTAGAAATCGAAAAGATTTTAAAAAGAAATGATATTGATCCAAAAAGTATTGGAGAAATAGTTGTTAGTAAAGGTCCTGGTTCTTATACTGGTGTAAGAATTGCCTTAACTATCGCAAAAATTTATGGCTATTCATTAAATATTCCAGTTTATGCTATTTCTTCTTTACAAATGTTAATGAAAAAAGATAAACCTTCAATTTGTTTAATGAACGCAAGAAGTGCTCGTTCTTATATTGGTGTTTATATTAACAATGAAATTATTTTAAAAGATCAAGTATTGACTAATGAAGAAGTTAAGAAATATATTGAAACACATCCTGATTATGAAGTTATGGGTGAAGTAGAATATTTAAATATCAATCCAAAAGAAAGTGATATTTTAAATAATATGTTATTTTTAAGAAACGAAGAAAATAAAGTTGAAAATATTTTGACTTTGAAAGCAGTATATTTAAAGGATTAAAATGGAAATTTTAGAAGCAAAAAAAGAAGATTTTGAAGATATTTATGAAATAGAAAAAACTTCGACTAACGAAGTCATGAGTTTAGAAGAATTAAAATACGAATTTAATGAAAATCCAGTTTCTAAATTTATGATTTTAAAAGACGATAACGATGAAATTGTTTCTTATATCGACTATTGGATAACTTTTGATTCTTCAACAATTTTTAAAATTGTTACAAAAGAAAACGCTAGAAATAAAGGATATGCTAAAAAGCTTTTAATAAAAGTTATCGATGAATTAAAAAAGAATGGAGAAGTTTTATATTTAACTTTGGAAGTAAGAAAATCCAATATTTTTGCAATAAAATTATATGAATCTTTAAAATTTGAAAGAATTGTTATAAAAGAAAAGTATTATAAAGATGGCGAAGATGCTATTTATATGGTAAGAGGAATTTATTAATTATGGATGGAATTATTTTAGCGATTGAATCGAGCTGTGATGAAACGGCTGTTGCTATTTTAAAAAATGGTGAATTAAAGGCAAATGTAATCTCTTCTCAAATAGAAGTTCATCAAAAATATGGCGGAGTTATGCCAGAAATTGCTTCTAGATTACATTTAGAAAATATCGGAGCAGTTTTAGATGAAGCTTTAAAAAAGAGTGATACTAAATTAGAAGATGTTAGTGCGATTGCTTTTACTCGTGGGCCTGGATTAATTGGTGCTTTACACGTTGGTTTACAAGCCGCAAAAACTCTTTCATTAATCTATAATATTCCTTTAATTCCAGTTCATCATTTAGCAGGCCATATTTATGCAAATGAATATGTTGAAAAATTAGAGTTTCCACTTTTAGCAGTTGTTGTTAGTGGTGGAAATACTGAACTTGTTTATATGAAAGATCATCTTGATTTTAAAATTATCGGTGAAACAAAAGATGATGCTATTGGCGAAAGTTATGATAAAGTTGCTCGTGTTTTAGGGCTTCCTTATCCAGGAGGAGTTGCTATTGATAAACTTGCAAAAGAAGGAGAACATAACTATAAACTTCCTACCCCTTTACACGATAATTCATTAGATTTTTCATATTCTGGATTAAAAACTGCAGTTATAAATTTAATTCATAAAGAAGAACAAAACGGAAATAAGATTAGAGTAGCTGATATGGCAAAATCATTCCAAGATGTCGCTATTAAAGAAGTTATCGAAAGAGTAAAAAGAGCAACAGAAAGATATGAAATAAAAGAAATTGTTTTAGCTGGGGGAGTTAGTGCAAATTCTTATTTAAGAAGTGAAATAACTAAAATATTTGAAAATAGTAATATTAAGGTAATTATTCCACCTTTATGGTGCACAACCGATAACGCAGCAATGATTGCAATGGTTGGAAATTATCTTTATGACAGAAAATTATTTGCTCCTCTTTCAATTGGAGTAGATCCATCTTGGAAAATAGAGGATTTTGATAAGTTTTAATTAATAATTATGTTATAATTATTAAGATTTTAGGAGATAAAAGTATTAAATTATGGAAAGAACGATGGACTTAGCTCATGATTTATTTGTAAAACTTGCTAATAATGAGCTTAAAGATAATGCTGAAGTAACTTTAGAAGGCTGGATTAGAGGAAATAGAGATAATGGTTCAGTCGGATTTATTGAATTTAACGATGGAAGTTGTTTTAAAAATATTCAACTTGTTTATACTAACGAAACAAAAAATTACGAAGAAATTTCTCATTTTAAATATGCTTCTGCCATTTTTGTTAAAGGAAAGGTTAAATTAACACCAGAAAATAAACAACCATTCGAAATTTTAATCGATGAAGCTAGTGTTTTAGGTGATGTTAGTGATGATTATCCATTACAAAAAAAGAGACATTCATTTGAATTTTTAAGAGATATTGCATATTTAAGGCCAAGAGCAAATACTTTTAATGCTTTATTTAGAGTAAGAAATAAACTCGCTTTTGCTATTCATAAATTTTTCCAAGAAAGAGGATTTATGTATGTTCATACTCCTATTATTACTGGAAATGATGCTGAAGGGGCCGGCCAATGCTTCAAAGTTGTTGAAGATTTAAAACATCCTACAGAATTTTTTAATGCTAATGCTTGTTTAACAGTTTCCGGTCAATTACATGTTGAACCATTTGCTCTTTGCTTTAGAGATGTTTATACATTTGGCCCAACATTTAGAGCAGAACATTCAAATACTTCTCGTCATGCATCTGAATTTTGGATGATTGAACCAGAAATTGCTTTTGCAGATTTAGAAGATGATATGAATTTAATGGAAGATTTCTTAAAATATATAATTAAATATGTTTTAGAAAATTGTCCAGATGAAATGAATTTCTTTAATACAATGATTGAAAAAGGTGTCATTGATAAAATGAATCATATTTTAAATTCACATTTTAAAAGAATGACTTATACTGAAGCGATTGAAATCTTAAAAAAAGCAAAAGAAGGCGGACATAAGTTTGAATATAGTGATATTTTCTGGGGAATGGATCTTCAAAGTGAACACGAAAGATATATCACAGAAGAAGTTGTTAAAGGACCAGTATTCTTAATTGATTACCCTAAAGAAATTAAATCTTTCTATATGAAACTTAATAAAGATGGAAAAACTGTCGCAGCTTGTGATTTACTTGTTCCAGGAGTTGGTGAAATTTGTGGCGGGTCACAAAGAGAAGATAACTACGATTTATTAAAAGAAAGAATGGATCAACAAGGTAATAGCGAAATATTAAATTGGTATCTATCTTTAAGAAAATATGGCGGTTGTGTCCATAGTGGATTTGGCCTTGGATTTGATAGATTACTTATGTATTTAACAGGTTTAAGCAATATTCGTGATGTTCAACCTTATCCAAGAACCCCAGGAGGATTAAAATATTAATATATGGCTAAAAAGAAAGAAAATTTTATTGAAGAAGATGAAAAAGTTTTAAAACCAAAAGTAAGAACCACATCTAAAACTGTTGAAATTGAAACGATTAAAGAAGAAAAATCTATTAACTATAAAAGAAATAGAACTATCGTTATAACTTTTTCTATTCTTTCATTTCTTCTTTTTGCTTACATTATTTATCTAGTTGTAATGACTTTTATAGGTAAATAAAATAAAAAATTATTAAAAATAAAATCCGTATTTATTCGATAAAATACGGATTTTTTAATATATTATTTATTATTTTCATCAACATTTTTCATTTGTCCATTATAAAATGTTCCAAGATCAATTTTATCTAAGTTTGCACTAAATATTTCTTTAGCAGTTTTGTTAATTCTATATTTTCTTGCCACATAAGCTTGGACGTCAATCAAATAAATAATTCCTCCGCTAAAAGTAAAAGCAAAAATAAAATAATTAAATATTCTTTCATCAGTAAATGGAGAAGGAGCAAACCAAACAATTTTTTCCCAATCTAAAGCAAGAGGTGGAATATATTTTATAGAAGAAAAATCAAGTAAATAAAATAATGAACCAATACCTGTTTCTTTAGATAAAAGGGAATCAGACCATCTAGAGAATGTAAATCCATAAATTAAATAAAGAATTAAAGCAACGAAAAGAAGCGAAAGAGGAAGGGCGCTTGCTTTAAAAAAGCGGTCCATACTTTTAATATTGGCAATTTCTTTATAATCTTTTGGGTTATCGATAAGACGAGAAACAATTAATTTTCCCATATCTTTATCAACTGCTTTAGCTTGTTTTCTCATAATAAAACGGATTAAAGCACCGATTAAACCTATAAGAACAAAAACAAAAATAACAATAAAAAAGATGATTAGAAGAATTTTCCACCAATTTTCAGTAAAAAAGTTACTTAAAAATATAAATTTATTCATGTTTTAATCCTCTCTTTTTAAAGAAGACATATCAATTCTTTCTTCTTTAATACTCTCTTTAATAGATTCTTTTAAAGAAGTTGGGTCATCATCTTCTAATGTAGTTTCATTTTTATTATCAAGTAAAAAATCATCATTTACTTCATGAGATTCAATATATTTTTCATCGTTTTTATCATTATTTTCGTTATTCCTAGCAAGTTTTAAAAAATAATCAGGATCAGAAGCTAACTTTTTTTTAACTTCTTTAGAATCCATATTTGTAATAATGATGTTATTAGTTGTGTTATAGGTTACGTTATTAGGATTAACATCTTCTAATTTAACATCATTTTTTTCTTCTTTAACATCTTCTTTATATCTATTTTTATTTAATATAGCTTGAGCTTTAATTTCATTATCTTTAACTTTTTTCTTATATTTTTTATTTTTATATAAAAATATATAAAAAATATCTTTAAAAAGAAGATAAATTCCCATAATTATTAAATAACAAAGTAAAAATGGAAAAAGGATAAAATAAAGTAAACCAAGTCCAAATGTTTTAAAAAAATCTTTCATAATAAATAATATTTTATTTTATTTTTTTAAACTTATAAATAATTATTCTTTTTAATAGATAAAAGAAAGAAGAAATTAAAGGAGTTATATTTAAAAATAAAAATAAGTAAATCGGTTTAATATTTCTTAAATAAGCGATTAAAATAACAGGAATAATTAAAGAAATAAACGAGATAATCAATAAAAGAAAAGAAGAATTGCTTTTTATTTCTTCATAAAGTAAAAAAGTTAATAAAATAAACGAAATAAGTAAAAAAGTATAAGAAAATGATAAAAAGAAAAATGCAGAAATAGTTAATAAAATCGAGGTAAAAATAATTAAAAGAGCTAATATTTCTTTATTAAATTTTGAAGTATAAAAGATTAAATTTTTATCAAATCTTTTAATTTCGAAATTAATAAAGAAATATGAAATTAATATATTTATAAATGCATAAATAAATATAATTAAATAAATAAAATACGATGAATATGGGTTATTTACTAAATTAAAAAGAGATAAAAACACTTTTATAAAATCAAAATTAAATAAATAAATTCCTAAATAAATAAGTCCAATTTCAATGAATAAATTTAATATCGAAAGTAAGATTATAAGTAGATATTTATCGACTTTTAATATTCCTTTTTTAAAAATATTATCCTTATTTGTTAATCCTAAAGAAAAAATAAAAGAAATTAATAAAGATGGTAAAAAATAATAAATAGTAAAAGAAATATTTCCAAAAGTTAGTAAAAATGAAAGAGCTAAAGCGATAAATACATATAAAAGATAATATCTTTTTTTAACAAATGTTGCTAAAACAGCTGAAGGAAAAGAGATTATTAAACTGATAAAAAGTATTGAAAAAGGTAAAAAAGTCCCTAATAAAATAAACACTAAATCAATAGCAACGATTAAAGAAATTAAAGGTAGAGAAGACAATAAATCTTTTTTATATTCAATAAGCTTCATTTTTAATATTATAAGACAAAATTAAGGAAATTATTTATAAAAAGAAATGCTGACAAAATCTATGAACTAACAATATAAAACTTATTCTTTTAATATATTTATATATTAAAATTTGTTAGAATTTATAGCGTTATGAATTTTGATTTAGAATTAAACACAAAACAATATGAAGCTGTGACTTCAGAACATAAATATAACCGAATTATTGCAGGAGCAGGAAGTGGTAAAACAAGAGTTTTAACTTATCGACTCGCTTATTTAATTGAAACGAAAAATATTGATCCGTATAATCTTTTAGCGATTACTTTCACAAATAAAGTTGCTAAAGAAATGAAAGAAAGAACTAAAGAATTGCTCCCTTCTTATGATTTAAAAGATTTAAAAATTTCAACATTCCATTCTTTTTGTAATTATTTTTTAAGAAGAGAAATTAAGGTATTAGGTTTACCTCGTTCTTTTTCTATTTTAGATGAAGAGGATAAAGAAAATTTGATTAAAGATATCGGTTTAGATATGGGCTATAGAAAGGGCGATGATATAATTGACCGTGCTATAAAATTTATTGATTTTCATAAGATGCAGGGCGAACTTCCTAGCAATGTTGAAATTGATAAACTTGCAAGTAAATATAAACCTTGCTATGAATTTTTCAAGGAATATGAAAAAAGGAAAAATGCTCAATATAGTTTAGATTTTGATGATTTAATGATTTATACTGTTTTAATTTTAAAATCTTATCCAGAAATTAAGGAGCAATATAATAATCGATTTAATGAAATTTTAATAGATGAATTTCAAGATACAAACAATCTTCAATTTGAACTTTTAACTCTTTTAGCTGGAAATCATGCAGGAATTTATGTAGTTGGCGATCCAGACCAAACGATTTATACATGGAGAGGAGCTAATCAAAGAGTTATTTTAGATGTTGGTGAATATTTTAAACCATTAAATACTATCATTCTTAATGAAAATTATCGTTCAACGGAAGAAATTTTATCTCACGCAAATACATTAATTGCTAAAAATGTCGAAAGAGTAAAAAAAGATTTATTTACATCTAAAAAAGGTGGAGAAAAAATTGTCGTTAACGAATCAAGTGATGAAAAAGAAGAAGCAAAATACGTTGTTAAAAAGATAACTGAATTAAAACTTATTAAAAAAGTAAATTTTAAAGACATTGCGATTTTATATCGTTCAGCTTTTTCATCAAGAGAATTTGAACGTCAACTCGTTTTTTCTCATATTCCTTATAAAATTTATAGCGGTGTCAAATTCTATGAAAGAAAAGAAGTTAAGGATTGTCTCGCTTATTTTAAACTTTTAATAAATCCACTTGATGATGTTTCTTTTTCTAGAATTATAAATATTCCTAGAAGAGGGATCGGAGATGCAACAATTGCAATGATTAAAAAAGAAGCAGCTGAAAGAAATCTTTCTTTATATAATTATTGTTTAAATATTGATCAATATATGTGTCCAATCTCACCAAGATTAATCAATAAAATTAAAGAAATGATTACTTTATTAGAAGATACAAAAAATAAAGTAAGCGATAAAAATTTATCTTATTCAGAAGTTTTATCTGACCTTGTTTCTAATTTAAATTATTATGAATATTTAGAAGAAACTTTTGATGATGACGACGAAAGAATTGGTAACGTCCATTCTTTAATTGAAGATGTTAGATCATTCTTAAAAGAAAATCCTGATTCAACTTTTGATGAATATTTACAAAATATTGCTCTTTTAACTCAACAAGATTCAATTAATGATAATGATGATGTAGTTAGTTTAATGACTGTTCATACTGCTAAAGGATTAGAATTTGATTATGTTTTCATTGTCAATTTTGCTGAAGGAATTTTCCCTAATGCAAGAAGTATAAGTGAAAATGGAATGAAGGCTTTGGAAGAAGAAAGAAGACTTGCATATGTTGCAATTACTAGAGCAAAAAAAGAACTTTTTATAACTTATAATACAGGTTTTTCTTATATGAATCATGGAAATTCTCGTGCTTCTCAATTTTTAAGCGAAGCTAACTTAAGTATTAAAAAGGTTATTGCAGAATCTCCTAGAAAAAGTGATTCAACTGGTCGTATTTATAAAATCAATATTGCTGGAAGTGGCTTAGGAAATGTTAGAGAAACTCGAGTTAATCGAAATGAAAGTGCTGTTTCCTATGATGTTGGCAATAATATTAAATGGAATGTTGGAGATATGGCAATCCATGAAGCATTTGGCGAAGGAAAAGTTTTAAAAATTGAAGGTGATATTTTAACAGTAGATTTTAAAAATTTTGGAGTCAAAAAAATGCTAGGAACTCATAAAAAAATGAAAAAGAAGGAGTAAAAAAGCATGGAATTTATCGAAGCAAAGAAAAAATATGATGAATTAACTAAAAGATTGGAACGCTATGCCTATGAATACTATGTTTTAGATAATCCTAGTGTTGATGATAGTGTTTATGATCAAGGAATGGAGGAACTTTTAAGATTAGAAAAAGAATTCCCTAGTTTAGTTAGTAGAAATTCACTTTCTCAAAGAGTTGGTGGAACCGTTTTAAAAGGATTTAATAAAGTTACTCATGAAAGACAAATGCTCTCTTTAGCTGATGTTTTTAATAAAGAAGAATTAGCTGATTGGGTAAATAAAGTTTACGAAACGTTAGGAAAAGAAGTTGATTTTACTGCTGAAATGAAAATCGATGGCCTTGCTTGTTCTTTAGTTTATAACGATGGAAGTTTGTCTTATTGTGCAACTAGGGGAGATGGAACAACGGGTGAAGATGTAACGACAAATGTCTTAACTATCAAAGATATACCTACCTTGGTTGATAAAAAAGAAGGAAGACTTGAAGTTAGAGGCGAAATTTATATGCCTAAAGCTTCTTTAATCAAATTAAATGAAGAAAGAGAAAAAAATGGAGAACCATTGTTTGCTAATGCAAGAAATGCTGCTGCAGGGAGTATTAGAAATTTAGACTCTTCAATTGCTAAAAAAAGAAATCTCGATGGCTGGTGGTATTATTATATTGATGCTCAAAGAGATGGATTTTCTCGTCATAGCGATTCAATCGATGCTTTAGATAAGCTAGGTTTTAGAACAAATAAGGAAAGAAGAGTTGTTCATAACTTAAAAGAAGTTTTAGATTATGTTGATGAATATACCTTAAAAAGAGATGAATTACCTTATGATATCGATGGAATTGTCTTAAAGGTTGATGAATTTAAATATTATGATGAACTTGGTTATACTGCTAAATCTCCAAAATGGGCAATAGCTTATAAATTTCCGCCTAAAGAAGTTCAAACCAAACTTGAAGATATAATTTTTACTGTTGGAAGAACTGGAAAAATTACTCCAAATGCTGTTTTAGAACCGGTAAGAGTTGCTGGAAGTTTAGTTTCTAGAGCGACACTTCATAATGAAGATTATATTTTAGAAAAAGATTTAAGAGTTGGTGATACGGTAATTATTAGAAAAGCAGGAGATATTATTCCTGAAGTTGTTAAACCAATAAAAGAAAAAAGAGATGGAAGCGAAATTCCTTTTAAAATGATTGATAAGTGTCCTTATTGTGGTAGTGAACTTATTAAAAAAGATGCTATGCATTTTTGTTTAAATCCAAATTGTAATTCTAGAAAAATTGAATCTTTAATCCATTTTTCAAGTAAAAATGCTATGGATATTGAAGGTATGGGTGATAAAGTTTGTGAACAATTATTCGGTGAGAACTTTTTAAATGATATACCTTCAATTTATAAACTTTATGAATATAAAGAAGAAATTATTGAAATGGATGGATGGAGTGATAAATCTGTTACAAATTTATTGGATGCAATTGAAAATAGTAAAAAGAATTCGCTTGAAAGACTTCTTTTTGGACTTGGAATTAAAGAAGTTGGCGAAAAAATGAGTAAAGTTTTAGCTAGACGATATAAAAGTTTAGATGAAATTTCTATATTAACAAAAGAAGACTTACTTAAGATTGATGATGTTGGCGAAGTTGTTGCCGCTTCGATATTTGAATATTTCAACAATCCAAATAATATTGAATTGATAGAAAAGTTAAAAAATAGTAATGTTAATATGCTTTATTTAGGGAAAGACGATATTAATGAAACAAACTTTTTCTATAATAAACGTTGCGTTATAACGGGTACATTTGCAAGATATTCTAGAGATGAAATGACTGAATATATTGAATCTCAAGGCGGTAAAGTTTCTGGAAGCGTTTCTAAAAAAACCGATTATGTCATTGTTGGAGAAAATCCAGGAAGTAAAGAAACTAAAGCAAAAGAACTTGGCGTTACTATATTAAAAGAAGAAGAATATTACGATATTGTTGATAAGAACAAAGGAGAATAGTTATGAAAGAAGTTAATAAAGCTGTTTTGCAAGATGCAGCTAAGCGATTATTGTTCGATATGAAAGATGAAGAATACGACACTCTTTTAAATGAATTTGCAATAATTACAAAACAACTTAAATTGATGGATGATATTGAAGGATTAGATCAAGTCGAACCAATGTCTTTTCCTTATATTGATGAATCATTTTCACTTTTAAGAGATGATGAACCAGTAAAAGAAGATGAAGTTAATAAAGAAGAGATGTTAAAGAACGCAAAAGTTCATAGAGATGGACAAGTTAAACTTCCAAAGGTGGTTAATTAGTTATGAGTTATTTAGATTTAACGATAAAAGAAATACACGAAGCATTAGTTAATAAAGAAGTAAAAGTATCAGATTTAGTAAAAGAAGCTATTGAAAGATGCAAAAACGATAAATTTAATGCCCTAGAAGAAACAAACTATAAAGAAGCTTTAAAAGAAGCTTTAGAATTAGATACTAAAGAAGTTCCAAGTGATAATTATTTATTTGGTATTCCTTATGTTGCTAAAGATAATTTATCAACTAGAGGTCTTGAAACAACTGCAGGAAGTAATATTTTGAATGGATATATTCCTTCTTTTGACGCAACAGTTATTAAATTATTAAAAGAAAATCATGCAATTATGATTGCAAAAGCTACTTTAGATGAGCTCGCTATGGGTGGAAGTGGGAAAAGCGGTCATAAAGGAATTCAATATAATCCATATGATGAGACAAAAAACCATTTAATTGGCGGATCTTCAAGTGGAAGTGCAATTGTTACCGCTGCTTCATATGTTCCTTTTGCTTTAGGAAGTGACACTGGTGATTCAATTAGAAAACCCGCTTCATATGCTGGGCTTGTTGGTTATAAACCTACTTATGGGCTTATTTCTAGATTTGGCTTATTCCCATTTACTGTTTCTTTAGATCATGTTGGATATTTTACAAGAAGTGTCGATGATGCTGCTATTTTATTTGATTATTTAAATAAATATGATGAAAGGGACTATACTTCTTCATTAAAAGAAAGAAATAAAGTTTATCCTTTAAAAGAAAATAAAGGTAAGTTTAAAATTGCTGTTTTAAAAGAAGTTATTGATTCGATTAAAGATGAAAAAATCTTAAATGATTTTAATAATTTAGTTGAAAAAGCAAAAGAAGAAGGAAATATAGTCGATGTTGTCTCAATTGATTCTTCAATTTTGAAAGCTATTTATCCTGCTTATATTATCATTTCTAGTGCTGAAGCTACTTCAAATAATGCAAATTTAGACGGTATTAAATTTGGAAATAGAAAAGAAGGAAATAGCTATCAAGAAGTTATGTTTAATACTAGAAATGAAGGTTTTAGTGAACTTATTAAAAGAAGATTCGTTTTAGGCTCTTATGCTTTAATGAGCGAAAATCAAGAAGAAGTTTATTTAAAAGCTAAAAGAGTTAGAAGAGTTGTTGTTGATAAGGTAAATAAAATTTTTGAAAAATACGATTGTCTTATCGCACCAGCTTCTCCAACAACCGCTCATTCTTTAAGTGAAGTTAGTGATAATCTTGATGATACATATTTAATTGCTGATAACTATTTAGGAATTGGAAATTTTGGTGGTTTCCCTTCAGTTACAATTCCTTTAGGTATAAAAAATCACCTTCCTTTTGGACTTTCAATTACTGGTAAAATCTTTGATGATGAAAAAGTATTTGAAATTGCCAAAGATTTCGAAGATATCTTAGGATTAAAAAATCTTTCTACTATTACATTATCAACAAAGGAGACTAAATAATTATGAATTTTGAAGCTGTTATTGGTCTTGAAATACACGTTGAAATGAAAACAAAATCAAAAATGTTTTCAAACGCGCCTATTCATTTTAAAAGTGAACCAAATACAAATATTACATATTTAGATTTAGCTTATCCGGGTTCTTTGCCTCGTTTAAATAAGCAAGGCGTTATTAATGCGATAAGAGTTTGTCATGCCTTACATATGGAAATTGATCACACTTTATTTTTTGATCGTAAAAATTATTTTTATGCCGACTTACCAAAAGGATATCAAATTACTCAACAAAATCGTCCAATTGGTAAAAATGGATATTTAGAAATCGAAATTGATGGCAAAAAGAAAAAAATCGGTATCGAAAGACTTCATATGGAAGAAGATACTGCAATGCAACATCATTTTAGTGATTATACATTGCTTGATTATAATCGTGCTGGTATTCCTCTTGTTGAAATCGTTTCTTATCCTGAAATTAGAAATGGTGAAGAAGCAAGAAAATATGTTGAAAAAATTAAAGAAATCGTTACTTATCTTGATGTAAGTGATGGAAAAATGGAAAATGGTTCCCTTAGATGTGACGTTAACGTCTCTATTCGTCCATTTGGAAGCGATAAATTTGGGACAAAAGTTGAAGTTAAAAACTTAAACTCAACAGCAAATATTGAAACTGCAATTGATTATGAAATGATGAGACAAGCTTCACTTTTAATTAAAGGAGAAGCTATTCAACAAGAGACTCGTCGTTTTGATGAAGCAAAAAAAGAAACAGTCTTAATGAGAGTTAAAACTGATGCAGTTGACTATAAATATTTTAGCGAAGGAAATATTCCTCCTGTTCATTTAAGTGATGAATTTATTGAAAATGCAATAAAAACATCTAATGAATTATATGACCAAAAATTAGAAAGGTTTGAAAATAACTATAAATTAAATTTGGTCGATGCAAAAATTTTGCTTTCTAGTAAAGAATTGTCAGTTTATTATGATGAAGCTGCTAAACATACAGATTTATATCAACCTTTAGCAAATTATATTATTTCTGAAGTTTTAGGTTATTTAAATAAAAATAACTTAACAATAAATGAATTTAATGTAAAAGCTAAAGATATTGCTGATTTAGTAATTTTATTAAATGAAAAGAAAATTAATTCCAAACAAGGTAAAGATATATTTGCAAAAATGATTGAAACTAATAAATCACCTTTAGTTTTAAAAGAAGAAATGGGTGCAACAATTATTTCGGATGAAAATCAAATAAGAGTAGATATTCAAGAAATAATTGCTCAAAATCCTACTCTTCCTGATGATTTTAAAAATGGTAAAACAAGAGCTCAAGGATTTGTCATGGGTTTACTTATGAAGAAAAATAAAGGAAAAGTTGATCCGATTGTTGCAAATAAACTGATTGTCGAAGAATTAAAAAAATAAATTAATGGGGTAGAAAATATGAAAAACGTTGATATTAAAGAAGAAAATATTTCAGAGTCTTTATCAAATACTTTCAAAGAAAAATATTTAAATGATAAAAAGAATGCTTGTGTTAGACATTCTTTAATTAAAAATTCAATCGTTGATGTTGTTTATGATAACAAAAATGAAATCGATACAACTTTTATTTTTTCAAACGAAGTAAAGACTTTACCAGTTTGTAATCAAAAAGCTAGTGGAAGATGTTGGATTTTCGCTGGATTAAATGTTTTAAGAGAAATTATTGCTAAAAAATTAAATTTAAGAAATTTCGAATTATCACAAAATTATATTGCTTTATGTGATAAACTTGAAAAAGCTAATTATTGCTTAACTTCAATTATTGATCTTATTGGCAATGAACCAGATGAAAGAGTTTTAATGCATGTTTTAACTAATGGTGTAGGTGACGGTGGCCAATGGGATATGTTTAGAAACTTAGTTGTTAAATATGGTTTGTTACCAAAAAATAATTTTAATGAAACCTTTCAATCATCAAATACAGCTGAATCAAACCATCTTTTAAATACTTATATTAGAAATTTTGCTGCAAACGCTAAAAAATTAGCCAAAGAAGGCAAAAAAGATGAAATTCATGCATTAAAAAATAAATATTTAGAAAATATTTATAATTTATTAACAAATTCTTTTGGTGTTCCTCCTACCGAATTTGACTTTGAATATTATGATAAGGATGATGTTTATCATCTTGAAAAAGGTTTAACTCCAAAATCTTTCTTTGAAAAATATATTGGAAGTGAAATTGACGAATATGTATCAATCATTAATTCTCCTACCAAAGATAAACCATTTAATAAAGTTTATACTATCGATTATTTAAATAATGTTGTCGAAGGAAAACCTATTAAACATTTAAATCTTCCAATGGAAAGAATCAAAGAATTAGTCGAAAAACAAATTGATGATAATAATATTGTTTGGTTTGGTAGCGATGTATCTTTTTATAGAAATAGAAAAGCTGGAATTTGGGATGATTTAAGTTTTGATTATTTAAGTGCATTTAATATTGATTATAAATTTTCAAAAGAAGATATGTTAGATTTCCATGCTTCTGTTATGAATCATGCAATGTGTTTAACTGGTTATAATAAAAAGGATGAAAAAACAAATCGTTATAAGGTCGAAAATTCTTGGGGAGAAGAAGTTGGAAATAAAGGATATTTTATTATGTCTTCTTCGTGGTTTGATTCATTTGTTTATCAAGCTGTTATTTTAAAGAAATATTTAACTAAAGAAGAACTTGAAGCTTACGATAAAGATCCGATCGTTTTAGCTCCTTGGGATCCAATGGGAACTTTAGCTGATTAATTATTCATAATTCGTGTTTTTGCTACTTGACATAAATTTTATTTGGCACTATACTTATAAATCTTAAGCAAATTAGATAATGTTTATAACCCAAATACATATCAATTAATGCTTAAGTAAAACGAAAAGGAGACGATAAGAATGATTAAAAAACTCATTAATATGATGAGTGGCAAACGTCATTCTTATAAAGACACGAATTCATACAGAAATGAAAATGGGTTGGAAAACTTTATAAACGACTATGTCACTTATCTAGATTTAAAAGATTTAAATCTTTAAGTAAAAACTGACTACTTGAAAAAAGTAGTCTTTTTTTATTTTTAGTGAATATTTTTTCTTACTTCTAGCATTCTTGTATTATGTATGATAGAAGTAAAGAATTTACAAATGGTATTTGAAGTAAATAAAAGAAAAATATCAGTTATTAACAATTTATCCTTTTTTCTCCCTGAAAAAGGAATGTATTTTATTGAAGGGAAAAGTGGAAGTGGAAAATCTACTCTTTTAAATTTAATTGAAGGCTTATATAAACCTACAAAAGGTTATATAAAAATCAATAATAAAAGAATCGACGCCTTAAATGAAGAAGAAAAAACTAATTTTTATAAAAATGATGTCGGTATTTTATTTCAATCATTTAATCTTTTTAATGATTTAACTTTAAAAGAGAATTTGCAAATAACTTCGTTAATTAAAGAAGATATCAATGAAAGTATAGTTAAAAGATACCTTTCTAAATTTAGGCTAAGTGAAAAATTAAACCAAAAAGTTTATACGTTAAGTGGAGGAGAAAAACAAAGACTCGGCTTAATTCGTTCTTTAATTAATAAACCTAAAATAATTTTAGCTGATGAGCCTACTGGTGCTTTAGATGAAGATTCTTCAATCGTTTTAATGGATGAATTAAAGAAAATTAGCGAAAATTCTCTCGTTTTAGTTGTAACTCATAATCATGATTTAGTTACTAAATATGGAGATGGTTCAATATTGTTTTTAGATAAGGGTTATGAATTAAATAATGTTTTAAAAGAAAATCCTAATGAAAATTTAAATATCATTAAAAACAAAAAGAAAACAAAAGAAAAAATTAAATTTTATCTTCCTTTATTATTAAGAAATTTATTAAAAAACATAAAGCGTAATGTTTTTATGGCTTTATCTATTGTTTTTTCTATAGTTATTACAATTTTTTCCTTTGCTTTTTATATAAATATTAATAATTTTTCATCCTCTTTAATATATTCTTTCCCATCTTATAATGTATATGAAGTATATAGAAGTTTTTCTTCTTCGATAAATGATTCTTCTTTATCAATTGAGAGAAAAGAAAAGATTGATAATATCGATATTATTAGTTTCTTAAAAGAGAACAATTTTGAGAATTATATAATTAAAGATAATTTTGATTATTTCTTTAAAAACAATGTTGTCACCATTGACGGAGAAAGTTATGAAAATATAGCTTTTATTCCATCGTTTGAATTAAACGAAAATGAAGTGATTGTTAATGAAGCTTTTGTTTCAACTTATATTAAAGAATTTCAAGAAGGAATGAGTCTTAATTTTAAAAGTGAAAATGAATATAGTTCTTATTCAAAAATTTTAAAAGACGAAATTAATGAGGCTTTAAAATTTGATATAAACTTTATAATAAAAAAGGTAAGCGAAGAATTTAATTTTTTATCAACACCAAAAGTATATTATTCTTATAGATTTTTTGAAAGTTATTTATCTCTTAGTTTGGCAGCGAATTTTTCTTCTTTAGAAAACACAAATAAAACATATTTAGATTTATTAAAAACGGCGGAAAACAACGATCCAATAACTTCTTATTCTTCTTATGTTTTTATTGGAAAAGATGATTTTAATAGATTTAATGATTTTATTCAAATAGATGAAAACATTGATGATTATCGTTTTTATAATGATGCATCGACAATAGTTTCTTCGTTTAACGATATAATTAATACTCTTTTTATTGCATTAATAGTGTTTATTATAATTATTTCTTTAACCTCAATTTTTATAATTTTCTCATTAACTTTCTATTCTTATTTATCTAGTAAAAAAGAAAGAGCGATTTTATTTTTGCTTGGTTCAAATAAAAAAAGTATCGATTTAATATATGTTTTAGAACCTTTAATAATCTATTTAATTTCTTTTATTGGCGGTTTAATTTTATTTAATGTTATAAAAAATCCTATATTGAACAAGATTAATAGTGTTTTAACAATAAATTTAGCAATAAATCCATCTCTTTTATTTATTTTTATAATTTTTATTATTTATTTTTTAATCATTTTGTTATCTTCTCTTATTCCTTTTTTAATTTCAAAAAACATAGATATTGCAAAAGAACTTAAGGAGGAATGATATGTTAAAAATAGAAGGTTTAACAAAAAAATATAATAATGAAATAGTATTTGAGGATTTAAATTATTCGTTTAAAGATAATGGATTTTATTCAATTGTTGGTGAATCAGGAAGTGGAAAATCAACTTTATTAAATTTACTTTCTTTAATCGAAAAGGAAACAAATGGTAATATTTTTTATTTTAATAAGTCATTAAATAAAATGAATGAGAAAGAAAGAAGATTATTTAGAATAAATAATATAGGGTTTGTTTTCCAATCGTTTAATCTATTTGAAGAAGATAATGTTTATAACAATATTAATTTAGCTTTTAATGGATTAAATGTTTCAAGACATAAAAAAGAAAGAAAAATTGATGATTTGTTATATAAATTTGATGTAAGTCATTTAAAATATTCTCTTGTTAAAGATTTGAGCGGCGGAGAAAAACAAAGAGTTGCAATTGTTAGAGCTTTAATAAATAATCCATCAATTATTTTAGCAGATGAACCAAGTGGTTCTTTAGATAGTGAAAATAGTAAAAAAATATTTTCATATTTAAGAAATCTATCCTTAGATCATTTGGTTATAGTGGTTACTCATAATAAAGAACTAGCTTATAAATATAGCGATTATATATTAAAACTAGAAAAAGACGGATTAAAAGAAGAGAAAATTGATAATGAAATAGGTAAAGAAAGAATTTTATTAAGTAAAGAAAAAAAGAAAATGTCCTTAAAAAAGATAAATTTTAGTTTTATTGTTAATCATTTTAAAATGTTATTTAAATCTAAAAAAGTTAGAACAACAGCAATAATTTCTTTCTTATCTTTTTCACTTTTAGTTAGTGGTTTAACTTTTTATTTAAAAGATGGACTAACTAATATGATTGTATCTTCTTTTGAAGGAATGCGTGGAGAAAATGCCTTGTTATTAAAAAGAAAAGAAGATGATGCCGGAATTTTATCTTATTATTCAGCTTCATTTGATGATGTTGTTGAGATTATGGTTAATAATCCTGATCAAGTTGATTATGTTGGGTGTTCATATTTAAACAATTTAGAGGAATTTTTTATCGAAGAAAACGATGTTTATTTTTTAAATTATTATAACGAGCCAATCAAAATTTCTGATTATAGTGCAACATCGTTTAATGAATTTCAATATGTTTCAACGTTTAACTCAATTGGAGAAATATATCCAAGAATTAATAATAAAATTAAACAAGATGAAATTGTTATCTCTTTAAGCAACGAAAAAATGGTTGAACTTTGTAAAAAATTAAAAATAAAAGAGACATATAATGCTTTAGGAGAATATATCGAAAATAAAAAACCTTCAATTCTTTTAAAAGTAAGAAATAATTATTGGACTTATGATGATGAACAAATTTTTTCTTTAAGAGGAGTAATCCCTGGAAGAAAAAATATCGTTTATTCAAATGATTATTTATTTAATGAATATGTTTTTGAAAATTTAATGATGTTTCCTTCTTCAAATGAAATGAAAAAAGAAGAAGAGTATCCATGGATTTTAAAGAAAGTTTATTATATTCATTCTTTAAACTTTCCGTCAACTTTATTAAATAAATTAACAAAAGAAGTTGAGTATAGAAATTATATTTTTGATGGTGATAAAAAAATTTATCATCCTTCATTAGAAGAAAATGAATATTCAAATAGAATATATTGCTACCAATCTTTAAAAAATAGTATAGACTTATCTTTTGTCGATACTTTTGCTAACGAATATGATTTTAGTGAATATTATTATTCAACTGATGGTGGTTATGTAAATTTTGGTTCAATATTAAATGGTTTTTATAGGCCAACATTCTTTTCATTAAGTTTAAATAAGATAAACGAAATAATTGATCTCTCAAATAAGATTAGTTATGAAGAATATTATTCACTTGGAGATATTGATGGAGTTGCTGAAGGGAATTATTTAAAACAAGAAAATAACACAGTTCGTTTTAATCCGAAAATGAATAAAAAAATAAAAGGAAATTATCCTTTAAGCGATTTTGAAATTGCAATTTCTAAAGGAATGGCCAAAATTTTAAATAATGAAAATGTTTTAGGTAAAACTTTATATGTTTCAACAATTACCTCGATAAAAGAAAACGAAGATAGTTCTTTAATTCCTGAATTTAAAACAATCGAATTAAGAATAAGTGGAGTTGTTGAGGATAATAAAGTTGAAATTTATCATAAAAACGATTTTTCTCTTTCTCTTTTTAGAGATTTATTTTTAATATCTGCATTTGAATTAAACGTAAATAGCGTAACTTTTTTATTAGATGAAGAATTAAATGATAAAGAGATAGAAATATTGAATTCAAAATTAAATGATTATGAAATTATTGCTCCTTTAAAGGAAATTAATAATTCTTTAAATGAAACGATGGATTATGTCTTTTTATTTTTACTTATTTTTAGTGCAATAGCGTTATTATCTTCTATAATTCTTTTTTCAATTATTAATTACATTACTTTTTTAGAATCCAAAAAAGATATTGCAATTTTAATTATGATAGGTTTTTCAAATTTTGAAATAGTTAAATATTTTTTAATGAATAACTTATTTAATGGAATTATCTCTTTTTCAATAAGTCTAACAAGTTTAATTTCGATATCGTTTTTAATGAAAATATTATCGACACAAATTTTTGGAATAGCGACAGATTTTTATTTTTCTTTAGTTTCAATTTTTGTCATGATTGTATTTCTTCTTTTAATTTGCTTAATTTCCTTAATAATTATTGCAAAACCATTAAGAAAACTAGATTTAAAGAAGGAATTACATTAATAAAGAAATGATTTACAAACACTTATATCTTATATATAATAATCGACATTATGGTGTATACCATAGAAAGGTGACGTTTAGTTAGTTTATGGAAAAGATAAACGGCAAAGTAAAAAGTTTTAACAAAATTAAAGGATACGGCTTTATTAATGGAGACGATGGAAATGAATATTTCTTTCACTTTTCTTCATTAAATATTGAAGGGTTTAAAACTGTAAATGTTAATGATAAAGTAAGTTTTCAACCTCAAGTAGGTGATAAAGGCAAAAGAGCTATTAATATTGATGTTATCAAATAATTAAAAAACTTTTAAAAAAAGGCACAAAATGTGTGTCTTTTTTAAATGTTTTTTACTTCAAAAATGATATAATAACATCGTTTTTGAAGGGAAGTATAAATTATGGGATTAAAAGCAGGAATTGTTGGTTTACCAAATGTAGGAAAATCTACACTTTTTAACGCAATTACAAATTCTAAAGTCGAAGCTGCTAACTATCCTTTTGCTACTATAAAACCAAATGTTGGAATTGTTTCTGTTCCAGATAAAAGAGTTGATGAATTAGTTAAAATTTTCCATCCAAAAAGAACTATTTATACAACATTTGAATTTTTTGATATTGCAGGTTTAGTTAAAGGCGCATCTAAAGGTGAAGGTTTAGGTAACCAATTTTTAGCAAATATTAGAGAATGTGATGCTATTATTGAAGTTGTTAGATGTTTTGAAAATAATGAAATCATTCACGTTGAAAATAGTGTTGATCCTGTAAGGGATATAGAAATCATTAATTTAGAACTTATATTAGCTGATTTAGAAACATGTTCTAATAGATTAGGAAAAATTGAAAATAAAGCAAGAATTTCTAAAGATAAAGAAGCTTTATTAGAAGTTAGTGTTTTAAGTAAAATTAAAGAAACTTTGAGTAATGAAAAACCAATAAGAAGTTTATCTTTTAATGAAGATGAAAAGAAAATTCTTAAGAATTTTGGTTTTTTAACTGCAAAACCTATTATTTATGTAGCTAATGTCAGTGATGATGTTTTAAGCGATGTTGAAGACGACAAGTATTATAAAGCTGTAAAAGAATACGCTAGTAAAGAAAATGCCCAAGTTTTAGCCATTTCTTGTGAAATTGAGGCTGAACTTTCAACATATTCAAAAGAAGAAAAAGAAGAATTCTTAAAAACAATCGGAGCTACATCTTCAGGATTAGAAAAATTAATTACTGCGACATATAAATTATTAGATTTATCAACATTCTTTACTGTTGGAGAAGATGAAGTTAGGGCATGGACATTTAAAAATGGTATGCTTGCTCCAGATTGTGCAGGAATTATTCATACTGATTTTAAAAAAGGATTTATTAAAGCTGAAACATATACATTTGATGACATTATTAAATATGGTAGTGAACAAGCTTTAAAAGATGCTGGCAAAATTAGAATTGAAGGAAAAGATTATGTTGCTAAAGATGGCGATATTTTCTTTTTCAAATTTAATGTTTAATATTTAAAAAATATGAAATTTAGAGTCGGATTAGGAAAAGATATTCATAAATTGAAAAGAGGATATAAACTTATTTTAGGAGGAATTGAAATTCCTTATAAAAAAGGTCTAGTTTCTTATAGCGATGGAGATTGTTTAATTCATTCTCTTATTGATGCTATTTTTGGAGCAATTTCTTATAAGGATATTGGAAGAATCTTTCCTAATAATGATCCAAAATATGAAAATGATTCTTCTATTGAACTTTTAAAAGAAACTAAAAAAATATTAGATAAAACAATTTATAAAATTACTAATATAGATGTCTTTATATCATGCGAAAAACCTAAATTAGCGAATTTTATCGATAAAATGCGAGAAAATCTTTCTGAAATATTGTCTTTAGATATCGAACAAATTTCTATAAAAGCTGGAACTAATGAAGGCTTAGGATATATTGGAAAAGGGAAAGGCATTGAATGCACAAGTGTTGTTTTGTTGGAGGAAAAATAATATGGAAGAAAAGAAAGTAAGAGTTAGATATGCCCCTTCACCAACTGGATATTTACATATTGGTGGAGCAAGAAGTGCACTTTTTAACTATTTATATGCAAAAAAATATAATGGCGATTTTGTTTTTAGAATTGAAGATACTGATATTGAAAGAAATATTCCTGGCGCTGAAGAATCTCAACTCCATGATTTAATTTGGCTAGGAATTATTCCAGATGAATCTACTGAAAAACCAAACCCAAAATATGGCCCTTATAGACAAATGGAAAAACTCGATATTTATCGTAAATATGCTCAAGAGTTAGTCGATAAAGGCTATGCATATGAATGCTATTGTACAAAAGAAGAACTTGAAGAGATGAAAGAAGAGCAACTTAGAAATGGCGTTAAATCTTTCAAATATGATCGTAGATGTCTTTCTTTAACTGAAGAAGAAAAAGAAAAATATAGAAAACAAGGTAGAGTCCCTTCCATTAGATTAAAAATGCCAAGTGATCATACTTTAAAATTCCATGATTTAGTTAGAGGCGATGTTTCATTTAATAGTGATGATATTGGTGATTTCGTCATTATGAAATCAAATGGAATTCCTACTTATAACTTTGCGGTTGTTATCGATGATCATTTAATGAAAATTACTCATGTTTTAAGAGGTGAAGAACATCTTTCAAACACTCCAAAACAATTACAAATTTATGAATATTTTGGATGGGAACCTCCTAAATTTGGACATATGACAATCATTGTCAATCCAAATGGTAAGAAATTATCAAAAAGAGATTTAAATATTTTGCAATTTATGTCTCAATATCGTGATTTAGGTTATGTTCCTGAAGCAATCTTTAATTTCCTTTTCCTTTTAGGATACACAGATCCAAATGGACAAGAAATTTTTACAAAAGAAGAAGCTATAAAAACATTTGACCCAAAAAGATTATCTACTTCTCCAGCAATGTTTGACCAAAAGAAATTATTATGGGTTAACTCAACTTATATTAAAAAAATGGATAATGAAACATATTTTAATTTCATCGAACCATTCCTTGATAAAGTTGATTTCTTAAAAACAGTTTCTATTGATAGAAAAAAAGAAATTTCATTAATGTTTAAAAACGAAATAAATTATGGAGCTCAAATCATTGATTTATTAAATGATATTATTGTTAAAAAAGATCAATTAGATGATGCTGAAAAAGAAGTTTTATCGAAAGAAAGCGCTCCAAAAGTTTGTGCTTTATTTAAAGAAAAACTTGAAAAATTGGGCAAAACAAATGAAGAAAATGTCAAAAATATCTTTAATGAGATTAAAAATGAAACTGGATTAAAAGGAAAAGATATTTATATGCCTATTAGAATTAAACTTACTGGTGTAATGCATGGCATTGAAATGTATAACATTATTGATATTTTAGGAAAAGAAGAAACACTTAAAAGATTATAGAATAGAGATATCTTTTAAAGTATAATATTTAGATGAATTAACGAGGTAAAAAACGATGGATAAAGATTACAAAAACGAATCATTAGTTGATGTCGCTTATGATATCTTAAAAGAACACGAAGGCGAAATTACATTTAAAGATTTATTTAATGCTGTCGCTGAAAAAGTTGAAATGACAATGGATAGAAAAGATGCTTCTATTTCTGGTTTTTTCACTAACCTTTCTTTAGATGGAAGGTTTGTTACTTTAAAAAATAATGAATGGGACTTAAGAGAAAGACATACTTTTGATAAAGTTCATGTTGATTTAAATGCAATTTATGAAGATATCGAAGAAAATTCATCATCAGTCGATGAAGATATGATGGATGAAGATGAAAAAAATCTCCATCTTGGCGATGATGACGATGAAGATGAAGTAAATTCATCAGATAATGGTTATTATGATGATTCTGATTCATCAGATAGTTATTAATAAATAATTAAAATTAAGGAGGAAAATTATTTATGTTAGTATCTGCAACCGAAATGATTAATAAAGCACATGCTGGTCATTATGCTATTGGTCAATTTAATATCAATAACATGGAATGGATTAAAGCTATTTTAACAGCTGCTGAAGAAATGCAATCACCTGTTATTTTAGGTGTTAGTGAAGGCGCTGGAAAATATATGTGCGGTTTCGAAAACGTCGTTGGAATGGTCAAACATATTCATGATTATTTAAAAATTACTGTTCCAGTAGCATTACATCTTGACCATGGTACATATGAAGGTGCAAAAGCTTGCTTAGAAGCAGGATTTACATCAATTATGTTTGATGGTTCACATTTCCCATTTGAAGAAAACTTAGAAAAGAGTAAAGAATTAATCGCTTTAGCTCATTCAGCTGGCAGATCAATTGAATGTGAAGTTGGTGGAATTGGCGGAAGTGAAGATGGTGTTACTTCTTCGGGTGAATTAGCTGATCCAAAAGAATGCGCTACAATCGCTAATTTAGGAGTTGATTTCCTTGCTGCTGGTATTGGAAATATTCATGGTGTTTATCCATCAAATTGGGCTGGATTAAATTTCGATAGATTAAGCGAAATTCAAGCTGCTACAAATGGAAAACCACTTGTTTTACATGGCGGCACAGGTATTCCTGATGATCAAATTAAAAAAGCAATTTCATTAGGTGTTTCAAAAATCAACGTTAACACTGAATTACAACTTCAATTTGCTGCTGCAACAAGAAAATATGTTGAAGAAGGCAAAGATTTAGACATTGCTAAAAAAGGATTTGACCCACGTAAATTATTAAAACCTGGCTATGAAGCCATGGTTGAAATTACTAAAGCAAAAATTAAAGAATTCGGAAGTGACGGAAAGGCTTTCTAATTAATGTATATTCATGAATTATCTAGAATGATCGAAGTTGCAAAAAAAGCAAGTAAGGTCATTTTAGATATCTATCATAATGGTTTCCATGTTGAAACTAAAGATGATGATTCTCCAGTTACTGAAGCTGATAAGAAGGCTGATGAATTAATTAGAGAATATTTAGGAAAATATTTCCCAACATATTCATTTTTAACTGAAGAGCACGCTGATAATTTATCTAGATTAGATAATGATTTAGTCTTCATTGTTGATCCGCTTGACGGAACAAAAGATTTTGTTTGTTACGATGATGAATTTACTATTAATATTGCTTTAGCATATAAACATAAAATCGTTGCTTCTGTAGTTGCTGTTCCTGTTTATGGATTTATCTATTATGCTTTAAAAGGTTGTGGAGCATATAAACTTGATTTAAAAACTAACGAAGCAAAAGAGATTTTTGTTAATAATAAAACTATAGATTTAACTGTTTTAAAATCACGCTATCATAGCGTAAAAGAGGAAGAAGAAATCTTTAAAAAATATAGCGATAAGATTAAACATGTCGATGTTGCTGGAAGTGCATATAAAGCATGTTTAATTGCTGAAGGAAAAGCTGAACTTTCTTATCGTTTATCTACCGGAACTAAAGAATGGGATACTGCAGCTTTTGATTTATTAGTTTCTGAAGCTGGTGGATATGTACTTTCTTTAGATAAAACTCCTATGGAATATAATAGGAGAAATGTTCAAAACGATTATTATATTATCGTTAATAATCTAAAAAACTGGTATTTTGATTAATAAAAATGGATTCAAGCATTCTTGAATCCATTTTTTAAATCTTTACTCCTTTAATAAAATGTATGGACAATTTTTTATATTAATAAAATTTAGAAGATTCCATTACACGCTACTATTAAGAAAAACCTCCTATAATTAAATGAGATTTGATAAGTAAATAGGAGGATTTTTTCATGAATAAGTATACCTTTTTAATGAATAAGGACTTGATAGAAATTCTTTAATTAATTAGAAGAATCATTATTATTGTTACTAGTTTCATTATTAGAGGAAATATTATATCCGCTTTCTTTTAAAGCTTTTTTAATTTCTTCTTTTTGAGAAGCAAGTCGAACAGCAACAACGCCTGGAACTTCTTCCATTAATATAACTTCGATTCCGCTTTCTAAAGTATCATTAATTAATGAGCACCCTTCGCATGCTCCAATCATATTGATATAAACAATACCATCTTCAAATGAATCGAATTCGCAATCTCCACCATCTCTTTGAATAAATGGACGAATTTTATCTAAAGTTTGCTTAATTTTTAAAATTGTTTCTTCATTTTCCATAACAAGTAATAATTTTATAGATAATGAAATATAAAATCAATTAAAATACTATATAAATATGAATGAATTATTATCTTTAATTTTACCTTTATTTTTAACTTTATTAATAGAAACACCTATTTATTTTTTCTTTTTAAAAATAAAAAAGTTAAGAGGTTTATTCACTCTTATTTTAATGAATGTTTTTACTAATTTATTAATGAATATAATATATTTAAAAGTTTTATCTTCTTTAATTTTTATCTATATTTATGAAATAATAATTCCTTTTATTGAAGGTAGTTTTCTCTTTTTATATTTATATAAATTTGATTATGTTTCTTCATCTTTAAAAATAAAAACTAAACCTTTAATTCTTTATTTTTATGTTTTAATAATTTCTTTATTATCAAATGCATCATCTTATTTTATAGGAGAAATATTTAATAAATATATTTATATAAATTATTATAATTTTTATATAGTCTTAATTTATTTACTTATATTTATTTTAGAAATATTAATAATGATAATTTATTTAATAAAAAGGCATAAATCTTAGATTTTATGCCTTTTTATAATTAATTATTGTTATTTTCTTGATTAGAAGGATTAACGTTTTCATTACTAGCAATAGAAGTTTCATTATTTTCTTCATCTAATGGAATAGTTTCTATTTTTACATCATTGCTTGAAGAAGTTTCCTCTTTTTTATTTTTTATTTTTTCTTTCTCTTCTTTTTTTAAACGTTTTTCTTCTTCTTTTTTAGCTCGTTTTTCTATCTTTATTCTTTCTTTTTCTTCCTTTTCTTTTCTTATTTTTTCTTCTTCTTCAAGTTTTCTTTGTTTATATAATTCTTTTTCTTTTTTAGAAGAAGAAAGTCCGATAATTAATGAAACAAACGCAAAGATAATTAAAGCTGAAAGAATTGAAATAAAACTGATAATAACTATTTTACCTTCCTCAGTTAATGAGGTCGAAGAAGTGATATTTGCATTTAAAAAAATTGTTGCATCAACTGTTTTAATATCAGCACTATTTTTTACTCCATCTAAACTAAATTGAGCGACTAAATAGTTATTTAAGATGTAAGCTTCAGGATCTGAAACAAATGTTGATGTAATTTTCCCTTCATTTGAATAGCGAATATCTAAACCAACAAATAAATCCCAAGGTTCATCTTCTAATTTATAACGAACTTTAAAAGTAGTAGAAGAAGAATCAGCGGAAACAATTCGATTAATAATTTCAAAATTTGAAACTTTCAACTCTTTATAACGATGTGCGTTAGCTTCTTTTCCAGTAATGCTATAAGTAGTAAATTCAAAATCTTCAGTAAAGATATAAGAATAATCTTTAAAATCGAATTTGATATCTTTTGTTTCGCCAGGTAAAATACATAAATCTTCTTTTGATGGGTAGATATAATCTTCTCCAAAAGTTACTTCATATTTTTTATCAATAACAAAAGTAATTGTTGAATCAATTACATAAGAACCATGGTTTGTAATATTGAAAGTATATAAGAAGTTTTCCTTTTTAGGTGGTTCAACTGGAGTTGTTTCTCCTCCATCTTTTCCACCTTCGTTTTCTTTTTGGTCATTTTCTATTGGTTCTTCATCTTCAATTGGTGTGTCATCTTCATTTTCTTCGATTACTTCAGTAATTGAGTTAACACTAAAATTTGAATAATGAGCGTCATGGCCAATATAAGGAATAGGTGCAACAGAATTACTCATTAAAAGAGGAAATAATGCGACAAGAAGTAATAATTTATTCTTTTTCATAATTAATTTTCCTCCTTTTTCTCCTTTGCTTTTTTAACAACTAACCCAATTGTTAAACCAAAAGTAACTAAAGTAACTAAAGCTAGTGTACTTAAAGTTGAAATGATAACGATTTCTGCTGTATCGAATGAATAATCTTCTTTTACTTCTACAGAACCAAGATAAAAATATGGTGTTAAATCGCTTATTTCGCTTTCTAAAATATTTCCATCAATTTTTAAAGTAAATGTAAAATTATTCTTATAATAATTATATAAATACTCTTGGGACTGATTAATATAATGAGATTCGTAGTGAGATGTATAATCAAATGTATAATCAACCCCATACCCAAATAAATGGACATTATCATCAAAAACATAATTATAAGTTAAATATGTTTTGTTTTCTTTTTGAGAGAAACTTCTCTCAAAAGAATTAAGTTCGTAATTATTATATGTTTTATATTTGATTGCATTAGTGAAGTTTCGATAAACATCTTCAACCTTTAATTCATAATTTTCAGGAAGTTGAGAGATTTTAACATATAAATCTTTTGTTTCATTAGGAATAATAATGGATTCAAAATCACTAAAGATTGATGCTCTAATAGTTTCGACATTATTTTCAAGTTCTAAATAAAATTCACTATCTTCAAAGATAGTATATTCTCCATTATTGGTGATATTAAAAGTATAAAACGAATAATTATTTTCGTCTTTTGTAATGGTATTTATTGTGAAATCATAATATTTATCAACATAAGTATTATCTACATAAGCAGGTGAATTACTCATTAATATTGGGCACAATAAAATTGGTAAAATTTTCTTTAAGTTTTTCATACAACTATTTTAGTTTAAATATTACTAATAAACAAATTAATTTAATTAAATGGTGAATAAATATTGATAAAACTCTCTATAACATTTATATTTTTAAGCATGGATAAAATAAAAGCAATTTTCTTAGATTTTGATTGGACCTTGTTTGATCATAAAGTTAGAGATTTTAATAAAAAAGGAATAGAAGGGTTAAAAAAAGCCTATGAAAACGGAGTCAAATTAATTATTAATTCTGCTAGAAGCAATTATTCTTTAAAAGGATTAAATACTTTTAATCTTCTCCCTATTGATGGAAGAATTGTTTCTAATGGTGGTGCAGCTATTTTTGATGGGAAAGTTTTATATGCTGATCTTTTTCCTATTAATTTAAGTAACGAATTTATAAAACTTTTAAACGATAATAATTTTTCTTATAACATTGTTACTTTAGAAAATAATTATATAAAAGCAGCAAATAAAGATATTGTTAATGATTTTTACCAAGTATTTTATGAACCTTTTCCATTAGATATTTCTTTATATAAAAACGAAGAAGTTTTAGCTATTCAAGTTCTTTGCTATGAAAAAGATGAAAAGCTTGTTAAGGAGTTTAGTGAAAAACATCATTTACTTTATAATCGTTTTGCAGAAAATAATGTTGAAATTGCAACTAAAGAATTTGTTAAAAGTAAAGGTATAGAAACAATTTATAATTATTTAAATCTTAAAAAAGATGAAGCAATGGCTTTTGGCGATGATCTTAACGACATTTCTATGTTTCATATCGTCAAATATGGAGTTTGTATGGGAAATGGAAAAGATGAAGCTAAAAAAGAAGCTTTCTATGTAACTGATAATATTGAAAACGATGGACTTTATAAAGCATTAAAATATTTCGATGTTATTAATTAACTTTATATACTGAATTTACCTTATATATTATAAGGGAATAAGTTTAATTATCCCCACCCTCCCATTACGTCGACGTCTACAAGACAAGAATGCTACTAACAACGAAAAATATTCACTTTATCGAAAAAAATTATAAAAATTGAACAAATTAATATTTTCTTAATATTCGATATTGAAAAATTTCTAATTGGAGAACATAAAAAAAGTACGATAATCATCGTACTTTTTAATGGCTCTCCAAAGTTGGTGGGGGTTTTGAAAAACCGTCTCTCCCGAAAAATTTGGAGTTCTATATTTTAGTAAAAATTCGATAACTCAAAACTTTATGGGGGCTGAAGAAAGTTGATTATATAATAAAAAAACCTTCATAATATACTTGCGATAGTTTATTTATGAAGGAGGATTTATAATGGAACCCTAGTTCAATTTTAACAATTTTAGGTTTAAATAAGAAAGCTTTTTTGAATGAACCCATAATTTTGCAAAATGAGGAATCGATTGAAATAGTTGTCGAGCTTAAACCATTATATGAAGGAACTTGTCCTTATTGTGGTTCAAAAGAAATAACAATAAAACAGAAAAGATCAAATAAGCTAAAATACAATATAACTCTAAATCAAAATAAAGACATTTTTTTAATTGTTTATAAACGATCTTATAAATGCAAAACTTGCAGAAAAACATTTACACAAAAAACTGATATTTTCCAAAGTGGTCGAAGAATTTCGAATGAAATGTGTTGGCTAATTTATGAAAAAACAAAAGATCCAAGATCCTTTGAATCGATTGCAAAAGAGTTAAATATTAGTCCAACAACTGTTATAAATGTTTTTGATCAAATGGTATTCGAACCAAAAATTCAACTGCCTATTGCCATGTGCATAGATGAAAAACATTTTAAAACAGAGCATGGTAAATATGTTTTTGTGATTTCTGATGCATTAAATGGAAAAATAATCGACATAATCGAAAGCAGGAAAAAAAGAGTATTTAATTAAATATTTTTCTAAATTTTCAAAAGAAGAAAGAGACAAAGTAGAATTTATTACTAGTGATATGTATGAAGTTTATAGAGATATAAAAAACATGTTTTTCCCTAAAGCATTATACATCATTGATAAATTTCATGTTGTCAGATTATTTACTGATAAGATCCAGTATTTTAGGATCAAATACATGAAACACCTGGATTCTAACGCATTAGAATACAAATTTTTAAAAAAACATTGGAAGATTTTTGTTATGAACCCGTGGACTAAAAAGTTTAAAAAATATTCTGAAGAAACTCATTATACAACAAACGGAGAATTATTTGATTATCTAGAATTAATGAGAATGGTTTTTAATAAATGTCCGGATTTACTTCATATTCATAAAATTTACTCTGATTTTTGTCTTTATATGACTTTTAAATCAAATGAATCGCAACTTAATAAAAACTTAGAATATATAATTAATCAATTATTAGATAGTGGGGTTGAACCTATGGAAACAATAGGAGCAACACTTTTAGAATTTTCCTTTGAAATTCTCAATTTATTTTCCGAAAAGAACAAACATAAACTAACAAATGCTATCGCTGAGGCAAATAATAATAGAATTGAAAAGTTAATTGCAGCTTCTTATGGGTATAAGTAAAAGATTTGCATCTAAATTAAAATTTCCTACTTGAATAAAATCTTGTAGGATTTTTTTATGGAGGTGA
>CALVYH010000007.1 GCA_944372115.1 uncultured Bacilli bacterium
TTATTGCATCAGTATTATTTGCACCAAGTCATATTGTGATTTCATATAAAAATGTAAAATGATATTTACAACTTCCAGTTTATCAGTATCAAAAATAGAATATGAACAACAAAAAACATCGTAGCAATACGGTTTTTTGTTACCCAAAACCCACAATTCAATACATAACCACAGGTTAGTACAAATACCTTGTGTGATTTTTTTAAAGCCTTAGAAAGTGATAATTACCCTGTTTTTCGCCCCGGGAAATGACACAAACAAGGCTGAATGCACTTCCCTGTGGTTTTTATGTTTTGGCAGGAAAGGAGGATTGATTGCTATGCCGAGAATGAGCAAGAAACGGAAACAAGAGTGGGCGTTGTTTCTGAATGAAAGAAATCGCATTACCTACAACGAACTTTGCAGAAAATGCAGCAATAACTGCAAGCAGAGTTTCCGCTGTATTGTGGTGCTTTGCGCGAAATGAACACCTTATGTATGGGTCGCAAAGTTGGTAAGGGGGTTGCAAAAATAAACAAGGGGTCGCAAGTGCATCACAATTGGTATTTATTGCCATCAAGTGTGAATAATATCTAAACACCTTTATTAGGTGTTTAAGTTTTTTGCAAAAACAATTATATAAAAGTTCACAATTATATCGAAAAGTAAACATCTTAAATCTCTATTGAACTAAACAATGATTAACCGTTTTTTTATTCTTTATCTAATTTCAATGTTATCTTTGTATAGATTAAACATATTAAAATCAGTATGTAGCTATTAAAAATTTTGTTTAGCAATAAAAATCAAATTAAAAAAATGGATATTAAAATTTTAAAAAATAAAAACATAGAATATTAATAAATAGATCGTTAAATCACACAATTAAATATATTTTATTTAATGAAAATAAAGAAGATGCATTTGAAACATCAATTTTAGGTTCTTTTAAAATAAACGAATTTAAAAATTGTAAACATTTATTTAATACATTAGCGATATTAAAAAATGAAGAAATATTTTTTTCATACAATGAATTTTTAAAAATTCTTAGCTTATCTAACTATGATTTTTTATATCTCGAAAAAGATTTAAAAATATTTAATAAGATTAAAGAAAATATTAACAAAGAATTTATAGATGAAGAAATATTTGTATTTTTTAAAAATTTAGTCAATAAAACATTTAAATACTTTTTAAAAAATAAACACCAAATAAATTTAATCAAAACTCAGCAAAATAAAGATTTTAATAACTTGATTAATTTTTATTACCTAAATGATGAAACAAAAATATTAAATATAAATTTATTTAATGATTTTTAATATAAAGGGACTAACTTCTTCTTTATTAATTGATCAAATTATCACTTTTAATCCATTAGATTAAGCAGAAAATAATTTTGTTCTATTTTTTAAATATGAATTATTAATTTTTATTTCATATAGAAGATTTTTATTATCGCTTTTGATCTTTTTCCAGCTTGAAATAGTATTTAAAGCTAATAAACTTACTTCTATTTCATAACTTCTTAAACACGCAATTACAAAGGCTTCTTCATCTAAATTAATTTCTTTATATTCTTTATTTCCTAAAAATAGTAAAAACAACATTCTAGTTGCTTGATCTTCTTTATCATTGCTTAACAGTTTTAATATTCCGCCATAAAAGAAACTTTTTTCAATTCTTTCTAATAAATCATATGGCAAAATTGTTTTTTCTAATGTTGGAAGCTTGTTATTTAAATATGAATGAACATTCCTTTTTAAAATTTCATATAAGGTTAATAATGAATTTTCACTTTTTTCATATCTAGCATCGTTATTAAAATCAATAAATTCTTTATAGATATCCTCAAATTTCTTATATTGTTCTTCGTCTTTTTTAATATTTAATTCTAAAGATGAAAATGATGGGAAATTATACGATGGTGTATAAACTTTTAAACTATTCAATTTTTTGACCTCCTTTCAAACTTTTATAATAAAAATTAGTCCCTTATATATACAAGAAGGCTAAAAAAATAAATTCTATGTCGAAAAAATTAGATTTTTTAAATAATTTTAGAAATATTAAATAAATAGTAAATAATTAGTATTTTTTTAATAAATCCTTTATATAAAACCTATGAAACTTTACAATTTCTTAACAATTCTTTACATTCCTATGATTTATTGAACAAATTTTCATACATATTATATAGGCGTGTTAAATAACACGGGGGAAAAATTTAAAAATATATGAAAAAAGTTTTATTAGCATGTGCATTATTAGCAAGTTGTTCATTATTAGCTACTTCTTGTGGCAATACTCCAAATCAACCTGATAATCCAGACATTCCAGATCAAGGTGAAAAACCAGGCGATGATGATAATCCAAATGAAGATGATAAACCAGGTGATGATACATTTGATACATCAAGAAATGTAAATCTTTATTCAAGAGAAGCTGGTTCAGGAACAAGAGAATGTTTCTTTGAAGGAATTGGTTATGGTGATGTAGCTAAAGAAGATAACTGGGAAGAGGGAGTCACCGTTTCTTCTCCAACATCAAATGGTGATATGATGAGCCAAGTTGGTTCAGATCCTTATGGAATCGGTTATTGTTCATTAGATGGAATTGGTGAAAATAAATCAATTAAAGCTCTTTCTTATGATGGAATTACTCCTACAGAAGAAACTGTTATTGATGGATCATATGCATTACAAAGAAATTTTAATTATGTAATTAGAGATTATAAATCAACTACTGTTGAAAATGGTGAAGCAAGAAGCCAAGTCGCTCATGCATTTATCGAATTCTTCTCAACTGTTGAAGGCCAAGTTCAAATTCAATCAGCTGGTGGAATTGTTACAGAAGCACCAACAAAAACATTTGAAGATTTAATCGAAGAATATCCTATTTTAAGTGGAAGTGAAACTGTTCAACTTTATACATGTGGTTCAACTTCAGTTGAAAAAGTATTAAATGCTTCTATCACATATTTTACAAACAATATTCCAAATAAAAATATTACAATCAGTGCTAGCCAAACTGGTTCAGGTGCTGCAGTTACAGGAATTACTGAAGGAAATAGTGGAACATTAGCTGATATTGGTTTCTTATCAAGAGAAATTAATGATGGAGAATTAGCAAAATTAACTGATGAAAATATTCACGGTGCAATGTGTGTTGATGCTGTTGTAGCAATTGTTAATAGCAAAAATACTTCTGTTAGTGACATTAATGGCGAAACATTAACTTCAATTTATAAGGGCGAATTAAAAACTTGGGCTGATATTGTTAAAGCTCTTTAATAAGTAGTTTTGATTATTTTTATGGAGAATTTTGTTAAAGTAAAAACCAAAAATAGTCGAAGCAAAAGAAAAATAATAGTAGATAAAATAGTACATCTACTATTATTTTTTCTTGTTGCAATATGCGCAAGTATCATAATTATTTCAATAATTTTCATACTTATTAAAGGTATTCAACCATTTGTTGATAATTATGGTAGTGATGGAAAATTTATTAATCAAAATTTAGGTTCTTTTTTTACAAATTCCACTTGGACATATGATGGAAATGGTGGAGCAATGTTTTTAGTTTTAACAACTATTTATGTTGTTTTATTATCTTTAATAATTAGTGTTCCTACATCAATTTTTACTGCATTATTTATTGCAAAAATTTCACCTAGAGGAATAAAAGATGTTATAAGAACCGCAATTGATTTATTAGCAGCAATTCCATCAGTTATTTTTGGTCTTTTTGGTAAAGGAATTATTAATCCTTTTGTTTATTCTATTGCTGAAGCTTTAAAAATTCAAACCTTTGCAGGTTCATCTATTTTAAGTGGGGCATTAATTATTGCAGTTATGTCAATTCCTACAATGACTACATTATCAATAAGTGCTATCAATGCAGTTGATCAATCGTTAATTAATGGTTCTCTTGCATTAGGCGCTTCAAATGCTCAAACCAATATGAAAATTATAATACGTAGCGCAAAATCAGGTATTTTTGCTGGAATTATTCTTGGAATTGGTAGAGCTTTAGGAGAAGCTACCGCTATTCAAATGGTTATTGGAAATAGTACTAATGGTTTAACTTTCTATAATATTTTCCAACCAGGTTCTACTATTGCTTCTGCTATGTTATCTGGTATTAATGAAGCTAGCGGATTTGGTTATGATATTCGTTTTTCACTCGGTATCGTTTTAATGGCGGTTATTGTTATTACAAATTTAATTTTAACTGCAATTAAAAATTATAATCGTGATAAAGATGGACCAATTAGAAAATTTATTAAAAAAATTGGAGGATTATTAAAAAATGAAAGAAAAGAATCCAATTAATTTTACTAAACTTATCGAAAGAAATATTAAAAATAGAAAATATAAAGATGGCTTGACCAATGGTTCAACTTTCTTATTTTCGTTACTTTGTGTTGTTGTTTTATGTTTAGTTATCGGCTACGTTATTTTTACTGGTGCTAATTATTTAACTCCAGGATTTATTACAAGTAATTATTCGCAATCCTCAGTAGCTTTAAGAACAAGTAAAGACTTTGTTTTTGATGAAAATGGTTATGATTATAGCGATTTAGAAAGATTTGAAGATGTTTCTTATAGTGAAAAATGGGGTATTGGGCTTCAATATGGTAAAGATAATAATCAAAATAATGTAATTTATGTTGTTCAAATTAGCGAAAATTCACCATTTAATGAACTTGTTAGAAGAGATGATGGAACAAATTTTAAAATTCCAACAGATATGTATTTATCTTATATTACCGTTCAAACTGAGTTAGGAACATATAAAACTGCATTTAGTGATGATGGAATTGATAATATGATTTCAACATTAGATAGCGCAGTTAGTATTTATGATTCAAATTTTTTAAGTTTAGGTGGAGGAATTTCAACCTCATTAATTACAACATGTTGGTTAATTTTATTTACGTTAATCTTCTCTCTTCCTTTAGGAATAGGAGGAGCAATATATTTAGGATATTATGCTAAAGATAATAAAGTTACTAGAATAATTAGATCTTTGGTTGATATGTCGAGTGGAATTCCTTCAATTATTTTTGGTCTTGTCGGTGCTGCAATTTTTATTCCTTTTGTTGGAAGTATGACAGGAACAACTGGTGGAAATATTTTTACTGGTGCATTAACAATGACTCTAATTTTACTTCCAACTATAGTAAAAACAGTTGAAGAATCAATTAAAACAATTCCTAAAAGTATGATTTCAGCATCTTTAGCTTTAGGTGCATCAAATACTGAAACAATATTTAAAATTGTTTTGCCTAATTCAATTGATGGTATATTAAACGCAGCTATTTTAGGAATTGGTAGAACAATTGGTGAATCTGCTGCTTTAGTATTTGCTTTAGGAACATTTATAACAGCTGCTCCAAGTTTTACATCAGGAAATACTACACTAGCTGTTCATATTTGGTATATTCTCGCAGGAGAATATCCAGCTTATGAACAAGCATGTGCTATCTCAATAATGATTTTCTGCGTTGTTGTAATATTGTCGCTTTTAACAAAGTTGATTAATTATTTATTTAAAAGAAAAAGGGAGAAATAGACTTTATGAAAAACCCATTTAAATTTAAAAAAGAAATTGTAAACGAAAAATTATTTAACAATGATACCTCACTTCCTCATAGCCAAGAATATCCTGATGAAGAAGTAATATTTAGTGTTAAAAATTTTCAATTTTATTATGATAATGGTGCAAAGCATGCATTGAAAGATATTAATTTAGAAATTTTTAAAAGAAAAGTCACTGCCTTTATCGGACCTTCTGGATGTGGTAAATCTACTCTTTTAAGATGCTTTAATAGAATGAATGATTTAATTGATGGGAATAAAAAAGAAGGTGAAATTCTTTATAAAGGTACTCCAATTGATACATTAAATACAATTCAGCTTAGAAGTAAGGTCGGGATGGTCTTCCAACAACCAAATCCATTTCCAATGAGCATTTATAACAACATCACTTATGGTCCAAAATGCCAAGGATTAAGAAATAAAAAAGAATTAGATAAGATAGTTTATGAATCTTTAAATGATGTCGGACTTTATGAAGAGGTAAAAGAACAAATTTCTCATTCTGGAACTTCTCTTTCCGGAGGCCAACAACAAAGATTATGTATTGCAAGATGTATTGCAATGTCTCCTGATATAATTTTAATGGATGAACCTACTAGCGCTCTTGATCCTATAGCAACATTAAAAATAGAAGAATTAATTAGAAAATTAAAAGAAAAATATACTATCGTAATTGTTACTCATAACATGCAACAAGCCGCAAGAATTTCGGATTACACTGCATTCTTCATGCTTGGAGAATTAATTGAATTTAATAAAACAGAAGATTTCTTTGCTCATCCTAAAAATAAAAAGAGCGAAGATTACATTACTGGAAAATTTAGTTAATACTTATATATTTTATAAATTATAATTATTTAAGAGGAAAATTTATGGACTTAACAAATTTAGAAATTGATGTTGTAGAAATGTCAAAAAGAGTCAAAGAATCATTAAACTATGCTTTCTCATTCTATTTTGACCCTAATAATAGCCAAAAAGATATCATTAATGATGAAGTCATTAATGAATATGAAAGAAAAATTGAAGGCATTTGTTTATTGAATATTTTAAAAGAAAGACCTTTTGCTACTGAACTTAGAAAATTAACTGGTTATTTTAAAGTTTGTGAAGATTTAGAAAGGCTTGGAGATCATGCTGAAGATGTTTGCTGGGTAAATTCAAATTTAGCTAAATATAAAGATACAATGAGACTTCCAAAACTTGATGAAATGATTAATAAAACTTTAATAATGGTTAATAAAGCTATCGATTCATTAATAAATTTTGATGAAGACGAAGCAAAAAAAATCATTAAAAGTGATGATGAAATTGATAAACTTTATTTAGAGATTCTTTCTTTATTACCATCTTTAAAAAAAGATAATAGATTTGATGATGAGTTTACAATTTTTACAACACTTTTAGTAAAATATGTAGAAAGAATAGCTGACCACGCATCAAATGTCGCTGAATGGGCTATTTATATTAAAAGCGGATTTTATAAGGACAGATATATTATTTAAACTATGAGCTATATTATTTATTCATTAGAAGATGATAAAGAGATTTCCAGAGTTATTAATTTAATTCTTTCAAAAAACGGTAACGAAGTTATCTCTTTTTATGATGCTACTTCTTTTTTTAAAGCTTTTGATTCTTTAAAACCAAATATGGTTTTGCTCGATTTAATGCTTCCTGATATGAAAGGCGAAGATGTTTTGAAAAGAATTAGAGAAGATAAAGCTAATAAAGACATCGAAATTATTGTTTTAAGTGCTAAAAACTCAATTATTAGTAAAGTAGATATGCTTGATTTAGGTGCTGATGATTATATTGCTAAGCCATTTGAAGTTTTAGAACTTATTTCTAGAGTAAATGCTAAAAAAAGAAGACACAATGAAGAAATTATAAAATATCAAGATTTATCTATTTATCCACTTAAATATGAAGTTTATAGAAATAATGAAAAAATTGATTTAACAACTAATGAATTTAAAATTCTTACATACTTAATTAAAAATAAAGAAAGAATAATTTCAAGAGATGAACTTTTTAAAGCATATTGGGGTGAAAATATGGCTAATTTTGAATCGAGAGTTATCGATGTTCATATAAAAGGAATTAGAGATAAACTTGATCCAAATAATAAAGATCATTATATTGTTACAATTTATGGTGAAGGTTATAAATTGAAAAACGAAAATCAATAAATAGTATTAGAGGATTTAAAAAATCCTCTTTTTTAATTTTAAAGATTGTTAATTTTATAACGGATATATTAATTTTATAAAAATAAATTGATAAAATTATAAAGTATTTAAGGAAACTAAAGTAAATGAATAAAAAACAAATTATTATTCAAGCATTTATCTCTTTATTTATTTCATTAGTTGTATTGCTAACATGCTTTACTTCTACTTATTTAATAAGTGAAAATGAAGCTAAAAATTCTTTGAAAGAATATGCTTTAACAATTTCTTCTCTTTATAAAGATGAAACAAATAACGACGATTTATTATTACGTTTTGATAATGTAAATAATTTAAGAATTACAATTTTAAAAAATGATTCAAATACAGTTATTTTAGATATAAATAACATTGATAATTCGATCACTAGCGAAGAAAATAGATTAGGTGAATTTTTAAATAATATTGATAAATTTTATATTAAATCTTCACTTACTTTAAATAGCGATGTTTTATATTATGTCGCCGAAAATAACAACGGATATTTAATTAGAGTTGGTCAACTTAGAAGCCAAATAATAAATTCTTCAATTTATGTTTTAATTATTGGGGGAATTTTATTAATAATAATTAATGTTATTTATTATATTTATCTATATTTTTTATATAAAAAGAATTTTAAACTACTTAAAAACGAAGTTAATAAATTATCTGATTTAGTAACTACAGATCCATTTTTATATCGAGAAGATGGCTTTTTAGCTCTTTCTTCTTTAATTGATGATACAAGAAAATTAATCATTAAAAATATTGATGATTTAACATTAGAAAAAGAAAAAATTGAATATATTATTAATGTAATTGAAGAAGGAATCATCGTTTTAAACAATAAAAAAGATGTTATTTTAATAAATAATTTTTCTCTTAAAATCTTAGAAACAAAAAAGGAAAATATCATAAATAAATCATATAAATTTATGCTTTTTCCTCTTTCTTTTGAAGAAAAAATTAAAGAACTAGATAAAAATGAAGAAAATCATATTGATTTGGTAATCAAAATTAATGGAAAAGACTACGATTTTGTATTTTCTAAAATTTTCGTAGATGATAAATTTAATAAGCAAAATGAAAATGATAAAAATTTTATTTATACGATTTTAATTAACGATATTACTTATATAAATCAAACAATAGAAATGAAAAAAGAGTTTTTCCAAAATTCATCACACGAATTAAAATCGCCTTTAACTTCAATTATTGCTTATAGCGAAATGATTAAAGATGGTTTATTAAACGATGATAAAGAAATTAAAGATGCAAATCTTCATATTTATAATTCTTCTAAAAGAATGAAAGATTTAATTCAAAATATGCTTTATCTTTCTTCATTAGAAAATAATGTTATTAAACATGAAAAAATAAATATTAATGTTAATGATCTTATAAATAAAATCATCGATGATAACGAAATTAAAATTAAAGAAAAAAATATTATTGTTAATATTAATAAATATGATGATTTAACTTTAAATATGGAAGAAAATGATGCTGATATTTTATTTAGAAACCTTATTTTAAATGCTATTAATTATGTATTAAAAGATAATGGAAAAATTGAAATATCGATTTATAAAGATAAAATTTCAATTAAAGATAATGGTATAGGAATTAAAAAAGAAGATATTCCTAATATATTTACACGTTTTAAAAGAAGCAACGAAGCTATTAAAGTTAATAGTGAAGGCAATGGATTAGGTCTTGCAATAGTTAAGCATGTTTTAATTAAATATAATTATAAAATTGAAGTGTATTCAGAATTAAACAAAGGAAGTGAATTTATTATTACTTTTTAACTTTGCTATATAGTAAAAATCTTAAAAATATAAGAAAATGAATATATGAAATACTTTTCTATAATTCTTACTATAATACTTTTTATCTTTATATTTTTAGAAATTTTATTTTTATCGCTTTGTAAAGAAAAAGAAAGAAAAATATTTAAATGTTTTCCTCTTTTAACAATTTCAATTTTGTTTTTAATTATCGATTATGAAAAGTTTTATATATTATCTATCATTGCCTTTTTATATTTTTTAGGCGATTTTTTATTATTGTCATTTAAAAAGAAATTATTTTTCTTTGGAGCGATATCTTTTGCAATAGGCCATGCTTTATTGATATTTTATTTGTTTTATAAAAAAATCTTCATTCTTAATTTTACAAATTTAATTATCAGCTTACTTTTTATTATATTTTTTATTGTAATATTTTATTTAAAAATGAAAGAAAAAATGAAAAGTTTTGTTTATGGCGGTTCGATTTATCTTTCACTTCTTCTTTTTATTTTCATTTATTCATTATTAGAAGTAACTTCTTATAAATTTATTTTCTTATCATTTGGATCTTTAATTTATTATGTTTCTGATTTACTCGTCATAAAAGAAAGATTTATTGAAAATAGCAAATACTTAAATTTACTAATTATGAGTTTATATTATTTAGCAAATATTTTGATTTTTTCTTTTCTTTATATATATTAATCGATTCAAAAATAAGAGGAATTAAAGCAAAAATAATAAAGAAAATGACAATAAATAAAGCGCAATTTATAAAAAATGCTTCAGGAAATATTAATATGATCGGATCATCTTCTACATAAAAAATCCAATTTTCTTTTCCAGGGAAAAATATTGAATGAAAAACAGTAAATGCGTTTTCAAAATCGATTGCCGCAAATATAGCGATAACAATAAAAAGGAAAGTTAAAACTAATGGAGCGATACTAATTGCTGAATAGCCTTTAACTTTTAAATTGGTAAATACTTTTTTCTTATTTATAATAAGAAGTACAAAAAATAATAAAAAAGAAACTACAAAAACAATAATGCATAACAAAAATAAAGGTATACAATCTAAAAAGTGATTCATACCACTTTCACTATAAAAAAACTTACCTTCACTAAAAGGAAAATTAAACAATAATGAATCCATTAAAGCATCATAAGAATTTTTTACATCTAAATAAGAAAAATTAAACCCAAAATTTTCTAAATAGCTTAAAGTATGTAAGTAATTTATTTGAGAATAAAAAAACCAACGATTAAAAAGAATAAAACAAATTGGAAATGTTAAAATCATCAAAGAATAAGAAATCCCAAATAAACTTGATAAACTTACATCTAAAACTTTTCTTTTCATAACGAAAATATTTTATATTTATAAATATAAAAATTAAATAATAAATTCAATTTAGTGCAATTGTTTTACATCAATTTTTCCAATTAAAGTTTTAGGCAATTTATCAACATATACAATCTCTTTAGGTTTTGCATAAATTGAAGCTTTATTAACGATTAATTCATTAATTTCTTCACTATATTTTCCAAAATCTTTAGGATAATCTCTATCTAATACTATATATAATTTAATAATTGAACCAAAACGGTCATCCTGAATTCCTATTGCAGCGTTTTCAAATACGTATGGTAAAGAATTAACAATATTTTCAATTTCACTTGGAAAAATATTTATTCCATTAACTTTAATTAATCTTTTAATTCTTTGTTCAAAATGAATAAATCCTTCGTCATCTAAAAAGCCATAATCACCTGTTTTTATATATTTTTCATCGTTTATAAAGATAAAAATATCATCGTTATCTTTATTTCTTGAAAATCTATAACCATTCATTAATGTAGGCCCAGCGATACAAATTTCACCTTTTTCCCCATTATTTAATACATTATTATTTTCATCTATAATAAGAGCTTTTAAGTTATTAAGAGGTTTTCCAACTGTTCCCCTTTTTGTTTCCGAAATTGAATTAACACTACAAACTGTAACTGTTTCTGTTAATCCATATCCAACACCTAATCTACATTTAATATTTGCCTCTTCCATTCTTTTATTGAATCTATCATAAAGTGAATCACTAACAAAATCTCCGCCAACAAAACAGTTCCTTAAAGAAGAAATATTTTTTCCTTTAAAATTTTTATTTCTTAATAAACCTTCAAATAAAATTGGAACACCAACTATAAAATTTAATTTTTTTCTTTTTAAAAATTTTACTGTTTCTTTCGATGAAAATTTAGGCATTAACATATCACATCCACCATATGCAAGCTCAATATGAACACAAATCGTCAATCCAAAACCATGAAACATTGGCAAAACAGAAAGAACGTAAGTAATTTCACCTTCTTTAAAATCTAAAACGTCATAGCAAGACTGACATAAAGAGTTTATAGCATATGCTGATAAAGCTATTGTTTTTGGATCCCCTGTTGTACCCCCGCTATGAAGATAAACAGCATCTTTTTTTATATCTTTATCAAATTCACTGACTCTATCTTTTTCTTTATAAAATTCATCGATTGAATAATAATTATTTTTATCTTTTTTGTAAGTTAAATCTTTTTTTGATATTTGATTATATAAAAAATTTAAAATAAAGTTACATTCGTGAGTTGGGCAAACACTAAAAACTTTTATTCCTTCTTTATTTATTTTTTTAAATTCATTGTATCTAGTATCTAAAACAAAAAGTATTTTTGAATTGCATCTTTTTAAAATTTCTTCAAGTTGTTCTTCTTTCATTAAAGGGTGAATAATGTTTGCGATTGCACCTAATTGGTTAATCGCATAAAAAAGATATAATGCTTCTGGGATATTAGGTAAACAAATAGTTACAACGTCATCTTTTTTTACGCCCATTTTCTTAAAATGAGCAGTAAAAATATTTATTTTGTTTAATAAATATTCGTAACTATAATATTTTCCTTTATAATAAAAAGCTTTTCTTTTTGGATAAGTTAAGCTTGTATTTAAAACACTTTCATAAAGTGTTTGCTTGTCTAAATTTAAATATGAAATCATAAAAAACTCCTAAAAAAGAATCAAATTAAAACCTGCAGACCAATATAAAATACAGTGAATCAAGGTAATTAATGGAATATGAGCTATATAAACCCAAATTGTATATCTTCCAACAAAAGTTATTGGTTTTGTTATTTTAGGTTCATTTTTAAAGATAGATTCTTTATTTTTATAAACCGTGTTACCAATAAACTCACCAATTAAAAAATAAGTTATATAAGGGAAGAGAGGGAAAAAATCGCCTCCCCAAATTGAAAAACCAAAAATCGAACCTAAAATTGCAATAAACATTTGTTTAGGATTTTCAGGATTAAACATATAGTTAATATCGCCGACTTTATAAAAAATTGTTAAAAAAATAGAAGCTAAACAAATTAAAAAAGATACAAAATACCATATTTTTATATTGTTTTTAGATAATTTTAACGTTAACCATTTAATAAAATATACAAGCAAAATAATAGCACCATAACAAGACAAAACACCAAAAGGGATAAAACTCGATTTTAAAGATACAATATCTAAACCAACGGCAATTCCTGTTAAAATAGTTACTCCGATTCCACATCCAAGTAAAATTAAACCTCTTTTAATATTATTTTTAGAAAAATTAAAAGAAATCCCACAAATTATAAAAAAGAGAATCAAAATAACTTGTCTAAAAGCAACTCTAACATCCCAATTATAATACCATCCACCTACTTGCATATAAAAATATAAAAAACTAGGTAAACTTATTCCGTTTTCATTAGGAAGATTTAAAGTAAAACTACCATTTAAAAAAGAAACATTTACATCAAAAAATTTATATGTAAAATCATAAATGTTCCACATTAAATGATCTAAAACCATTAAAATAATCGCTAAACCTCTAGCAAAATCAATTTCCCAAACACGTTTTCTTTTTTTGTTCTCTTTTGTTAAATTTTCTACTTCTTCTTCATTTAAAGAAGTAAGAATAACTCCTTCATTAATTTCATTTTGCATACCTTAAAATTATATCAAATGAATAACTAAATTTAATAATAATTAAATCTATTTTAAGTAGATTTATCTATATTTTTTATATTTTTATTTTTAATAATATTAATAATTAAATTTATTAAAGCAAATAAAGGGATAAAAGAGAGAATAATAGAAGAAATAATAGCTCTTTTAGCTATTATTTCTCAATTTAATAAGAATTAACTATTAAATAAGTAATCGCTTCACTTAAAAATTCCTTATTTAAAACTTTAAAATTATATCTTTCTAAACCAATTAATATATCACCGATTAAAAAAATATAATTCCTATAAAAAGATAATATTTTTTATTCCATAAAATAAAAAAAGTATAAATCCAATAAAAGTTAAAAATATACCAATTAAGGTAATATAATCAAAATTTATACTTTCATCTTCAATGAATGTTTCAATTAAAAATATTGAAAATGGATTTTCATTAATATTATTTAAATCTAAATTTCCACCTAAATTAGCACTTAATGGAGGAACTTTTATTTTTAAATCAATATTAGTTTTTATTAATAAAATAAGTGAAACAAAAAATATTAAAACTATACCAATAATAAAAATAATTAAGCTTATTAAAAGTATATATCTTATTTTAAAATAGCTAATATTTTCCTAACCTTTTATAATTATAAATATATAAAAAATTAGAGAAACAAATTCTCTAATTTTTTTAAATTAACTTTAATTATTATAACAATTATTTCTTTTGACCTTTTTCAATAATGCCATGGAATAAACCAACAACAAAAATTAAAGCAAAACAAATAGCACAGATAATTCCACCAATAGGTACAACGCTATTTGAAACTGAAGCAGAGAATAATCCACCTTGATTAATTGATTCATTAACAAAAGCATCATTGAGTTTTAAAAAGAAAACTCCTTGTAAAGCAACTAAAATAGTTCCAACTAAAGATAAAGTTGAGCCAATTAAACAAAGATTCTTTTTTCTCCAACAAATAATAATTAATAATGTTCCGATTAAACCAATCATTAATCCAATAAATGTTGCATAATCAAAGTTTAATGTTCCTTTAAGTGGGACTTCACCAAAATCTTGTCCATTAAGAGTTCCACTCATTGTAAAATCTTCACTTGTTCCACCGAATAATCCAATAAATGGTGGTGTAAAAGTTTCAACTATTGATGTAGTTTCTAAAATTCCCCCAATTCCGAGTGTTGCTGTAGTTACTAATGTTGGTGAAATAGTTAAAATACATAAAACACCAATAAGTAATAAAACTACGATTAGAACAGTCCAAAATACTCTGCTTAAACCTTTTAAAAATTTCATTATTATTAACCTCCTTTCAATTTAAAAACTGCTATTTATATTATACTTAAAATTTATAAATAAAAGGTGATATTTTTTTGTATTTCATAATAATTAAATTTATTTCTATATATAGGAGATAAATTAAAATAAAAAAACACTTTTTAATATCATTGAAGTTTTAAAAAGTGTTTATCATTCATCGCTTTTATTAAGAATAAGTCGATTACGTAAATTAGTTTTATCAATTGAATAGCCTATAAATACAGCTTCATTTTCTATTTTTTCATTTTGTATATATTCTTCAATAGAATAAAGAGTATTAACAAGTTCAAAATGATAAGTATGATTTTTAATATTAATAAATCCTTTTGCACGATTTATAAAGCCATAAAATCCTCGAGAAATATCTTCAAGTAAAGAAATAAGCTCATAAATAGAGGAAAGATTTATTTCGTTTTTTAACGCAAAATTAATTAAAGGAATAGTTCCAATATTCGTCTTTAAATTCTTCTTTTTTAAATCTTCTTCACTATAAAATAAATTTTTAAAGAAAGATTCATCATATGAAGAATAATGATTATCGTTAACAATAATAGCTTTTTCATTAATTTCTTTTATTTTTTTATTAATTAATGCTTTTTCTTCGTCATTTAAAGATTCATTTTTACTAACAATTATTATCGAAGCATATTCAATTTGATCTTTTAAACAAGGATCTAATTTTAAATTTTTATTATTTAATAAAGAATAAAAATATAATCCATCAACAATTGTAATTGCATTTAAAATACGAATTCTTTCATAAGTTACTTTCTTTAAATTAGCTAAAATTGAAGATAAATAGCCGACTCCAGTTGGTTCAACTATTAAATAATCTGGATCTAATGAATTAGCAATAGTTAATACACTTGAAGCAAATTCACCCTTAGAAGAACAACAAATACATCCTTCAGTAAATTCATATATTTTTAAATCAGAAGTTTTATTATTCTTCTCTTCTTTTAAAGTGGAGCTATCAATATTGATAGATCCATACTCATTTTCTAATATACAATAATCTCTTTTAGTCTTTTTAATTATTTCTTTAATAAAAGTTGTTTTACCAGCTCCTAAAAAGCCAGAAATAACTAAAATATCCATAATTATTAGAAATTATTTATTTTTTATATTGCTAGAAAACTATTTATCTTGAGTAATTCTAACAACTGGTTTAATTAAATCTCTTGGTTTATCTCTCATTAAGAAGAGTGCTTCTTCTAAATGTTCCCAACCATCAAAAACATGTGTAACGAGTGGATGGACATCGAGTTTACCAGCAGCAACTAATGAACCAAGTTTTTCCATTCTTAATCTTCCACCTGGCATTAATCCGCCATTGATTTGTTTATGACCCATACCAACACCCCATTCAACACGAGGAATATTGATATATTGTCCGCTTCCTAAATAGTTAACGTTACCAATTTTTCCACCTGGTTTTAAGCAATCAATCGCTTGTTCAAATGTTTCACATTCTCCACCGGCAATAATAACTTTATCAACGCCTTTACCGTTAGTTAATTTCATTACTTGTTCAGCAATTGGTCCATCTTTATATGAAACAAAATCAGTTGCTCCATATCCTTTAGCTGCTTCAACACAAACTGGACGTGTTCCAACAGCGATAATTCTACTAGCCCCTCTTAAAGCAGCACCAGCAACACTCATTAATCCAACAGGTCCAATTCCGATAACTAAAACACTATCACCATATTGAACATCAGCAAGTTCAGCACCATGGAAACCTGTAGGAACCATGTCTGAAAGCATACATGCATCAACTGGGTCAATATTTTCTGGTAATAATGCTAAGTTTCCATCAGCATCATTAACATGGAAGAATTCTGAGAAAACACCATCTTTAAAGTTTGAGAATTTCCATCCAGCAAGCATTCCGCCTGAATGCATTGAATAACCAGCTTGAGCTTCAAGTGAGTTCCAATCTGGAGTAATAGCAGGAACTAAAACTTTATCTCCTGGTTTAAAATCTTTAACTAAAGAACCGACTTTAACGACTTCAGCACAGCATTCGTGCCCTAAAATCATATTATGTCTTTCACCAATAGCACCTTCCCAAAGTGTATGGACATCTGAAGTACAAATAGCTACAGCAAGTGGTTTACAGATAGCATCCATTGGTCCACATTCTGGGATTGGTTTTTCGATCCAGCCTGATTCGCCGATCTTTAACATTGCATAACCTTTCATTAAATTTCCTCCGTTATGTATCAATGATTTATTTTAACATGAAAGCGCTTTCATGTATATTAAAATGCGAAAGTTTTTAAAATAAAAATAATAAGAAAACAATAAAAAATTTTCGAATGAAAGCATTAAGTAATTAAAAACAAAAGATTGTTAATAATTTAAAGAAAAGGTAATAATTTATTAAATTTTCTTGTCTTTGATTAATTTCATTAAATTATTTTTTGCATTTTCTAATTTTTCTTTTTCATTTTTATCGCTTAATAAGTCATTTTCTTTTGAAATCTCAATTCCGTTTTTATTTATATTTACTAAATAAGAATAAGCAAAGTCTTTCGAAGGAGAAAGAATTGATAAAGGCAAAATTTTATTCGTATTAAAATTAATGTTTTTAATAATATATATCACGCATTCACTCACTCCATAAAATGTAGACCCTTTACCTTTAACAATATCAAAGCCTCTTTTTTTCATTTCTTCTTCTACTTTATCTTTATTAATAGTTAAATTATTTATTAGAAGATATTTATCTAAAGAAATATTATTTACTAAAGTTGAAGAAAATAATGTTACAGCACCACTACCATGTTCTCCAACAACATATCCATTAATAGCTTTTGGAGAAATATTTAAAACATTACTTAAAATATTTTTGTAGCGATTTGTATCAAGTAAAGTTCCACTACCAATAACTTTATGATAATCATAATTTAACTTTTTAATAGTATAAAAGGTCAATATATCAACAGGATTTGAACAAATAATAATAAATTTATCATAATTAACTCTCTTTAAATTATCTAAAATTGAATCAAAAATTTTTAAAGCGTCATCCGTTTGTTCTAATCTTGATTTAACTGATGATTGGGCTATACCAGCTGCGATAATTATAAATTCACAAGAAGATAAATCGTTATAGTTTCCTTTTTTTATTTTACTTAAGGTAGATAAAATTGCTCCATCAGATAAATCATTGCTTTCAGCTTCAATTAAATTTTCATTTATATCAAGAAGAAAAATTGTATCAAAAAGTTCTTCTTTCATTAAAGAATAACAAATTGTTTTTCCAACCAATCCTAAACCAATAACCGCACAATTGTTTTTCATAAAAAAATCCTTATTAAAATAAACTAAATAAATTATAACTATTGAAATTATTTTATAAAAGAAAAGTTCCTTTTAAAAAAGGAACTTTAAACATTAAAATAATAATTTAAGGTATTATAAATCATCTTTAAGAGCACTAGATTTTGCATAAGCTGTACTTCTAGCTTCAAAGAAATCAGTTTTAATCATATTAGCATCGCTATAAGTAGAAACCCAGCTCATCGATTCAGGCTCTTTATCATGTCCTTCATAAATTGGAGCAAAACCTAAATTAGCACATCTTAAATTTCCTAAATATTTAATATAATCATCAACCATTGTTTCATTTAATCCAGGAATATCATTTCCAATAATATATTTTCCCCAAGCCATTTCTTGTTCACAGCCTTCTTTAATCATCATTCTTAATTCATCAATAGCTTCAGAAGTAAAAAGCCATGGTTCTTCTTTTTGAAGTTCATGAATAATATTTCTAAATAACCAAAGATGAGTATTTTCATCTCTATTAATATAGCGAATTTCTTGAACACTTCCAGGCATTTTTCCATTTCTTCCTAAATTATAGAAAAACATAAATCCACTATAAAAATAAACACCTTCTAAAATATAATTAGCACACATTACTCTTAAAAGGGTGTGGTAATCTTTATGTTCAACAAGTTCATTATAACAATTTCCAATAAAAGTATTTCTTCTTAATAAATGTTCATCGTTTTTCCATTGATATAAAATATCTTCTCTTTCAGTTGGTGAACAAATTGTATCAAGCATATAAGAATAAGCTTGAGAGTGGATAGATTCTTGATAATTTTGAATATTAAGGCATAAATTTACTTCATTTGCAGTGATATATTCTCCTACATTAGGTAAATTTGCTGTTTGAATTGAATCTAAAAAAACTAAAAAAGACAAAACTTTATCATAAGCTCTTTTTTCAGCACTTGTTAAAAGTGAACGATAATCTTTTACGTCTTGAGAAAGATTAACTTCTTCAGGAATCCAAAAATTATTCATTGCTTGACGATACCAATCACTAACCCAAGAATATTTCATGTTGTTAAAATCATTTAAATTGGTGGTATTTCCTCCAATCATCCTTCTTTTATTAACTTCAATATCTCCGTTTGGATTAAATAAAGCTTTTCTAACTAATTTTTTATTTTCTTCCATTTGTATTTTCCCTCCAAAAAATATTTATAAAAATATAAAGATTATTAAATTAAGCTGAACATGACTCACATTCTTCAACTTCTAATGCTTTACTTCTTACATAATAAATCGATTTAATTTCGTTTTCCCAAGCATGAATATATAAATTTAAAACTTGTTTCATACTAAAATCATTAGTTATATATAAATTCATACTTGTAGCTTGATCAATATGTCTACTTCTTCTTCCTCCAGCTTTGACACTCCATTCTTGATTGATTAAATGGGCATCTTTATAAATAAAAAAGTTAGTTGAATCTAAAGAAGGTGCAACGCGAGGAATAATTTCTCCTTTCTTTTCTTCATAGAAGAATTTTTTCATAATCGGATCAACTCCTGCACTAGTTCCAGAAATTATTGAAGTTGAAGCCGTTGGAGCAATAGCGATTAAATAACCATTTCTAAGCCCGTATTTATGGACATTTTCTTTAAGTTCATTCCATCTTTCACTATTATAATTTCTTAAAGTAAAATAGTTTCCATTATCCCAATCACTTCCTTCAAAAAGTGAATATTTTCCTTTTTCTTTAGCAAGGTTATTACTAGCCTTAATAGCAAAATAGTTTATATTTTCAAAAACTCTATCAACAAAATTTAAATGTTCATCGCTTTCCCATCTAATTCGGTTATTAGTTAACATATGATGATATCCACTTACCCCAAGTCCAATTGCACGATATTTTTCATTTGTAACTTTAGCATATGGAAGTGGATATAAATTTAAATCAATTACATTATCTAAAGCTCTAACAGTGATATTAATAATATGTTCAAGTTCATCTAAATTATTTACATCAATATTTCCTAAAGTTAAAGAAGCTAAATTACAAACAACAAAATTTCCTGGTTCAGTAACCGTTTCAACATAAACTTTTCCATCTTTTGTAACAATTTCTTCTCTTTTTAAATCGATTGAACTCATATTTTGAGCAATTTCGGTACAAAGATTTGAACAATAAATAATTCCAGCATGTTTATTTGGATTGTATTTATTAACAATATCACGATTAAAAGCAAATGGGGTGCCTGTTTCAACAGCGCTTTTGATAATTAATCTAACTAAATCTTTTAAAACAAATTCTCTTCTAGAAATTCGATTATCAGCAATACATTCAAAATATTTATCTTCCCATTCTTTTCCATAATAGTCTTCAAGATAATATCCTTTAATTGCATGAACTTCATATGGGTCAAATAAATACCAAGTTGAATTTAAATTTTCTCGGCACATTTTCCAAAAAAGATCTGGATAACAAATAGCAGGAAAAATATCATGCGCTTTCATTCTTTCATCGCCATTATTAGTTCTTATTTGTAAAAACTCAGGTAAATCTTTATGCCAAGCATCTAAATAACATGCGCAAGCTCCGTTTCTAACTCCAAGTTGATCAACTGCTACAGCAACATCATTAATTATTCTAACCCAACGAATAATTCCTCCAGCTGCACCTTTAAAACCACGAATTGGAGCACCATTAGCTCTAACTTTACCTAAATACAAGCCCATTCCTCCGCCAAATTTGGAAACTTTTGCAAAATTATCAATTGATCTAAAAATACCATCTAAAGAATCTGGGACAGTATCTATAAAACATGAAGAAAGTTGATGATATGGTCTTCTACTATTTAAAATAGTTGGAGTTGCCATCGTTATTTTTAAAGTAGATAAAATATTATAAAAATCTTTAATCTTTTCTAATCTATTTTCTTTTTCATTCATCATTAAATGAGCGGCAATCATTAAAAACATTTCTTGAGGTGTTTCTAAAACCGTTAAATCATGATCTTTAACTAAATATCTTTTTACTAAAAGCTCAACCGATGAATAGGTTAATAACTTATCATTATTTTTATTAATAAATGTAGATATTTCGTTTATTTCATCTTCATTATATTTTTCTTTTAAATCTTTTAAATATAAACATTGATTAACTAAATAATAAAATTTATCTTTAAAAGAAAAGATATTTCTTTCTTTTAAAGTAATTTTTAAATTATGATAAAAAGAAAGAAGATAAATTCTTCCAGCGATAAATTCCCATTTTGGAGATGAAGTTGAAGTAAGTTCGACGCTTGCTCTAATTAAAGCTTTAATTTTATCTTCTTCTTTTATATTTTCATATAAAAATGAGTTAAATTTACTAACTAGATTAATTAAAGAATAAGATTCATCATTATAATCTTTTTGAATTTCTTTTAAAGTTTTATCTACTTCATCTTTATAAATATTAAAATAAGAAACTATTTCATTTCGATAAGTTCTTTCTTTACTCTTTTTTTCTCGATAAAGAATATAAGCTTTACTTTCTTCATAATAATTTTCTTTCATTAAAACTTGTTCAACTTTATCTTGAATTGATTCAACATTTAATTCATTTTTACTTTCTAAATTATCTTTTTTAAGTTCATCTTCGACTTTTTTAGCTAAAGAATAAATTAAAGAAGATAATTCTTTTTCATTCATTTCTTTATATTTAGAAAAAGATAAAAAACATTTTTTAATCGCTATAAATATTTTATCTAAATTATAGTTTTCACTATTTCCATTTCTTTTTTTAATTTCCATAATCTATTTAATTATTACCCTCTTTTATAAAGTAAAAAGTTTATTTTATTTATGTAAAAATAAAATAAACATCTTTAATAAGTATACACTAAATTAAGAGAGTAAAAAAATTAAATAGTATATAATTTCTTACTATTTTTTATAGGCCTTAAAAATAGTAAGAAAATAGTATTTTAGATTAATAAGTTAATGTTCCTAAAGGAGCTATATATACTCCATCTTCTCTTTGATATGCTAAATCTTTAGCGGTAATAATTAATAAAAAAGACGCTTCTTTATTATTATCAAAAATATTTTCTTTTAATTTTAATAATTTTTTTGCTGAATTATCAATTTCTTCTTCAGTTCCAAGCTTAATTTCGATTAAGCCATAATTTCCATCATCAAAAACTATAACTGCATCAATTTCATTATCATATCTATCTCTATAATGATATATTTTAGCATCAAGAATATCAGCATAAACTCTTAAATCTCTTATAACTAAGTCTTCAAAAAGAAGGCCAAAAGTGTTCATATCTTTAAAAAGTGAAAGAGGCGTTAAACCTAAAGCAGAGGCTCCAATTGATGGATCAAAAAAATGTCTTGTATTTTTACTTCGGATAGCAATTTTACTTCTTAAATTTGGATTCCAAGCTTCAAGTTCATCAATAATATAAAGTCTTTTTGCTATTTCCATATATTTTAAAAATGTTTCATTAGCCATTGAATTTTGTTCGTTTAAAAAATCATCGATAATAACATTATCAGCACATTGAGAGGAAATATTTCTAGCATAAGATCTAAAAAAATTTCTAACTCTTTGTTCATTTTTATCAATTTTTAAATCTTTAATTGAAAACATATCTTCACTAACTAAAGACGTAAAAAAAGCTTTAGCTTGATATAAAGAAGCTTTTTCATCGTTAAAAGATAAAGATAATGGCCATCCACCTCTACAAATATAATAGGCATAATCATTTAAAGTTTTATCACACCTTCCAAAATTAAATTTATTATCTTTTAAATTAGACAAAGAAACTAAACCATTACTATCTTTACTTTCAAATAAAGACATAGTTCTCATAACTTTTTTTACTATTCTCATACTGCCAGTATGTCTACTTAAAGGATCATTTTTTGCATTTATATCATTAACACTACCAGTTAAAATAAAGTTTCCAAAACTATTAGATTTATCGCATTCAAGTTTTATATTATTCCAAATAAAAGAAATTATCTGCCATTCATCAATTAATAAAGGTTTTTTTCTATTTTTAAGAAATTCACTTGGGGATAAGGTTGCTAATTTAATCATATTCGCCGAAGCTATTTCATCGGTAAAATCAATTATTTCTTTTGCGAATCGTGAACACGTTGTTGATTTTCCACAACCTTTAGGACCTGAAACTAAAACAGCGCCCATACAGGTTAATAAAAAAGATAGAGTTTTATCAAATAATCTTGGTACGTAAACGTTTTTCATAATAAAATTATAACGATAAAACTCATATTTTTCAAATATAATCTTAAAAAAAACGTAATTTAAGTCTTAAAAAAAACGTAATTTAAGTCTTAAAAAAAACGATATTTAAGTCTTAAAAAAACCGTTACTTTATCGTAGCGGTTGAAGTGGTTGATGACATGTTAGATTATTTTTTTATTTCTTTAAAAAATTAATCAATCTTTTTACAAGGTATTCTATTTTCATTTAACGCATCTAGCATAATAATTGCACTAGCTTCATTAGTTGCTAAAGGAGTATTAGTAACATCACAAAGTCTTAAAAGAGCACTTATATCTGGTTCATGAGGTTGAGCAGTTAATGGGTCTCTTAAAAAGATAACTAAATCTAAAGATGAATCAGCTATCATACTACCGATTTGTTGATCTCCTCCTAATGGACCGCTCTTTAAACAAATTATATCTAGTCCAGTAGCTCCTTTAACTAATGTTCCGGTTGTTCCAGTAGCATATACTTTATGAAGTGATAAAACATCCTTATATTTTTTAGCGAGTTCAATCATGTTATTTTTCTTTTTATCATGAGCGATTAATGCAATTTTCATATTTTTATATAACTCCTTTTTCTTTTTAATATTACTAATAAAAAAATTTATACATAAAACCTTATGTATAAATTATAAATAAAAATATAAATATTTTGAATACAATAAAAGCCTTAATTATTTTATTAAAATCCGTTTTATACGATTTTTAAAAATTTAAATCCGTTATATAAAAGAGTTTATAGAAAATAAGCAACGAACTTTGTTTATAATATCATTACCTACGATAAATGAGCAAAGAAAGGAGGTAAAATGTCAACTCATCTAACAGAAAGTGATTTAAATGTAATTTCTAATTTTCTGAACACTGGTGCAACTCTTAAAGAAATCTCGGATGCCGTTTCAAAAGATCCGAGAGGAATTAAGAGAATCATCTTAAAATATAGAACCTTATTTGTAGATGGAAGACAAAGAAATAAATGCGGAAATAAAAATAATTGTACAATAACGAATCTTTGTCATAGTTGTTTAACTGGTTGATGTAATTTCTGCTCATATAAGAATTGCAATGAAATATGTGAGAAATTTCAAAAGGAACCCAATTGTCCATTGTTAAAGAAATCGACACCTGTTTGTAATGGATGTGAAGATTTCAAAAATTGTAAACTTCCGAAATTTATATTTAATCCAGGTAAAACTTTTAAAGATATGCAAGAAACACTAGTTTCTTCAAGAAAGCATATTCATTTTAATCAAGCAGAACTTGATAAAATAAATGCAATAATCGAACCTTTGATTAAAAAAGGGATAAGTTTAGAAGTAATTAAAGGTAAACATTATGATGAACTCCCTTCAATTCCTACTCTTTATAAATTAATTAATGAAGGGTATTTAAATGTTATAAATCTTGATTTAAAACGAAAAGTTTCTTATAGAAAAAGGGTAAAAAGAATTGAGCCAAAACCTGAATATAATTTTCTAGAAAATAGATATTATGAAGATTTTCTTAATTATTTAGCTACTCATTCTAATGCAAATATTTGGGAAATTGATACAGTTGAAGGTAAAAAAGACGGAAAAGCTTTTATGACCCTTTTACACAGAAAAACTAATTTTATGTTGATATTTTTAATTAATTCAATTTGTACATCAGAATTAATTAATGTCTTTGAATTAATAAAAAATCACCTAGACTATCAAAAATATAAAACGATTTTTGAAGCGATATTAGGTGATTTAGGTAAAGAATTTAGAAATCCTTTATCTATCGAAACAAATCTTGAAACCGGAGAAAAATTAATAAACTTCTTTTATTGTGATTCACGTCAAAGCCAACAAAAGGGAAAAATTGAAAAGAATCACGAACATATGAGAGAAATAGTTCCAAAAGGTACGAGTTTTGAAACATTTTCACAAAAAGAAGGGGATATTATTTCGTTAAATGTAAATAATTATCCAAGAGCACAATTTCAAAATCATTCTCCACTTGAAATTGCCGGTTTTTTCTTCCCTAAAGAATTATTTCAACTAAATTCACTTAAAATTATATCAGTTGAAGAAATAATTCTTAAGCCTTATGTACTAACAAAAAAGTAAAAAATTAATCAACAATTTTTAAATTTTGCTCAAAAATCGTAGCGGACTTTACATATTAAATAAAAGCGAAATTGTGTGTTTCGCTCTTTTTGGCATACTTTAAGTTTTAAATTTAAGCTATTTCTAGGTTAAAGAAAATAAAAAAATATTACGACAAAAATAAAAATAAGTCCGCCGTATTTTTTATAGACACGAAAGCGGACTTAATCTATTATAAACGAACTTTAAATTTTAATTTGAGCAATACAATAAAAGGATATGAATCTAATGATTCATATCCTCATAAAGATATTAATATTCAAATTTAGCATTAGAATCTAACTCTTTAATCTCTTCTTTATATTTTTCAATTTCAGGAGTATTAGCTAAAATCCAATGTCCTGGTAAAATTTCAACAAGTTTAGGTTTTTCTTTACTATAATCATGAACTGCTTGAGGATTATAAGTAATTCTAACTCTATTTTTCTCAGTTAATGGATTTGGTTTAGGAATTGCTGATAAAAGAGATTTTGTATATGGGTGAAGTGGATGTTTAAAGAGTTCATCACTTGTTGCAAGTTCAACAATTTCACCAAAATACATGACAGCAATTCTATCACAAAAATATTTAACAACCGATAAATCGTGAGCAATAAAGAGTAATGATAATCCCATCTCTTCTTTTAAATCATTTAAAAGATTAATAATTTGAGCACGAATTGAAACATCTAAAGCAGAAATTGGTTCATCACAAATTAAGAATTTTGGATTCATAACTAACGCTCTAGCAATACCAATTCTTTGTCTTTGACCACCAGAGAATTCATGAGGATAACGAGAAGCATAATCTTCAATTAATCCAACTCTTTCTAAAGCTTCAACAACTTTTTTATGATTTTCAGCTTTATTTCTAAAACCTTGAATTTGCAATCCTTCAGAAATAATAGTTTCGACAGTCATTCGTGGATCAAGCGAATCAATAGGATCTTGGAAAATCATTTGAATTTCTCTTAATAATTTAGGATCGACATGTGAATCATCATATTTAGCTTGCTTGATTTTAGCTTTTTGGACTTTAATGATATTTTCAGCCTTTTCTGTTTCTTCTTTTAAAATTTTATCATGTTCCTCTTTACTAATTTCGTTATTTTTTAATTGTTCAGATAATTCTTTAATTTTTTTTCTTAAACGAATTTTAGTATATTTAATTTCTTTTTCATTCCATCTTGTTCCAGCACCAATTCTATGGCCTTTATAATAAATAGAACCAGATGTTATGTTATAAAGTCTAATAATTGATCGACCTGTTGTCGTTTTGCCACAACCTGATTCTCCTACAAGTCCAAAACATTCTCCTTCTTTGATTTGAAAAGATACATCATGAACTGCTTTTAATTTATATTTACTTATACCACTTCCAAAAAAGAAATATTGTTTTAAATGATTTACACTTAAAATAATTTTATTATCAACATACTCTTGTTTAAATTTGCACTTAGATTTAATTAGATTTATCGTTTCAGAATGATTTTTGGAATTTGCTAATTCGTCTTTCGAAGGAGGCATGTGTTCTTCATGATCGTCATCATGTTTACTAATGCTTTGTTCTGCTTCTTGAGCATCTTGATAAAGAGAGACATCTTTTGTTAACAAGTCTTGCATAGATGATTGCATTTTTTTTCTTTCTTTATTTTTACTTGACATATTAATTACCCTCTCTTTCATTTTGATTACCTTTTAAAGCATTTGCAATACGTGTTTGAACAATTTTAGGCATTTCAACCTTTGGAGCACCAGGGTAAAGTAGCCAAGTAGCTGCGTAGTGTGTATCACTAACTTTAAAGTAAGGTGGTTCGTATTTAAAATCAATAGCCATTGCATATTTACTTCTTAAAGCAAAAGCATCTCCTTTTGGCGGATAAATCATATCAGGCGGAGTTCCAGGAATAGCCTCTAATTTTTCTTTACTATCAACATCAGGAATTGAAGATAACAAAGCCCATGTATATGGATGCTTAGGTTCAAAGAAAATTTCATTAACTAAACCATACTCAACAATTTTTCCCGCATACATAACAGCAACACGATCAGCCATATTTGCAACAACACCTAAATCATGGGTAATAAATATACAAGAAAGATTTCTTTCTTTTTTTAGCCTGTTAATTAACTCTAGAATTTGAGCTTGAATAGTAACATCGAGAGCCGTAGTTGGTTCATCACAAATTAAAATTTCTGGATTTGCAGTTAAGGCAATAGCAATAACAATTCTTTGTCTCATTCCGCCAGAAAATTCAAAAGGATATTGTTTAAATCTTCTTTCTGGCATTGGAATGCCAACTTCTTTCATGATTTTTAAAGCAATTTTTTTCGCTTCAGTTTTAGTAATTTTTGTCTTGTTAATATAATTTTCTTTTTCTTTTGAAATTTCTGAATTGATTAGTTCTACCTCATTAAGTAAATTAGAATAAGTTTCATTTTTTATTTCTTTATATTCAATGTTTTTCTTAGTAGATTTAGAAACGTTAATTTCATGGTATTTTTTACTTTCTTTAATTTCCTTTGCTTTTAACTTTTTATTAAATAAAATAACTTCGTCAATTGAATTTAATTCTTCTTCGGATAACTTATTTCTTAAATCCTCAATTTTCAAATTAATGTCACTTAATCTATTTTCCAGTGATTGAATTTTTTCATTATGTTCTTTTTTTAATTCTTCGTGATAGACTTTAACTTCCAGCTTAGCCTCTTTTTTTCTAATATTTAATGCTTTTTTTAACGGATTTTTAGAAATTTTTTCTTCGAATTTATAACATTTAATCAATTGATTAATCTTCTTCTTTCTATCCTTTAAAAAATCTTCTAAAGTCTCAAAATCAACTTTAATAAACTCTGGATTATTAATGATTTCTAAATGTTTTTTGTACTTTATTAAATTAGCTTTATTAATATTAAATTTTAATTCATCATCTTTTGTTTCTTCGCATTTTTTATTATAACGTTCAACTCTTTCCTTGTATTTATTTATAGCGTCGTTATTAGCTTTAGATATTGAAACTTTATATTCGTCAAAAAATTTAACACTTTCTTGATAAATTTCATTATTGTTATTTAATTCCAATTCAAGATACTTAATATCTTCCGCTTTCTTCACATTATCTTTATTTTTTTCAATTTTTTTAGTAATTGAAGAAATTTTTTTCTTAGATTCAAGTAATTTTTGATAATTTACTTCAGTACTATTAATTTCACTTTTTAAACGATTTATATTGTACAATGTGTTAGCTTCGCTATTACGAAAAGCAGTTAATTCTTTTGAAATTAAATCTTCATATTTTCTTTTTAAAATATTTCGATTAATTAAAGTAGCCTCAGTAATTTGCTTTCCAATTTTCATAACAGGATTTAAAGCGCTTAATGGATCTTGGAAAATCATACCTATTTTATGGCCTCTAATTCGATGAAATTCTTCTTCCGATACTCTTACTAAATCTTCGCCTTCATAAAGAATTTGACCGTTTTCTATAATAGCATTAGCACTTGAAATACCCATAATTGCTTTATTTGTAACGGATTTTCCACTTCCAGATTCACCAACAATAGCTAAAGTTTCACCTTTATATAAATCAAAAGAAACACCTCTAACAGCATGAACGATTCCACGGTCAGTTTTAAAGGAGACAACCAAATCTTTAACACTTAAAACTTTTTCTTTATTATTTAAATTTGTTTCAGACATACTATTCTTCTCCTTTCAATGATGGGTTAAATGCATCTCTTAATCCATTACCAAACAAGTTAAAGGAAATTAACAATAAAGCGAAAATAACTGTTGGAATAATGAGCAAATAAATCGTATCGCCAACAAATTGATTTCTATTTTCACTTAAAATTACACCGAATAAAATTTGATTTTGTAAACCTAATCCCAAATAAGCAATACTTGCTTCACTAGAAATAACGCTTGGAACTAATAAAATAGAGGAAGTAATAATAGTTCCTAAAGAGTTAGGTAAAATATGTCTAAAAATTAATCTTCCATCTTTTGCGCCTAACGTTCTAGAAGCTAAGACATATTCTCTACCTTTAAAACGATAAAATTGAGTTCTAGTCCTTGCGCTTACGCCCATCCAGCCAGTCATAAATAAAGCTATCATAAACGCAATTACATCGCTATCCATATAAATTAAAGCAAGAGTAATAACTGCAATGGATGGCATTCCGCCAATAATATCGCACAAACGTTCCATAACAATATCAGTCCATCCACCAAAATAACCTGATATTGAACCCCAAACAAGCCCAATAATAATATTAACGGCAGATACACCGATTCCAAGTGCTAGCGATAATATTAAACCTGTAAATATTAATTTAAAAAAGTCTCTACCATTTGAATCTGTTCCAAAAATAAAAATAGGCGTATTATCATAACCTCTCAATTTATATTGAGAGACTACACATTTCAAAGAATACCCTGAAACAGTACCGGTTGTTGGATTGTAAGTAGCATCTCCAACTTGTTCAATGATTTCAACAATTGGACATTTATCAGAAAAAACAGTTAATCTTGAAGCTAATTCTGCTTTATCTGTACTAGCTTTTCCAGCATTATATTCTAACCAACCATTATTTTGATACGTATTTATATTGAAGTAATTTAAAGTAATTTCTTTTTCGCCATATAAATCTTCATATTGATCAAATCTAAAATCACAATAGGTAATTTTAATATCACGACCAGCTACCTGAGTGTTTGCAGTAACTGCCCAATATGCCGGATTATCAACTCTAGAAATTCCATTAGGAGAAATTTTTTGAGGTTGTATTAAGCAATTATTACCATCAACAATATTTCTTTTACTAATTTCAGCATTAACTTCTTCATTAGTAGAAGAAATGTGCAAGTTTTTAATGAGAATGGCATTAATATTATCTTCATCACTACTTCTTTTTAAATCTATTAAAATAGATGCGCTGTCAAGTTTTTCAATTCCATATTGTTTAATTTTTTCATTTATATTTATTGTTTTTACTTCTTCATCTTCTAATTTTACAAATCCATCAGCTGTACCTTGTTCAATAGATTCAGAACCATTATAATCTCCAGTTAAAGGATATAAAAGCATTTCATTATTTTCACCTCTATACATTAATGAAATACGATATTCCGGATTTTGTAAATAATTCATTTCATTATCGGTAGGAAGAATAAAAGAATAATCTAATGTAAAATCATTAGAGAAATCGAAATCATATTTATAACTATAATAAGTGTATGGATTTTCGTAAAGATTTCCAGTTTCACTACTGTTTCTACCAGTTAACAAAATATAGCCACCGGTTCCATATTGTGAAGTCACATCAGAATAAGTGTCTCTAGTTACTAAATCGAAAATTGTATTTGGATTTGAATATCCAACTGGCAAACCTGTTTCTTGATTAAAAATAATATTAGATTTGCTAACAGTTCCATCCCAAAAACCAGTTCCCCTAGGAAATAATTTTGGCACAATAAGACTTTCTCCACTGATTCCTTCAAAGTTTGATGAAGTATGATATTGATAAACATCGTAAGCACCTGTGCTAGGAATTGCCCATGGAACAATACATGAAATCAAAACCAACACACCCAAAATAATTCCGCCCGCAAGACTTGATTTATTTTTAACGAATCTTTTCATTGAATCTTTAAAGAAAGTCGTTGGTTTCCCTTTTAGTTTTACGTCGTGAATTTTTGAATCTTTTTGAACAAATTCAAATTCCTGTTCGCTTATCTCAATTTCATGAGAGTTATCTAAAGAATCATTATATTTAAAAATCTTCTTTTCCATAATTATTTCTTAGCCCCCATTCTTATTCTTGGATCAATAAATCCATATGATAAGTCAACCAAAATACTAGCTGTTAAACCTATAATAGTATAAAAAGCAGTATTGGCTAATAATAAATTCCAATCTCTTGAATTATAAGCTTGCATATAAAGACCACCTACACCACGAATATTATAGAGATTTTCAAGAATCATTGAACCACTTAGAATAGATAAAAATTCAGCAATAATCATTGGTACTACTGGAACCATCGAATTACGCAAAGCATGTCTAATTATTGATTGTCTTTTTGTTAAACCTTTTGTTCGAGCTAATAATAAATAATCGCTACTCATAACTTCGCACAATTCGGCTCTAACAAAACGAGTAAAACCTGCAATAGTGCCTAAAGCAAGTGAAAAAACAGGAATTATATATCTTAAATAGGCATTCGCTCCTACAATTTCTCCTCCGGTATCAAATCTATCTGGTAACCAGCCTAATTGATAAGAAAAAATTAAAATAGCATAAAGAATCGTAATAAATGAAGGGACAGCTAAAACAATCATTACTAAAACATTTAAAACGTTATCTATGACCTTACCTTTATTTAATGCAGCAATAATGCCAAATAAAATACCAAGTGGTAAAGAAATTATAAGTGAATAAATGTTGATTTCCACAGTTACAGGTAAACGATTTAAAATAATTCCCATTGCACTTTGATTTGGATATAATTGAGAAGAAACGCCCCAATCAAAAGCAGTAAAAATATTCTTAATCCAACTTGCCCATTGTTCCATAATAGGCCTTAAATAATAGTAAACAGTTATACTACCTGCTTGAAATCCTTTTCCAGTCAAAGGATCTCCAAAGCCCTCTAATCTTTCTGTTGATCTAATTACATATCCTAATCTTACTTGAGTATCTAAATAAGACATAATTCCTTCATTACCTGCAGCAAGAGGAATGTCTAAAGGTAATGATTTATATAAAAGGAATGTAATAGATAAAACAATGAAAGCTGTAAAAAATACTAGAATTAATCTTTTAACGACATACTTCCACATTTTGTAAATCTCCTTTTTATTCGTAAATACTATCTTATATAGCATTCAAAACTCTCTAATAATTACATTAGAGAGTTTTGAGTGCTCTCTCACTTTCAAAAACATTGAAAGTGAGAGAATATTGACTTAATTAATATAAATGAAATTAATTAATATTATTCGTATAAGGATGGATCAAGGAAATCTGTATCTGTTAATCCAAAGAAAGCAGTATCAAAACTTCCATCATCTCTTAAAACAAATCCTTCAGAATATTGTGAAGCTGCCCAAATAGCATCTAATGACCAATATTTATCTTTAAAGTATAAACCAACATTTGGAATATCTGTAATTTGGCCATATTTAACAGTTAAACCACTACCGGCATTATAGCAATTCCAGTTATTAATTTGGTCTAAACAGTTTTGAGCTCCTCCAGAAATTGAAGTTTGAGCAAAATCATACATTCCCATTTGATAATTAATATAAGTATTGTAATAATCGGAAGGCCCGTTACCTTGATAAGATTGTTTAAATTCAAGAACAATTCTTGGTTTGCCATTATCAAGCCATGCTTGATTTGTAGAAACAGCAGAAGCAAATGTATCTGAAATCATCGTAAAGATTGGTTCATATCTATCAACCCATGAAACTGATTGCCAGTTTGCTTCAAGAGTAATTTTTGTTGGATTATCAGCTGTTCCTAAAACAATGTGACCAGCAGCTAATTCTTCAGCAATTGCTTGAGCGAAATATTCAACACCTTTAGCATTAGATGTAAGGGAAATTTGTTCTCCAAAAACTCTTTCTATTGCTTCGACATGTTGTTCGGTTTCATTATAAGCTGACTCAGCAACAGGTGAAAGTCTCCAAATATCATCAAATGAATCAGCAGTTGGAGTATAACCATATGTTTCAGCAAAACTTGTTCTATTAAAGGATGTTTGTAAACCTAATAAGAAATTTCTATTGGATAAAATATCCTTAATATCCCATTGATCAGCTAATGCATGAGCACCAGCTCCAATATCGTAATTACTTGTTAATGCGGAACCTAAAGCAACACCATCTTCACCAAATAAATATTGATAATCTAACCAACTTAAGCCTTTAATGGCTGTTCCATAGCCACTACCAGTATTAGTAATATGAATTGTATCTGGTTTTTCTTTTTCGTCGTTTAATCTCGTGGAAGGAATACTTGCGCTATCAACAAATCCTTGTTCATATTGAGTCCAAGCAAGTTCACCAGTAGTATCATTTACTAATTGTGTATTAACAGTTTTTACTCTACCAGCAAGTGTATAAACTTCTCTTCCAGCCTTGTCTTCTTTAACTGGATAATCAATGTTTTTAGTATAAACATAACCGCTATCTTGGTTATATGAAGTAATTGTGTAAGGGCCAGTTGTTAATGTATTATCTAAAATAGTTGAACCATCAGATTCTTTAGCTCTTCCGTATGATTTTAAACCTTCAGCAGCGTCACCACCACCTAAGTCTTGAATCATCTCAAGTGGGATTGGACCATAGTTATTTAAGAAATAACCGGCAAAGTTAGTGTTAGTAGGTAATTCAAAATGGAAAATTAAAGCATTTTCTTCATGATCCATATCAACGCCTTCAAATGCCTCATCAAATTCTTCCATGCTCATTACGCCACCTTCTGGTTTAGTAGCACTAGTTTCATAATAATATGTATCAGCACCTTTAAGCATTGAAGCACCTTGCATTAATTGCGCAACGTTAGCAGCGCCCATCCATTGATTATATTGAATATAATAAGGAGTTAAGAAATCCTCTAATTTTGCAGTTGTACCATCATATTCAGAACCATTCTTTGTTCCATTATTATGATAAACAACATCATCTCTAAAAGTAATTTTCCAATCTTTATAAAGTTTATTTGGTGATGGATTTTCAACTTCGTTTCCATTCTCATCTAAAGGAACAGGTTGAGCAACAGTAGCTAATGCTGGGACATAATATGGTTCGTTATTTTCATCTAACAATTGGTCAAAATAAGAACCTGTAAAATATGAATATTCATCTGATACTGATGAACCGCTTGCTAAATAATAGTTTAAATCAGGTAAGTTTTGAGATTGCTCATGCCAATAATATTGATATGCAGGATTTGTTTCTGTCGTATTTGGTGAAGCTAAATAAGAATATGCATCATGCATAAACCCATAACCAACAATATAGTCTTCACTTCTAAAAGAACCATCTGGAGATCTTCTTGTTTTAACACGAGAATTAATCTTTGTATATCCAGACCCTTTATAGAAATTTAATCCAGCCATACCATTACGATAAATATAAGATTCGACTAAACTTAATAAATCGCTTTGTTCTTCTTCAGAAAGAGAAACTAACTCTTGAGCTCCTCTAGCAAATGAGCCCGAAGGAACGACGTGTAAATCACCGGAAACTCTTAAAGTATTTGTTCCATTAGTCGCTACACAAGTAACGATAAAATCTCTTCTTTCTGTTACACTTGGTAATTTAACGCTGCCATCTTGCGAAATAACAACAATGTCAGTGCAATCAGCACCAGTCGAAGCATCAACAACTTCATAAGAGACTGTAAATCCTGAAGGTACGTTATAAGAAGTAACTTTAACATTTTCTGCATCACATTCTAAAAGTGTATCATGACCAGTAGTCATAGTTCTTTCTCTAACACCGAATGGCATTGAGAATCCGAAGTCAAAGTGTTTAGCTTCAACTTGAGTAACTACAGGATCATCAGGACCAGGTCCTGGTTTATCTCCTTCTTTTTGGTTACAAGCAGTTGTAAATCCTAAAACTAAAGCTGCTGTAGCACTAAGAGTGAAAATTAATTTATTCTTTTTCATAATTCCTCCTAAATTTAATTTCTTACTCATACGAGCTAAGAAAACAATATCAACATTATATTCTCAAATATTTATATTAATCTTTATATTAATCAATCTTAATATTATCTTAATATCATTATTTACTTTCTAAAAAATAAAATGTTAAATACAAAAAAATATAATAATTGAAACAACTAAAGAAATAATACCAATTAACAAATAAGGAATAAAAATGAAACGATTAGCGTTTCTACGAGTTTCTTTTATTTGCTTATAGGTATAAACATCAGAATATTTTTTTTCTTTTGTTGGACCTAAGTAGGAGAACATATTCGCAAATCCAAAAGAAACAACATCGAAAATTCCTGAATGTCCAATGACAATTAATCCTGCAATTCCGGATAATGCAAACCCACTAGTGAAAAAACAATCACATATTCTAATTAGACCAACGCTTTGAAAAGCGTAAAAATATAAAATTAAAAATAATCCAACATAAAGAACACTTCCAATAATTAAGTGAATTAATTGTTTTATAAAAAAATCTTTAGAAAAATTAATTTTATATTTGTTCATATTAGTTGAATATTTTACTTTCTCCATATTCGTTCATAAAGAACAGGCAAATTATATCATTTATAATCAAAAGAGCAATATAATAGTTCTATTAAAATTATGACCGTTAAAATTATGACTTTTCATAAATAAAAAAACAAGCCAATTATTTTATATTAAATTTCAGATCTTTGTTTTATCTTTTATGAAATATGTAAATTGTATTTAAAAATAAAGAATAAATTTACCTTTTTTTAGCATTTTTCCTAATCATCATAATAAATAAAATGACAATCATTATTAAAACAACACATATAGCTATTATTAAAGAAATTACACTTATAGAAAAACTAAAATTTCTTTCTCCTTTATCTAATATAAATGAAGACGGAGCATTTTTAATTGCGATACTGCTCCCATTTTTAATCAATGTTAATTCTTCATTATCATATTCTCTATAAGCCTTAGCAGTAGAATTCTCATATCCTTCTCCTAAATTAATTACGAGATATCCATCTTCTTTATATGTCGCAGGCATACCAATAGTATTTTTTAAAGAAATTTTAATGCTAAACATATTTTTTTTGCCACTTATAGTTGTTTCACCAATTTCTAAAATTTTATTAGAACCGATTGTTGAAGAAAATAACACAGCCGATAAATCTTTAGTAAAACTGCCAATAGTATGTGAATATCTAACTGAAGAAATATAGACATAAGCTTTTGTTAAAAATTCTTCATAACTTAAATTAGTTAAATCGAGAGTATATTTATAAGTTCCGTTTTCTAAGATTTCTTCACTTGCTATTCTTGAAGCAAATGTAACTTGACTCATTTTTTCATCAAAATATAGAATTAAACTATCATCAGTTAATATTGCATTATCAATTGATAATGGATCAACTTTCTCATTAATCTCTAAAACGTATTCTTTTACTTGAGTATAACCACTAGAAAGATGATATTCGAATTTTAAAGTATAAATTCCATCTTCATAATAACCATTTTCTTCATCTTTTAATGGAATAATTGTATAGGCTCTATCAGCGATAAGTCCTTCGCTAAATAAAGTTGTTGTAGTTTTTGTTTTATATAAATAAGTATCATTACTATCACCTGTTGAATGAAGAGCACTAAACATATGGTCTGTTAAAACAACTTCACCTTCGCTATTTGTTAAAGTAATTGTATTAGATTCAACACTTCTATTAACAAATTGTTGAATATATAAGGTTGAAGCGCTTTCTTTAGCTCCAGCATAAAGATGATATTTTTCATCATTTTCGTTGTATTCACTAATTATAGGAGTATAAATTTTAGCTGGATCAACATTATTATATAAAACATCAGTAACATCAAAATTTTCAAAATCAGTTCCGCTTACTCCTATTAAAGAATTAAAGTTTGCTTCTGGTTTATTGATTCCAGTAACTTCAGCGAGATTATTTAATACATCTGATTGATATATTTTCTCGTTATCTCTTTCAAAAGTAAAATCTTCAACAGCATCACCTTTTGAATAATCGCCAAAGAAACCTAAATAAGGAATTGAAAGATCATTCAAAGAAGCACTTTCGCTTTCAAATAAAACATAACCTTCAATATATGTTCCGTTTTCAAAAGTAGAATTTAATTCATTTTTAATAGAATCTTCAAGTTCATAATTGATATTTACAACTTGTTCTTCTTCCCCATTTAAAGAAACATCAAAAGTATATTCATCAACTAAAACATCATTTATTGTTTGAAATTTTATATCTTTAAATTCTGGAGACATTTCTCCATCAATATATTTTGTTTCAGGAACTTGCACTAATAATGTGGCATTATAATTTCCTTTTAGTTTTTCTTCATTATGAATAGTTACATTAAAATCGATTATTCCTGAAGAAATATCTTCATTATTTTTAAGTTCTACTTTAGCGCTTTCTTCATTACTTCCTGTTAAATAAACAGGAGAAGATATTGCATTAGAAACATCAATTAAACCAGCTCCTTGTCTTCTTGGAGAAACCATTGCTCCATTTGATTGTTTTAATACTTGAGCTGTTGACATTTCTCTTGCTCTTAACGTTTTTTGATATTCTTTTCTTTCTTCATCAGTAGAAAAATCTTTTTCACTTAAAATTAATGCGCTTGCCCCAGAATAATTTGGCGCAGCCATTGATGTTCCACTTAAATATTGATAAGTATTATTACTTTTTTGATTTCTAGAATTTAAAGAAACCGCACCAGCAATATTTTGTCCAGGAGCACTAATTTCAATAGCCATACTTAAATCAGCTAAAGTACCATTACTTGAAAAACTAGAAATTTGATTTCTACTAATTGTTAAAACTTTTTTTGTTGCATTTTCTAAAATGTCATAATCTTCACTACTTATTGAATAAGCAGGGATTAATTCATCTTTAGAAGAACCGGTTAAATCAAAATAGCCTAAAGAACCTAATCCATCTTGATTAGCAATAATTACAGCAATAGCACCTTCTTCTTTTGCGTGCTTAATTTTTTCAGAAAAAGTATTGCTTCCTCTTTTTATAACAGCAATTTTACCTTTTACATCAACATTTTCATAATCATTTCCTAATTTTTCACCGGTTTCATTATCTATATCATTTTTAGCTCCTACTCCTGGTACTAAAACATATTCATAAGCAGCACTTTCTTCATCTTCATCAATTAAAGTAGTAAAAGGTAAAATTGCAGCTGGATCATCACTTATTCCATCATTATCTATATCTCCTCTTGCACTTAATTGATCTCTACCGCTAATAGTATTTCCTTCAACACTAATTTCAGGAGTTACTTCATCGTCATTTATTAAATTAGCGCTAGCTACTCCTACCCCACCATTATTTCCTAAATATGAGCCTAAAGTACCTTCTTCAATTGTATCTAAGGTATCATACATATAAGCTCCGCTATTTTGCCAAGTAGTTTTTCCTTCATTTCCAGCGGCTAAAGAAACAATTACTCCTTCATCAGCTAATTTTTGAATTGCTTTATAAGAGGCACTTTCATTTTCAAATTCATTTAAATCTGCTCCTAAAGAAAGATTAACTACATCCGCTCCTATTTTATAAGCATCGTTTAATGCTTTTAAAACCATTGAATCAAAACAATATTGAGTATTTCCACTATCTCCAAAAACTTTCATAAAAGCTAGTTGAGAAGAAGGAGCAACTCCTTTAAACTCTCCATTAGCACTAGCTATAGAAGAAACATGCATTCCATGAGTGCTATTAAGTGAAAAAACATCATCATCTTCTTTAGTTGTTTCATTATCTAAATTAGTTATTGTTCCTCCATAATCATGATAAAAAGGAATCTTACGATTATAATAAAAATCTTCTTGATTAGTCGCATCTAAACTCGACACTAAAGAATTAACTTTTTCTTCACTTAATTTAATATCTATAGAAGGATCTAAATCTTTAAAAGATTCATGTTCTAAATTAAAAGTTGAATCTAATACTGCTATTAATGTTCCTTCTCCTTCATTAGAAGTAGAAGGAACATTCATTCTTTCTAAAGAATTATTTTCTAATGGAGTAGTAAATATTTTTAAAGGATCATAATATTCATATTCTTTATTAATATTATTAATAAAATAAGCTTTATTTTCATGAATACTATCAACGCTTTTTAATGATGGTAAAATATTTAAAAATTCATAATTAGCTTCAATTAATGCACCATTAACTAAACCAGAATATGTATCTTTTAAATTATATTCATCACTATAAAAATTTAATTCGTTTTTAAAATCATTTAAAGAATATCCATCTTTAAATAAAACAACCATCTCTTTATCTTTAATACTTAAATCATTAAAACTACTATATTTATTAGATATTGAAGTTGAAGTGAGTAAAGCTAAAAAAGAAAAAGATAATATAAAGGAAATCTTTTTATATTTCATATAATTTACTCCTGCTAAATTAATAACATAATGATAATTTTATCCTATAGTTATTTTTTGTAAATTGTTTTGTTTTAATTATTCTTAAAAGAAAAAGAAATGTGCATTTTTTGCACATTTCTATTATATTTAAAGTTAATATTATCTAAATTTAGCGTATTCAATTCTTATATCTTCGTGTGATTCATGAGAACGAATAATATCTGCAATCATTTTAGCAATTGAAATAACTTTTATACGGTTAGAATTTTTAAATTCTTCATGTTCGATAGTATCTGTACAAATACATTCAGTAACATAATCAGCCGCTTCCATCTTTTCTTTAGCATCACCATTAAATAAAGCATGTGAACAACATAAGAATACTTCTCTAGCACCTTTTTCTTTTAAAACTTTAGCTCCAGCTAAAATTGTTCCTCCAGTATCGATAATATCATCAATCATAATACAAACTTTACCATTGATATCACCAACTACATTAGTAATTTCTGCAACATTTGGTTTTGGTCTTCTTTTATCGATAACAACAATATTAGTATTAGGAATAAAAGATGCTAAATCTCTAGCTCTATGCATAGCCCCATGATCAGGAGCAACAATAGCTATATTTTTACCTGTAAAAGATGGATCATCTTTAAGTCTATTTTTTAAATAATCAGCAAAAAGGAGTGAAGGGGTTGTATTATCAACAGGGATTCCAAAAAAACCTTGAATTTGAGGTGTGTGTAAATCAACAGTAATTACTCTTTTAATCCCACTATTTGTAAAAAGGTCAGCGACCATTCTAGCGGTAATTGGTTCATTTTTAGCAGCAATTCTATCTTGTCTAGCATATCCATAATAAGGCATTATGAGTGTAACTTCTCGACAATTAGCTCTTCTAACTGCATCTATAAAAATTAATGATTCCATAATACGATCATTAACAGGTTTACAAGTTGATTGAATAATATATACTTTTTTTCCTCTAACATCGCTTTTAGGGAAAGCAATACATTCTCCATCAGCAAAATGTTTAACTTCACTAATACCTGGTTTAATGTTTAAAAGTTCACAGACCTGATTAGTAAGTGCAATATTAGAAGATAATGAGAAGACAATAATATCTTTAATCATAAAACAAAATTTCCCCCTCTTCTTATTGCTAAAATTTTTATAAATAGCAATCAAGCAAAAACATTATATAAAAATAAAATTAATAAATGAATATTAAAAATATTTATATCTTTTAAAAGAAATTATATTCTCTTGTAATTTTATTAAAAAAATCAAAACTAAAACTTTCAATTGATTTCTTATTTCTTACAAATGGATAAACATCTTCTATTACTAATTTAAAATTTGTAATAAGAAATTTATCAATTAGTAATTTTTTTAACAATTCATTATCTAAAACAACAGATTCACCAATCAAATTATTAAAAATTAAAAGACTTTTTAAATAGTTAAAATTTGGTTTTATATTATTATTAATATAAAAAATATAATCATAGTAATCTCTTCCTTTAGGTCTCTTTTTCCGTCTTCTTGTCAAAATTGCACCGATTTTTCCTGCAAATAAGGAAGATTCATCATATACACTAACTTTAAATTTTTCCGGAAAATTATATTCTTTTTCAACAATTTCTCCTTCAGCAAAAGGAGTCATATCTATTTCAAATTTAATTTTTGTTAACTTATCTGGATTCAAGTTAAAATCCTTTTCAAAAAAATTAAAAAGTATTGTCTTAGTATTAGTCTTTAAAAAAGCAGAATCAACAAGAGTAGCAAAGCTTTTTTCTTTCCATTGAATTACGCATTCAATACCAAAAATTCAGCCATGATTTCCTTAATTGAAGCAAAATAATTTTCTAATTTAAATTCTTTATTAGGATTATAAAGCGAAAAATCTAAATCTTCGCTATAACGATCAAGATTATAAAAAATTCTTAATGCAGTTCCACCATAAAAAGTAGCATAAGAAAAGTAATCGGTTTTAGAAAGCGCATATAGAATTATCTCTTGAAGTACTTCTTTGACTGCATTTTCTTTTTTACCAATATCATTTAAATCAGTAAATTTTAAAAGTCTTTGAGTTATTTTTGAATTCATCTATAATCCTCCTTTTATTCAAAAATTTTATAAATAACTTTAAATTCGTTGAAGAAGGAAAATCTTTTGCATATAAAATTAATTTATCTCGATTTAAATCATAAAAATCAAACGTATCAATTCTTAAATCTTCGAATAATAAAAATTCTAATTCAGCAATATTTGAAACAATTGGACAAATATAAAGTTTATCTACAATAGCTTTTTCTTTTGAAGCAATAAATAAATCGTATTCTTCATCTTTAAATATTATTTTCACTTTATTTATACCTTGCAAAAAAGCTGAAGCAGGTAAAAATCTATAAATATAATAACCAAATTGGTTATGAATAACTTTCTTCTTATTTAATTTTAAAGCTGCAGACGTATAAGTATTTATTATAAATTCTGGAATTAAATCATAATAATATAAAGCAAAATCAAAGGTTAAATAAGAATTTGGATAAATATAATTCGCCAATAAATAAGAACTAACATCTTTGTTTGTTAAATATAAACCCTTCTTTAAAGAAAAAAGTTTATTCTCTTTTAATAAGCGGGATATCTTTGCGTTAATGTTAGAGTAATTAGATAATTCCTTCTTTAATTCTTTATTAGTTAAAATCATTAGATTTCCTCCAGATAATCTCATAATATTGTATTATCTGGAGAAAATCAATATATTTTTAAGTTTTTAAAAAGCCTCCATATATATACAAGAAGGCTAAAATTCAAAAAAAATATTCAAACTTTTTTATTTATTTTAAAATGAAATCTTTTATGTCATTATAAACGAGCATATGTTCATCTTCATTTAAAATTTCATGTCGCATATGATCATATAATTTTAATGTTACATTTAAATTGTGATTTTTATAAATTTTAGTTAATGAAACTAATCCTTTACCATTATTTCCAACCGGATCTTCTTTTCCTCCTAAAATTAAAATAGGAAGAGTTTTCGAAATATTATCAATACTTTTTTCTTGTTGAATAGTAGATAATCCTTTTAAGAAATTTTTATAAAATTTATTAGTTGGTCTAACTCCACTTAAAGGATCTTCATCATATTTTTTAACGTTTTCTAAATTATAAGAAAGCCATTCATTAACTGAACTTATTTTTTTATTTTTTACGCTTTTTTCATATGGGCCAATTGATAAATTATGAAATAGTTTTGCTTTTTTATTTTCGTTTCCTTTATTAATTAAAATTTTAGAAAGAAAATAACCTACCTTAACTAAAGGATTTCTTCCATTACTCCCTATTAATATACATTTATCAATTGTTTCACTATATTTTTCAATATATCCTTGCATTATAAAAGAACCCATTGAATGAGCGATATTAATTAAAGGTTTATCATTATTTAAAGATTTCAACATTTTGTTGAAATCTTTAATAGTTTCAATCATTTTAAAGAAATAATCATCACAAGGATTCATTAATTCACCATTTTTTTCACCTTGTCCATAATGATTTAATGAGTAAACGTTATAACCTAATGAATTTAAAAAGCTAGCAAAATCATCATATCTTAAAGAATGTTCAGCCATACCAGTAACAATTAAGATATTTCCTTTTAAAGATGTAGCATTATCTTCAATAATCCGTTTATGACCATATAAAATATCATTATATTTATTTTTAAAAGATAATTCTTGAACCATAAATATCCCCCACATACACTGTATAAAAATATTTTATAAAAAAACGAAAATAAAATATAGATAAATAAAATTGGACAAATCTGGATTTCAACTCCAAATTTGTCCAAAAATCAAATTTGCACGATTATTTTGCTTGTTTTATCGATAGACCTATTCTTTTTTTAGCAACATCAACGCTAATAACTTTAACTTTTACTAATTGGTTAACGCTATAAAGTGAAGAAATATCTTTTATAAAAGAATCAGAAATCTCGCTAATATGAACAAGTCCGTCTTGATGAACATTTATATCAACAAACATTCCAAAATCCATAATATTTCTAATTGTACCATTTAAAATCATGCCTACTTTTAAGTCTTCAATAGTTTTAGCTTCGTTATTAAGTTCAACAATTTCTAAAGACTCACGAATGTCTCTTCCAGGATTTTTAATTTCATCAATTATATCTTTTAAAGTTTCTTTACCAATATCAGGGTGATCCTTTAAAAAATTATTTTCATTAAATTTAGCTAATTTTAATTCTTTTTCATCCAAAGAATCTTTTAAAACATCGATTTTAGTTTCTTTTAAAATTTCTTTTGCTTCTAAATAATTATCAGGATGGATTGAAGTGTTATCTAATATTTCATCACTATCTTCAATTCTTAAAAATCCAGCACATTGTTTAAATGTTTTTTCTTTTAAGCCTTTAACTTTTAATAATTCATTTCTATTTTTAAAATTTCCATTACTTTTACGATATTCATAAATATTATTAGCTATTGAAGAAGTAATTCCAGAAACATAAGAAAGTAAAGAAACACTCGCTGTGTTAAGTTTTACGCCAACCTTATTAACACAATCTTCAACTACTTTTTTAAGAGCTTCATTTAACTTTGTTTGATTCATATCGTGTTGATATTGTCCAACGCCAATTGCCTTTGGTTCAATTTTTACTAATTCTGCAAGTGGATCAATAATTCTTCTTGCTAAAGAAATAGCACTTCTTTTTTCAACAGTTAATTCAGGAAATTCTTTTTCTGCTAATTTTGATGCACTGTAAACACTAGCTCCACTTTCATTTACTATAAAAATCTTACAATTCTTTAAATCATATTCTTTAATCATATCATTTAAAATTGTTTCACTTTCTCTTGAAGCCGTTCCATTACCTAAAGCAATGTAATCAATGTTATATTTTTTTATTAAGGCAGCAATTTCCTTTTTACCTTCTTCTATTTTTTCTTTGCTTCCACTTGTTATATAAACAACTCCTATATCATGAGGAATAGATAATTCATCAACATAAGCATATTTGCATCCACTTTTAAAACCAGGATCAAATCCAAGAATTTTTTTATTTTTTAATGGTGGATATAAAAGTAAAGCTTCAAGATTTTTCTTAAAAACTTCTATAGATTTATCTTCGCATTTTTCTTTAACTTCACTATTAATTTCATTTTCGACGCTTGGAAGAATAATTCTTTTTAAACTATCATTAATTGCTTCTTTAAAAATATCTAAATAATTTGATGATAAAAAATCTTTTGTTATTCTTTCTTTTATAACATCTTTATCATAAGAAAAAGACATTTTTAAACATTCTTCTTTTTCCCCTCTAGCAATTGCTAAATATTGATAAGGTTTAATTCTTTTTATTTCGACAGTAAAAGAAGCATATGTCCCATATGTATCTTTTTCATCTTTCTTTTTCTCTTTTGATTCAATTAGTCCATGATTAAAAATAAAATTTTTAATATATTTACGATATTTTGCTTCATCTCCAATGTCTTCACTTAAAATATCGATGACTCCACTTTTTACATCATCAATTGTATTCAATTTTTTGGTTTCATCGATAAAAGAAGATAAAAATTTATCAAAATCATCAATTTTTTTATTTAAATAAATAAGATTCGTAATCTGATCAAGACCTTTTTCTTTAGCAATAACCCCTCTTGTTTTTCTTTTTTCTTTATAAGGTCGATATAAATCTTCAACTTCAGCTAAAGTTTTGGCATTTAAAATTTCTTCTTTTAATTCTGGAGTTAACTTATTTTTCTCATCAATTAATTTAATAACGCTTTCTTTTCTATCGTTTAAATTTCTTAAATAAGATAATCTATCTTCAATATCACGTAGATTTTTATCAGTTAAGTTTCCAGTTACATCTTTTTTATAACGAGCAATATAAGGAACTGTGTTCCCTTCATCTAAAAGCGAAATTGCTGCTTCTACTTGTTTATTTTTGAGTGATAATTCTTCACTTATTTGATTAATTATATCTAACATATTTTAAATTTCCTTTGCTTAGAAATTATATCAAAATTAATCTTTCTATCATTAAGTATTTTTATTATCTTTATTTTCAATAAATAATGTTTTCTTTTTCCATTTGATAAATACAATTAGTAAAGAAACAATCGCAGTTAATAAACTAGAAATAGGAAAATTTAGCCAAATCCCTAAATCTGAAAGTGAATAAAAACATAAAATTAATATAAAAGGGAAAATGCAAGAAATCGAAAGAGAAATTAATGTTGCTTCAATTGGTTTAGAAATTGCAGCAAAAAAAGATTGAAGAGAAAAAGAAATCCGTCTTGTTAAATAAGTAAAAGCATAAATAAATATTGCAAAACTTGTAATTGCTACAGTTTCTTCTAAATTTGATTCAGTAAAAATAAGAGCAAAATTTGTTGGAAAAGAAATCATTAAAATAAAAGAAATTAAACAAACTAAAAATGAGGAAATTAAACATAAAATTTCAATCTTTTTGACTCTATCCATCTTGTTAGCCCCATAATTATATCCAATCGCTGGTTGTAAAGAATCACACATACCATAAAGTATAGGTATAATAAAACATTCAATATACATTAAAGTTCCATAAGCACTTACGCCAGCTTCACCAACCATTTTTAAAAGTAATATATTAAAAACTATACCCGGTAATTTTCCAGCAATATTATTTAAAAATATAGGTAAACCATTTTTAAAGATTAAAAATACATCTTTTTTAGTAACTTTTGGATAAATAAATTGAATATCTAACTTTTTTAATAAAAAAGGAAGATAAGAAATAATTGAAAATATCAAAAAAGAAATACACGAAGCAAGTGCACTTCCAAATATACCAAATTTAAAAACACCTAAAAATAAATATTCTAAGATAATAATTAGTAATGACATTGATATGTTAATAGTCATACTTGTTTTAATTTTTCCACAAACTCTTAAAAAGTTATCAACTGCAAAGATTATCGCAGAAAAAGGTAAAAATATTACATAAGTTTGTAAATATTCTATTCCTAAAGTTTTAAGTTCCCCTTCAGCACCCATTAAATCAAGTATCAAAGGGGCTAAAAAATAACTTAACACAGCTAAAATAAATTCAAAAATTAATATAAAAAGTGTCGCAAAAGTAAATATTCTATTTGCTTCCTCATTTCTTTTTTCTCCTAATCTTATCGCCATTAATACGCTTGAACCTATTCCAACCATATCAGCAACTGAAAACATAATATATATAAAAGGCCAAACTAGATTAACTGCGCTAAATGCGGTTTGACCTAAATAAAGTGAAACAAAAAATCCATCAATAACTACATAAATAGCACTAAAAAGCATTCCGATTGCACCAGGAATTGCTATCTTAAAAAATAATTTTCTAATCGGAGCTTTTTCAAAAAAAGTTGTTTTTAACATATAAATAAATCCTTTCAAATACACTCTTCTTACTTAAGATATAAATTTCATGCAACCTTAAAATTATAATATATAAAAATATTCAAAAACAATTTTAACGATAATTTGGCTTGTTTAAAAAAATAAGAACCCAATACGAGTTCTTATTTTTTTAAAAAATTAGTCAAAAATTAATAAGCAGAATCTAATGAATCGTCACTATTTTTATCTTCTTTTTTAATTTCACTAACCCCTGCTTCAGTAGTTATAAATAATGAAGATATTGAAGAAGAATTTAAAATAGCGCTTCTTGTAACTTTAGTTGGATCAACAATTCCATCTTTTATCATATTAACCCATGTCCCATTTTTAGCATCAAATCCGACACCTTTTTCTTGAGTTAAAGCTTTTTCAACAATAGAATCTCCATTAAATCCAGCATTTTCAGCAATTTGATAAAGTGGTGCACTTAAAGATTCTAATACAACATTAATACCTCTTTGAATATCTTGATTTTCATCTTTTAAAGTATCTTTTAATTCTTTATAAGCTTCAATTAAGGCAATTCCTCCACCACTGACAATACCTTCACTAACAGCAGCTTTAGTAGCATTTAATGCATCTTCAATTCTTAATTTCTTTTCTTTAAGTTCGCTTTCTGTTGTAGCACCCACTTTAATTAAAGCGACTCCTCCAGAAAGTTTAGCAGCTCTTTCATTATATCTTTTCTTATCGAATTCACTCTTACTATTAGAAGCTTGAGCATTTAATTCTTTAATACGGTTATTAATTGCTTCTTTATCACCATTTCCATCGATAATTGTAGTGTTATCTTTTGTAATTGTAATCTTTTTAGCAACACCTAAATCATCAATAGTTAAATCTTTTAATTCCATATTAAGATCTTTTGAACAGAACTTAGCACCGGTTAAAATAGCGATATCTTCAAGAATATTTTTTTGATTATCGCCAAATTCAGGAGCTTTAGTTGCAACAACATTAAATGTTCCTCTTAACTTATTAACAATTAATGTTGATGTTACATCATTATCAATATCATCAGCAATGATTAAAAGTGGTTTATGTTCTTCTACAACTGATTGTAAAAGAGGTAAAACATCTTGAATATTATTTAATTTTTGATCAGTAACAAGAATATAAGCGTCTTCAAGCTCAGCAATCATCTTATCTCTATCTGTTACCATATAAGGAGAAATATAACCTTTATCGTATTGCAAACCTTTGACAACTTCAAGTTCAGTATCAAAACCTTTAGATTCATCAACACTAATAACTCCATTTCTTCCAACTAAATCCATTGCTTTAGCAATTTCTTCACCAATTTCATTTGAAGAAGATGAAATAGTAGCAACTGAAGCAATATCTTTTGTAGTTTCTATTAATTTTGTATGTGTAAGAAGATAATCAGAAACTGCTTTGCCAGCTTTTTCAATACCTTCTCTTAAAAATACAGGATTAGAACCTTTATTTACATATTCGAGTCCTTTATGAATCATAGCTTGAGCTAAAACTGTTGCCGTTGTTGTTCCATCACCAGCTATATCATTAGTTTTATTAGCAACTTCATAAACAAGCTTAGCTCCCATGTTCATAAAATTATCTTCAAGTTCAACCTCTTTAGCTATAGTAACGCCATCATTTGTAATAAGTGGAGAACCATAGCCTTTATCTAAAACAACATTTCTCCCTTTAGGACCAAGTGTAATTTTTACAGTGTTTGCTAAAATATCGACACCTTTTTCCATTCTATTTCTAGCATCTTTGCCATATCTAACAATTTTTGCCATATATATTTTTCCTCCTTTAAATTATTCAACGATTGCTAAAATATCTTCTTCTTTAACTAAAAGATATTCGTTATCATTTTCATCTTTATAAGATGTAGTTGAATATTCTTTGTAAATGACTTTTTTTCCGTTATTAATTTCTTTATTTTTAACGTCTTCACCCTTGTCATAAACAGTGGCAACATTTCCACTATCTTTTTTAGAAGATAAAATAATATCTCCAAATTTCTTTTCTTGAGAGTCTTCCTTTTTTAATAAAACATAATTGTGTAAAGGTTTAATCATAAATTAAATTTCCTCCTTATTTTTGAAAACTAATAATATTATAATCCACTTTTTAGCAGTCGCAAGTAGAAAGTGCTAAAAAATTAATTTTTTGTTAAATTTACATTTTCTTAATATTTCTTTACTTCTTTTTATAATCTTAATCTTTATAATATATAAGGACTTAGTTGTTTAAATAAGGGGTTAGTTATGAGAGAATCAAATAAAACATCTACAAAACAAAAAGGTGGATTTTTTTCTTTTTTTAAGAACAAAAAAGAAAATAAAGCCGCTATTCGTTGGGTTTTATATGATGTAGGAAATAGTGCATTTACTATGGTTGCATGTTCACTTTTTGCAATTTTCTTTCAAAATTTAGTAAATGTTGATTTTGGTGGAGCAAGCGATGCTGCGACTGATTATGGAAATAGTGCATACGCTCTTGTAACTTCTTTAATTACAATTTTAGGAGTTATTTTAGAACCATTATTTGGAACAATTTCAGATTTTAAAGGCTATAGGAAAAACTTATTTTTATTTTTTTCATTAATTGGTGTTGTAACCTGTATTGCTTTAGGGTTGGAAATGAATCATATAATCTGGTTAGTCCTTTTAATTATTAGCAAAATTGTATATAACGGCGCACTTATGATATATGATTCGATGCTCGTAGATGTAACAAGTCAAGATAAGGTAGATGAAGTATCTTCATATGGATATGCTTTAGGATATATTGGTAGTTGTATTCCTTTTTTAGTAGGTGTTGCAATTGTTGCTTTTTGTTTTACAAATTTTAATTTAGGTCCTGGAGAAGAAGCTGGAATGGCTCACTCTTTAACTGTTCCATGGGGTTATTTAATTTGCTTTGCAATTAATGGTTTATGGTGGCTTTCTTTTACTATCCCTCTTTATAAATCATATGAACAAAAGTATGGATTAGAAAGTAGACATAATGTTGCCCATAGTATATTAGAATCATATAAAAGACTCGGAAGAACATTTAAAAAAGTTAAAACTCATAAAGGCATTTTTCTATTTTTACTTTCATTCTTCTTTTATATTGATGGAGTTTATTCAATAATTGACTTAGCAATGAAAATTTCAACTTCTTTAGGTGTAGATCAAGTTCAAGCTTTAATCGCTTTAGTTATGGTTCAATTTATTGCTTTCCCAGCTTGTATAGTTATTGCTAAATTATCAAAAAAATATCGAACAGATCATTTAATTTTAGCTTGTATTGGTGGATATTTATTTATTACGATTTTTGGAGTATTTATCTCTCAAACTTGGATGTTTTATGTTCTTGCTATATTTGTTGGTCTTTTCCAAGGTGGGATCCAATCAATGTCTAGAAGTTATTTAACTAAAATTATTGATAAACAAGATAGCGGCGAATTCTTTTCTCTTTATGACGCATTTGGAAAAGGAGCTTCTTTTTTAGGAACATTACTTTATGGTGTTATTAATGCAGTTTGTGCTACTTCTTCTAATGAATTTGTTTCTAAATATTCATCCAATTTTGGAATCATTCCTTTATCGATATTAGTAATTATTGGTGGAATTATTTTTATTAAAGCAATGAAAATAAATAAAGAAAAATTATTAAATAAATCAAATTTAGAAAATAATGAAAAAATTATAGAAAATGAATAGAAGTAAAAAACCGCTAAGTGCGGTTTTTATTTTTCTTTTGTTTATTTTTCTTTTCAGTTTTTAATTCTATTTTTTTAATAAAATCTGTCTCATCTTCTTTTTTCCTTTCTTTTTCAATTCTTATTGGTAAAGGTTTATTATCAATAGGTAATTTAATTTCGTCATTTAATAATCTAACTTCAAGTTGATCAAAAGGAATAGAAATATCATTTTTCTTAAACTCATTAAATATTTGTTCATTAAATAAATATTTTAAATCCCAATAATCCTCGCTATCACACCAACATTTTGAAATAAAAGTAATTGAAGAATCATTAAATTTATCAATATTTATAGAAATTTTTTTATCTAAATATACTCTTCCATCTGATTTTATTACATTTAAAATTACTTCTTTGACTTTTTTAATATCTGATGAATAAGCCACATCAAATCTTAAATCTAAACGTCTTATTCCAGTTCGATCGTAATTTATAATTTCTTCTTTGGCAACTGTAGAATTAGGAATGATTATTTCTTTATTATCGGTAGTTAATAAAGTTGTTGTCATTGTATTTATAGATAAAACAGTTCCTTCTTCATCACCTATTTGAACATATTCACCAGTTTTAAAAGGCTTGGTTGAAACTAAAATTAAACCATTAAAAAGGTTTGATAAAGTATCTTGAATGGCTAAAGAAATAGCTAAACCAACTATTGATAAAAGAGATACAAATCCAGCAATTGGTATTCCTATCATTTGAGAAACTATTAATAAAAGTAAAATATATAAAACAATTTTAATTACAGAGCAGAAAAAAGAAATTGTTATTTTTTCCATTTTTTTATTTTTATTAAAAGCTTTTTTTATTATATACATTAAAATTTTTATTATAAAAATTCCTAAAACTAGTGTAATTATCGCAACAATAATCGCAATAGCGTTTTCATTTAACCAATCTTTACATAATTGCCAAAACTCATTCCAAGTCATGATTTAAAAACTCCTTCGTGCTAATATTTTATTAATTTTATCATTTTTATGAATATTTTCTTAACTTAAAAACATTCTTGCACTACGTACGGGGTTTGGTGAACCTTTTATATAAGAACCCCGTTCTTATATTATATATATGTACAAATAAGATATAATATAAATAACGAAGGAGAAAAAATATGCCCGCAAATTACGCTCATTATTTCTATGGTGAATTAATTAAAGAAAAATTAAAAGATAGTAAAGAGATATATCCTCTTATTCATAATAATCTTAACGAATTTGAAATTGGACTTCATGGACCAGATGTTTTGTTTTATTGTAATCCATTTAAAAAGAATGCTATTAACACTTATGGAAATGATTTACATGATAAAAAAGCATTAGATTTTTTTATTAATGCAAAAGAAACGTATTTAAATTCAACACATACAGACGCTGAACTTGCTTTTCTTTTTGGATTTTTATGTCATTATGTATTAGATATGAATTGTCATCCTTTAGTTGAAAAATATATTGATATAGAAAAAGCTAGCCATTATGAAATTGAATCTTCTTTAGATAGACATATTTTGAAATTAAATAACAAAAATCCTTTAAAGGAAAATTTAACTAAGCATTTTATCTATAAAGAACAAACAGCAAAAATATCAGCAAAATATTTTAATATTTCTTTTAAAGACGCAAAAAAGAGTATAAAAGAAATGAAACTTATCGGTAAGGTTATTGTTTTGCCACATAAATTTCAAAGAAAAATAGTAAATTCTTTATTAAAACTATTAAAAGCAGAATCTTTTAATAATATTCTTGTTCCTTTTACTGACAATTTAAAATGTAAAGAAAGCGACGAAATAATTACTAAAAAAATATATGAGTCGGTTGATGAAGGAAAAGATTTAATAATTAATTATTATCATTATATAAAAGATAATTCTTCCTTAAATATGGAAGAATTATCTAAAAATTACTTAGGTATAAAAATAGAATAAATAATTAAATTTAGATACATTTATCAACAAAATAACAAATATATACAATCTCTAACGTTTTAAACTTTATTTGATACAACTCTGTTTTAAAAAATGCTTTACAAGTAGTTATCTAAATATTCGTTTATTTTTCTATTACCAATTATTGCATTCTCTAAACATTTCTTTTCATTTAGATTAGTATTTATTTTATATAAAATAGGTGTTCCGATTAAATAAATTTCGTTTATACAATTGCTATTTATCATTTCTTCTCTCATTTCTTCATTGCTTTTAGATTTATCGACCTTTTTAAATACATTAAATTCTTCATCACTAATATTTTCTAAACTTAAAGTGTATACAAAGATATTATTTTTGTTCTCAATAAATTTACTAATTCGTCCTTTTAAAGAATCACATTGAGGACAAACACTAGAATAATAATAAATATAATATTCTTTTTTATTAATACTGAAAAAATCTTTTGCGTTTATATTATATTTACCATCAAAAAAAGAATTATCAATAAAATTATTAACTCTATCGCAACCAATAATAAAAAAATTAAAGATGAAAAATAAGAATATCTTTTTAATTTTATTTTTCATCTTTTTTTATCCCTCATAGTCACTATAAATAATGCCTACATACTACGCTTTTGATACATTGCACACCCTTACAATGGCAACAACGGCAACTTTTAAATGCACTAATTTACAATTGTGAATTTATTTCCAATAATCAACGATATCTTGTTTTTTGGATTGCTCATTTTCTGTTAGAGGTTCAATAGGCTTATCTACATCATTTTTAAATTTTATACGGCCATATATCTCAATATATAAAACGATAGGAATAAAATAGATAAGTCCTATAACCATAGTAAGTATTGTCCATAAAAAGAACCAAGAAAAAACCGCTGATAAAGTAAATATAACAATATGAATTATCAAAAATATTGGCTTTCCAATTATTAGGCATTTCATAAAAATATTATTTGCCCATTTCCATTTTTTTACTGATTAAAGAGCAAATGGTGTTCTATAACCAAATACATAATTTAAATCGACGTCTTTTTTTAAAACGATAGCTAAAATAATCAAAAGTAAATAAATAACTATTCCAGCTATTCCAAAACAATAAATATATATTGGGTTTAAAACATCTAAATCTATTGGATCAACTAAAAACACCATTATCTCCATATCAAAATTATGACTCGGATTGTTTGTTTTCGTCTACTATTTCCCAATGACCTTTTTTATCTGAACCAACTCTATTAATTAAGCCTTTATTCTTAAGGGAAGCAAGAGTTCTTGCGACTGTGCGAAGAGAAAGATTTGTTTTCTCACACATCTCTTTTCTAGTAAGATTGTCATTCAAAGAAATGGCGTCCATTAGTAGTTTTTCGGATTTAGACAACACATCATCATTTACAGTGCCATTTACAGTGCCATTTACAGTGCCATCTTGATTAAATCCTGTCTTATCAAATGGAATTGTTACAGTAATTGTATTAGTAGAAAATCTATAAGCGCTCTTTCCATAAACTTTTACCACTTCAGGAACACCATGTCCAGAGCGTTCAACAATGCCACATGACTTAAATATATCCATCAAATCAGGATTAACAGGTTTAGAAATGCCTGCTAAAAACTCTTCTTCAGTAAGGCCATAAGGAAGTCCGCCTTGCGATTCTATTTCCATCCTGTCTTCAAAAATATAGATTTGTGGTGAAATATGTGTGTCCCATAGGTTGTGAACACAAGCGTTAATCCAAGCCTCCTCAAATGCTTTGTTATCAAACATTCTTTTTTCTTTTCGAGGTCTACTGCTAACATCAACATAAGTAGGGTTAATTGCCTCACAGTAATTTATCGCATCCTTGTATGCTTGTATTAGCGATTTGTTACCATATTCATTACGCATTAAATATTCGGTTTTGTCTTTGCCTTTAAAAACACAAACCGCTATAGATATTCTATTTTCGTCTGATAATAAATCTGCCAATAAATTAAACTTTCCTTCGCGTGTTACGAGGTTAAAATTATTAAAGAAAGTATCATCGTTAATATGAATATCGTTCGAACGAAGTTTATCCCTAAAAGTTTCAAATTTTAAATCCGTTCTATTAACAGGCATTTCGCTTAACATGGTGCGCTTATAATTTAAAGAAGCAACGAATCTTCTATCGATCTCTTCTTCACTCATAGGTGTTGAAGACGTTCCATCTCTATAAAAACAACCAGTCGCACTTCTTCCTTCTTTCTTAATGTAATAGAGTTTAGTTCCTTTACTTACTTTAACAATAATGATTGTTTTATCATCTTCAAGTAATGAACCTATTTCACATAATCCTTCAGTAGATGGAAGAATCTAATCACGAATGATGTCTCTTATTTCTCTCATCGTCTTATCAATATTGGAAACACCTACAACATTACCGTTATCATCAACACCAATATAAATAATTCCATTTCTAGTATTTAAAAAAGCGACAACCTCTTTTACAAAGTCTTTAGCCAATGTTCTTTTAAGTTCTATACTTTCAGATTCTTGAAATTTCATTACAAAAACACCTGTTTTCTTAGCTAAGTTAATTATAAATAAAAATAGGCCATTTTTCCATATCTTAGACAAATTTAAAATGATGAAAAGACCAAGGATTTTACTACTCTCATCACTATTTTCATCATTAAAGACAATAGATAGATAACATTGAAGCCAAAGCATACTCTTATTAGGCGCGAAGGTTTTCGAATGAGTTTGTGGTTTCATTGTCTCTTACTTCCGCACTTTCATCCTTTTGAGCATTCACAAATTTGGCTTTCTTTTTTCTTGTTTCAACCCCTAGTTATCGACTAAGAATGTATCAGACATGTCGTTCTAATATGCCTACATACTACGCTTTTGATACATTGCACACCCTTACAACGGCAACAACGGTAACTTTTAGGTTAAACTATTAATCAATATTTTAATCTATGATTTCCCAATGACCACCTTTATCAGGGCCAACACGTTTAATTTTATTTGATTTTTTAATAATTCTAGAAATTGTGATACGCGACTTATTACATAACTTAGCTAAAGCTTCTTGTGATACGTATGGATTTGATTTAATTGCTGAAATAATCGTTTTTTCTGTATCATTTTCTGTATCATTTTCTGTATCATGTTCTACACCAACATCAGTAACATGCATAGAGGCCATCACTTCTGCATCATATGGTATAGAAACATTTATATAATTTTCTTCAATATCAAATACATTCTTATCATAGTGTTTTAAAACTTCAGGCACTCCATAACCCGTTTGTTCGACATATTTTAAGTCAGATAAAACTCTCATCAGTTCTTTATTTCGAGGAGTACTTATTCCTTT
>CALVYH010000008.1 GCA_944372115.1 uncultured Bacilli bacterium
TATTTTTAGCAAAAAAGACCCCATAAAATATGGCAAAAAATAATAATTTCGTTGCCCCGTAAAATGTCGGAGTACCAGAGGGGTTCAAGTCCCCTCTTTTTTGTTCTTTTAGAAGGAATTTGAACGTTTATTTTTACCATCGTTAACAATGGCAAAATATTATCTTGTAAGTTATTGCTAATTAATGATATAAGAGCGTCAATCGAAACCATTTTTAATTAATGGAATATTCGGTTTTCCTTAAGTTGGACTTTCTATTATGACAAGACAAAAACTAAAAAAATCTAATTTAATCAATAGCGTTTATTTTATTTATTATTGTAACCATTGTTAGCAATGGTATTATTATAAGTCCAAATTAGTTATTTCTTTGTGTTTCATCATATAAGTTATTAACTGCATTAAAAGTACCATTTTTTAAATATTTAATATAATATTTTGCAGTTATAGTCATATCTGAATGTCTTAATTGTCTTGAAACAGTTTGAAGATCAGCATTATGTTCAAATAAGTTTGTACCACACGATTTTCTAAAGCAATGGATGTTACGATGAATACCACTAATTATTTTTGTTTTAGTTTTATCAAGTGTTAAAAAACCAGCCATTTCTTCATGGTAAAGATGAACCCTATAAGTAGTAGTTCTTGAAATTGGATCAAGAAAGAAAACATAGTCTTCATCAACTGCTTTATTAATCTTTTTAAAATCCATTAATTTTTGATATAAACCTAAAGGAAGTGCACAAACATTTTCACTACTAGATGTTTTAGGTTTAGAGATTATATTTCTTGAATTTCTTGACTCTCTAATATTTAATTGAGCATCATTATTTACTAATTTTATATCGCCAAATCTTAAAGCTAGTGCTTCACCTAATCTAATTCCAGTATAAAATAAAGTTTCAAAAAATAATTTCCATTTATCATCATCATTAAATGTTGAAATATATTTTTTAAAGTCTTCAATTGTAAAAACTTTTTCAGTTAATTCTTTTGGTTTCTCATCATTTTTTAAAGGGAAACATAACTGTGCTTCACCCATCATAGATGGATCGAGATAACCGAAATTTATTGCAAATTGAATTATCTTTAAAAAACGTCTTTTTAAACGATTTTTCCTATTTAAGGTAATATCATCAAAAGAATTAATAAATTCGTTAAATTTATAAAAAGTAGGGCGATTAAAACATTCTTTAATATTTTTGTTATCCTTAAAGAAAGGAATGAAATATTTATTAACTGAATATAATTCTGTTTGAAAAGTAGAAGTTCTTACTCCTTGTTTATATAGATTTAAATATTCATCAAATAACTCATTAATAGTTATTTCTTTATTAACTTTAGAATTATTAAAAGAGATTAGATCTCTTTTAATTAAATCATTAATAACTATATCAGAAATATTTTCTGATATAGATTGTTTTAATTCATTTTGTTCTTTTATCTTTAAAGGTAGTTTCCATTTAGAAGAATTTTGTATTTGATGTCTTTCTAATTTTCCATTTATTAAAAGGTTATAACCAACATAAAAGGAGTTCGTATCTTTTCTAATACGAATATAGTAGTTTAAACTATAATCCTTTTTAATTTTTAATAAATCTTCTGAATTATACATCAATAATTTTCTTCTCTCCTTAATTTAAACTTTTTAATTCTTTTTCTAATGTTGAATTTAAACATTTTAAGAATGATTCAGTTGTTACCTTATTTGGCTCAGCTGGAACTCTTCCATCAAATTTAAGTTCACAAAGTTTTTTAATTACATAAGCTTTAGCACTTGAACAATCTAGATATATAGAAATGTCCTTTGTAGAAACTCTTTGACTTTTAATAATTTCAATCTTACTTTTCATTAACTTAATCACCTCCTTTTTAATTTTCGATCATATTATATAAACTTTTTAAAATTCATGTGTGCTCAGATAAATGAACAAAAAGCAGGAGGTTAAAAGTAAAATTTTAACATCAAAAATAAGTAAGGTTTTCTACATGGTTCCATTTTAAAATTTAAGAAAAGATTGTGTTATTTAATTTTATTATTTACTTCAACATGTAATTAAAAAACAATGTTTTCTTTTTGTATTGAGGAGAGCTATTTAAAGTTAAAAATGAATTATAAAAAAGACTCAAATTGAATTTTTGGTAAAACACAATTAAAATATTTTTAAAATTTTTTGAAATTTATTTCTATACAGAAATAAATTTATAAGCGAAAAGGAACTTTTTGTGGTCAAAAATTTTTATATATATATTTCCATATGGAAATATATATATAAGAGTAGTGGGTACTTTTTGTGGCAAAAGGACTTTTTGTGGCTTTTTAAAAATTAAAATATTATCGATAGTTATCGCTGTTTTTCGATGTGGTCCCTTTTTGTGGCCTTTATAAATAAAACAATAATATTATAACAGGATAAGGGAAATGGAACTTTTTGTGGCACACACAAAAAAGTCGTCCATTTATCTGAGAAAGACAAGATTTTAGCTTTCCTATATGATTTAGCTGTAGCAATTAGAAATCTTAAATTTTTGGCCAAATTAGATTAAATCGATTTTTGTATTTCATTGCTATTTTCTTGAAAATTATTTGTTTCAATTTTATTAAGATTGATCACTTAATTTTCAACATTTTGTGAAAGGAGAACCTTATGGATTCAATCGAAAGTGAATTTGGAAAATTAAATAAATTTCCTTATGTTACAATTTATGAATGGATGTATGATGATTTAGGATTATCCGCAAATCCATTAGTAATATTTGCATATATTTATAGAGAATTTGTTAATTATAATAAAACAAAATTCAATAAAACAGAGATAGCTAAAAAACTTAGAATTACTACTCCAACAGTTATTTCAGCATTCAAATTATTTAAGAATGCTGAAATAATTAAATCATCTGATGAAAGAGATAATAACATTGAAGTTTGTACTATTAATGTTGCTAAGATTATTGCTTTAATTCATAACAACATTTTAAAAAGACTTACAGCAATGATTAAAAAGTATTCATCTAATAAAAATTATAAATATCAGAAACAATTAAACTTTCTTTTTCCTAATAAGGAAGACGGTCTATTATTTAAGCTATTAGATAATTTAAAAGAACCATGTAATTTGAAAATATTTAAAAATAACCTTGTAAATATTATTCAATTTGAAAATAAAATATTAAATGATGGAGAATATAAAAGACCGGTAATTAATAAATCAAATTTTTGGAGTCAAGTTATGAAAAAGATACGTAAATAACTATAAAAATATTTTATAGTGACTATTAAAAAATTTTAGATTTCTTTTATTAATTGTTCTTTTAAAAATAATTAAAAATATTTAGAGAAAGGGATATACGTTAAATAGTTATCAAGTTAAAAGAAGACGTTTTTATTTTATTACTTAAAAAAATATTATTTCCTAGCAGTTATCAAGTGATAAAGTTTAGGTATAAAACAGAAACTTTAAAATCTGAATTGCTAGGAAACTAAAATAATTAAGAAAAGTGTCACCTTACTTTCATTTTTATTAACATCTATTTCTGTAAAACATAAATTTTATATATCAAAAAGTGTTATATTAATGTAAAATGTCATAAACGGTTCAAAGGTTTTAGTTATGATTATAGATAATTACTCAAAAGCAATAAAAGAATTAAGAACCAAGATGATGCTCTCGCAAAAAGAAATGGCACAGCTTTTAGGAGTTTCTTTTGCATCGATTAATAGGTGGGAAAACGGAGTTCACGAACCAACAATTAAAATAAAGAGAAAACTTCGCTCGCTTTTTAATGAGTATGGTATAAAAATTAATTAGAAGGAGAACGTCATGACGGAAGAGGAAGTTAAACTTAATTTTATAACACCAGCAATTGAAGAGGCTGGTTGGTCAAAAAAACAGATTAGAATGGAATATTCTATTACTGCTGGCAAAATCGTTGTTAGAGGTAATGTTGCTAAAAGATTACCTAAAATGAAAGCAGACTACGTTCTTTTTTATAAAGAAAACCTTCCTTTAGCAGTTGTTGAAGCTAAAGACAATAACCATCGAGTCGGCGATGGAATGCAACAAGCATTAGAGTATGCTGACAAATTAGATATTAGGTTTGTATTCACTTCAAATGGAGATAATTTTTTGTTCCATGATAAAAAACTAGGAACAGAAAAGATTATAGAATTAGATGAATTTCCATCGCCAGAAACATTATACAGCGTAAAATATAAAGAGGAAATTCAAGCCTATCCAAATTTGGAAAAAGTATTGAATGAGCCATACTATTTTGGTGAAGGTACTTACTCGCCTCGATATTATCAGCGTATAGCAATCAATAAAACTGTTGAAGCAATAGCCAAAGGTCAAGAAAGAGTGTTACTAGTTATGGCAACTGGTACTGGAAAGACATATATGGCTTTTCAAATTATTTGGCGTCTTTGGAAGTCAGGTTTAAAGAAGAAAATACTTTATTTGGCGGATAGAAATATATTAGTAGACCAAACGATAATCGGAGATTTTAAACCATTTAAAAATTCAATGTACAAAGTTGAACATAAAAAGATGGATACCTCTTACGAAATTTATTTATCTTTATACCAACAATTATCTGAAAATGAAACTGAAGACTCGCTGGCCTTATTAAAAGAGAGTTTTAATCCTGATTTTTTTGATCTAATTATAGTAGATGAATGCCATAGAGGTAGTGCAAGAGAAGATTCAAATTGGAGAAAGATTTTAGATTATTTCGACAAAGCAGTTAAAATAGGTATGACTGCAACTCCAAAAGAAACTAATGAAGTTTCTAATATTGATTATTTTGGGGAACCGATTTATACATATTCATTAAAAGATGGAATAGAAGATGGCTTTTTAGCACCCTATAAAGTTATAAGATATGCAATTGACACTGACGTTTATGGGTATAGACCAACAAAAGGTAAAACCGATAAGGATGGTGAATTAGTCGAAGATAGAGAATATGGTGTTAAGGATTATGACAAAAACCTTGTTATCGATGAAAGAACCCAACTTGTTGCTGAGAAAATAACGGATTATTTAAAAAATACTAATAGGCTTGCCAAGACAATTGTTTTTTGTGTTGATATTGATCATGCTGAAAGAATGAGGCAAGCACTAGTTAATTTGAATTCAGATTTATGTGCGAATAACCATAGATATGTAATGAGAATTACTGGTGATAACGATGAAGGAAAAAAACAATTAGATAATTTTATTGATAACGATAGTGTTTATCCAACAATTGTTACAACTTCAAAATTAATGACCACAGGCGTAAATTGTCAAACTTGTAAAAATATCGTATTAGATAATATTTTCGGTGAAAATGGTATGACCGAATTTAAACAAATTATAGGTCGAGGAACTAGAATAGCTGAAGATTATGGGAAAATGTACTTCACTATTTTGGATTTTAGAAATGCAACAAGATTGTTTGCTGATCCTAAATTTAATGGTCCTGATATTCAAGATATTGACTATGATCCTGAATACAATAAAGGCAAAAGGCCAATTACTGTAAAAACGGATGAATCTGATGTTATTGATACTCAAGGCGAAGAAAAAGCAATAAAGAAAGTTTATATAAATAATGTTGCAGTTGAGCTTTTATCTGAAAGAGTTCAATATTACGATAATGATGGAAAACTAATAACTGAAAGTTTAAAAGATTTTACTAGGAAAAATGTTCTTAGAGATTATGCTTCTTTAGATGATTTTTTACAATTTTGGACGAGCGAAGAAAAAAGATCTGCTATTATTCAAGAATTAGAAGATAAAGGGATATTTATTGAAGAACTTAGAAAAATGTACCCCGCTGATGTAGATGATTTTGATTTGATATGTGATATTGCATACGGAATAAAGCCTCTAACTAAAAGTGAAAGAGCAAAAAATAATCGAGTTAATGAGGTTTTGAATCATTATTCTGATCAATGCAAAGAGATATTAAACATTCTTCTTGAAAAGTACGCTAATGATGAGATAGATGATATTACTGACCAAAAAATTTTAAAATTGCCTGACTTTAATGAATATGGAAGTCCAGTAAAAATAGCACGTATGTTTGGTGGGTTAAACGGATATTTACATGCTGTACAAAACGTTCAACAAGCATTATACGCACATTAATTATAGGAGATTAAAATAAAATGGCTATAAATAATTTAGTAAAAAGAATACAAGACATTATGAGAAATGATGCTGGTGTCGATGGCGATGCACAAAGAATCAGTCAAATGACCTGGATGTTCTTTCTTAAAGTGTACGATTCAAAAGAAGAAGAGTGGGAAATGCTTGATGAAAACTACAAAAGCTTAATTCCTGATGAATTAAAATGGCGCAATTGGGCTGTAGACGATCATAGCAACAATGTCATTACTGGCGACACTCTACTTAATTTTATCAATAACACATTATTTCCTTTCTTTAAAGGAAGAGAGATAGAATTAAATTATAAAAAATATCGTCTTGAAATCAGTCAAAATACACCTTTAAAACAAAGGATTGTCCAATATGTCTTTGAAGATGCGTCTAATTATATGAAAGATGGTGTTCTATTAAGACAAGTAATAAATGTTATTAATGAAGTTGATTTTTCTGAATATAAAGAAAGACATGAATTTGGTAACATATATGAAACCATTTTAAAGAGCCTTCAAAGTGCAGGTAATGCAGGTGAATTCTATACTCCAAGAGCAGTTACTGACTTTATGGTTAAGATGATTAATCCAAAATTAGGCGAATCTGTAGCGGATTTTGCATGTGGAACAGGCGGTTTTTTGACATCGACTTTAAAGTATTTAGAGCCACAAAGAAAAAGCGAAGAGGATGTAGATAAATACAATAACACTGTATATGGAATTGAGAAAAAGCCTCTTCCTTATTTACTATGCATAACCAACATGTTATTACATGACGTTGATGAACCTAAAATTTATCATATGAATTCATTAGAAAAGAATGTTAGAGATTATAAAGAAAATGATAAATTCGACATTATTTTAATGAATCCACCTTATGGCGGTTCTGAAAAAGATATTATTAAAAATAATTTTCCAGCCGAGTTGAGAAGTAGTGAAACTGCTGATTTATTTATTGATGTTATCATGTATCGCTTAAAGAAAAACGGTCGCGCCGCAGTAATTATTCCTGATGGTTTTTTGTTTGGTGAAGATAATGCTAAAGTTGCAATTAAAACTAAGTTATTAAACGAATTTAATTTACACACAATAATTCGTATGCCACATAGTGTGTTTGCACCTTATACTTCAATTACCACTAATATTCTCTTTTTTGAAAATACTCATCCAACAGAAGAAACTTGGATTTATAGAATGGACATGCCAGAAGGATATAAAAACTTTTCAAAGACCAAACCAATTATGCTAGAGCATTTTAATCCTGTGATTGAATGGCGGATCAATAGAGAAGAGATTGTTATTGATACATTTCCTAAAGCCAAAAAATATACAAAAAAAGAATTAGAAGATAAACATTATAATTTAGATTTATGTGGCTATCCTCATGAAGAAGATGAAATACTCGACCCACATGATTTAATAAAAGAATTCAGAGAGAAGAGAGCTGCATACAATGCTGAAATGGAAGAAACACTGGATAAAATATTGGAGTTATTAGATGAAGACAATTAAAAATTTAACTGCCGACGAAATTAGAAAATCAATTCTTCAATTAGCAATTCAAGGTAAACTCGTAAAGCAAGATCCTAATGATGAGCCTGCCAGTGAGCTTGTCAAGAGGATTTATGAAGAAAAACAAAGACTAATCAAAGAAGGCAAAATTAAAAAAGACAAGAATGAATCTTATATTTATAAGGGCGACGATAATTGCTATTATGAGAAGATTGGGAAGGAAGTTAGAAATATAAATGATGAACTTCCCTTTGCGATACCGGATAGTTGGACTTGGGTAAGACACAATTCAATTTTTGAAATTTTCGGAGGCTCTCAGCCGCCTAAAAGTAAATTCAGTAAAATACCTAAAGATGGTTATATACGTCTTTATCAAATAAGAGATTATGGCCCAAATCCTGATCCAATCTATATACAAATAAAAGACGCACACAAAATAACAAAAAAAGGAGATATTTTGTTAGCAAGATATGGGGCTTCTGTAGGGAAAGTTTTTTGGGCAGATAATGGTGCTTACAATGTAGCTATGGCTAAAGTAGAAAAACTATATGAGAGTAATTTTATCGATTTTAATTACATGTATGCTTTCTATAAAAGTCCTCTTTATCAATTACTTGTTAAAAATAATTCACGTAGTGCGCAAGCTGGTTTTAATAAAAATGATTTGAGCGAGTTATTATTACCAATCCCACCATTTGAAGAACAGAAAAGAATTGTAAAAAAAATACAAGGCTTTGAACCTTTAATTCAACAATATGAAAAACGCGAGAAATTACTTTCTAATTTAGAAACTTCATTTGAGGAAAAGCTAAAAGCATCAATTTTGCAGTACGCAATCGAGGGGAAACTCGTTAAACAAGACCCTAATGATGAACCAGCATCAGTTCTTCTTGAACGTATAAAAGCAGAGAAAGAAAAACTTATAAGTGAAGGTAAAGTTAAACGAGATAAAAATGATTCTGCCATCTGGCAAAGTGACGATAAGAATTATTATCTAAACATTCCTAAGACATGGTCAGTAATACCATTAAAAAACATCTGTTCATTGATTACATGTGGTTATGCAAGTACTCCACAATATGAAAATAACGGAATACCTTTTATTTCTGCAAAAAATGTTAAACCATATAGATTTATTTTCAAAAATTTTAATTATATTTCTAAAGAATTATTTAATAAGATTCATAAAAATTATGTACCAGAATATGGAGATATTCTTCTTACACGTGTTGGTGCTGGAATTGGTGAGGCATGTATTATTGATATTAAGCAAGAATTTGGCATATATGTTAGCCTTACTTTAATTAAACTAATTGCCAAAGAAACTAATGAATATTTATTGTTAATACTACAATCCCCATACGGAAAAACTTTATCTAAATCAAATACATATGGAACTGATGCTTCTCAAGGTAATTTGAATGTAGATAAAGTTCGTAAATTTATTATTCCATTACCTCCTTTAAGTGAACAAACTAGAATAGTTAATAAGGTAAAATCTCTTTTTGAATTATTTTCTTCTTAATAGAATTATTATGAGAACTTACCTAATGGGTGGTGTTTAGCTTCTCTTGGCTTATTTGGTTTTTATAAAAAAGTCCTTTTGGTAGTTCGCTTACTAAATCAATGTTTGTTGATGAAAAGAAGCCAAATAGGGTTAAAGTATATGAGCAAAAGAATGCAATACAACATAATTATCAATTAGGAAATTATTATATTTCCAAAAGCAAATATGAAGAAATGAGAGGCTTTAGTGTATTTTCGGGCGACATTATTGTTTCATGCGCAGGAACCATTGGTGAAATATATCAACTCCCTATTGAAGCACCTATCGGAATAATTAATCAAGCATTAATGAAAATAACCTTGTTTTATAATCATATAGCACCTTATTACATTATTTTACTTAAAGACAAGTTATATGAATTATCAAAAAGCGCAAAAGGAACGGCAATTAAAAATATTCCATCGTTTGATAAATTGAAACCAGCAAAAGTTTTACTACCACCCGAGAATGAACAAATTCGAATACTCAATCAATTAAAGAAAATATTTGATTTACTTTTATAACTATTTTCTTTTGCTCATTTAAAGGAGGAATGGGTAGGTATATCTTATTAAGCCTATCATTTGACATATGGACGATGATATCTCCAGTTGATAACTGTTGCATACAGCATCTCCCATAAGGGGAATTAATAGCATATACAAGATATAGCGGATTCATATTATGGTTTGATAAACAAGTCATATCTCCACCATAAGCTATTTGATCCTTTCCTAAATAAGCTAGTGCCATTGAAATGTCTTTCTTATTTTCACCCGTTAAAGTCATAAGAATGTCATTTTCATTTGCTTTATAGGCGTTTCTATATATTTCTAATGTGGTATGAGAAATTGCAGAAGAGAATGCAATTTTGTAAGTTGTATACAATTCACCATATCTAATACATGGATAACCATTTTCCGCTATATCGGTACGTTTTATTCCGGAACCACGAGTGAGTGTTCCTAGTTGTCCTATTTTTGCTAATGACCAACCTGTAGGAATATTCTTCTCATAATAATTCTTATCGTCACCAAGAGTTATCTGAGAATCGCTCTTGTCCAGCTTGATTTTCCCTTCGTTAATAAGACGTTCTTTCTCCAATTTAATTCTTTCAAGAAGTTTAGAAGCTGGTTCATCATTTGGGTCTTGCTTAACAAGCTTACCCTCTATTGCATATTGGAGAATAGAAGCCTTTAACTTTTCTTCAAGTGACAACTCTAAATTAGTTAGTTTATTTTCGGCATTTTTATAATCCTCTAATAGAGGTTCGGCTTGATTTATTTTATTTAATATTCTTCTAGCTTCTCTTTCAGGTGGAATTGGAAAATATAGGTTAGCAAAACGTTCTTTGCTCAAATTATAAAAAGCTTGCCCCGATTTTTTAGTAATACCATTCATAAGGGATTGAAATAAAGGGCTTGATACGAAATACATAATTATTTCTGAAATAAACGAAAGATTTAAAAACGGTCTAAAAATAAATACAAAGCCACCAGCTGTAACATTATTTAATCTCTGATTAACAATACATATTTTCCCAATATTCTCTAAGCTAGTAACTGATGGAGTTAGTAAATCATTAAGTTCAAGCATGATATTTTCTGAAACTAGCTCTTCAGGAATGTAAAGATCGTTGTCTTTCAAAAAGAGATTAAATGGTTCGATATTTCCTCCTCTTAAAACTCTTATGTAATTTTGTTTTTGAGTTAATATTGCTTGTTCTTTCTTAAATGAAGCACCAGTCTGTATATTTATGATATCTTTCAGCCTTATCCATGTCCAATTATCAGGTATGTCAAAAGGAAGTTCATCAGTTATATTTTTAACTTCCTTGCCGATCTTCTCATAATAGCAATTATAAAAAGTAAAAGGGCAAACTAAATATGCTCACCCATGAAAGGAGATATTAAACATGGATGATTTTAAATCATATTTAGTTAGCCTGAATTTAGCGGTTAACACAATAAATGCTTATTTGATAGCAGTGAAGAATTATTTTCTTTATTTTAACGAAATTACTAAAACTAATTTGCTAGCTTGGAAATCGGAACTTATAGAGAAGTTTAAAGCAAAAACAGTTAATCTAAAGATTCAAGCTATTAATAATTATTTGGTTTTCATCGGTAAAGAAAATCTAAAAATTAAATCAGCAAAAGTACAACAACGATTATTTTTAGAGAATGTTATTAGTGATTCTGATTATCAATTCTTAAAGAAGAAGTTGAAAAAAGAAAAGAATAAGCAGCGGTATTTTATTGTTAGATTTTTAGCAGCTACGGGAGCAAGAATAAGTGAACTTATTAAAATTAAAGTCGAGCACGTAATAAAAGGATATATCGATATTTATACCAAAGGAGGTAAGATACGAAGGATCTATATCCCTAAAGCGTTAAGAGTTGAAGCTGAAGTTCGGATTAGAAAGGATTTAAAGTTAGATAGCGGATATATTTTCGTTAATCGATATGGTGAAAGAATAACAAGCAGAGGTATATCTCAACAATTGAAGAAATATGCTATTAAGTTTGGGATAGATTCTAATGTTGTTTATCCTCATTCTTTTAGGCATCGTTTTGCAAAAAATTTTCTTGAGAAATACAATGACATAGCTTTATTAGCTGATTTAATGGGACATGAATCAATTGAAACTACCAGAATTTATTTAAGGAAAACTGCAAATGAACAACGAGAAATTGTTGATAATGTAGTAACCTGGTAAAAAGAAAATTAATGGGTGAGCTTCTTTTATATTTAATAAATTAAAGAATTTTTATATTTATTTGCTTTTACTGTAAAAATGAATAAAAATAAAATGACTTAATTAATTTAGGAGTGTTTATGTTAAACAAAATTATTCATTTAGAGATTATTAACAAAGAAAGAGTAGAAAATGGTTTAAAAGATTATCTTAAAATAATGGATCTTTTTAATAAACTAGATGAACCAACGGAAGAATTTAAAAAAGTATTTAATAAATTTTATACATTAAAAAGAAAACCTGTTTATTTTCGTAATGAATATTACTCCTGCCTTTTTTCAAATAAAAATAATAAAGATTTGAAATATGAAGATGTAATAAAAAAGTTATCTAAAATTACTAATAAGGAAGAAAAATCATTTTCTTCTAAATTATTGCATACCATTAATCCTACAAAATATCCAATCATTGATAGAATTGTTTCTAATTTTATTGGATTAAAAGCAACGCCTTATAGTAGAGATAAAATTGAAGACGCATTAATTAGATATGAGAAAGTAACTAGTTTCTATAAAAGTTTTATAGAAACTAATAATTATAAAGAATGTATATCATATTTTGATAATAACTTTGCTTATGCTAAGGATATTTCTAATCTAAAAAAAATCGATTTTTTAATATGGGGAACAATAGAAGAAAAAAAGAAAACAAAGTCTAAGAATAAATTTAAAATTAAATTAGAATTTGATGGAGAAGTAGCTAATTATTTAAGCAAAATTGATGATAAGAATGAATATATTAAAGATTTAATATTAACTGATTTGAAAAATAAAAATTTAATAGATTAATCATTTATTTTCGTTGAAAAATAATGCGGTATCTTGTATTCATTATCTTCATAAGTAGTTAATTTACCTTCATAAATCATCCCTTCTATAGAAGATGCTGCTTTAAATGATGGGATATTTGGTTCAATAACTATTATTTTAATTAATTTTATTAAAGGTATTATTTCTTCATAAATATATTGATGATTAAAGTCGTTATAAAAGATAATCTTATTATTTTTTTATTGCTTCAATTACTTCTTTTAATCCTTCTTTCATATATCCTTTATCACGATATCTTTTAATTACATAATATGATAAAGAAACAGTATGTTCTTTATCATATTCTAGTTGGATAGCAATGTATCCGACTATTTCGTTTTTATATTTTTCTATTAAGATAAAGTTAATATAATTATATGAAGAAGGATCACCTATTTGATAAGCAAAATCTTTATTTTGATAATCATATCTATAGATATAATCATGTAGATAGTTAGCATATCCAATCTTATTAGGAGCTATTAATAATCTTATAGTTTCCATTAATTCAGTGTGATTAGAATTTATTCCTTCTTTACTAAATAATTCTTTATTTCTTTTATTTATTGCTCTTTTAAATTTATTAAAAAGAATAAAGTTGTGGTTATATGAACATAAAGAAAAAGTATTCCAAGCAATTCGTTTTAATTCTTCATCTTTAGAGTTATATAAACAACTTAAAAGTTTGTTAACTAAAGAAATATCACAAGCTATTTCTTTAGTTAATCCATATTTATAAGTTATTTGATTATGTGTTAATCAACAAATTACTCTTAAAGTTAAAGATACATATCTTTCATAAGGATGTTCTTCAACATATTTATCATCTAAATAAAAATCATAATCAAAATGTTTAAAAAAGATTCTAATTTATATTTAAGTTCCCCTTTTGGCATAACTTTATTATAAAGATAGAAGTAGGAGCAACAATTGATATTGAAGTTATTTAAGGAATAAGGAATAAATTATCAATAGAAATAATTTTTTCTTTAAAATTAATACCATTGTTAGCAATGGTTATTTTACTTTATGCTGTAAAAATAATTTGTTAATAATAAATTATAAATAAACCTATTTGTTGTCAGTATTTTTAAATCATTTAACTTAATTATTTTTACAATATTTTTTAAAATATTAAAAAGAGGAATTATTTTGGTAAATGAAAAAGAATGAACTTGATAAAACCTTTTGGACTTCTGAAAGGTTAGCTAAAGCAAAAGAATTAGATGGTAAATATTTGAAAGAGATGACTCCTGAGGAAATAGATATTTGTGGTGGTGAACCAAGGGACTTATTACTAGGCAATGAGAATTCAAATATATATGAAATTATTTGGTTTAATTTTATGCCTGTTTATCATTCTTTGCCTCCAAGGTGGGAAATAAACTGGGATGATTTGGATGAAAAATAGCATCATAAAATTTTGATTAAACTGAACTATTTAAAACTCCATAGAATCAAATATATTGTGGAAACAAATTAAGTATAAAATTAATCAATTAATAGGATTTTAAAAATTGTTACAATTTTTATTATAATAATTAAGAATTAAAAAAGGCTGGAATAAAAAATGGCAAATTATTTCGACGAAAAAAGAAGAAACAACTCTTTAGTTACTGTTGAAGCACTTCTAAGTGATACAGAAAATTACGGACCAAACGTTTTTCGCATACCAGATTATCAAAGAGGTTATGCTTGGGAATCGAACAAACAAGTTAACGATTTATGGAACGACATAATTAGAGTTCTTAAGAATCCAAATAAAATAAGTAAACATTATACTGGAATGTTAACTTTAGAGGAAATGGACGATCAAGAAAAGAATTTTGAATATTTGAATGGTTATAACGCTTTTTATGTTGTTGATGGTCAGCAAAGACTTACCACAATAATTATTTTTTTAGCATCTATATTTAAATTTTTAGAAGATGAAAATAATGAAAATCTGCAAGGTGAATATTTAAAAAAAGGAAATATTTATAGATTTTTTTATTCAAATAAAAACGATGGTGATACAAGATCTTTCTTTGAGAATAGAATTTACTTAAATAATCTCGTGGAGAAAGATATGTTAAACATATATCTTAAAAATCTCGATAATTGCAAAAAGTTTATTGATGATAAATTAACTAAAAATTCTGATATTGTTAAAGAGATTTTAGATGTAATTCTTCATAGATTGATATTTAATATTTACTTCGTTACAAAAGATTTTGACGTAAGAGTTACCTTTGAAACAATGAATAATAGAGGAAAAAAATTATCAAATTTAGAATTGTTAAAAAATAGACTTATGTATTTATCTTCCTTTTTTAATGTTAATGAAGGTGATTTACTAAGAGATAAAATAAACTTTGTATGGAAGAATATTTATAAAAACTTATCTTATAAGAATTCATTTTTAAACGATGATGAATATTTACAAGCGCATTGGTTTATATATCATAATTCTTTGAGCAAAAGAAGAGGTGATACTTACGTTTCGGAAATATTAAACGAAGAGTTCAGCATTGAAAATCCAATATTTTCTAGCCTCAATAGTAACGAAACACTTGCTACAGCATATAATGCCATTGATTCATATATAAAAAGTTTAGATAAATATAGTGAAATTTGGGGAATTATTAATAATCCTATAGAAAAATATCCTGATGCAAAGCTTTTAAAAGGGGAAGAATATTTAGATGAAAAAAAATACTTAACCAAATTAAACAGAATAACATCTACTAAATTTGCCAAATCTACAATAATGGCTTTTTATGGAGATAATGATTTATCTATTAAAGAAAAGTTAAAGTTTTATAAAAAACTTGAATTTTCATTATTTTTTAGAAAATGTATTGGTCAAAATAAAAATGATTACAGCTCATTAATTAAACATGCAAGAGAACTTATAAAAGCTAAGAATGAAAATAAACAAAAAATTCTTTATGAGACACTGGATACAATTGGTGTTTATATAAATGAAAATAATTTAGAAAATTATTTATTTAATGAGTTTGAAAACTTTAATAATTATTTAAGAGATAAACAATCATTTTTTTATAATCGGGATAGTTTAAAATATTTTCTTTATGAATATGATGAATATTTACAAGTATCAAATGTTACAACCCATAGCGTCGACTGGTCTTCAGTCAATATGAACTCTATTGAACATATTTTGCCTCAAAATACTGAGAAGTGTGAATACTGGCAAATTGTATTATCTCCGTTAAATCACGATGAAGCAAAAATTAATAAAATAACAAATTCCTTAGGAAATTTACTTTTATTATCAAAAGGCGAAAACAGCAGTCTTAAAAATTTTAGTTTCAAAACAAAAAGAACCGCCTCATTTGAGAGTGAAAAATATGCTTATTGTTATGGTTCAAGATCTGCACAAAAAGTTGCATCAACAAATGAGAATTGGACTTTATTCGATATTTATAAAAGAGAACAAGAATTATTTCAATTTATGTACGATAGATGGTTTAGAGATTTTACTGCTATCACGGAAGAGGAGTTTCTCAAGATGATTAATTCATTTGAAAATATAAGCATTGGGGAACAACCGGCACTAAGTGATAAATTGATTACTAAATTAAATAATTTTGATTTTACTAACGAAAATAAAATTAGAGTTCAAAAAACAACGAATGAAGATGACTGGTTCTCTAAATTACGTACCTATTTTGATTCTTCTAGATATAGTATTTGGTTGAACAAAAAAAATAAAGCATATGTAAAAAATGGTTTTGCCTTTATAGTGCACTCAAATAATATTGAATGTGGCTTTGAAGATGATAAAGGAACAGAATATGCAGCCTCTTATGAATTATTAACAAAAAAATTCACTGTTTTATATAAATCTAATTGGGAAGCTGTTGATTTAGAAAAAGATAATAGCGAAATGCTTAGATATTTCGTTCGCTCTTTCACTTTATTCTTAAAACAAAATGAAGATATTATAAAAAAACTAATTGATTTAACTAAAAAGAAACAAACTAATGACTTTGCCATCAATGATGATCCAACATGGTTTGATGATTTAGCAAAACATTTTAATTTAGATAGTTTTAAAATTGAGAAAATGAATGGACATAAAAATTACAAAAAAGGCTTATTTTCTTTTAGAAAATATAAAAATAGAATCGAATGTGGTTTTGAAGATGAAAATGATGATGCTTATGAAGTTTTTTATTTTATGGACACAAATGATTTAAGAATAAATAAATTAAAGAAAGACAATCGAGCTGGTAACGATGTTGATATTAATGATTTAACAAGTGAAACAGGAAAATACTTCAAACAATGTTTCTTATCGTATTTATGCGATCACTTTAATAAAGAAGTCTCCGATATAAATATATTGTTAAGCAAATAAATTATTAAATTTTACTAAACGATAAAGAATTATCCTCATTAATAACTAAAACATTGATGTAATAAGGAGAATCTATACAAATATTATCTTTTCCAAAATAAATATTATATGGATCATCTTTATTAAAATGAGATACGTATAAATGACCATGAATTACTTTATCATAATTAAATTATTAAATGGTACTTTTGGTAATGATTTATTTGGATTATTATCAAGTTCAATTATTAATGACCGTGTTTCTTCTTCAACTAATAACTTTCCATCATTTTTAATAAAATTATATTTATTAAAATTTTCTTTATATATTTCATAATCATATTTATATGTTAATCCACTATGACATAATAAATATTTATCATTTATTACCAAATAAGGTAATAAATGATTTATGTAATATCTAAATTCTTCGCTTGCTCTAATTTTATTTAATACATTAGTTTGAAGTTCATCAATAACATAACCGTTTTTATAAAAATAAGATAAATAAGCTCTTTCATCATTACTAAGTTTAAGTTTGTTGTCTTTAATTAATCCTTCAACAAAAGACTTAATTGTTTTAGTAGTGCCATTAGCGTAAATAACATTATAGTAATTTTGAAAATTAGAATATAACCGGCTTGCTAAAATAACTTCATGATTTCTCCATAAAGCAATACATCTGTCCCTTTTAATCATCGAATTAATATATTTACAAAGATTATAAGAATCATTTCCTCGATCAAAAAGATCTCCTAAAGATACCAAGATATGATTAGGATTATCTTCTTCAAAACTTGATTCTTTTAATCTAGTTTTAAGTCCATCTAAGTTTTTTCCGTGTATGTCGCTAAAAATAAAATATTTGTTCATATAAGTTATTTTATTAATTAAATGTTTGGATTTTAGATTATTTCTTTATTTTATTTGAAAGTTCAAACCATTTAATGATAAAAATTTTATGAAATAAATGAGAATAAATTTGACTAATCATCTATATTGATTGATAAAATACTTTTGATTTTTAATCAAGACCAATGCTGTGGTTATACCATTTTTTTACAATATTTCCAGCATTTTTTGATATATCTAAAGTAATATTAACAGCATAAACATTTTCTCTATTTAAAGTTACAAATTCATTATTATTTACACGATTATAGACAACAATTGGTATTGTTTCGTTAAAAATTGCTAAATAGTCTTTTAATGAACCTATATAAAGTGGATTTAAAATTATTGCGTCATAATTATTTTCGTTATATTTTTCTTTAATAGAGTTCATGAATGCTTGATCATTATTGCCATCGCCAACAATTGTATCAACTGTATAGCCTATTTTTTCTAAATAATAAAGCAACGATTTAAATAAACGTTGAGCAATAGAATCAAAACTTGAATAAGAAGTTAATAATATTTTCTTTCCTTTAACTTCATTATTTACCTCAACTTTTCTCTTTGCATCGATATCATAGTCTTCTATATCTTTTCTTAAAACAGTGGCATAATCAGTTAAAATTAAGTTTTTATCAAGGTACGTAAAGTCCAAAGGAACTTTACCGCCATAAAATACATCGACTACAGGCTTTTTATCTGTAATTAAATTTCCTACTAAAACAGCCGTCAAAAGAGCTTGATCTTCAAAAGGAAATGCAACTGTGCCGTCAAATTCTCCACCCAACATTTCGTTGAATGCTATTCCGTCGAACCCTAAAATTGGTATACTTGGATTTAAGTTATCTGCTTTGCTGGCGGCAATAGCTAATGAATCGTTATTAGCAATTATTAAATCTAGTTTATTTTCGTACTTTATTACCGCATTATGAATTATTTCAGTCGCAACTTTATCACTCCAAGGTATGCCGTTATCATCTACACATAAACCTATTTTCAAAAGATTTGATTTAAAATTTCCTTCTTTAGCAATTTCATTTATTGCGTCAATCGCGCCTTTAGTCCTTAAATTAGCGTCATAATGTTCTTCTTGTCCTTTTAAAATAATATAACCTAATTCACCATCATTTAATGCTTCTTTTAGATAATCATTTGCATTTATTTCAGGTATTTTTTCGATTTCGTTTCCGTAAGGATCAACTTTTATTGTAGTGTATAAAATATCGTTATCTTTATCATAAAAAGTATTTCCACTTTCTTTATTATCAAAACTAGCGAAAACATTGATTTCTTTTTCCATAGTAGTGTTATATGTATAAGTTTTAGATAAATTATCAAATACTAGATTTTTGTCCTCATAAGAAATGGTTGTTAAGTTATTATCTAAAGAAAAAGATGTTAAATAATAACCATCATTTGGTACAATTTTAAAACTTATTGATTCCCCAATCTTTGCACTAGCTGCTGAAGGGATAACGTAGCCATTAGTTAAATCTTCTACATTTATACCGAAGTTCTTATTTTCGTCCTCATCCTCATACTCATTATTATGATTTCCATTAGATGAAAAACACGAAGTTAGTAAAAAAGAAGTAACTAACGAAATTGAAAAAAATGATATAAATTTATTCTTCATAAAAGAGTCCTCGATTGCTGTTATTATAACATAATTTTATGATCAAAATTTTTAAAACATCTTAATGATAAAATCAGACTTTTATATTAAAAAACTTTTATTTTTTATGTTTTTTAATGTTTTTAAATCCAAAATAATAAAAATTAAATAATCTATTAGTTAATTTTTCATTATCCAAAACTAATGCTTCACTTCCAAAACGTGAAAAATATTGAAATAGTTGATTTATTGAACACTCAAAATAATATATATCATCTTCAATCTTTAATGGTTTAGGTCGATTAATAAAGATTTTAGTAAACATTTTTTGACCCTTTTTAGTTAATCTTATTTTACAGTTAATAATTGGTGAATTAATAAATTGAGGATCATTTTTATCTAAATCATTATTTATATTATCTTTTAAAGATGATGAAAGTTCATCTTTAAAAGATCTAGATATTCTTAAATCTTTAAGTTTATATAAATTAATAACATTATAAGAAGTAGAAGTATAATAAATTAAATAGGCAAATTGTCTATCTTTAGAATTAAATATCCCTAAAGGTGATACTTCATATTTTTCTTCTATATTATTACTTATTATTTTAAAGAATATCTTCTTATTATTTTTAATAGCACTATTAATTAATTCTATTTCTTTTTTAAAGATTATTCTTTCTCTTTCATCTTGATTAAGTTTAGCATATTCATTAAATAGTTTTCTTAAATATCCACTTATTGTAAAAATATAAGAATAATTAGAATATTCTATATCAACTAAAGCATCATTAGATTCTTTAGTTGATATAAATGTTAACTCATATTCTTTTTTATAATCACTTTCTTCATTTCTTTCTTTAATTTTTAAAATATCATTAACTAATTCTTCTTTATTTTTAATATCTTTTAATAATAAAAGAAGATTATCTTCTAATTTATTAATATTAGAATTAATTACTTCATAATAGTTAGATATCAAATGATTAATAAATTTATTTTTATTAGTATCTCCATTAGCTTTATAAAATCTAAAAGCATCTATATCATTTAATATAGTTGAATAAGTGTAATATGATAACATTACTTTATATTTATTACTCATAAGTTTATATTTTATCTACCTTTATTAATAAAATAATAATAAAAAATACGATAATTATCAATATAAATATCTACTATATAAATAAAAAATAATAGTATATTAATCTTTTATTTTGATGTTTATAATATCGTTGTAACCTGATGAAGTTGGTCTTACAGACCGTCAGGATTCTTAGAACGTGAGTGGTTTAATAAGGATACTTATTAAATAGCAAATACCTTATATAGAGATATATAAGGAAGGTTTTTGGATTAGCCTTGTTCTAAGAAGTGCTCTTATTAAATTCTCTAGTTAAGGCAATGAGCGATCCGGATCTATAAGTGGCTATTATCGCTAGCTAAGCCCGCCCTCCTGCAAGTAGTGTGAGAGACTACCAAGCAAGTGGCAAATTCAATAAAGATCTCTGAGGTGGCGTTTAAGTAATTAAACTATAAGGATTGCAAACAAATGGTGCGAGTAGCTAAATCCGACTCAGCTGCGAAGGGAAAACGAATATATAGTTTTTGTGAAACTACATCCGACGTTTAGTGAAAGTTGCTAGGAAATCTAGCCTAATCTATCAATCTTCTAATTTAGAAGATGGAGTTAGTAGTGTATAAGTCGCTCTTATACGCTCGGGCTAACTTCGATTAGTGGCCGAATAAACAAAATTTAATTAAGAGTAAGGCGAAGGCCTACAAAATAATTTATCCCTACACTAAAGTGTAGGGATATAGAAATTAACTTAAATAGTTTATTAATAATAAAAAACATAATTTATTGGAGGTTTTAAAAGTATTTTATGACAAACATTATGAATAATGTTGAGATTATGAAAGAATTAAAAAATTTAGCAAGAGAAAAAGATGAAATATTAGGCTATGAAAATAGAAATAAAGAAACATCTTACGCAGAAAATGAAACACCTTTAAAATCTCCATATGATTATAAAGATGTTAGCGAAAGATTGGAGAGTTTAAATCTTAAAGAAAGAAAACTTAAATTAGCTTTATTAAAGGCTAATAATGAAATTATTTTAGATGATTACAATATCCCTTTATCAATAGCATTAATCTATCTTGCTCAAGAAAATATAAATTTAGAAAGATTAAAAAAATTAGCAAATAAAGATGCTCTTACGAGAACAACATTAATTAGAAGAGCAAATTCGATTGAATATACTAAATTGAATTATGAATTAAAAGATGTTAGAAATGATCTTCAAATTGCAAGAAAAAACATTCAAAAACTACAAATGTTAATCGATTTAGCTAACCTCACAAATGAGGTGGAAGTTGACATTTAGTATGCTTACATAAAACTAGTTTTATATATTTATTTACCTTTTATTTAAATATTTAGAAAATAATATCATTTTACGCAAAATATTTTATTGTTATGGTTGGGTTGTTTAAACTTTAATCGTTATAGATATTAGGTTTATTAAGTTAATTAATATTGTTTATAGTTGAAGTTAATAATTCATATTTGATGAGTCAAATTGTAATAATTATTGTTTTTTATTTATTTTGAAAAATAAAAACTTTTAAAATAGAAATTATTGAAGTAGAAGGTTATAGATAATTTCTTTTTTTTATAAAGATTCTTAATTTAAAGGAGATTAAAAATGCCAAAGGAATATGTAATTAGCGATTTACATTTTAATCATAAAAATATTCTAGATTACGAAAGAAATGAATTTAATGATATTAACGATAAATTTTTTCTAATCTTACTAATTAATGAAGATATTTTTTCTTTTTAATAATGATGTCAAATAAACTTTGGGAAATACCTAGATATTAAGTTTGTTTTTAAATATAATTTAGAGAATAAGAGAGTTTAATTATGAAATTTCAAGAAACCGAAACCACAGAACTAAAAAGAAAATTAACTAAAGATTTTATTAAAGAAGTAGTTGCTTTTTTAAATACTAGAAATGGAATTATTTATGTTGGTGTTGATAATAATGGAGACGTATTGGGTGTTTCGGATGTTGACAAAACGATGCGAGAAATAAGAGATATTATAAGAGATCAGATTCTTCCAACTACTGAAGGTTTATGCGAAATTGAATCGATGGAAGAAGGTGAAAAAACAATCATTGTTGTTAAAGTAAATAAAGGCAATAAACTTTATTACATTAAAAAAGAAGGAAGAAGCGCAACTGGTTGTTTTTATCGAGATGGAACAACCTGTCCTCCAATGACTGAGTATGAAATAGAAAGAAGATGGAAGTTTTCCCTTGCAACAGAAGATTTATTAAAAGAAACACGAGCTTCATATAGCCCATTGTCATTTAGACAGTTAAAAATATTTTACAATGAGGCAGGAATGACTTTAAATGATGATACTTTTGCTACTAATTTAGGGTTGTTTACTAAGAATGGCGAATATAATAAGATAGCTGAATTACTTTCAGATAAGAATCACGTAGGGTTTATTTATGCTAGATATGATGGAAATGATAAATCAGCTTTTAGTGAGACTGTTGATTTTGGAAATCAATGTGTTCTTACCGCTGTTGAAAAGTTGATGTATCGATTGGAGGCTGAAAATAGAGGCATTACAGAGATTTCCGCAACTACAAGAAGCACTAAGACTTTGATTGACATCGATTGTTTAAGAGAAGCCGTTTATAATGCACTTGCTCATAATGATTGGATAAATGGTGGAGTGCCCTCTGTCTATGTTTACAATAATAGGATAGAAGTTATTTCGTATGGTGGGCTTCCTTTTGGTCAAACCGAAGAAAATTTCTTTAAAGGTATTAGTAAACCTAGAAGTGAAAGCTTTATTAGAATTTTGAGAGATTTGGATTTTGCGGAAAGAACGGGTCATGGTATTCCTCAAATAATCGCTAAGTATGGTAAGAGAGCTTTTGATATTGCTGAAAGTTTTATACTGGTTACCTTGTCATATAATTCTGAAGTTATTTCGAAACTTTCGAAGAATGAGCACCTAAATGAGCACCTAAATGAGCACCTAAATGAGCAACCAAAAATTAGTGCTAACGATAGAGAGAATTTTGTAATACAAATGATTAAAAATAATCCTTATACCACTTATGATGATATTTCCGTGAAGTTAGGAGTTTCAATTGCAACAGTACGTCGTATATTCTCCTCATTAAAGAAAAAAGGAATAATTATTGGCTCAAGAGAAAATAAGCATGATAAATGGACAATAAAAGACTGATTTTATTTCTAATTTTAAGTGCAAAAATTTTTAATATTTAAACAAATACATTGCCAAAAAAGGGAACTTTTGGGGAACTTTTATCTATAGTTTAAACTTTTCTAATTTTTATCAAAATTTCAAAACATCGATAAATATCGTATTTTTCTAAATATCTAAATATTAAGATAGTATTAATTATAAATCCGGCAGAAGGCACCAAAAGTTAAAAAACATCGAATATTCTCGCGAAATATTCGTTTAGATATATAAAGTAAGGTAGGACATTCGAGTCCTATTTTTTTTATTCTTTCTTTAGCTTCAACGATATTCCTATAAGTATTTTTAGAAATAATATCTAAAACTTTATCAAATTCTAAAACGCTATATAAAGTTGTTTCACCTAATATTTTATTAACAAACCCCTTAGTCACTAATCTATTTAATACATCATATACTAACGATCTAGAAACACCTGATTCTTTAGCTACTTCATAACCATTTAATAGACGAAATTTAACTAAAGCAAGATAAACTTTAGCTTCATTTAAAGTAAAGCCAATATTAATTAAAAAGTCATATGATTTATCATTAGACGCTATATTCATTACAACTATTATAAAAATTTAAAGACAATTGTCGATAGTGATAATAAATATAACTATAAATATTAATTTTAATATTAATCTTTAAGAATTTACTTTAATTAAATGATTCTAATAATCTTATTCAAATAATAAATAATCTAAATCTTTATAATCAATAAGTGGATTTTTACACCAAAAAATTAGTGCTAACAACATGGAGTTCAAGCCGATAAAGCAAAAGAATCAACCTTTTTAAACATAGAATTTTTATATTTATATAAATTATAAGAATCATTCGCTCTATTAAAAAATACCTTAAAGTTAATAAGATATGAGTAGAATTATATTTTCAAAATCAAATATTTTTTATATTTTATTCATTTTGTACCAATTTAGGAACTGTTAATTATTGCGATAGGTTTGAAAGAAATGAAGCTTTTAAAAGATAATATTAAAGCGAAATGTTTAAATTAAACTGCTAATATATTATCACTTTATTGATATTTTTAGTAGAAAATGCTAATATATGAACACTATGAAAAATATATTTGATATAAGTGATTTTGTTTCGGCTTTAACGATAGAAAAAACTACATATGACTTAGTCAATCGATTTGTTAAAAGAAGAAAAGAGGTGAAACTTTCTCAAAAAAAACTTTCAATAAAATCTGGTGTTTCTTATTCAAGCATTAGAAGATTTGAAAATAGTGGAGAAATATCTTTAACATCTCTACTTAAACTAGCTCAAGCAATTGATTGTTTAGAAGATTTTTATGATTTATTCAAAAATCCTAAAATTTTGTCATTGAAGGAGATAAAATGAAGATAAACATAAATAAATTAACTATTAAATATAATAATGAAATTGTAGGTTATTTAGTTCAACTAGATGAAGAAAATATCGCTTTTCAATATAATGATGCTTGGATTGAAAAAGGTTTTTCTATTTCGCCTTTCTCCTTACCTTTATCTGATAAAGTCTATATAAATAGAAAAAGAAACTTTGATGGTTTGTATGGTGTTTTTCGTGATTGTCTTCCAGATGGATGGGGGAGCCTTTTGACGATAAGAGCATTACAAAAAATCGGTGTTGATTATAATAAATTATTACCTCTTACAAAATTATCGTTGATTAACGAGAGCGGTTTAGGTGGACTTTCTTTCGAGCCGTTTAATCAAATAGAGAAAAATAATATAAATATTGATCTAGATCTTTTATCTAAAAATGCAAAAGAAATATATGAAGGATCAAATATAAATCAAGATTTTGATACTATTTATAAATTAGGAGGAAGTTCTGGTGGAGCTAGGCCAAAAATTCATTTGAAAATAGGAGAAGAATGGCGGATTATTAAATTTCCAACTCGTTATGATGGCGATAATATCGGAATAGAAGAATACAACGCCAATAATTTAGCAAAAAAATGTGGTATTAATGTTAACGAATTTAAACTTTTTGATTCTAATATTTGCCAAGGCTATTTTGCGAGTAAAAGATTTGATAGATTAGCCAATAAAAGAGTTCACGTTATATCTCTTTCTTCTTTACTCGAAACAACTCATACAATTCCAAACTTAGACTATATTCATTTGTTTGAAGTAATAAATGTAGTATGTATCGATAAAGAAGAAAATATAAAAGAAGCCTATAAAAGAATGTGTTTTAATGTTTTATACGGGAATAAAGATGATCATGGTAAAAACTTTTCTTTTTTATATGATGAAATTAAAAAAGGATATGTATTATCACCTGCTTACGACTTAACAAAAACTCCTTTTAAATTAGAACATGAAATGAGCGTTAATGGTAATGGGAAACCAGAAATAAAAGATTTAAAAGATGTTGGAAAAATAATAAAATTATCTAATCGTTATTGTAATGATGTTATCGAAAATATCCTAAAAATTATAAACAATAGATAGAGTTTTTAATAAGATTAATCTTTATAAAAATCCTTTAATGTAAATAAGTTATATTTTTCTTTGTCAAAATCATTTTTAAATCCATTTTTAGAAACAAATCCTAATTTATAGAAATTTATGTCTAAATTCTTGATTTGTTCTTCCTCTTCTGTGATAACTTTTTTACCTATTTTATCTTTTGTAAATTTACATTCATATGAAATATAACCTTTTTTGTCTTTAGTTACACAATCAAATTCTCTATTGGTTTTATTTTTCGCATCGTTATAAAAATATGTTCCTATTTCTGTTATAACTGGATTTATTTCTCCTTTTATGTTTTTTCTATGTAGAAAAGATTTCGTAATTTCTTCAAATTTTTTAGGTATATAACTACTGTAAAAGTCTTCTTTTATGAATGCTTCAAAAAATTGATCTGGATTTTCTCTTAATTCAATATAAGATGTATCGTACAAATAACGATAATAGAAACTTAAAAAATTGTCTTCAAAAACAAAGAAAGTTTTTCTATTGTTAGATTTGTCATTAATTGGTGTTATTCTTTTAACGATATCCATATCTTCAATTTTTTCTAAAAGATATTCGTTTCTGTTGTTACCCTTAGATTTGAGAGCCGAGATGATATCGGATTTTTTTGTTTTTCCTTTTGATATAAGAGAAATAGTTTGACTTAATAGTGGTAAGTTTTTAGTTTCAGAATATATAGAATTTACTCCGAATTCTAGTATAGAATTTCTAGAAATAATTAAGTTCTTAATATTATCTAAGGCTGTTAAATTGCTATTAATTAGGCTATTAAAAAATGGTAAGCCTCCAATCGCAGAATACATAATGATTTTATCTTCATCACTATAATTTTTATAAAATAATGAAGCTTCATAATAATCAAATGGCCTTACTGGAATTATATGATTAAATCTGCCGTAACAATGAGAACTATGCTCAAGGAGTTTAATCATTAAACCTACATAACTACCAGAGACAACAATTTTTAGTTTTGAATCATTAATATATTTATCGATAAATACAGCAAGGATTGATTCGACAGTAAAATCTCGTTCAAGCAAGAAAGAGAATTCATCTATAATTAAAATTATTTTTTTCGTCAATGATTGTTCGAATATAAATTCGAAAATACTTTCAAATGAGTGAAAATCAATATAATTTATATTAAAAACATCTTTTATTTTTTTGCTTAGTCTATTAATATTAAGTTCCAAAGTTCCTCTAACAGCTTCAAATTTTATGATAATGTAATCTTTAGTCCCTTTTAGTGAATTATTAATTAACTCAGTTTTCCCAACTCTTCTTCTTCCATAGATTAATATTGACTCAAATTTGTCGGAATTATAAGCGTTAATTAGTTCAGTTAGTTCTTTTTCTCTACCGATAAACATAACATTATCTCCTCTTACAAATTAATTTGTAACAAATTTATTTGTATTATAACTAAAAGAATTTTATTAATAAAGGCTTATTTTTATTTTTACAAATTAATTTTTAACAAATCGATTTGTATTATATCTTAAAAAATGTAGTAAGATATTTTAATTTGTTATTTTATAAATTCATTTTCAACAAATCGATATGAATAAAATTGTGCAATAATAATGATTATTTATGTTTTCTTGACAACAATATCGATAATCTTTTTTTGTGTAACTTTGGAATATTTTCGTACCGTTTTTGAATAATTTTAAAAATTTTTAACTCTTACATCCTTTTGATTGGATAACTTTAACGCATAATAAACATAATCCATATATCATTTATCAAACAAATCCTCAAGAGAAGGAATTAATCTGAGAAGAATTTTCAAGTCTCTAATAATATGAAATTTATCAGAGAGATAAATAAAAAATACAAACTTCGATTTTTTATAAAAGTTTTGAATATATGTAGCTAAATCGCTATTAATAAAATAAGGAAAATATTTAAAGAACTATTATTTGGTAATAGACATAGAAAAATAAAAAGATGCAGTAAAGTATTAAATCTGCATCTTTTTTAATCCTACAACAATTATGAAAATTTAAAAAAAGGAGGTCTTTAGATAGAGAATTTTTTATTTGATAATCTTGTGATTACTAAATCAAGTAAATGGAGGATTCATTAAAAATTTTTATCTAAATATGTAGGATTTTTTGCTCTTTTTTATCGAGCTTTTATGCTATTATTATAAAGAAAAGAACAGGATTTTTAAATGAAAAAATATTTTATTTTTAGCGATATTCATGGTAGAAATTTAAATTCCTTATTAAATGAATTAAAATTAGCATCTTTTGATATAAATAATAATGAACATATCTTAATTTCTTTAGGTGATTTATTTGATAGAGGCGATGATAATCTTAATCTTTTATTTTTTGTTAATGAGATGATTAAGAAAAATAGGATGATGGTTTTATGGGGTAATCATGAAGTAATGTTAAAAGAATTTATTGATTCTTCTTTTAAAAGATGGAGCAATGTTTTAAATGTTAATGGAATAAATATAACTATCTATGATTTTTTAACATATTTAAATAACAATAATAAAAGATTAGAAGATATTGAAGGAACATCTTTCTTTAATTTCTTTAAATATGGATTAGTTGATGAAACTATTAAACCTCTATTTAAAAAGTTAAAAAAATTTAACGAATTAAATTTTTATTTTTCTTCATTAAAACCATATTATGTTTTAAATAATGCATATTTATTATGTCATAGTGGGGCAACTAATATGGAAAGTTATTCTTCTTATAATATTAAAAAAATAGAAAAAGAAACTTTTTCATGCATTATTCCAACTTTAAAAAATGGTGTTATTGATCCATCAAGTAATGTTTTATTTGATAAACATGGTTTTAATAAAGTAATTCATGGACACTTATATGTTAATCATTTTAATATTGATGATCCATATAATATTTATTTTGGCGAAAATAATATTTGCTTAGATTCTTTTTATCATATAAACGTTTTAGTAATTGATGAAAATAATAATATGTCACATGTTTTATATGATAATAAAAGAAAAATTAAAGAAACATCTACTTATTTAAAAAGTAGATATAGTTATTAAAACAATAAATCAATGTTAGGAAGGAATACTCCATATTCGTTAACATAATTATAGATAGAAAAAACAAAAGAAGATGATAAATCCAATTTATAATATTCGTTTTTATTGTTTAAAAATAAACTTTTAAAATGTTCTGAAAAAAGTAGTGGATAACCTATTTTTTAGAATAAATGAAATAAAAAGTATTTTCATCTTCAATCTTTATGAATATTCGTTTAACTATGATGGTTTTTTATTAAATTATAAAAATATTTTTATCAACATTATTGATGAAAACACACATTTAAGAAATGCTATTGAATATACTTTTAAATATAATGAAGATGTAGAAATTATTAAATAATTTATATATTTTTAATTAACATCTATTTAAATTTCAACTAAAAAATTATTCTTTGTTATATAATAATTTTAGTCTTTTTATTATTAATAAAAAGACGATATTTATTTAATTTTAAAATATTTAAAAATAGATAAAAAATATATATATATGGATAAAATTAATTATGGAGAATACATTAAAAAAAGAAGAGTTGAGTTAAATCTTTCTCAATCAGATTTAGCTAATGTTTTATCTTGTTCATATCAAGCTATTTCTAAATATGAAAATAATAGTGTTAAAGTAGATATTTCGTTAATCTCTAAACTTGCTAAAGTATTAAAAGTCGATTTAGATTCTTTTTTACTTAAAAAATATGAAAAAAATAATGATTATTGTGATTATTTAGAATTTGACTATACTAAATTTTTAAACAAATTAAATTATTTAAGAGAAAAAAGATGTATTACCCAAAAAGAATTAGCAAAACAAGTTAATATTTCTTCTTCTAGAATTTCTAAATTAGAAAAAGGTAACGCTAATTTAAAGGCTGAAGAATTTTTAGCATTTGCAAAGTATTTTAATTGTTCATATTCTTCTCTTTATTTTGGAATGAGCGAAGAAGAATTAGAAAAAAATATAGTAGAAAAAGAGAATTTACTTATTGAAAATAAAAGAATTCCTTTTAAAGAAAGAATTAAAAAACCATCTATTTATATTCCTTTATCAATTGCTTTAGTTATTGCTTTAGCATTAATTATCACTATTCCTTTATCATTATTTAATAACAATTCTTTCTCCTCTTATAATGATGATTTTATTTTTACAAGTGATGAAAAAGGATTAATTATTACTGATTATAAAGGAGAAAATAATACTTCAATTACTATTCCTTCATCTATAAATAATGAAAAAGTATATAAAATTGCTTCTAAAGCTTTTAATAGTGAAGATTTAGTTAAAGAAATTTATATTAGTGAAGGAATAGAAGAAATTGAAAGCAATGCTTTCAATTTTCTATCTTCTTTAAAAGAAGTTTATCTTCCTTCTACTTTAAAAATATTAGAAGATAATGCTTTTAATATTTCTTATTCTTTATCAAATATTTATTTAAATAATGGTAGTAATTATTTTTCTTTAGATGAAGATGGTAATTTATATTCATTTGATAAAAAAGAATTATATCGAGTTTTACCTAAAAATAATTATGTTGATTTTAATATTTTAGAAGGCGTTGAAATAATTAAAGGAGGGGCATTTGATTCGAATTATACTTTAACAAATGTTATTTTTCCTTCTTCTTTAAAAACTATTAATTCATCTGCATTTAATGATTGCTATTTAATAAATGAACTTAATTTTAATGAAGGATTAGAAACTTTAAGTGTTAATGCTTTTACGGGATTAAATAAATCATTAAAAATAATTAATTTACCATCAACTTTAAAAAATATGAACGGTAATCCTTTTTATAACTATCCTCATTTAAAAGAGATTAATATTAGTAGTGAAAATAAATATTTCACTACTATTGATAATATATTGTATTCAAAAGATTTATCTAGTATTTATACCTTCCCTTCTTTATATAAAGAAAATAGTTTTATTCTTCCTGAGGGAGTTAAAAATATCGAAATATTTGCTTTTAATAATTTAATTAATTTAGAATCATTAGTTTTACCTTCGACTATTGAACTTGCTAAAGATAGAGGTATTTGTTATAACGAATCTTTAGAATCTATTTTAATTAAAAAAGGTGCGAAAAACTTTAAATATAGAAGTATTTATGGGTGCAAAAATAGCGATGTTTATTTAGAATATCCTTCTTTACCTTCATCTTTTGATAAAGAATTTACTGATAGTGAAATATTTTTTGAAGGAGAATGGGATAATAAAGAAAATATTGAATAATAAAAATTAAATAAATTAGATAAAAAAATGAATAAAGAATTTTCTTTTAACATATTTAACGCAAAAGGTTTTATTAAAAATCCTTTAAGAAATTATAGGCAAGCTGAAGAGCTTGCCAATATTTCTAAAAGGAATTTAGATGAAAAAATGATCAATGATGAAGAGTTTTTTCTATATTCTTTAAATTATGAAATTGCTGAATCTTTAAAGATTTATTATTTTTATTTATTATCGAAAGATTCGCAAGATTTTGATATAACTATGTTTTTAATAGTTAGAAGACTTTTAGAACTTTTAGCAATTTTAACTTTATATAAAGAAAAGCTATTTTTACCACTTAATTATCGTCTTTTTAAATTACAAGCTTTAAAAAAGATTGGTAAAAATGAAAAGATAAAAATATCAAAACAATTAAATATTAAAATTGAAACTTTAGAAAATATGCTTTTAGATTATACCCCGATTTATCTTTTTGGAATTGTTGAAGATTATTCTCATTATCGAAATATAATTTTTAAAGCTTTTGATATTGAAGGAGCAGCTTATTATGATGCTTTAGGAGTTTTAATTCATCAAGCTTCATTAAATTCACTCGATTTTAATCCTAAATTAAGAGAATGTTTTGTTAAAAGTTCGATGGATTTAACTAATATATTTTCTTTTGTTTTATCAAATATTAAAAAATTACCACTAATAAAAGAAGAAGATGATCCTGCTTATAACGATCTTTATGATAAAACTATGGATTTTTGGATTGAATTAAATAGATTATATCATCTTGATGTTGTTTTTATGTTTGATGAATCTAATTTAATGAGTGATTTTTTTACCTTTATTCAACTTAGTCTAAAAATTTTTCTTTTTTGTTATAAAAAAGGATTTAAAAAATACATTATCAATTATTTTAAATATATGTTTGAAAGAATCGCTCTTTATGATTATTTAATTTCTAATGTTAAGGGTGAAGAGACTGTTTTAAATTTTAAAACTTATTCATTATTTTCATTTTTTTCAATAGTTTATGCTTATAGTGCTAAAAGTGATTTTATTTATGAAAATTTTTATTCAGAAAAAGATGAATTATTAGAGGAATACAAAAATAAATATAAGAAAAGTAAGAATTTTTTATATACAAAAATGATTAGTTCACCTCAATATGCAATTTATTTAAAAGATCAAACATTTACTGAATCGGTTTTAAATATGTTAAATAAATATTTTGATAATAATAAAGAATTTGTTTCTTATTATTTATCTATTTATAAAAATGCTATTGATTTATCCCATGCTTCAATCTTTTTAGCATTTTCTATAGTAGAAAATATAGATAAAAAGATTGAAGATGGATTTATTTTATTTTCTAAATTTGTAAATAATGCTTTTAATTATTTTATTGATGATGATTCTTATTTTGTTAACTCTTCTAATTTAAAAGGAAGTTTGGAAGAAAATGATGAAATTACAAAATTAAGATTAAAAATTATTAATTTAAGAAGTGAGTTTAATGAATTAGCAGAAATGATTAATGTATTTTATAGAAATGAAAATTTTTAAAGTTAATAACTTTAAAATCACTTGATAAATGTTATAATACGTTTAGTTGTTTTAAAGAAAGAAAATTTGTGCAATTAAGAATTATTTTATTAGCTAATTTTTAGCAAAAAGGATATATAGAATATGACAAAAACAAAATACGTTTTAACAGGATTAATGATTTTTTTTGGAATTCTTTTTTTAGGAGGATTCTTTTTGCCTTTTTATAGTGCAAATATTGTTGGAAGTTTAGGTTCTCAAAGTGTTAATGGTTCTTTAACAGCTAGTGGAATTGGCTTTATTTTAGGACTTAGTGCTATAAAAACAGGCTATTTCGAAACAAAAAATATTTTTGTTCAACAAAATATTTTATTTATGGTAATTGGTATTTTAGCTGTTATCTTACTTGTTTTAGCAATTGTTTCAATTGCTTTAAAACATAAAGATTCAGTTATGTATCATTTTTTAAATTTAATTGCTGGAATAATTGGTGTTACATCAATGTTTTTACTTATTTTTTCTTTACAAATCTCTAATATTTCATTAAGAGGTGAATTAGTTGGTTATGAACATCTAATTCAAAGTGAAGGATTAGCTTATGGATCATTAATTTCTATTTTTGGAAGTGGAATTTATGGTCTTTTAGCTTTAGTTTTAACTTTCATTTCATTCTTCGGATATAGAATTGCTAGAAAATTCAATAAGAGAAAAGGTTATGCTGGTCCATTAATTGAAGAAGAAAAGAAATTAAAATTAGGATTTAACGGTTCTAAATTATTAGAAAATAAATATGTAGGTAAATTTATTGGTTTCTTTAAAAAAGAAGATAAAGAGGAAGTTCCTTCTTTAGAAGAAAAGAATGAAGAAACAATTACCGAAGAAATTAAAAAGGAAGAAGAAAACAAAACAACTAAAGAAAAAAGCTTACAAGAAAAACTTGCTGATTTAGATAAACTTCATAACAATCATCAAATTTCTGATGCTGAATATAAAAAATTCCGTCAAGCATTAGTTGAAAAACACTATGCTGATAAAAATAAATAGTTTTAAGAGAGGACTAAACAATGAAAAAAAGTAAATTATTAAAAGTTTTATTAGTTGCCCCTTTATTTATTGGTTCAGTTTCTATTGCTTCTTGTGGTGTTTCAAATAGTAGTGATGCAAAATCACCATTTGTTGAACCAATTTTTGAAACATATACTTGTAGATTTTTTGATTCTACTGGAACAGAAGTAATTTATGAAACTACTGTTAAAGAACATGAAAACGTTACTTTTGAAGGTAGTTTACCTTCAAAAGATCCTACAACATATAATGAATATACATTTACAGGATGGAGTGAATCTTTAAATGATATTACTAAATCAACAGATTTTTATCCTGAATATAGGGAAGCTAAAAGAACTTATGAAGTAACATTTGTTGATGGTGAAGGAAATGTTTTAGAAAAAGTAGAAGTTGAAGCTGGTGAAAAAGCCGAATATAACGGCGCTACACCAACAAAACCTTCAGATGATGATTTTGATTATACATTTAGTGGATGGACTTCTGATATTAGCGAAGTAACTGGCGATATGACTGTATCTCCTGTTTTTACTCAAAGCGTAAGAAAATATGATGTTACTTTCTTTGTTGATGGTAAACCAATTTTTACTCAAAAGGTAGAAAAAGGTAAAACAATTGGAACATATGAAGGACCAACCCCAACTAAACCTGATGAAGAAATTTCTACAATGTATAAAGTTGTTTATACATTTACAGGTTGGGATGTAAATTTATTAACAACAGTTGTTAATGGAAATATGAGTGTTAATGCTCAATTTAGTAGCCATCAAGAATTATCTGATCGTGTTGATTTTGGTGATTTAGTTGATGGAAACCATGGTAACACAAGTGGTGAAACAGGAAATGTAGAAGAAGACAAACCTGGAGAAGGAAATGAGGGAGAAACAATAAATTATAAAATTATTTTTATAGGTGAAGATGAAACTTTCCCTGGATATTATTTAGGTGTTGATGAATCTAGAAACTACTATTTATTACGTTATGTAAGTAGTGCAATTGTTGTAACTGATACTAATGGAATTAAAGAAACCGTTTCTGTTGAATATAATGTTCCATTTGAATATAAAAAGATTAAAGATGCAACTGGAACATTTAAAGTTACTTTCCCAGATGGAAAAGGTGAAATATTATATACATTTAGTATGAATGCTTCTGAATTAAATGTTGTTCAAGCAACTAACATTCGTATATCAACTAGTAATAGTTATGTACAAAATTATGTATCTTCAGCAGAATATATTTTAACTCACGATATTGTTCCAGAACATAACGTTCAATTAAGAGGATATATTTCTAGATTAGGAGATCTTCTTCCTGCTGGATTTAACCCATATTTATAAAATATTTAATATAATAAAATGACAAAAATCTCATATCGCCATGATATGAGATTTTTATAAATCTAAACTATTATCATCTAATAAAAAATCAAAAAGATTTAAATATAAGTAACCTTTATCATCTTTAGAAGTTAAATAACCGTTTTTAATAACTAATACTTTTTTATTATTGTCATTTAATAAAGTAAAAGGTCTTATTTCTTGATATTTTTTATCTTCATTACTAATTTCATAAGCACCTTGAATATAGTATGTTTTATTATTTTTCTTTGCTACAAAATCAATTTCAAGTTCTTTTCGATAGCTTATACCTTTCTCGTTTTTACCATTATAAATTAAACTTCCTAAATTTACTTCATAACCTCTTTTAATTAATTCGTTATAGATTAAATTTTCCATTAAATGAGTTTCTTCTAAGTTATTAAAAGATAAAATAGCATTTCTAATTCCTAGATCACTAAAAAAATATTTCTTTGGTGGATTAATTAATTTTTTGCCTTTTAAATTATCTTTTTTAATCATATTGATTAAAAAAGAATCTTTTAAATAAGAAATATATTTATTTAAGGTATAAGTAGATATTTTTTCTTTCTTTATTGAATTAAAAGAATTTGAAAGTTTTAACAAAGAAAATCTTGAACCAATGGATGAAGCCAAAAAAGAAGTTAATTCATCAAATTCATCAAGATGTTTTATTTTATAGCGTTCTTCTATATCTTTATAATAAGTTTCTTTTAAAACATTAATTAAATATTCTTTTTTATCGTTTTCATTATTAAATTCAATAAGTTTTGGTAAACCTCCAAATTTTATATATTCATTATAAGCATCATTAATATTTTTATTAGCTAATTCATAATATTCTTTAAAACTTAAAGGGTTTATTCTAATTTCTATTCCACGGTCATTAAATTCAGTAATTATATCTTTTGACAAAAACTTAGCATTAGAACCAGTTACATAAACATTTAAGTTTTTTATATGATAAAAACCTAATAATAGATGAACAAAATCATCAACTAATTGTATTTCATCAAGCAATAAAAAGTAAGTAGAATCATCTTTTATATTTTCATTAACGTATTTATATAGTTCGTCAGGATTTAAATATTTTTTGTTTTTATAATCATCTAAGGCTAAACGAATAATATGATCTTGATAAACTCCGTTTTTAATTAAATAATTATAAAAAAGTTCGTTTAAAAGAACTGATTTTCCCGCTCTTCTTAAACCAGTTATGATTTTAATTCGATTATCATTAATTTTTGATATTAACTTATTTAAATATTCTTTTCTCTCAAAATACATATTTTTAAATTTTTGCGTATATACGCACTTTTTACGAAATTATTATAACAAAATTATTAAAAATAATAAAATCTTTTTAATATTTTTGCGTATTTACGCAATTATTTTAAATATAACTATTTTAATTCATATATAAATACTTAATTTTTTATAATTTTTGCGTATATACGCAAAAGTTTTAAAAAATATCTTTATGTTTATTCTAAAAAAATTTATAAAAATTAGTAATTTCAAGTTAATAATATAGACTTTTTGATATAAAATAATAAGGGTATAGATTATATAAATTCTTAATTTTAATAATTATTAAAATTAATTAAATATATAAGAGTATTTAATTTTTATTTAAAGAAAGGGATATTAGATAGATATGGCTAAAAAATATGTTTTTAATAGTTTGATGATTCTTGCAAGTTTACTAGCTTTAGGAGGATTAGTTTTTCCATTTTTTACTTGTTATATTTCTCAAGTTTATGGAAATCATTTACTTCAAGGATCAATTTCAATTACTGGTTTAGCATTTGCCTTTGGTTTTGATGCTATCGGAACTGATTCATTTATTAATTCAGTAATTAGAGTAATTCGTCAGCCAATTGCAATGGTTATTTTAGTTTTGCTTGTAATTTCTTTTGTTTTTTCTCTTGTTTCTATATTTATAAAGAGAAAAAACTCAGTTTTATTTATTTCAACAAATTTAATATTCTCTATTTTAGCTTTAACAATCGGTTTCTTATCATCTTTTTCAAATAAAATAATGAATATTACTTTAGATGGAGAAATTGGATTAAATCAAGGTGGAATATTGCTTGGAGGGGTAGTAAGTGAAGGAATAGGATTTGGCGCAATAATTACTGCTATTTGTTCATTTGTTTTAGGCATTTTAGCTTTAGCTTTAGCTCTTGTTTCATTTTTTGATTATCGTAATGAAGTTAAAAATTCTTCGCCTTATCCAACATTTAAAGGTAACGTTGATTTAACTAATGATAATTATCTTCTTGAAGGAGGAAAAGAAGTAAAAAGATTATTCTTCCATAAAAAAGAAAAAATTATTGATAGTGATGAATCTTTAAATGATGAAAATAATGAAACTAATAATAATTTAACTACTAAAGGAGTAAATATTGTTGAAGAAGATAGTAATTCTTCTTTATTAAATGATGAAGAAAATATTGAAGTTAATAAAACAAGCGAAGAAATTAAAGATTCTTCACTTAATGAACCTCTTTTAGATGAAAATAATAATGAAAATATTGAAACACCTAAAGTTGAAACAAAGAAAAAAACTTTAGAAGAAAAGTTAGCTAATTTAAATAAATTAAGAGATGAAAATAAAATTAGTGAAGCTGAATATAAAAAATATAAAGAAGCAATGATTGAAGAACATTTTTCTTCTTCATCAACATTTTCTAAATAATTAGAATAAAAGGAGGAAAAAGAAAGATGAAAAAAATTAGTTTAATTGCTTTAGCACTCGGATCTATTTTAACTTTAGCTAGTTGTAGCGACGCTTCTTATCCATTTTTAAATGCTTTAGTTAAAAAATATAATGTTACTTTTTTAAACAATGACGGTTCTGTTCTTTTAAAAGATACTGTTTTTGAGCATCAAAATTATACATATAATGGTGAAACACCAACAAAAGAAGAAACTTCAACTCATTCATATACTTTTTCAGGATGGGATAATTCACTTGATGATATTACTCGTGATACAATTTTTAGACCTATTTTTAATGAAACAAGAAGAACTTATACAGTTAAATTCTTAAATGATGATAATTCACTTTTATGGGAAACAACCGTTGAAGCTGAAGGTAGTGTTACTTATAATTCATCTTTACATCCAATTCCTTCAAGATTACCTGATGAAACAACTTCTTGGGAATGGACTGGAGGTTGGATTATTGAAGATAATGAAGGGGTAAATGGTTCATCTTTAGATAATGTTATTTCAAATTTAACATTAAAACCTGATTTTAAACCTTCTACTATTAAATATCTTGTTCGATATTATGATGAAGACGAAACAACAATTCTTTATGAAACAGAAGTTGATGCTGGAAGTTATGCTAAATATGAAGGACCAACACCAACAAAAGACGATGAATTATCTTCTAATGGCGAAACTAAAACTGTTTATACTTTTAAAGGCTGGGATAAAAGTGAAGCTACTACCCAAATTTTAAGTGATACTAATTTTATCGCTCAATATGAGAGTGAGGAACTTCCTAGTGATCGAACAACAGTAAGAGAATATATTCTTTCTCACTATAATCCAAATTATGATAAAGATGGTTATAATTATGTTTTATTATCAAATAATTATTATTTAGGTTATTCGAAAACTAATCGTGATTTCTCTTTAAGAGTAGAAAAAGAAGCATTCTCTTATTTATTAATTGATAATCACCGTGTTATTCCTTCAATTTCTTTAACTATTTCTTTTGATTATAACGAATTAAAAGAAAATGGAGGAGTAGTTGGTAATTTTATTTATCATATATCAGATGAATTAGGTGATATTAATACTAGATTTAATGTAAGCAGTTATGGAGAACCACCAATGTTAAGTGCACCTAAAAATTTAGATCATGATGGGGTTGAAAATAACGAAACATTATCTAAATATATTGCTAATTCAGACAATGAACTTAGTTATGCTCTTTCAATGTTATCGATGAATGCAGCAACATATTTTGATACTAATTCATTACCTTATATTTATTAATTAATATATAAATATTTAATATAGTAAAAATCTTCTCTATTCTTAGAGAAGATTTTATTTATATGATAAGTATTCTTTATAAGGATAGTTTTATTCATGGATTTTTTAGACTTTATGTATTTTGGTAAAAAATCTTATTTCATCCAGAAAGTGTGTAAATTTACACATATTTTGGGCGAAATATTGTGTAAAATTCTTTTAATATTATAAAGTTTGTTTTATATTTGATTATTTTTTATAGAAAAATATATAAAAAAAAGAAGATTGGAAGAAATTAAATAACCATAAACCTCTTGTTATTGAGGGTCTTAGACAAGTCGGAAAAACAACAATAGTCAAAGAATTTGCTAAAAATAATTATAAAAAAGTAGTTTATCTTGATTTTAGGAAAGAACCTAAATTTAAATCTGTTTTTGATGATGGCTAGGATATAGATAAAATTATTCTAAAATTAAGCGCATTAAATGAAGAGTTTAATTTTATTGAAAAAGAAACTGTAATTATTTTTGACGAAATTCAAGACGCACCTAAAGCGAGAGGCAGTTTGAAATATTTAATGCCTTTAAAAGAGTTTTCTCTTTTAAAGGTTTTTAAATTTGATAATTGTTCTTTTTTATGTCCTAAAATGAATTTTATAATTTTATAAATTAAAAATAAGAGAAACTATATGAAAGAGAAATTTGGTTGTGAGCAAAGTAAACTTAATGGATTATTGAATTTAATAAAAGGGGTAAAGATAAATGAATACGAAATATTGGATTCTATTTTAAATGATAAAACTTATCTTTTGTACGGCGTCTATAATAATGAATTTAGTAGATTTTATCGATTATTTAAATCTTGCTAAATTTTATATTGATACAAAAAGAGGAACTAATTGAGGATATCGCCTATTTGATAAATTAGAAACATCAAGTTTACTTGTTTCTAATATTGCTTTATGTTTGATGCTAGCCTCTAAACGCAATAAGAAATTAGGTGAATATTTAAAAGATATATCTAATATAATCAAATATAACATTATTGAAGGTGATAACGAAATAACTAGTGATACTCTAAATAAATTAATTAAAGTGGTTACTTCAATTGAAGATAGACTAGGAATAACTTTTAAATATAAAGTTATTAAAGGTACTTATTATATAATTGGATTAGACTTAAAGGATAAAAAAGTTAAAGCATATGATTTAAATTATATCGAAAATATTAAATATAGAGATAAATTTAAGCTTGATAAAAACTTATTAAGCAAAATAGAAGATAAACTTGATAATTATGGTATTAAGTTTGATTTAAATGAAGATAAAATTTATTTATTGAGAGTTAAATGTAAGAATGAAAATGTTTTAGATAAATTTATTAAGTATTACGAAAATAAAGGCAAAGTTGATGGACTTATATTTGAGGTAATAGGAAACAGCGAAAATGAACTATTTTACCCTCTTTTAAGAACTTCATCTAAAGACTATGTTATTTTGAATTCGAAGTTTAAAAAATCTTTTACTTCTTTTTTAAAAAATTATTTAAATAACGTAAAGAAAAACTAGTTTTATTTTTGTATTTATTAGTTTTTTAAAGAAGTAATAGGAAGAACATAGACTCCATCCGGTCTTTTATAACTAGCATTAGTAAGACCACAAATTACAATTAAACTAGAAGCTTTTTTGCCACCATTTTTTGATATTTCTTCATTAATTCTAATTAAATTAGATGCTGCTTCATCTATTT
>CALVYH010000009.1 GCA_944372115.1 uncultured Bacilli bacterium
GATGAAAGAAAAATTCTCTATTAAAATGTAGAGTCGAAAAGTTCGCCTGGCGCACTTTTCCGCCAAAAAATAAAACAACATCAAATTCTGGTGCTGTTTTTTAAAATAAGATGTAAATCTTTTACTTATACATCTTTTTTAAAAAAGTCATAAACTCAAATATTAAAAAAACACGATAATAATCGTGCAAATTTAAGTTTTTTGGCGCGCTAGGCAGGAGTCGAACCCGCAACCTCTTGGTTCGTAGCCAAACACTCTATCCAGTTGAGCTACTAGCGCATTAACGCCTAATAATAATATGATAAATTGGCAAAAATATCAACAAAATAAAACCTCTAGTTAATTTTAAGGGCTTTATACTAGAGGTATTTTTATTTATTTTATTATTTGATTTCAATAGCTTTGATGCTGTTTTCAGTCTTTTTATGCAAGACAACTTTTAAAACGCCATCGCTATAAGAAGCTTCAATGTTATTTGCATCAACATCATTAAATAAATATGATCTTGAGTAAGAACCATAGAATCTTTCTTTTCTTAGATATTTCTTATTAGAATGTTCATTTTCACTTTCTTTATAAGAAACTTTTAAGTAATTATCATTGAAATCGAGGTGAATATTTTCCTTTTTAGCACCTGGCATATCAATAAAAAGAATATAGCAATCAGGATCTTCAATTACATCTGTTTTTAAAAGATTTGATCTTGAATGTCTCCCATCATTGAAAAATGCATCATAGAAATCATCATATAAATCGTAAGCCATATATTAAATTCCTCCTAATAAATTATAAATTAATTCATTGCTTAGCACTCTTATTTTTCAAGTGCTAATTATATTATAAGAAGCTTTTTAGCACTGTCAATAGCAATCTGCTAAAATTTTTTATTTTTTTTGTATCTTAATAAAGAATTTAAATTTTTAACAATTGCTTATACTTATACATAAGTATAAAATTAAGGCTATGTTTAAATTGTTATTTAAATTTATTAAACCATATAGAAAAGAATTTATTATTTCAGTAGTAACAATCGTTATCGAATCATTGCTAGAAATATCATGTCCTTATCTTATGTCTATGCTATTAGAATATGGAATTATTCAAAATGGTGATACATATATTATCGATAATGAAGTTGTCATTTTATTATCATGTTTAATGGTTTTATTTGGAACTTTAGCATTTATTATTGGATTATTTTTCGCTAAATATGTTGCTAGATTTTCAAAAGGCGTTGGCTATGAAATCAGAAAAGCAGAATATTTAAAATTGAAAGAATATTCTTTTCATAATTTAGATTCAGTTTCTGCTTCATCTCTTTTAACTAGATTAACAAGTGATATTAATATTATTGCCGACACAGTTTCTAACTCCTTTAGACCAATGTTTAGAGCTCCTGTTATGTTAATTGCAACTTTAACAATTTCAGCAATCACTTCTCCAATTCTTTCTTGTGTATTTTTTGTAACTGTTCCAATTTTAGCAATTATTATGGTTGTCATTGTTAAATATGTAAAACCAAGATTTTTAAAAATTCAAAAAATTGTTGATAGAATGAATAGAAATACAAAAGAATCTATTGTCGCAATTAAAACAATTAAAAGTTATGTTCAAGAAGATTTTGAAATAAATAAATTTAAAGAAATTAATGATGATTCTAGAAAATCTTCCAATGATGCGATGGGTGCTAATGGATTAATGATGCCTGCTCAAGAATTAGTTTTATATTCAACCATTGTAGGAATTCTTTATTTAGGCGGATATTTAGCTTTAAAACCAGATTATGCAAATATTGTTGTTAATATAGCCATGTTTTTAACTTATGTCACTCAGCTTTTAGCAACGGTTCAAATGTTAACTAATGTTACTTTAAATTTAAATAGAGCTGGAGCTTCAGTTACCCGTGTTGAAGAATTATTTAAAGTTAAAAGCGAAATCAAAGATAATCCTTCATCAAAATTACAAGTTTTAAATGGCGACATTGAATTTAAAAATGTATCTTTTTCATATTTTAATGATAAAAACTATGTTTTAAATAATGTTTCTTTAAAAATTAAAAGTGGTTCTTTTGTTGGAGTTGTTGGGCAAACAGGTTCTTCAAAAACTACCTTAATCAATCTTTTATTAAGATTTTATGATGTTAGCGAAGGTAATGTTTTTATTGGCGATCATAATGTTAGAGATTATTCAATTCACGAATTAAGAAAAAATATTTCTATTTCTTTTCAAAATCCTTTCCTTTTTAATGATACAGTCTTAAATAATATTAAGCGGGGTAATAAAAAAGCCACTATGGATGAAGTTATTAACGCAGCAAAAATTGCCTGTGCCTATGATTTTATTACTAATGACTTAGAAGATGGATTTAACACTATGATTGCTGAAGGAGGAACTAATCTTTCTGGCGGTCAAAGACAAAGAGTTTGTTTAGCAAGAGCAATTTTAATGCATCCAAAAGTTTTAATTTTAGATGATTCCTTTTCTGCTTTAGATAGAATTACTGAAGCTAAAGTTAAAGAAAATTTAAAAAATACTTTACCAGATGTTACCAAAATTGTAATCTCTCAAAAAATTTCAACAATTAAAGATAGCGACGAAATAATTGTTTTGGAAAAAGGAAATGTTTCCAACATTGGCAATCATAAGTTCTTGGCCGAAAACGATCCTATCTATAAAGATATTAATAATATTCAAAATGAGGGGCTAGAATAATATGAAAAAGGAAAAACAAAATAAATATAAAAATAGCTTCCAAACTTTATGGCGATTACTAGGTTATTTTAAAGGACATAGATTTTTATTTTTTCTTGTTCTTATTTTAGTTGTTTATACATCATTTGCGCAAATTTATGGAACCTTCATGTTAAAAGATATAATAGCAAATGGAATTGAAGCAAAAAATTACGATTACCTTGTCATTAATACCTCTTATATGGCTTTAATATATCTTTTTGGCTGCTTAGCAAATTTAGCTTATACGCAAATAATGATAAGGCTTTCTCAAAGAGTTATTTTCAAAATTAGAGAAGATTTAATAAAAAAAGTATTAGCACTTCCCGTTTCATATTTTGATTCAAGACAAACCGGAGAAATAATGAGCTATTTTACAAATGATGTTGATTCAACAATCAATGCATTAAATCAATCGTTAGCTAATATTGTTTTTTCATCTTGTAATATTGTTGGAACACTTTTAGGAATGTATTTAATTAATATATATTTAGCTTTAATTGCTACAGCTATTATTGGAACAATCGTAATTTTTATTGTTGTAAATTCAAAAAAATGCCGTAAATATTATCGTAAACAACAAGAATCTTTATCAATTTTAAATGGATGTATTGAAGAAGATTTAAGAGGAATTAAAGTCAATAAAGTTTACGAACATGAAGAAGATTCTTTTAAAATATTTTTAAAGAAAAATGCAGATTGGAGAGATTGTTCTACTTCTGCCTTTTTCCATACCATGTTAAACACACCATTTATTGTTTCTCTTTCTTATTTAAATTTTGCAATTTGTTCAATCGTTGGAGTTCTATTTATTTCTAACGGTTTCTTAGAAGGAGGAATTGCAGCTTTATCACCATTTTTAATTTATGTAAGACAAAGTGCTCAACCATTCAATTTTTTCACAGTCCATTTTAATACTATTTTAAACGCATTAGCTGGTTCCGAAAGAATCTTTGAATTCCTTGATTTAACTGAAGAAAAAGAAAAAGACAAAGGCCACATTAAACTTGTTAAAATCAATAATTCATATTATTGGGAAAAAAGCGAAAATGAACACCTCCCTTTACAAGGAAATATTGTTTTTGATCATGTTAAATTCGGTTATGAAAAAGATAAAATTGTTTTAAATGATATTTCTTTTTATGCAAAGCAAGGACAAAAAATTGCCTTTGTTGGTTCAACTGGTGCTGGTAAAACTACAATCATTTCACTAATTACGAGATTTTATGATATTAACGAAGGAACAATTACTTATGATGGAATCAATATCTTTGATATTAAACTTGAATCTTTAAGAAGAGCTACTTCAATGGTTACTCAAGACACCCATTTATTTAATGACACTATCTTAAATAACATAAAATATCCAAGAATGCATTCAACAATCGATGAAGTTAAAGAAGCTGCAAAAATTGGTGGTGCAGATCATTTTATATCTAAATTAAAAGATAATTACGAAACACTTTTATATGATGATGGTATCAATTTAAGTGAAGGCGAAAGACAACTTCTTTCACTAGCTAGAGCCGCAATTTCTCATCCACCATTATTAATTTTAGATGAAGCTACTTCAAATATTGATACGCGTACAGAAAAAATAGTTGAAAAGTCAATGGATAAATTAATGGAAAATAGAACGGTTTTAGTAATTGCCCATCGACTTTCAACAGTTCGAGATGCTAACGCAATATTAGTTCTTGATCATGGTAAAATTATTGAAAGAGGAAATCATGAACAATTGCTTGAAATGAAAGGTAGATACTATTCTCTTTATAATGGAAGTATTGAATTAGAATAAAAAAACTAGGTTTTGTTCCTAGTTTTTTTATTCATCTTTACTATCTCTAATATCAATTATATCTGCATCAATAGCATTTTCTTTTCCTTTAAATCCAATTATCTTCTTTTCAACATGTTTATTGTTATTATTTTTATCAATTAGTTTAACAATAATTTCAATTAAAGAAGATAAACCGATAATTAAAAGTAAAACTCCAAATAATATAGCAATAATTTCATTAAACTCATCAATAAAAAACATCAATGTAACACCTAAAATTATAAAAATAATGCCAGCAATTAAATTAATAATATAATATTTATCTTTATTAAATTTAGCAAAAGAGAATATTTTGCTAAAACCACTAAATAAGAGAAAAATAATTAAAAAGATAGGTAAAATTGAAACGAGTAAAGATGGGTTAATTACAAAAGTAATTCCAAAACATAAAGAAATTACCGAAATAATAATAGAAAAAATTGAAGAAAATAAGAAACTAGAAGTAACTAATGCTAAAATTATTCCTAAAAGACCGACGATTATTAAAATTGCGCCAGCTATAATTCCAATTGAATTAACAAAAAACGATGGAAAAATAATGAAAACTAATCCTAATATCACTAAAACTATATCAAAAATAATCTTTCCTAAATTATTTTTTAAAACTTTATTAACAACTTTCCCCATTTTTCTTCTCCCTTAATAAATAAATATATTAATATATAAAATTATAAACCTAAATAAATTTATTAAAAATTATATGCAAAATTATTAAATACTAAATATATTTTCATTCGAAATAGAATTCTTTTTGAATGAAAAAATATTTTTAGAAATTTATATTAATAACAGCTTTTTGATTAAAATAGTGAATATTTTTTTAATTTTTAGCATTCTTGTAAAGCACAAGGGTAGGGTTTCCATTTATTATAAAAATCCCATTTTTATAATATATATTATATTTATGAATATTAATATTTATAAAAAAAAGGAGAAGATTTCCTCCCCTTATTTTAATCTCTTACACTTTTTAAATCTAAATTTTCAAAAGTAGGCGAATCTGCATATTTTTTTGCTAACGCTAAAGATTCTTCATCATTTATTGTCCGAGTGAGAATCAATTTATTTTTGTTCATCTTTTGATATTTATTATTTTTAAAAAAAGTATATTCAACATCTAACCCTTCAAAAATATGTCTTAAACAATAAAGATATTTTCTTTTATAAAGTAACAAAAGACAGCGAATATATTTTTCTTTTTTAAAAGGTAATAAACATTGAGGATAAAAAGAAATTAGTATTACATTTCTTTTATCTTTAACAATTTTTAAAGCTAAACTAACTTTTTTTGCTAATTCCTTATAATTCTTTTTATATGGTTTTAATTCAATAACCATTGGGACTTTTTCTTCGTTTAATTCTAAAACTTCTTCTAATGTTGGAAGTTTTGAACCATCACTAAGTTGATATTTATTTTTAATTTCTTCTAAAGTTAATTCTTCGATAACACCATCTTTATTTGTAACTCTTTTTAAAGTTGAATCGTGGCAAACAATTAATTGTTTATCCTTTGAAAGATGAACATCTAATTCAAATGCACAATCATTATCAATAGCATTTTTAAAAGCTAAAATTGAATTTTCAGAGAATTTTTCATTATGAAGCCCACGATGAGCGACTCCTTTTAAAAATTTTGGGTTTATAAGAGTCAAAACTTTATTTTTGTTCATATTAATCCTGATCTAAAGCCTCTAAGCCTTTTTTAAAATCTGTTTTTGTATTTTTTACATTTCTAATAAATAAGAAAACGATTAAAGCTATTATAGTACAAGCAATAGCATAAAATGGTAAAATACCGAAATCGAAACCAGGAATTAATAAAATAGTTCCTAATAATATTGGAGTAACTGTTTGAGCAGCCATTGAAGATGCGTAATAATAACCTGTGAATTTGCCAATTTTTTTACTATTGCATAATTCAACGACCATTGGATAAGAGTTAACATGAACCAAGCTCATGCCAAAACCTTTAATAAACCATATGATATAAAGATAGATTGGAAAAGTTCCACTACCTGGTTGGAAACCTAATAAAGTAGCAGATAAAATTCCCCAAACACAATAAGAAGCAAGTGTTAAACTAAGTCCGCTAATAAGCGTCCATTTTCTACCTATTTTTGAAGCGATAATTCCACCAAGAGCAAACCCTATTACTGAGCCAACTCCTCCAACAATCGTATTTATCATACTTGATGATGAAGAAGCTTCAAAATAATAGATAGTATAGTTAGTCATAAAGGTGGAAATTCCATTATCAGCCATAAACCAGAAGAATTCAGCACATAAAATTAAAATCAACATAATTTTATTGCCTTTGCTCAAAGGCTTATCGTCGTCAACCTTTTCTTTTAATTCAGTCATTTCTTCTCCGAGTTTTAATTCAGGTTCAAGTTCTCTTTCTAACTTGTTTTCTTTAATTGTGAAAAATAAAACTAAAGCAGAAATAATCATCAATAAGGAAGCGACTAAAAATGGAATTTCAATAATCCAAATATTATCAATAGCCCATGCTGGAGCATTGCCAGTTGAATTTAAATAATCACTTACAGCAAAGAAGATACCAACAACCGTAGCGAAAGCTCCACCAATATAACCCATAATATTAATAATTCCATTAGCTTTACTTCTTAATGGTTTTGGAGTTAAATCTGGCATTAATGAAACTGCCGGATTTCTATACATCATTGAAAATATAACTACGATTGCCATCATCGTTATAGTTCCAGCGACATTGTTAAAATGGAAAAATAAAGGAACAAATGGAAAAGAAATTGCGCATACAAATGTACCTACTAAAATATATGGCATACGTTTTCCTATTGGTGATTTTGTTTTATCTGATAGCGCACCAAAAATTGGTAACAAAATAAGAGCAGCTAAATTATCAAAAGCCATAACAATTCCAACTAAATATTGAACTTCTTCTGCACTTCCAATTTTAAACGCAGTTTTAAAAAGTTCAGTTAAAAATGTAGGACACCATGAATCATAAACTTGCCACAAAAGTAAAATTCCAAAAAAGGCAAAACCTATGATTATAGTTCTTTTATAATTTAATTTTAATTTAATATTTTCTTTATTAATGGTGTTTGATTCCATAATTTTCCTCCTTTCCATGCAAATTAAATATTAAATAACTCATCAACTAATTTAGGTAATTCTTTTAAATTAGTAATTCTATTAACATTTTCATCAATTATTCCAAAACCATATGAAGCATAAATAAAAATTTGACCTGCTTTTTTAGTTTCAATATAATCTTTCAAAGTATCACCTACATAAATTACTTTATCTAAATTATATTTTTCTTTCATAATTAAAATGTTTTCCCATTTTGCTTTTTTAGTATCTCCAGCGCAAAGATGGTCAAAAAAGAATTCATTCATATTTAATGAATTTAAATAATTTTCAATATATCCTTTATCACTATTTGAAACGATAAATAAAGGATATTTCTTCTTTAATATAGTCAATATTTCTTTTTCGTTAGGATAAATTTCTCCGGGATGATCTTTTAAATATTCAATCTCTTCTTTTAAAGCTAATTTAAAATATGTTAATCCTTTATCAAAATCAACATCATTAAAGGCTAAAGGAACGGTTTCTTCAGGAGTTAGTCCCATATACGATTTAGTTTTTTCAAAAGTAAAATGATATTGCAATGAATTCTTGTTCATTGCAATATTCCATGCATCCATAATTTCATTAATAGCGTCCCATAAGGTACCATCTAAATCGAATATAATGCCATTTTTACTTATTAATTTTTCCATAAACAAAATACAAGAATTATTATAACATTGGAATGAAAATTAAATAAGAAAATTATTCTTAACAATTCATTCATTTTTTAATGAATAATTTAGAATTAACTTTTATAATATTTTGTATGGATTTAAATAAAATTTATGAAGATATATTAATAAGTGAACTCATTGTAGCAAGAGGTTGTACTGAACCAATTGCTCTTGCTTTAGCGGGCGCAAAAGTTTTTGAAACATTAAAGATTATTCCTAAAAAAATCGAGGCTTATATAAGTGGAAATATTATCAAAAATGTTCAAGGCGTTATCATTCCAAAAACTCATAATAAAAAAGGTGCTATACCTGCTATTTTAGCTGGCTTAATAGTTGGTTCAACAAAAAATGAACTCGATATTTTGAATGACTTTAAAGATGAAAATATTGAATTATTAAATAAACTCATTAAAGATGAAATTGTCACAATAAATTTAGCTAAATCTTGTAAAAATTTATATATAAAACTTATTGCAAAATATGAAGATCAAACAGCAACGATTATTATTGAAGATTTTCATAATAATTTTACTTACATGGAATTAAATGGCAAAGTCTTATATTCAAAAAAAGACGCTATTAAAAGAAAAAAAGAACAGTATAATCTTTTAAATATAGAATCTATTTATAATTTTGCATTAAATAATAATCTTGAAAGAATAAAACCATATTTAAAAAGACAAATCGATTATAACTATGCTATTGCTAAAGAAGGCATAAAAAATAAATATGGTTCTGAAATAGGGAAAATTATTTTAAATCATTCTAAAAATTCCTTAAAAGAAAAAGCAAAAGCATTAACTAGTGCTGCAAGTGATGCAAGAATGGGCGGTTGTAATTTACCTGTTGTTATAATTTCAGGTAGTGGCAATCAAGGCATTACTACATCTGTTCCTTTAGTTGTTTATTCTCAAGAATTAAATCTTGATGAAGATACACTTTTAAGAGGATTAACGCTTTCTGATCTTGTTGCTCTTGAAGAAAAGAAAGATATTGGAAGATTATCTGCTTTTTGTGGAGCTATTAGTGCTGGAATTGCTGCAAGTAGCGGAATTGCTTTTATGTTAGATCACTCATTAGATGCTATCTCTCACACAATAATTAATGGTTTGGCTTTAGCTAGCGGAATAATTTGTGATGGAGCAAAAGCAAGTTGTGCTGGAAAAATTGCATTAGCACTTGAAAGCGGAATACTTGGTTATGAAATGTACAAAAATAATTCGAATATTAATTCTGGAGACGGAATTATTAAAGAAAGTTGTGATACAACAATTCAAAGTGTTGGTCGTTTAGCAAAAAAAGGAATGAAAAAAACTGATAAAGAAATCTTATCAATAATGATTGAAAAATAAAAAGGGGAAGCAATTTTACTACTTCTCCTTTCTTTTTTTATATTTTGGTGGACAGGATGAGAGTCGAACTCACAAGAATTTCTTCATAGGGTTCTGAGGCCTAAGCGTTTACCAATTTCGCCACCTGTCCTTATTTAAAATATATCATTATTTTGGTCTTTATGAGAATAAGGATTAATGTGAACACTTATGCCTTTTACTTCGTTATTATTACTAATTATTTTTTCCTTAATATTTTCAGCAATGTCATGAGCTTCTTTTAAAGATAAGTTGTCATCTACACTAACCTCTACTTCAATAAAAATACGGTTTGAAGCGATTCTACTTCTAAGTAAATCAATATGTAAAACACCACTGACTGATAAAATTTCAGTTTTAATTTTTTCATTTAATTCTTTTGAACAGGCTTTATCTAATAAAGAAGCGCTATTATCAACAAAAATTCTAATTCCTCCAGTTAATATAATAATGGCAATCACTATTGAAACAATTGGATCAATTATTCTAAGTGCAACATTTGTTTGATTAAGAAATAAAACTATTAAAGCAACACAAGTTAAAAATGTACCAATTGAATCAAGGAAATGATCCAAACTTTGAGCTTTTAATAATGGTGATTTAGTCTTTTTATAACCAAAAAATACTGCAAGTCCTAAAAGAAGCTTAACAATAATCGCAACAATAGAAATAATTAATGCATAAATTAAATTTGGTGATAAATCTTCTTTATAATCGCCATTAATCATTGACATTATTGCATCATAAATTAATAAAACACCAGATAAAATGATGAAAATAGAAAATAATAAAGTAACAAAATTTTCTATCTTTTCATGACCGAATTGATGATCTTTATCAGCTTTTTTACTTGCTTTTTTATTAGCGATTGTACTAACTAAAGAAGTTAAACAATCTCCCAAAGAATCTATACCATCACTTAATAGAGCGCTTGAAGCAGCAAATATTCCACCAAACAATTTTATAATTGTTAATAAAATATTTGAACCGAGTTGAATAAGTGCAAATTTACCTACTTTTTTATAATATTTATCGCTAAAATCATTACCATTTTCCATATTGCTAACAATTATATACTTATAAAAAATATATGGATACAACTTTTTTTAATAAATATAATGTATTTATGGAAGAAAAAATTATTGAATTAGCAAACGCAATAAAAAAAGCCAAAAAAATCGTATTTTTTGGTGGAGCTGGCGTTTCTACTGAAAGCGGAATAAGAGATTTTAGAAGTAAAGTAGGTCTTTATAATCTAAAAAGTAAATATGGTGTAAATCATGAAACCATTCTTTCTCATACCTATTATGAATATAATAAAGAAATTTTCTTTAAGTTTTATCGTGAATTTATGATAAATAAAGAAGCAAAACCTAATTTTGCCCATATATTTTTAGCAAAATTAGAAAATGAGTATCATAAAAATATTAAAATAATTACCCAAAATATTGATAATTTGCATCAAGAAGCCGGAAGTAAAAATGTTATTGAACTTCATGGTTCAATAATGCGAAATTATTGTGAAAAATGTGCTAGATTTTATTCTCTTGAAGACATTTTAAAAATGGACAATATCCCAATTTGTCCTAAATGTGGTGGATATATAAAACCAGATGTAGTTTTATATGGAGAAGGATTAGATACAAATGTTATTACAAAAGCATTAATTTCTTTACAAGAAGCGGATTTATTAATAATTGGTGGAACTTCTTTAAATGTTTATCCTGCTTCTTCTTTTATATCTTACTTTTTTGGAGATAATATTTTTCTAATTAATAAAGAAAAATTAAATATAAATAGAAAAATAAAAGAAGAAATTAATCTTCCAATTGGAGAAACGTTTAAAAAAGTAGATGAAATATTATCAAAAGAATAATTAATAACTTTAAAATAAAAATTCATACTTTTTTGTACGAATTTTTTTATTTTAATAAGATTTAATTATTCTTTTATTTAATAAGTTCCGAATATTCTATCTCCAGCATCTCCTAAACCAGGGATAATATATCCTTTTTCATTTAATTTTTCATCTAAAGCACAAAGATAAACTTCAACATCAGGATGAGTTTCGCAAACCTTTTTTACTCCTTCAGGTGCACCGACTAAACAAAGTAAACGAATATTTTTATATCCTCTTGATTTAATTAACTTTATTGCATCACAAGCACTTCCACCTGTTGCAAGCATTGGATCACAAATTAAAACGAGTGGATTTTCTACCTTTGGTAATTTACAAAAATATTCAACAGGTTCTAATGTTTTTTCGTTTCTATACATTCCAATATGACCAATTCTAGCGGTAGGAAGCATATTAATAACTCCATTGCTCATTCCTATTCCTGCTCTTAAAATAGGAACGACAACTAAAGAGTATTCAAGTCCTAATTTATCAATTATTACCCCTGTAGGAGTTTTAATCTTTTTTCCAGTAGGTACAACTTTTAAATCTTTATATACTTCATAAGTCATTAAAGAAGCGATTTCATCAAGCAAAGTTCTAAAATCTTTACTATTTGTTTTTTCATCTCTCATTTTATTAAGTTTCATTGTAATTAATGGGTGATTTACTAAATGTAACATATTCTTTTCTCCTTCATTTACGTTTTTAAATAAAAAAAATATCAAAGAATTATCTTTGATATTTTTATTTTTTTATTTAATTAATAATTTATTTAAAAAAACGTTTCTTCTTTTCATTTCTTAAAAATTATACTACTCTTATTTTCTTTTTTTAATAATTAATTACTTATTTTCGAAAGTTTTAGCGACTTCAACAAGTAAATCTCTAATCTTTAAATGTTGAGGACAAATATTTTCACATTTTCCACATTTAATACAATCACTTGCTTTATTATTTTCACTTGTATGGTTTTTGTATGAAATAAATGCATTATCTTCTTTAAATAATAAATAGTCATTATAAGAGGTAAAAAGGAATGGAATTTTAATATGTTTAGGGCACCCATCAAGACAATATTTACAAGATGTACAAGAAATAGTAGGAATTTCATTAAAAATATCTACTACTTTTTTTAATGTATCTTTTTCTTTTTCATTTAAAGGAAGAAAACCTTTCATAAAAGATACATTATCTATAACTTGATCCATATAACTCATTCCACTTAAAACCATAAATACATTATCAAAGCTAGCCGCAAAACGAATTGCATATGAAGCATTTGAGCCGTTATTTAAATCTTTTAATAATTTATCGGCTTTAAAAGGTAAATTAACTAACCTTCCGCCCTTTACAGGTTCCATAACTATAACTGGTTTTTTATATTTAAGACAAACTTCATAACATTTTCTTGATTGAACATCATTACTATCATAATCAAGATAATTAAATTGAAGTTGAACTACTTCAACTTCAGGATGTTCGATCAATATTTTTTCTAAAAATTCAGCAGAATCATGAAAAGAAATACCGATATGTTTAATTTTTCCATCTTCTTTTAATTTTTTAGCAACTTCGTAGGCATGAGCATTTTGATATTGCTCATAATTATTTCTACTTTGAGCATGCATTAAATAAAAATCAAAATAAGAAACTCCACAACATTCTAATTGAAGATTAAAGAAAGGCAAAATATCTTCTTCAGTTTTAAAACATGATGATGATAATTTGTTTGTTAAAACAAAATCTTCTCTTTTATATTTTTTTACTAAACATTCTTTTAAAGCTTTTTCACTTTCTCCATGAAGATAAACATGGGCGGTATCAAAATAATTAAAACCATTGCTAATAAAGTAATCCACCATATCTTGGAATTTTGTTAAATCAACTTTATTATTTTCATCTAAAGGGAGTCTCATAACTCCAAAGCCAAAATTTTTATTAATATTAGAAAAAGGATGTGACATAAATTTCTCCTAAAACAACAACTATTTTTTAAAATAAAATCTAATTAAAATCAATGATAATTTTTATTAAAATTAAAATATTTAAAATCGAACATTAATTATTAACGATAACCATCGATATTTTTTTATTTTTTTAATTTTGTTGAATTTATAATTTTAAAAATAGACACTGACATAAATTCTAAAACTCGGATTTCTAGTTTTAATTACTACTTAATCTTAATTTCTTTCTACTTTAAATAGATAACAATTTATATTTTTTTAGTTAAAATTAAAGCATGAAAAAGAAAGAAATGATGAAAAACGAAAATTCAAAAATAAAGAGTGAATATTTAGTCGAGTTCAAAAATGTTTCTAAAATTTATAAAGTTGGGGCAGAAGAAATAAAAGCTAATGATCACCTCTCTTTTAATATTAAAAGAAAAGAGTTTACGATAATTGTTGGTCCATCCGGAAGTGGAAAAACTACACTTTTAAATTTGCTTGGAGGAATGGACACGCTTTCTAGTGGCCACATAATTGTTGATGAAGAAGATATTTCTTCATATAACGATAAAAAACTTACATTATTTAGAAGAAACGCTATTGGTTTTGTTTTTCAATTTTATAACTTAATGCCAAATTTAACAGCAATTGATAACATTTCAATTGCTACTGAAATTTGTAAAAATCCTTTAAAAAGCATTGATGCTTTAAAACTTGTTGGACTTTCTAATAGAAAAGATAATTATCCATCTCAACTAAGCGGAGGTGAACAACAAAGAGTTTCTATTGCAAGAGCATTAGCAAAAAATCCTAAGCTATTACTTTGTGATGAACCAACCGGAGCTTTAGATTATCAAACAGGTAAAATGATTCTAAAAGTTCTTTATGATTTATGTAAAAAAGAAGAAAAAACTGTCATCGTTATTACACATAACACTGCTTTATGTGCCATGGCAGATCATGTCCTTCATATTAAAAACGGAACTATAGTTAAAGAAGAATATAACGAAAATCCAACTCCTATTGAGAATATTGAATGGTAATAAATATGAGTCCAAAAACTTATTTTAAATATTTATTTAAATCTATAAAAGAAAATTTTAGTCGATTATGCGCAATTTCCTTAATTATTTTATTAGGGACAGGTTTTATTGTTGGCTTACAATCAAGCGGACCTGATTTAAAAGCCACTGTAAATACCTATTTTAACGATACAAATTTTTATGATGTTTCTATTCAATCAAATATAGGATTAAATAATGATAGTATTTATGAAATAAGAAACAATATTTCATCAATAGATGAAATTGAATCATATTATCAATTAGATAGATTTACATATATAAATGATTCGAAAAGTGAAAGTAGAATTATTTATAAAGATTTAGTAAATAGCCGAATAGATAAATTAACTTTAATAGAAGGAAGAATGCCTAATCAAGAACACGAATGTGTCGCATTAAAAACTTATAATGAAAACAGCATTGAAATTAGTGATGTAATAAATTTTGATGATTATTATTTCAGAGTAGTAGGTTTAGTAAATGATCCAGCTTATCTTTCACATACCTCTGAAACTACTACAATTGGAAGTGGAAGTTTGGATAATATTATTTATATTGATAGCGGATTAGAAATAATTGAAGAATTCAATACTCCAACAATAATTAAATTAACCTTTTATAAAGATGATATTTCATCAACTTTTGACGATGAATACGATGATTTTATTGAAGAAAAAAAGAAAGAAATTGAAAATTTAGAAGAAGAAATTATTTCTTCTCAAATTTCTTATTTAGAAAATACGATTAGACAAGAAGTTGAAAAAGCGATTGAAGAAGAAATGAGAGCAACTTTAAAAGAACAAATACCAAATATTACTGACTCTCTTTTAGAAACTTTAATTAACGCCTATAAAAATGGCGATGATTATAAAAATTTAGTTAATGAGCAAACTGAAACTCAATTAAATGAGATTATAAAAGAAACAACTCCTCAAATTTATATTTTAACTAGAAACGAAAATCAAAGTTATGCGACTTTTAAAATTGATAGTGAAAAAATCGTAGCATTAGCTGCTGTTTTCCCTATATTTTTCTATGGAATTGCCCTTTTAGTTTCAATTACATCTGTAACTCGTTTAGTAAATAAGGATCGTTCTCAAATTGGAACTTTAAAATCTTTAGGATATAGTAAATTAAGAATCTATAATAAATATCTATTTTTTGGATTATTAACTTCAATTATAGGTTCAATTTTAGCAATTGCTGTTGGATTATTTGTTTTACCAACAATCATTATCACAATTTATGGTTCTTTATATAACATTATAAATATTGTATATATTTTCGATACTTTTAGCGTTTTAACTTCTACTCTTATAATGATTGTTTTAATTCTTTTAACAATTAGTATTATTTCTATTAGTGTTTTAAAAGAAAATAGTGCATCTCTTTTAATTGCGAAAGCTCCAAAAGCTGGCAAAAAGATTTTAATCGAAAGAATTACTTTTTTATGGAAACATTTCAAATTTAAAACTAAATCAATGCTAAGAAATGTATTTACTTTTAAAAAGAATTTAATAATGATGCTAATTGGAATTGGTGGATGTACAGCTATATTACTTACAGCATTTGGAATTTCTGATTCTTTAAGCGTTATTAATAAGGATCAATTTGATAAAATAATTAATTATGATTTAATTGTTCAAAGCGATAATATTGAAGAATCAAAAAAGTTATTTTCTGATGATGATTTTAAAAAAGTTACAAGTTTATATTATGAAAGTAAAGTGAATAAATTTTCTTCATCGTCTGTTTCTTATAATGAAAAAGATGATATCGATGTTTATTTATTAGGTGGAAATGATGATTTAAGTGAAATCGTTGGTTTTGATGAAAATATTAGCTTTAATGATGATTCAGTAATTATTAGTGAACAAATCTCTTCGCTTTTAAATATAAAAGAAGGTGATTTTATTTATTTATGTATAACTCCTTCAATTATTGGAAGTAATGAAAATTATGAACAATATCAAGATATTCCTTTAAAAATAAGTGATATTACAACTAATTATGTTTCAAATTATGTTTATATAGGTAAAAATATCTATAAAGAAAAATTTGTTGATCTTTCAATAAATTCATTATTATTAAAAAGTTATATGGATGATGATAGTTTAGATGAATTTATTGATGAAATTAGTGAAAATTCACTAATTTCATCTATTTCTACAACTTATTCTACAAGAAATATTTATTCTAATATTTTAGATAATTTAACTGCGGTAGTTGTTTTACTTGTCTTTTTATCAGGAGCATTAATTTTTGTAGTTATTTATAATCTTGTTGATATAAATATTGATGAAAGAATTAAAGAAATCGCTACTTTAAGAGTTAATGGCTATACAAGAAGTGAAACTTTACGTTATATTTATCGAGAAATAATCTTTATGAGTATAATTGCAATATTAATCGGATTATTACTTGGTTATTTCCTCCATATATTTGTTATTAATACTATTTCAAGTGTAGGACTTATGTTAGGAAGTTCAATATTTTATCAATCTTATTTATATACAATTTTAATTGTTTCTATTTTTATTGCATTAACTGCATTAATTTTCATTCCTAAAATAAATAAAATTAAAATGAATGAAGTATTAAAATCTATAGATTAATAAAAAAGTCCAATTAAAAGGACTTTTTGGGGGTAATTTCATTTTTATTGGTGCCGGCTAAAGGATTCGAACCTTCGACCTACGCGTTACGAGTGCGTTGCTCTACCACCTAAGCTAAGCCGGCAAGTAGAAATATTATAAATTAAAATGAAATAAAGTTAAAATAAAACTTGATTTAACTATCTTTCAATGGTATATTATTTAAGCACGTTGGGTGTTTAGCTCAGCTGGGAGAGCATCTGTTTGACGTACAGAAGGTCATAGGTTCGATCCCTATAGCACCCACCAATCTTAAATATATAACCGACTTATGTCGGTTTTTTATTTTTTAATATAAAAAGAAAAAAGAAAAATAAGTTTATTCTTTTTTCTCTTTTTTTATATATTTAATATATTCCATTTGTTTATAAGAAGATGATGCTTCAACCATCTCTTTATAAGTTTCATTTCTTAAATATTCTTTATTTTCTTTTGTTTCATACCCTTCTTTAGGAAGTATTGGTTTACAAATTATAACTACTTTTCTAGGCTTCTTATTTTTATTTCTTCTTTCTTTAAATGTAGTTACTATTGGAAGAATTGGAGCATTATATTTAGCAGGATAATGAAATGCGGCACTTTTAAATGGTCTAATTTTAGTATAAAAAGGCCATATATGAGCTTCAGGGAATATTAAAATATGTTCTCTTTTTTTCTTTAAATAATATTCTATTCCCTTCATCATTTTAATTTGACCTAAAAAGGAATTAGCTAAAGGAATATAGCCGAGTTGACGAGTAAAAAAAGTTAATAATTTTGAACTTAAAATATTAGGATTAGCAATTACATTAACTCTTTTTTTATTAATAATTAAGCATTGAATATAAAAAGCATCTTCATTAGAAACATGATTAGCATAAATAAAACCTCCGGTTTTATTTATTTTTAAAATTCTATAATATTCTTTTAAATTTTCTTTACCCTTTACTTTCATCCCATTAAAAAGACTATATCCACCTAAAATAGGTTTAGCAAAACACCAATAAAGAATATTACCAAAAGTTTTTTCGAATAAATTTCTTTTGTATTTATATTTATCACTAACTTCGATTTTATTTAAATCAATGTTACCAAAATCATCATTTAATTCATCACTAAAATAAATGACTCTTTTATCTTCCTTTCTTATTTTCATTTTTTATATTCTCTAAAGCCTCCTTATTAGTAATAATACCATCATGTTTAATTTTATCCCAACTAACTCTTTTATATTTATGGAATAATCCATCTAAGAACGCAAAAACAAAGTCAGCAAAGAAAAATAAATATGAGAATATGACTTTTATTTGTAATCCTACACTAAATTTTAAATATTTATTTGAAATAACGAAAGTAACAAATGCGACTAAGCCAACAAAAACCCAAAGAATAAAAAAGTAAACTAAAACCCAAACAAACATACTTAAGGAAATTAATTCACTCCTAAATACTTCAAAAATTGCGCTAAAAACTAATGAAGCGATAAAAAAACCTAAAGAAATTAAAAAAGCTAAAACTAATAACCCAACTATAACAACAAGAGGATAAATCGAAACATTAAATTCAAAAAGAGAAGTGTTTTGTGTTCCTTTTTTTAAAGCATGATAATCAGGTTTATTTTTCTTTTTATATTTTTTATCATTAGCAAAATAACCCCAAACCCATCTAATATGTTGTTTATGGACTACTTTTAAAGTAGTAGCTTGCTCATCATAATATTGAGCAATTGGATAATACTTCATCGGAACATTATGATAATAACAATATTTAGTTAATTCAACATCTTCCGTCATTCCATTAAATATCCATCCTCCTTCATTATCAATAATGTCAAAATCAACAAAATAACCAGTACCAGTTAAAGTCATTTTTTTAAATAAAATACTTCTTCCATTAGAGGTAAATTGATTCATATAAGCAAAAAGTGTCGCGCTACATGCACTAATCCAATTCGCAGAAGAATTAGTAAAATTACGATAGCCCATGCCAACTTTAAATCCAGCGTTTTTTACATCATTCATTAAATCAATATAATCACTTTTTGCAACATTATCTGCATCAAAAACAATAAATGCATCATAATGAAGATCATTTTCTTTAATATATTTATAAGCTTCATCAAGAGCAAAGCCTTTAGTTTTTTTATTAACTAAATCTTTCCTAATAATTACATTAAATTTATATTTTTTGGTTATTTTTACTGTTGGATCATCTTTAGATTCTACAATTACATAAACATCAAAATATTCATGAGGATACGTTTGATTTTTAAGCGATTCTAAAATATGACCAATAACTTGATCTTCATTTCTTGCGGGAACTAAAACAGCATACTTATAATAAACTTTACCTTTTGGTAATTTTTTATGTTTTTTTAAAGACAAAACAAAGTATGCAAAAAAATACCAAAATAGGGCGAGAAATATAATTAAAGCCAATATAACAGCAAGTAACAAAGCTTCACTAGAACGAAGAAACCAACTTGCTAAATTTTCTGCATTCATCAATACACATTATAAATAAAAGTTCGGTAAAATCAATTGTTTTTAATATTTTAAAATATAATCACTAGCACACCTAGTAATTAAAACCAAATAAAAATTGTCATAAAAAAATCACGATTACTCGTGACTACATATATATAAACACCATTTAGTGATATTTTTAAATGGTTGCGAGGGCAGGATTTGAACCTGCGACCTCAGGGTTATGAGCCCTACAAGCTACCAGACTGCTCTACCTCGCGATTTCGTTTTTAATAATGGCGGAGAAAGAGGGATTCGAACCCTCGCAAGACTTGCATCTTCTATCGGTTTTCAAGACCGACCCCTTCAGCCGCTTGGGTATTTCTCCTTAAAATGGTGGACCATCTAGGACTTGAACCCAGAACCTAACCGTTATGAGCGGTCCGCTCTAACCAATTGCGCTAATGGTCCGCGAGTTTCAAATTTGGTAGCAGCGGGGGGACTCGAACCCTCGACGCGCCGGGTATGAGCCGACTGCTCTAACCAACTGAGCTACGCTGCCATCTCTATCTAATCTTCTAAACGTTCTTTTTTTAATGGTGGACCCTAGGAGAATCGAACTCCTAATCCAAGCTTGCAAAGCTAGTGTTATCCCATTTAACTAAGGGCCCAAACGAATAGCGCTTAATTAATATACCAAGAAACAGTATAAAAATCAAGCGCTTAATTTTATTTTTTTAAAAATTTTTTCATTTTTTTAAATGGTCATTTCAGGATTAAAATTACATCTACAGAATTAAAAATAATATTATCTACAACACTTCTTTTTATTATATTTTTTATTATATTGTTTAACTAATTTATTTTTTGAAGAACAACAATCACATTCTGATAAAACAGAGTGACCTTTAATCTTTTTTCTAACAAAATAAATTATAAGTAAAGAAATAATTATAAAAAGAATACAAATTACTAAAATATCAATCCATGTCATAAATTTATGCCTTTAAGATTTTTGCGTTTTGATCTTTTTTCTTATTGATTAAATAAATTAATACAATTGCAAGTATAGCGATTCCTAAGTAAATAAACACTGTCCACCACCATGTTCCAACAATATAGAATATACTAGAAGCGATATAGGAAGTGACAATCCAAAATAATAATGTACCTTTTAAAGTTCCCTTCTTTAATTCTGCTTTTGCAGTAGCTACAGCAGCAAAACAAGGAATTGTTGTCATATTAAATACAATAAATGCTAATATTCCAGGGACATTGATTCCGGTAGCAGCAACCATCAAACCAACATCACTAGCACCTTCAATTGATGCGATTGTAGAAGGTAAAGTAGAAGGATCAACTGCTCCAGCTGCACTTAAAGCAGCACCTAACATGCCAAATGTAGCAATAACATTTTCTTTTGCAATTAAACCAGTAATTGCACCGACTGCAAATACCCAACCAAATTGTCCGAGTTGAGATCCAAAGCCTAAAGGAGTAAATAAAGGTTGAATTACTTTTCCTATTTGAGCGAGTATTGAATCATCAGTAGTAAACGAGCCTAAAAATTCACCATCAGCATATTCAATATATTGCCAATCTGGAGTAAATGATTGTAAGAACCAAATTATAATGTTTGAAACTAAAATGATTGTGAAAGCTTTTTTAATAAAATGTTTACATTTATCCCAAACATGTAACATCAAAGAGGAAAATTTAGGCCAGTGATAAGCTGGAAGTTCCATAATAAATGGAGGTGTTTCTCCTCTTAACGTTGTATTTCTCATAACAAGAATAGCTATAATGGCAACAACAATGCCAGTAAAATACATTCCCAATGTAATAATATCAGCATTCGATACATTAAACATTGTAATAATAGCTCCAGCGCAAGCTGTCAATATAGGTAATTTTGCACTACATGAGAAGAATGGGATAACTCTAATTGTAGCAATTCTTTCTTTTTCTGTAGCTAATGTTCTTGTATTTGTCATAGCAGGAACGCTACATCCAAATCCCATTATCATTGGCATAAATGCTCTTCCGCTTACACCAAATCTTCTAAATATACGATCAAGAATAAAAGCAACACGAGCCATATATCCTGTATCTTCTAAGATTGAAAAGAATAAGAATAATAATAAGATTTGTGGCAAGAAACTTAAAACAGAAAATACACCAGCAAGTAAGCCATCACACACTAAGGCTTGTGCCCAGTTTGATGCTCCTGCGGAAGACATTCCTGTACCTACTAGTTCAGTTATCCAATCTGTAAAACCAACTAAACAAGTTTGTAAAAATACTCCTGGAGATTGAATGCCAGTACCACCAGCAAATATTATCCCTTCCCAAGGGGTTCCTGCAGCAATAGCATATTCACTATCACCAAAAACGCCCATTGCGTTTAAATAGAACAAATCTTCACCGAATGTGAAATGGAAAATAAAGAACAAAATTACTACAAAAATAATTAACCCAAGGAATCTATTAGTTAAAACTCTATCAATTCGATCTGATTTAGTTTCGTTTGCAAATCTTTTCTTCTTTCCAGTTTTTTCATCAATATTGGCTTCTTTATGTTTAGTTAAGGCTATGGAATAATGATTTTGAATATATTTATATCGATTATCAGCAATAATAGCTTCAAAATCATTTCCAAATACAGAATCCTTAATATCTCCTTTTGCTTCAACAACTAATTGATATTCACGAGGATGATTATTTTTTTCAATACTGTCTTCTTCAACTAATTTGACAGCATGGAATAAAGAATTGTCTAAACCATTTTTATCTAAAGATTCTTTTACCTTTTTAATAATTGGTCCAACAGATGTATTGATTAATATGCTACTTCCTTTTCTAGGTGTTTTTGCATATTGAGTAACAACTTCCATTAGTTGTTTTAGATTGTCTTCCTTTAAAGCACTAATAGGAACAACAGGAACACCAAGATTTTTTGATAATAATTCAACATCAATTTTATCTTTATTTTTATCTAAGACATCCATCATATTTAAAGCAACAACAACAGGGACATCCATTTCTAAAATTTGTGTTGTCAAATATAAATTTCTTTCAAGATTGGTAGCATCAACAAGATTAATAACACAATCTGGTTTTTCATCAATAATGAAATTTCTTGAAATAACTTCTTCTGGTGTATAAGGAGATAAAGAATAAATACCAGGTAAATCAACAATATCTATTGGCTCACTACCCTTTTTATAAACTCCTTCCTTTTTGTCAACTGTTACACCAGGCCAGTTTCCAACATGTGCTGTTGAACCTGTTAAACCGTTAAACAATGTTGTTTTCCCACAATTTGGGTTACCTGCTAAAGCAACTTTAATCATATTATTCACCCTCAACTTTCATAACAACATTTTTAGCTTCGCTTTTTCTTAGAGTTAGCTCATAATTTCTAATTGTAACTTCAATTGGATCTCCAAGTGGTGCTTTTTTTCTTAAAAATACACTAGCACCAGGGGTAACACCCATATCAAATAGTCTTCTTCGAGTAACTCCCTCTCCATTTACGGCTACTATAATACCTTTTTCTCCTACTTTAAAAGTATCTAGCGTTTTTTCCATAATAAATACTCCTAACAAACAAAAATTGTGCTTGCAATAACTTTATCAAGAGCTAATCTTCCATCTTTAATCATAATGACTACATTTCCGGAATCCGAAGAAAGAATAGTTATTGTTGAATTAATTGTTATTCCAAGACTTTCCAAATGTTTTTTAACTTTAGGATCTGATGATATCCTTATTACCCTTAGTGGGGTATTTAAAGGCGCAATTGCAATTGGCATATACTTTCTAAATCCTCCATTAAATAAATTTGTTATTTAATTTTGTTAACCATCGCTAACAACAACTATATTTAATACCCTTTACAAAAAAAAGTAAAGAAAAAGTTAGTTATAGATAACAAATATATTAAAGAAAAAACCACACAATTAATGTGTGGAATTATATTTTTTTATTGCTTCAATAGTTTCATCACTTACGACATGTTCTATTTTACACGCATCTTCTTCAGCAACTTCATTTTTAACACCTAATTTAATTAAAAATTCGGTTAGTGTTTTATGTCTACTATAAATTTTATCGGCATATTCTTCTCCTTTCTTTAAAAGGATGATTGAATCATTGCTTAATATATCGATATAGCCTTTATTTTTTAAATTTTGCATAGCTCTAGAAACGGAAGCTCGTGAGAACCCCATTTTATTAGAAATATCAATAGCATGAACATTTTGTTTTTCACTTTTTAAAATTAATATTGTTTCTAAATACATTTCTTCACTTTCGTTATAAATTTTATTCATTTTGAATTCCCCTATATTTAATATACCATTAGATAAATATTAACTAAATTAAAAATCCTTAATTATTTTTTTCTTTTAGCTAATCTTGCTAATTTATTATCTTTAACTTTTGTTAAGTTGTTGCCAACTATAATATTTAATATAACAAAAATAATTATAAAAACAACAATAACTAAAGACATGTAAGAAGGCGTAATGGTTAATCCAAAAAATTTATAATCGAAGCCAAAACTATTTTCTAAAGAGGAAATAAACTCGCTTCCGTCATTAATTCCATTTATTGGATCTAAAACATAAGTTTTTAATTGGTCAAAAGGTTTTAATAAAAAAGCGTATCTAAAAAGTCCACAAGCATGTGTTGGAGGTAAAAACATACATAAATTATTAACCCAAGTAGGCAACATGCTCATTGGCATATAGGCACCAATTAAAAAACCAATAGCTGTCGAAAATATAGCAATAATAGATGTTAAACTACTTTCTTTATTCATAAAAGAACAAATAAAAGTAGTCATAAGGGTTGCTGAAACAACGGAAAATACTAAAACAGCAAATATCGTTAAAAAGTCTGCAAAATTTAAAACAAATTCACCATTCACAAATAAATAAATAAAGCAAATTAATACAAAAATAAAGTTTATACAAAAAGTAATAATAAAATTCGCTAAAAAATATGTACCTATCAAAACAGGTCCTTTTACCGGTGAAGAAATAAAGTCCCTATTTATGCCTCTATCTTTATCACGAACAAAAATATAATTCGTTTGTATTGAAACAGTTACAGAAGTAACTGCACAAATTCCACTTAACATCCATGAATCAATAACAGTTTCTAAAATTTTAGTTAAAGTATTATTAGCTTTTATATCTAAATCTTGAAGAATAGTTCTAACGCTAGAAATTTCAAGTTCTCTTAAAAATAAAATATAAATTCCTAAAACTATAACCGGAACAATTAATGTATAAAGAACCGTTATTTTCGAACGAAAGAAAACAATTAAATGTCTTTTAGTTAAATTAAAAAATATATTTGCATTTCTTTTTTTATTCATTATTCTCACCATTTTCAAAAACAATATTTTTGCCAGTTACATTCAAGAATACGTCATCCATATTTCCTTTTAAAAGTTCAAAATCAGTAATAAAATTAGAATATTTGTCAATTAAGTTTTTTCCTTTTAATGGGGTATCAACAAAAATTTTATATGCCTTTTTATCAGAATCATAAACAAAATTTTCACTATTTTCTTTTAAAATTTCTTCAAATTTATCATTCTTATTTAAAAAAGCTAGAACATAATCGCTGCTAAAAGCATTCTTCAAATCATTAGGTGTTCCTTGAGCTATTATTTTGCCTCTATCCATTATAACAACATACGTTGCTTGATCAGCCTCTTCTAAATAATGCGTTGTTAAAAATACTGTCATTCCAGTTTTTTCTCTAATTTCATCAATTAGTGTCCAAACATTTAAACGAGTTTTAGGGTCTAAACCAGTTGTTGGTTCATCTAAAATTAATAATTTTGGCTCATGTACCATCGCTCTAGCGATATCAACCCTTCTCTTTTGACCACCACTTAATTTTTTAACTTGTCGATTTAAAATTGGTTCTAATTCTAGTAATTCAGTAATTCTTTTTAATTTTTTGTCAGATTCTTTTTTAGTTAAAGAATAAAAAGATGTTCTAATTTTTAAATTTTCTAAAACCGTTAAATCATTATCAAGAACACTATTTTGAAAAACAATTCCGATTTCTTCTTTTATTAATTGATTTTCTTTGTCATTATCAATATCATGCCCACAAACAATAACACGTCCACTATCCTTCTTTAAAATTGAACAGATTATATTAATTGTCGTCGATTTCCCGGCACCATTAACACCTAAAAAAGCAAACAAACTTCCTTTTTTTACTTTAAAAGATATATCGTTAACAGCTTTTAAACTACCATAACTTTTTCTTAAATGTTCTATTTCCATAATAATATTATTCTCTTTAAAACTACTTTCTATTTTTTTATATTCTTCAAAAATATCATCAAATTCATAGATTTTTAAAGATTTATGAACTTTCTCGAATTGCCATTGCTTAACATTATAAACATGGAAAAAAGGAGTCCATTTAATGCCTTTACAAAAATGTTTTATAACAGTATTTTTTTTAACATTTCTTTGTTCATTATATTTGCCATCTAAATATAAAGCGTAGCCATGTTTTTTAGCGACCGAATTTAAAGCACTTTGATCTAAAAAGAGAAAATGTTTAGTTTTAACTAAATCGAAAACTTCTTCAAAAAATTTAACCTCTCTTGCTTTTTTTAAATTTATAAATAGAACACCAGAATTAAAGTAATCTTTTCTTATCCAAAATTTCCCCATTTTATCTACAACAATACCCAAAACATAATTATTTATTTCATCCATAGTAAATAATTCTTCTAAAGAGTTATAAACCATAGTATCACTATCTAAATATAATATTTTCTCTGGCAAAGAAGGAATTTCTCCAGCACAAAGTCTTAAAAGAGAATACGGAGTAAACCAATTATCAAGTTTTTTAAACGTATCATGATTTTTTAAGATAACTTCTTCTTTATCTAATAAACTAACCTTAGTATTTGGATTATAGACCTTTAATATTGTTTCGATTTTAGCAATATCTTCTTTTAAAATTGGTAAATATTTAGAATTAATATCACTAAAATCAGCAGTTAAAATAAAAATATTAATATTAGAATTTTTATTTTTCATGACTAAAGATAGGCACGAAAGTAAAATGCCTTTTGTTACGGCTCTATTTCCAGCATATAAAACATTAATGTCAACCATAAAATTCTTTTGATATTCACTTAATATAAAGATTATAAAATATATAATGAATATTTGATATATTTATTAATTCTATTTAAAAGAGAACTTATAAAAACTAGATGAAAAAATAAAAAAATCATTGAATTACTTTATTTAATATCATATTAATAAAAATTTTTGATTTTTGGTAACTTTTTCTATCATCGCTAAATTTATTGACAAGTTCTATTTTTAATTCTCCATGTTTCATTGATTTATCTAGTTCTTATTAAGATATTCTTTTAAAAAATTATTTATAATAGCCTACCATCTTTTTTAAACTAATTTTAATATTACTAATATCCTAAAAAATAAAAACCACTCATAAATGCGAGTGGAAATAATTCAATGTTAATGGTCGGGGCGACAGGATTTGAACCTGCGGCCTTCTGCTCCCAAAGCAGACGCGATACCAAGCTACGCTACGCCCCGAACTATTTAATGCTCAAATATTATATCGAGACTTCGATATAAAATCAACAACATTTTAACTTTTTTATCTTTTCATTTTTTCAATTTTCTTGAAGTTAAATAATATCTATGATATATTAATTAAGCATTCAATTATGCTTCCTTAGCCAAGTTGGTAAGGCAACTGACTGCAACTCAGTGACCAGTGGTTCAAATCCGCTAGGAAGCTCCAAAAAAATAATTTTAACGCGCTAACCTAATAGTTGGCGCGTTTTAATTTTATTTTTCGAGCTTATCTATTTTATTAGTAATTTTAATAATATCGAATCTATCAACTTTATTTTTTATTTCACCAATATAATCATTAATAACTTTATTGGAATCTTCTAATATCGAATTAGCCATTGATATAATTTTTGTAGCATTATCTTTAATAGAAATAATTTTTTTATTAATTTTTTCGGTATAATTTTCTAAATATGTTGCTTTAAGTTTATTAAATTCATCAATAATATTTTGCTTTTCTTCAAATTCAATATTTTCTTTATTTGCTTTAAGTAAAATTTCACGATATTTTAATGCTAATACATTAACCAATGATAAAAATGTAATAAAGTAAGGTGGTCTAACAACATACATATTTTCATAACCACTAACTTTTTTAATTGGGGCGTCATTTTCATCATTCCATTCAAGTTCACTAACAAGTAAAGCGTATTCACAGTTCTTTTTCTTTTTGTCTTTATCAAGTTTAGCGTAGTGATCACTATTTTTCTTTTTATTAACACTTACGTTACTTTCATTTTTCATCTCTAAACAAACGGAAGTTAATAATTCTTCCTTTTTATAAGAATTATCTACGTAACTTTCAAAGATAAAATCAGCTTTTGTTCCATTTGTTTCATCTTCATCTTTAATCGCAATATTATCTTTATAAAATTTACAATTAATAAAACCACTTAAAGCATAATTTTGATATTCTTCGTTTGCCCATCTTTCTAACTTTTCGCCCAAAATTTTACTATTTTGTGAGCTTTTATTTAAACTTAAACGACTAATTTCATTAGCTTGTAGATTAATCAAATTATCTTTTTCTTTGATTTTTTCATTAAAATCTTTTTCGAGTTCTAGTTTTAATAATGAAAGGCTATTATCTTTTTCTTTTTTTAAATTATCATTTTCGCTACGTAAATTATTAATATCTTTTTCTAAATCTAAACGAAGTTTTATCTTTTCGTTTTCAATTTTTATATTTTCATTATTTTTAAATATATTTAATTCTTCATTTATTTTTAAAAATTCATCATCTTTTTCTTTTAATTTCTTTTCATATTCTTCTTTTAAAAGATTAGTTATTTCATTTTCTTTTATTTTAATATCATTTTCTTTAGTTTTATTTAAAGAATCAATATCTTTCTTTAAATTTTCAATAGTAACCTCTTTATTTTTTAACTCATTTAAATAAGAAGCTTTTAATTCATTTTCTTTATGTTTAATAGCTTCATCAATTAATCTATTTATATGTTCATTTTTTTCTTCTTCGATTAAAGATAAAAGATAAGAATTATCTATAGAGGTGATTTTTTCTAAATCAATAGTATCGCCTTTTTTTGCATCTTCTTCTAAACGTAATGTTTTTTGATTAATAATGCTAACATTAATTTCACTCATTATTTTTCCCCTCCGCTTATTTACTTTATCTATATAATTATATTGTATTTTCTATTCTTTATCAGCGAATAAAATAAAATAATAGTGACAAAAATATGTAACAAAAAAAGCTATTAAGATAGTTTAATAGCTTTAATATAAATTATTTATTTAATGCTCTTAATCTTTTTCTTCTTTTAAGTTTATACATTCTTATTAATTTATAAGAACCTAAATAACCTAAGACAAGAATTACAAAAGTTAATAAAGAAACAACAATCCATAATGGAAGCGGGTTAACCTTTACATCTTCCCACATTGATACGATTTTATCATTTTGTATTCCATAATCATTCATTACATATAAAGTATTTGTATCACTTCTTTCAGGATATTGAGCTGTTAATAATCTTCCTTCAAAAGACGATGGGTCATAATGAATTAATATTTTTATCTCACCATTTTCATCTTTAGAAAAGGTAAATACTCTATCATCTACTTCTTCTTCTAATAAAGCCTCGCTAACATAAGAAAGATCTACACTAAATGAATCGATATTTTCATCAATATTGAAAAATGGAGTGATATCATAAGTTTCATAACTACTTAAATCTTCATCTTCATCCCCATCACTAAAATCATAACTATAAAGCATGTATGCTAACATAGCATTATCAATTTCATCAGATGAAGAATTTGAAGTAATAAAAGATGTATAACCATTATAATAAACATTTGCAATTGCATTATCAGGAGAAGATAAATAATCTAAAAATTCTAAAGTATATTTATATTCATCACTAGAATAATAACTTTCATTGTTTTGCAAAGGTGTTGCAAAACAATCCATCCAAACATTAGCCCCAATTTCAGGAATTGTATAATAAAGTTCAACTATGTCATCCCTTACTATAGTCCAATCATCATCAGCATAATATCCTCTATTAATTGAATTAACAGCATCTCCACTCCAAGCAACATTAACACCGATTTTTTGAGTGACAATATCATTTTTTCCACTATCTACCTCAAATCCGAAAATATTAGATTTTAATTCAATTAATTTATTTTTAATTAATTCAATAGTTTCATCGCTAGAATCATTAAATTTTTCATTTCTTTTATTATAAGAATCATCAGTATTTAAATAATAATCCTTAAATACTTCAAAATTACCAATTGCATAAGTATCTCTCATTGAATCTTTAATTGATTGAGTTCCGGCAATTAAATCATCCCATAAAAATGAATATCCATCAGAACTTGAGAAAGTTTCTATTAATTTTTCTTTCCTTTCTTCATAAGATAAATCTTTCCATTCAGGATTATTATTAAATTTAGCTTCATTATTAGTTAAAACATAATCAGGATTAAATAAAATGCCTAATGTTCCCCACATATATCCTGCAGCATAATCTGCTAAAGTATATGTTCCAGAGTTATTATTTACCCCTAAAAGATTAAGTTTTCCACTATTATCATCAAAACTATGCAAATATTTGGTTGTATATTTTTTATAATTTGGAAGTTTAGAGAAATCTAATGTATGCAATAAACCTTCATTGGCAAGTCTTTGAACCATATATTCGCTACAACAAATAAGATCATATGTCGTTTTCCCTGTTTTTAAAGAATTATACATGGTTTCGTTAGTATCGTAAGTATCATAAATTATACTTACTTTTTTTTGATCTCTTTCATAAATCATCTCAGAAAAAGAATCTAAAAGACTCATATCCATGTAATCTTCGGCATTTAAAACATGAACATAAATAGTGTCTTCCTTATTATTCGTTTCATTATTTGAACAAGCTGTTAATCCACTAAGTAAAAAAGGGATAAGAAATAAAGATCTATAATTTTTCTTCATTTTAAAAACTCCTCCTTCTTTTTACTCTATTTTTTGATTTGTTTTGATAAATAGTTATACCAATAACAACAATTAATACAACAAAGAAAATAATTGTAGTTAATGCTCGTAATTCTGGTGGAATAGGGCCTTTTTTAATTTTAGCTTGTACTAAAGTTGACAAAGTTTCAATCGCATTTTCTCCGCTAAGTAATCCAGGACCACGAGTGAAAGCAGTAATTATAAAATCATCTAAAGATAATGTAATAGCCAATATAAATCCTGATAAAATACCAGGCAAAAGTTGAGGGATCATAACTTTTGACAAAGCTTTTTTAGGTGAGCAACCTAAATCAAGAGCAGCTTCATATAAAGAAGGATCCATTTGTTGAAGTTTTGGTTTTACATTTAAATATACAAATGGAGCACTTAAAATTACATGCCCTACTAATAACGTCCAAAAAGAAAATAAATTTTCTTTAAAAATCGTATTTCCTAAAAAAACAAACATAACAACTAAACTTAAAGCTATAACAATTTCAGGATTAACAACTGGTAGTTGATTTAAATTTTCATAAAGAGCCCTAGTTCTTTTTTTAGAATAAAATGCTCCAATCGCACCAGTAACACCTAAAAATGTTGAAACAATAGCACTAATAAAAGCAATAATTAAAGTATTTCCTAAGGCAATCATTGTTTCTTTGGAATTAAAAAGATTAATAAATAATTCTAAAGAAAAGCCATTCCAATCACCAATATATGTAGTATTTGTAAAAGAAAAAGCAATAAGGACAAAAATTGGAATGTAGGTAATTAATAAAACAAGGTATACAAAAGTATATTTAAAAGCTTTTTTTACCATCTCGAACTTCCTCCTTCTTGATCTTTTTCAGTGTAATTTCTTGTAACAAGCATAGAAATACATACTATAGCGAGCATTATAATAGCCATAAATGATGCGCTATTCCATTGGTTATTAGAAAAACCTAAATATATTGAATTACCAAAAAGAATAATTTTTCCTTCACTTAAAGTTTCTGGAATTACGTAAGATGACATTGTTGGCATAAAAACCATTTGGGCTGCACTAACAACTCCTGGAATCGTTTGAGGAAAAATAGATTTTGTAAATACTTGAAATCTATTGCAACCCAAATCAGAAGCAGCTTCAATTTGAGCTTTATCAAGTTTAAGCATTGTTGAATATAAAGGTAAGATTACGAATGGAAGATAATTATAAAATAAGCCAATAAATGTAGCTATATATGGATGCTGACCACCATTTAATCCAATCCAAGTTAAAACATCTCTCGTTGCGCCAGTTCTTAAAACGAAATTAATCCACATTGGCATAACAAAAAGCATAACAACGACATAATTAAATTTAGCTTTTGAAGAAGCTAAAATATATGCGATTGGGTAACCAACAAGTAAGCAAATAATTGTATTAATTACACTAAATAATAACGATTGTATTAAAACATTTATTTTATTGGTTGAAGTGAAAAAAGCAATTAATGAATATAAAGAAAAGTTACCAGCAGAATCAGTGAACGCATAAAAAAGAATAAATAAAATCGGAATAACAACAAAAAGGATTAAAAAAATGAAATATGGAATGCAAAGTTGCTTCCTTTGTAAACTAAATTTCATAGTTGCTTACCTCTTTTTTAAGTCTTAATTTTATGTCATTTTTATTAATATGAATTCCGACTTTATCATTTAGATTGTAAGTATATGATGAAAGACAGACAAAATCCTCTTCATTTTCAGTTCTAACAATATATTGATAGTGATCGCCTTTATAAACGCTATCGACAATTTCGCCAACAATTTGAGAATTTTCACTTTCAATATCATCAACAATTTCAATTTTATCTAAGCCGACTTCAGCAACAACATCTGCGTCGTTAAAGTCATATTTTTTCCCTTTTTTATCAACAATATATCCATCCTCTTCTTTCCCACCTTCGACAAGTTGAAGAATATCACAATCAAAAGGTACGTCATCAATACAAACTTGATTGTTTTTATTAATCCAAGCATCGGTATAAATATTTGTTGTGAAATCTTTTTTCATAATTTGGATTGAATCAGGATAAATATCTAATCCGACTGTTTGGCCAACATCATATTCTTTCGTTGATTTAATCATTACTTCATTTTTTCCAACTAGCGCAATATATTGGTAATTAACACCTTTAAAAATTTTAGTTGTTATTTTGCAATTAATCATGCCTTCATTTTCATTTTTTATAATGATGTCTTCTGGACGAATGACAACATCAACTTTTTCATTAACTGGAAAATCATCTAAACAATCAAAATTATGGTCCAAGAATCTGACACTCATTTTTTTAATCATTGTCGCATTATAAATATTAGATTCACCAATAAAATCAGCAACAAATGCATTTTTAGGCTCATCATAAATTTCTTTTGGCTTACCTATTTGTTGAATTAGGCCATCTTTCATAACAACAACTGTATCGGACATTGTTAATGCTTCTTCTTGGTCATGTGTAACATAAATAAAAGTGATTCCAAGTTTGGTATGCATTTCCTTTAATTCGATTTGCATATCTTTTCTCATTTTTAAATCTAAAGCACCTAATGGTTCATCTAAAAGCAAAATTTCAGGTTCGTTAACAATAGCTCTTGCAATAGCAACTCTTTGTTGTTGGCCACCAGAAAGAGTAGAAATATCACGATCTTCTAATGCCTCGAGGTCGACAATTTTTAACGCTCTTGCAACCTTTTCATCGATTTCTCTATCGCTTAATTTTTTATATTTGTATGCTTGCTCTGGTGTAGTTTTAGCTTTTTCTAATGCAAGATTATATTCATTAAGTTTTGTTTCTTTTTCTTCTTCATTTAAATGCTTATTCTTTTTAGTTAAATATATTTCTCTTTTTAAATTTTTTACCTTATTTTTATTAATTTTTAAAACAGGTTTGCCTTCTTTATCTTTTAAAGGTATAGCAATCTTTTTTAGTTTTAACCCAAAGGCGATATTATCATAAACATCCAAATGTGGGAAAAGTGCATAGCGTTGAAAAACCATGTTAATTGGTCTTTTGTTAGGTGGAAGATTAGAAATGTCTTTTCCGTTTAATAAAATTTCACCTTTAGAAGGAAATTCAAAACCAGCTATCATTCTTAAAGTTGTTGATTTTCCACAACCTGATGGTCCTAAAAATGTAACAAATTCACCTTTTCTAACATAAAAGTTAAAATTATCAACCGCTATTGTTCCATCTTCGTATATTTTGGAAACGTTTTTAAGTTCAATAATATAGTTCTTATTATCCATAAAATTAAGCCCCCTATTACCTGCCTTAAAAATTTTAAAACATTGAAAAAAATATAAGTGTTTTCTTTTTAAAAATCAATAAAATTTTTTATTTATTTTTTTATATATTTTTTTTATATCTTTTTTAAAAAAAATAAAAATGCGATAAATTTGGATTTTATCGCATTTTTTTAGACTTTTTATTAAATAAAATTTAGCGAAAAAAATTATAAAATTTTTATGTCGTTTTTAATCTATTTTTTAAAAAATTTCTTCACGAATAATTGTTTGCTCTTTGGATGGCCCAACAGATATAATTACAATTTTAATTTTTAAATAATTTTCAATGAATTGGATATATTCTTTTGCTTCAATAGGTAAGTCTTCATAACGATTTAATTTAGAAATATCTACACCCTTAAATGATTTAAATGTTTTATAAATAGGTTTAGCACGATATTGCTCTTTTAATGAAGTTGGTAAAAAATCAATCTCTTTTCCATCAAGCTCATAGGAAACACAAACTTTAATTTCATCTAAGAAAGAAAAAACATCTAAGAGCATTAAAGCCCCGTATTTAAATCCATTAACGGATTGAGAATATTTTAATTGAACTAAATCTAGCCAACCAATTCTTCTAGGTCTATGAGTATTAACGCCATATTCGTGAGCTATTTCACGAATTAAATTAGCTTTTTCATCAAAAAATTCAGTTACAAATGGACCTTCGCCAACTCTTGTTGTATAAGCCTTGATAATTCCAATACAATCATTTACATAACCAAGACCGATTCCGGAACCAGAAATTGCTCCTCCGGCATTAACTGATGAAGAAGTAACATATGGAAATGTTCCAAAATCTATATCAAGCATTGTCCCTTGAGCGCCCTCAAAAAGAATTTTTTTATTTTCTTCTCTTAAGTTATGAATAAAAGAAACTGTTTCTTTTACGTGTGGAGCAATTAATTCTTTAGCTTTTAAATAATCAGCAATTGTTTCTTCATAGGAAATTTTATTTCCACCGTAAAATTCAATTAATTGATTTTTTTCTTCTAGTTTATTTTTATAAATTATTTCAAAATCGTCATCTAAAAAATCACACATGCGTAAAGATGATCTTTCAGCCTTATCAGTATAAGATGGCCCTATTCCTTTTTTAGTTGTACCAATAAATTTATCTTTTAACTTAGCTTCCTTTAATCCATCAAGTTCTAAATCATAACTCATATCAAGCGTTGCTCTAGAAGAGATAACTAAATTATTTAAAGTATAACCAGCCGAAAGCAATTCGTGCATTTCTTTTGCTAATGATAATGGATTAATTACCATTCCATTTCCCATAATATTAATTTTATCTTCATAAAAAATGCCACTTGGTATAGATCTTAAATGAAATTCTTTATTATTAAATTTTACAGTATGGCCAGCATTGTCACCACCTTGATAACGAACGATAACATCAGCTTTTGATGCTAAATAATTAGCTATTTTTCCTTTTCCTTCATCGCCCCATTGAGAACCAACGACGACTAAACCCTTAATTGAATTTTCCATAATTTCTCCTTTAAATGTAAAAATAGGTTGAAAACAACCTATTTAATTCCAATAGTTTTGTAAATATTCTTTATATTCTTAAAATAATAGCCATAAGAGAATAATTCATTTAATTCATCTTTTGATAAAAGTTTATTAAAATATGAATCTTGAATTAATAATTCTTTTAAATTAATTCCTTCGTTAATAGCTCTAAAAGCTATTTTTTGAATGTTATCATAAACTTCTTCTCTCGAATGAGATGTATATTTATCTAAAATATAATTTAAAACTCTTCCAGAGAAAATTACACCATTATCCATTTCAATATCTTTAATCATTTTTTCTTTATCGACATCTAAATCAGTTATCACCTTATCCATTCTTCTTAGAATATAAATTAAGAGTGAAATATCATCATTTATATAGATGCGTTCATTAGACGAATGAGATATATCTCTTTCATGCCATAAGTCATTATTTTCAATAGCCATATATAATGAAGAGATAATATATCTAGCCAAACCGGCCACATTTTCGCTACTTATAGGATTCTTTTTATGTGGCATTGCACTACTTCCTTTTTGATTTTGATAAAAATGTTCGCCAACTTCTTTTACTTCGCTTCTAGAGAGGTGACGAATTTCAGTGGAAATCTTTGTTAATAAAGAAGCAATTGCAACCATTGAAAAGGTAAAACCCATTAAACGATCTCTTGATAGAACTTGTGTTGAACTATTTGGTCTATTTAGTCCAAGTTCCTTTGCAACAATTTCTTCAAGTTCGTAAGGTAAATTTGCAAAATTGCCTACTGTTCCACTAATTTTTGCGCAGCAAACATTATTAAGTTCATCAATGAATCTTTTTTTACAACGCATCAATTCATCATAATATGTTGCAAATTTTAAACCAAAAGACGTAATTTCAGCGTGCATCCCATGGCTTCTACCTATGATTGGAGTATATTCGTAGGTTAAAGCCATATTTTTTAAAGTAGTTAAAAATTTGTCGATTTCTATTAAAACGAAACTAGATGCATCTTTTATTTGTAATGAAAGAGCTGTGTCAACAACGTCAGTTGAAGTTAAATTATAATGAATCCATCTTTTTTCTTCATCTAAAAATGTAGATAACGATCTTGTAAAAGCAATAACATCATGCTTAGTTTCTTTTTCGATTTTATTAATTAAAGAAACATCAACTTTTGCTTTTTCTTTTATTTTCAAATAATCTTCATTTGGAATAATTCCAAGTTCGACATAACCTTTAATAACAGCTATTTCAACATTTAAAAAATATTTATATCTACTCTCTAAAGAGAAGATATTTTCTATCTCATCGATACGATACCTTTCAATCATAAATTACATCTTTTCCTTTGCTTCAACACCTAAAAGATTTAAAGATGTTTTTAAAACAATACTTAAAGCTTTTAATAAAGATAATCTTTCACTAGTTAATTCTTTATTATTTTCATCAATAACACGATTTTCGTTATAGTAAGAGTGGAATGTTTGAGCTAATTTATAAATATAATTACATAATTTATTAACTTCTTTACTTAAAGCAATATCTTCAACTTCTTTTGGAAAACTATCGATTAATTTAATAATCTCAATTTCTTTTTCATTAGTTAAAAGTGGATATTCATCTTTAATAATAAACGAAGAATCTTTTGATAAAATCGATGAAATTCTAGCATAAGCATATTGAATATAATAAACAGGATTATCTGCAGATTGTTTTCTAGCCAAAGATAAATCAAAATCTAAATGCGAATCGATAGGTTTTGAAATAAAGAAATAACGAGCTACATCAACACCAACATCTTCACATAATTCTCTGATTGTAACTGCATTACCAGTTCTTTTAGACATTTTAACTTCTTCGCCATTCTCCATAAGTCTTACAATCTGAACAATTAAAACTTTTAAAGCATCAGGATTATTTCCCATAATCTTAATACCAGCTTTTAATCTTGCAATGTATCCATGATGATCAGCGCCTAAAATATCGATTAATTCATCATAACCACGATCAAACTTGTCTTTATGATAAGCAATATCAGGGGTAAGGTATGTTAAAGAACCATCACTTTTAACTAAAACACGATCTTTATCATCGCCAAATTCAGTTGTCTTTAACCATAAAGCTCCTTCAGATTCATAACAATAAGGAGATTTCTTTAAATATTCTAAAGTCTTTTCAACCTTTAATGATGAATAAAGTTCTCTTTCGCTTTGATAATGATCAAAACTTACTCTATATAAATCTAAATCTTTTTTAATTTTATTTAACTCAAGTTCAATACCGATGTTTTTAAAATGTTCTAATGCCTCTTCTTCACTAACATTTAACCATTTATCGCCATCTTCATCTTTAATTTTTGTTGCTAAAATTTTAACATCCTCTCCTTGATATCCAACTTTGTTTAAATCAATTGGTAAAGACAATGCTTCTTTATATCTTTCAAAAAGAGAATTTGCTAAAACATTGATTTGATTTCCAGCATCATTGACGTAATATTCTCTTAAAACATCATAATTAGCAAATTTCATTATTCTAGTTAAAGCATCGCCATATGCAGCACCTCTAGCATGACCTAAATGTAAATCTCCAGTTGGATTGGCGCTAACATATTCAACCATTATTTTTCCTTTTTTCTTTGATCCGCGACCATAATTTTCATTTTTTTCTAAAACCTTTTTAATAACGCTAGTTAAGCTACCTTGATTTAAGAAAAAATTAATAAAACCAGGATTAACAACTTCAACTTCTTTTATTAATGAATTATTTAAAAAACCATCCTTTAAAGAATTTGCAATATTAATTGGTGAATTATGTAAAATTTTTGCAAGTCTCATTGCAATATTTGTTGAATAATCTCCATGAATCTTATCTTTTGGAATTTCAATCATTACTAAATTATCTTTATCTTCGTAATCTAGTTTTTCTTTTAATACGTTTTTAATAATATCAATTAACTTGTTAGAAATTTCACTCATAATAACTTTCCTTTACCAAGATAAAAATATATCATATTTCTAATATTAAATATATATTTAATATTAATTTTTATAACCTAAGCTATCAAAATTAGTTTGAAATTAATTTCACTTAGTGGTATTATAATTAAGCATTTTGGCCTTGTAGCTCAGTTGGATAGAGCAACAGCCTTCTAAGCTGTGGGTCAGGCGTTCGAGTCGCCTCAAGGTCACCAAAAATTAATATAGCGCGATGATTATCGCGTTTTTTTTACTATAAAAACAGGTAAATCTTCTATAAGGTATAATTATTATATCTTGGTAAGGTTAATCCTAAGTGCTTGG
>CALVYH010000010.1 GCA_944372115.1 uncultured Bacilli bacterium
TTTTATCGAGAATTTTTGTAATATCTATTGTTCAAAGTCTAAATTTTAAGGTGTTCAAAATCTAAAAACGGGTATTATGTTTTAGCTTTTAAACATTATGATGAATCAAGGAATCATAATTTTAAAATAATTAAGGTCATTAAGAAAGTTTTAAAAAACTCTTTTATTAATTTTTAAAGTTAATAACTCTTTTTGATATAATAGTAGATAGGAATTTTTAACAATGATTTTTGATATTGCAATTACTCTTTTTATAATTATCGGATTAATTATTGGTTTATTTAGAAATCCGTTAATGAGTATTATTCACACTATTTTATTTGTTTGTTTTTCCTTTTTATTTTTCCCTCTTTTAAGTGCTTTAATGCCTAAAATTTTAGAGATGAATAATATTAATTTATCAGATTTTGCTTCTATGGCGGCTAATGCAATATCGATGGTTAATAATGAACTTGTTGATTTTGGGAAAAATATTGGAGTTAATTTAGCTACTCTTCCTTCAATTTATACATCTCCTTCATTTTTAGAAGGCGCTTTAAAAGGAATAAGTAATTCTTTTTCTTTTTTAATTTCTTCTTTTCTTTCTTTAATTATTTCTTATATTGTTTCTTGGATAATTTATTTATTAATTAAAAGATATGTTGTTGAATTCGATAAAATTAAACATGTTAAATTTTTTAAAAGATCAATAGTTTCTTTTAGCTTTACCTTCCTTTTTATCTTTTTTTCACTCTCCTTTATTTTTTCACCCTATCAAAATATAAAAAATTCTTATGATGATCTTTTTATTACCTTTAATAACATTAATTTAATGGAAAAAATTGAAAGTGAATATAATGATGTTACAAGTTTAATTAATAATATTAAAAAAACTGATAATGAATTATCGATTTTAAATGATAAATTAATAAAAATGGATAAAAAAGTTGAATCTTATTATGATTTAAATATTGATTATTTTATTAAACTAGATTCTTTAAATAATACAAAAGAAGAATTAATAAATACTATTGATGAATCTTTATTAGATTCATCAATATCTACTAATAATAAAATTAAATTAAATGAATATAAAAATAATTTATTATCATTAGATAAAACATTAACTACTATAAATGAACTTATATTTAAAGATGATGATATAATTTATACTTTTGATAATGAATTTTTATTATTAAATGAAAAAATAAAGATAGAAAAAGAAAAGTTTAATAATGCTTTAAATATGTTTTCGCTTTCTGTAGATAAAATTAATACTTTAGAAAGTGATTTAAATAAATATTTGAATGAACTTGATAATATTAATAATAAATTTATTAAAAGTAATTGGTATAATTTTTTATTTAGTATTGATTATGGATATATGAATTATTTATATAATGGAAAAATATATAATTTAAAAGAAGAAGTTAATAATTTTATTATTAATTTTAATAATACATTAAGTGAAGATATCTCTCTTTTAAAATCTTATTTTAATAAGGAAGTTAAAATTGGTAATGATAAATTATATGAAATGGAAGAAAAGATTGATTCTTATAATGATGATATAACAAGTAAAGAATCTTCATTTAATGGTTTTATTATTAATAAAGATGAAACTAATAATAAAATAGAAGATTTATTAAACGAAATAGAAAATACCTTAACAAAAATAAAAGAAGACGTAAGCGCTTTAGCTTAGTCTTCTTTATTTTTGTTATTAGTATTTTCTTTTATATCTTCCTTATCATTTTCATCTTCATCTTTAGGAGTAAATATTTTCATTAATGGATAAGAAGTAGGTTCATCTTTTTTTATTTTTTCAACTAATAATTTTTCAATTGAATGGTTTTTATCAATCGCAATAACTTTCATTTTTAAATCTTTATATTCGATAACATCGTTAACTTTAGCAAATTTATCATCTAATAGTTCAATACAGAATCCCCCAATTGTAACATATTCAGTATCTAGTTCATCATAATTTAAAGAGAATAAATTACAAAAATCTTCTAAATTTAATCCGCCATCAATAATATATTTTCCATCTTTTCTTAAAGTATATGCGGCATTTGGATCATCTTTTTCATCCCAAATATCACCGACTAACTCTTCTAAAATATCTTCCATGGTGATTAATCCTTCAATTCCACCATATTCATCAATAATTAATCCAAAATGTTGTTTTTCTTTTCTAAAAATATTTAATATTTCATTAATTTCAATAGAACGAGGGAAACGAAGAGGAGTAATAAGTAAATTTCTTAAATCAATATCTTTCTTTTGGAAAGAAAGAAGCATTAAGGTTTTAGTATTAACATAACCAATAATATTATCAATTGTATCTTGATAAACTGGAACTCTAGTAAAGCGATACATTTTAGGATCTTTAATTACTTCGTTAATATCATCATCAATATCGATAGCATAAATATCAACTCGAGGAGTCATGATTTCATAAGCTTCGGTTTTTGTATAATAAATTGCATCATGAAGTAAATCAGCTTGTTTTTCATCAACTCCACCTTGCGCTTCAATATCATCGACCATTTCATGAAGATCATCTTCACTTATTCTTACGTCTTCAACATTATGGGTAATTGGATAAGTGACAATTTTACCAAACGAAGAGACAATAAATGTAATAGGAATACAAATAAAATCTAAAATACGTATAATTTTTGAATAAAGAATTGAAAATTTAAAATTATAAATTTTACCAATTGATTTAGCGATAATTTCGCCAAATATAATTTTTGTAACAAGACAAATCATTGAAGCAATTAAACCCCAATTTTCAGCAACTGCGTCAATATTTGGATATGCACTTCCTAAAATTATAAATGCTAAATTAACACCTAAAAGGGTTGAAATAGAATCTAACCCAGCATTAACTGTATCGTTTAAAAGTAAAATTGTTGAGATGGTTTTATCATAATTTTTTGCTAATTTATAAGCATATTTTACGCTTTTTTTAGGATTATCTTTTTCTCTTTCAAACCTTAAAATATCAACGCTTCCATAAGCCATATCACTAGAAGAGAAAAAGAAAGAAAGGAAAAGTAAAAGAATTAAAGATATTGAATAAACTATAATTAATATTTCACGACTATTCATGTTTTTTCCTCCATTTCAAAGAATTTGAAGGAGTTTCATCAATATCATTAATTAAAACTTCCAAAATGTCTTCCATTGAGATGATTCCAACCATCTTATCGTTATCATAAACAATGGCTAAATGAACTTTTTCTTTATTTAATTCATTAAAAACATCATCAATTTTATCATTAACATCAACTCTAATATCATTTTCTAAAATAGAACGAATATCAAGATGATGATCACTAGCGTATTCTTCAAAATATGTTTTTAAAACTAAAATTCCAATAATATTTTCTTTATTTTCTTCATAAATAGGAATTCTTGAATAAGGAATATCAATTAATTTTTTATTTAAAGAAGAAACAGTTAATCCATCAATATTTAAAGAAACAACTTTTTCATTTGGTGTATAAACATTTTTTACTGTTAAAGTATCAAAAGTAAAAGCGTTAGATAAAATTTCTTTTTCATTATTTTCGAATAATTTTTCTTCATTTTCTTCATTTTCTTCAGCATTATTTGGTTCATCATTTATTGCAATAGAAGCACTATGAATTAAATCTTCTTTTGAAAGTAAACTTTCATCTTTAATTTTAAAAATTTTATGAACAAGTAATAAAATGCCTTTAAAAATAAAAATTACTGGATAAAGTAAAATATTTGTAAAAGTTACAGGGAAAACTAATATATAAGCCATTCTATTTGGAATTGCTTTAGATAAAATTTTTGGACATGTATCTGAAACGATATAAACTAAAGCTGCCATAACAACAGTAGAAACAATAGCTTCAAGACCATCTCCCCAACCATAAGCTTGAGACATATTATAAAAAAGCATTGCTGAAAGGAATGACATCAATGTTTGAATAATATTATTTCCAATTAAAACTGTAATTAATGTATTATCAAATTTTTCAATTAATCTAACGATTAATTTACCAACAAAAGAGCCCTTATTAGCAAGGGTTTTAAAATGATATTTATTACAATTAGTATATGCATTTTCGCTAGCAGAATATAATCCACTAACAAATAAAAGTATAACAATGATTATCCAAACTACCCAATCTTTCATTCCTAAGACAGTAGTAGTTTGACTATTTAATTCATTTAATACAAATAACGATCGCGGGTCCACTTTTAAAAAATCTCCAATTAATATGGTAATAATTATATAAAATTTTTAAAAATCTTCAATATAGACTTTTATTACACTATTTATAGTGTAAAAATATGATTATAAGTTAAAAATTAATGAGGTAAAAAGAATATATGTTAAAGGTTGGTGATAAAGCAATTGATTTTATTTTAAAAGATCAAAATGGAAACGAAGTTAGATTGTCTTCTTTTTTAAATAAAAAGGTAATTTTATATTTTTATCCAAAAGATGATACTAGTGGTTGCACTTTAGAAGCTAATGGATATAAAGAATTATATGAAGAGTTTAAAAAAGAAAATGTTGTTATTTTAGGAGTAAGTAAAGATAGTGTTTCTTCTCATAAAAAATTTGAATGTAAATATAATCTTCCATTTTTACTTTTAAGTGATGAATCTTTAGATATTTTAAAAGCTTATGATGTTTATAAAGAAAAAAGTTTGTATGGAAGAAAATATATGGGGATAGTAAGAACTACATATTTAATCGATGAAAAAGGTATAATTTTATATATAAATAATAAAGTAAAAGCTAAAGATGATGCTAAAAATATGTATGAATTAATTAAAAAATAAGGCATTTGGCCTTATTTTTTAACTATTTTCTTTTTTCTTTAAATAAGTAATCCCATATGAACAAATAGAATCTATTTCTAGATTATTTTTTAAAGCATATGAATATATTTCATCCATTAATTTTCTTGCTAATCCTTTACCTTGATATTCTTTTTTTACGTTAGTAGAAATAACAATTAAAGAATTATCATCAATAGAATATTTAATATATCCAATAACTTCATCATTTTCATAAAGGTTTAAATAGTTATTTTCATATTTAAATTCCATATTTAAATAATACAAAATAAGTAGGAATAAGTAATAAAAATATGCTCAGAAATTTCATTAATTTAAATATTTTTATATTTATTTTTTTAAATATGCTATATAAAAGATAAGAAAAGTGAAAAAATCTATGAAAAAAACATTTTTATATTTAAGTTTATTAACGCAATTAATAACTCTTTTTTCATGTTCTAATTCTTCTTCAACAATTTATATTGAAATTTTAAAAAATTATGAATCAATGACTATTTCTTCAATTGGGGTTATTTATAAAGTAGATTTACCAAAACAAGATAACATTACTTATGATGTTAAATGTGATATTGGTCATATTAATAGCGATTCTACTTTATTAAAAAGAAAGATTTATGAAGAAAATGGAGAACTTATTTGGACTACACTTCCTTCTGAAGTAATTGATGAAAATGAAAATTATTATAAATATGGTTTTATTGAAGGTTTATTTTAAAAAAAGAAGTTGTTTCAGGTTACTTTTTATTAGGAATTAAAAATTATAGTGAAGATAATAATTTTTATGAATATAAAATAGAAATTATATCTAAACTTTATGATGAGTCATTAAGCTTAGATAAATTTACTTCATTAATTAATGAAAATAAAACTAAATATATAAATAGTTTATAAAAATAGATATATTTAGTTATTTTTATAATCGTTTCTCTTTACTAATTTTTTTTAAAAAGTATAGTATTATATGGAATTTAAAAATTTTTAAAGGAGGAAAAAGGTAAAAATGTATAGTAAATGTGCATGGGAAAAGTATGAAAACTATGATGAAATTTTTTCATTTAATGAAGAATATAAACATTTTTTAACAAATGGAAAAAATGAAAGATTAGTTGTTAAAGAAACAGTAGAACTTGCTAAAAAGAAAGGTTTTAAAGATATAAATGAATTTACATCCTTAAAAAAGGGCGATAAAGTCTATGTTTTAAATAGAAATAAAAATGTTTTACTTTTTATAATTGGCGAAGAAAGTTTAACTAATGGAATCAATATTTTAGGAGCACACATCGATTCACCTCGACTCGATTTAAAACAAAATCCTTTATATGAAAATAGTGGATTTGCTCTTTTAGATACTCATTATTATGGTGGAATTAAAAAATATCAATGGGTTACAATTCCTCTTTCTTTAATCGGTGTAGTTATTAAAAAAGATGGTACAGTTGTTGATATTAATATTGGTGAAGATAAAAATGATCCGGTTGTTGGAATTTCAGATTTATTAATTCATTTAAGTGCTGATCAACTTCAAAAGAAAGCAGGTAGTGTTATTGAAGGAGAAAAGCTTGATATAACAATTGCTTCTATTCCTTTAAAAGGAAGTGAAAAAGATAGTGTTAAAGCAAACGTTTTAAAATTAATTAAAGAAAAATACGATATTGAAGAAGAAGATTTCCTTTCAGCTGAAATTGAAGTTGTTCCACAAATGGAAACAAAAGATTATGGTTTAGATAGATCAATGGTTGCTGGATATGGACATGACGATAGAGTTTGTGCATATACTTCTTTAAGAGCAATCTTAGATATTGAAAATCCAAAAAGAACTGCTTGCTGCTATTTAGTTGATAAAGAAGAGGTTGGAAGTATTGGAGCAACTGGAGCTCAATCTCGCTTTTTTGAAAATTCATTAGCAAAAATTATTTCTTTAAAAGAAGGAAATTATAACGATTTAATGTTAAGAGATGCTTTAAGTAATACATTTATGTTATCTAGTGATGTTTCAGCTGGTGTTGATCCACTCTTTTTAGAAGTAAATGAACTTAAAAATAGTGCTTTTTTAGGAAAAGGTATTGTTTTTAATAAATATACTGGTTCTAGAGGAAAGGGTGGATGTAATGATGCTTTCCCTGAATTTATTGCAAAATTAAGAAATATTTTAGATAAAAACAATGTCAATTATCAAACTGCTGAACTTGGTAAAGTTGATCAAGGGGGAGGAGGCACCATCGCTTATATTTTAGGAAACTTGAATATGACTGTTATTGATGCTGGTGTAGCTGTTTTAAATATGCATTCTCCTATGGAAATTGTTTCTAAAGTCGATGTTTATGAAGCTTATTTAGCTTATAAAACATTTTTAAAAGAAATGGAATAATATTTATTTTATTTTTTATTCAATAGCCATTATTTTATTAAAAAAATAAGGCTATTTTTAATTAAAAATAAAATATATAATAATAACCATGAAAAAAATTATTTGTCCTAATTGTTCTACTGTTTTTGAAGTAGAAGATGATAGTTTAAATTTAGATATAGCTTGTCCAAATTGTAAAATGAATTTTCCTATTTTTGAAGGAAAAAAAGCATTAGAAAGAACATATAAATCTTTAACAAAAAAAGGGTTTAATTATTATACTCATTTAGAATTTAATAAAAGTAATGAATGTTATAAAGAAGTGTTAATGATAAATCCAGACGATTTTGATATTTTGACGCGTTATATATTAAATTTATGTTATTTAAATACATATAGAAAAACAAACTATGACAAGATTATTCCCGCTTTTGAAGAAAGAGAAATTATTTTAGATAGTAAAAATACTTATTTATTTTTAGCATTTTTAAAAGATTTAATTCAAAATATCCATGTTTATTTTGAAAAGATAAATAAGTTTGTTATTGTTGATAACTCTTTTATAAATGAAATATATATTAAACCATATTTAGATACTCTTTTAACTTTAAAAGATGTCTTTTCTTATCTTGATAATATTTTTTCTTTACTTAAAGAAAATGAAAAAAATGTTTATTTAGAAGATAATCCAACATTTTTAGAAAGATATAATAAATATAAAGTTTTAGTTAATGAATCATTAACTAAAACTTATAATTTAATATCAAAAGGTGATTTTATATTTGATTTAGAAAATAAAGAAATTAAATACTTAAATAGTAACATTAAAGAAGGCAAAGAAATAATTTTAGAAGATGAAAGAATAATTACTCCTTCTAAAGAATTTAAAAAAGAAATGAGAAATTTATATATTATTTGCTCTTCTTTAATATTAATAGGAATTATTTTAGTAATCGTTGGATTTTCAATTAATAATGATATAGTTAAATATATTGCTTTTATTCCTTTAATCTTATTAATAATTTATATGATTTATTTTTATAAAAAAATAAGTAAATAACGGTAGTTATTTACTTATTTAACTTTATAAAAATTTATAAATATTAAAAAATATTCTTCTCTTTAAAAAATGATATTAAACTCATAACTGCTTTAGCTCGATGAGAGTTTTTATTTTTAATTTCCTCACTATAATAGGCATTTGGATGTTTAAATCCATCAATAATAAATATTGGGTCATATCCAAAACCGTTTTTACCTTCAACATGTTTAGCGACACTTCCTTTAACTTCACCTAAAAAGGTATACTCTTCTTTGTTAGGTGTGATTAAAGCAAGGGCACAATAAAATGTTGCTTTACTTCCACCGATTTCTTTAGCAAGCTTAGGATTTAAAAGTTCGTTTCCACCATTTTCTAAAGCATAGCGATGAGTGTGAATTCCTGGAAAATGACTTCCTAAAGCTTCAAATTCAACTCCACTATCATCAGCTAAAATATAAAGGTTAGTTTTATTTTTTAAAGCTCTAGCTTTAATAAGAGCGTTTTCAATATAACTATTTCCATTTTCTTCAGGATCTGAAACAATATTCAAATCTTTTAAAAGATATAATTTAACCGGATAATCTTTTAATAAATCTTCATATTCTTTAATTTTTCCTTCGTTATTTGATGCAAGTAAAATTTCTATCATAATTAGTTTTTCCTTTTTTTAAGAACTTATCCTTAATATTATATATAAATATAGAAAAAAACAAATTTATTTTAAAATATGTCATTTTTTGAATAATTTAGTCAAAAATGTAAATTATTTCTTGTTAATTCTTTTTAATATGTTAAAAAGAAATTAATGAGTTTTCAGGAGGCTAATTATGTTGCCAAATATTTTGATGATTGCCGGAGTTTTTGCAGTTTCTTTGAACGTTTGTTCCAACAAAATGAATTCACAAAATCAACTTTTTCAACCAGATGTAGTACTGACGACAGTAAGAACACCGAATGGAACGGAAATCGAAGCTTTTAGGGTTAATAATGATATGGAAGAATATAGGAAAAGAGAATTAGAAAACGATGACTTAAATAAGTATCCAGGTATAGCACTTTTGGCTCCTGCCACCCAAAAATATAATTGCCATTCATATGCGCGGCACGACCAATCTCCAACAAATATTTATCGGATACACGATCCTAGAGAATATTGGGAAGATGGAAGTTATATAGAAAGTAACGGATCTCCTGGAGATAAAGTTGTTTATTACGAAGGTTCTAGTTTTATACATTCAGGCATAATCAGTGAAAGAATTGGATCTTATGAAGGTTCTAATAATAATCCTAATATTGGAGATCTTGACAACGTTATAATTCATTCTAAATGGGCAAATTCTGGTGTTTTTGAGCATAAAGGGTCCGTAGGACCTTATAATAATGTTACGAAAATCAAATATTATAAAGTTCCGGAACATAATCATGATTTCACTTATGAATGGATTGATTACAAAAAACATGAAGTTTATTGTAGTTGTATGGTAAAACCGATGATTCAAGGTCATTTTGTAGCTGGTGGTAGTTTCGACTCTGGAGAAAGGTATGCAAGTTGCCTTAGATGTGGTGGTCTTGCTGAAATGGGTTTGATTATAAATCCAATGGCTAAAAATTCCGAATTTAATTATATTAATGGCCGTTATTATGTAAAAGAAACTAAATTTATTGATGGAATCTTGAACTTATCATATGAGGATTACCAATATTTTTTGAGTTCCAATCTTTAGTTTTGTTATAGGAGGAAAAACCACATGAAAAAATATCTTAAATTTTTATCTATTTTTAGTTTAATCATTCTTTCGAGCTGTCAAAATAATGTTGATAATAATGTTAAACACGCTTCATTTTTTCCTACTTATCTAGGATATTTTTCTGGTTATTTATTCGGATTTGGAATGAATGTAATAAAACAAGAAGAAATCATCAATAAACTTAATTTTATTGATGATTTAGATTTTAAAAAAGTTGAAAGAGAAGATATTGGTGAATACTATGATGCAGTTTGGTTTATTTATCCTTCACTTCAAAGCATGTATGAATTAGGATTAACTATTGATAACTCAATATTTTATGTTGAAGAAAATAGAGAAGAAACAAAATATTATTTAGCTAAATTAAATGATTTTAAATCAGAAGAGATTATCTCATATTTAGAAAAAAACGGAGCATATCTTGACGTAAGTATGCTCTTATTAGGATACCCGATTCCAAATATTTTATTTTAGAAAGGAACGAAGATTTGTTTATGAAGAAATTTTTTATTTATTTATCATTAATATTATTTTCATTGACTAGCTGTTCAACAATAAAAAATAATAACGAAGAGTTAATTCCTAATTATTTAGCTGTATATGCTAATCACAATGATGGCCCTGATGATTTTTATTGTATTGAAAAAGAAGATTTATTAACCAATTTAAATTTCATATCTCCATTAGATTTTAAAATTTGTGATGGCGAATCTCGTTTTGAAAAGGAAAGAGTTGCATATTTATATTTCATTTATCAATTGGATGAAAATCTTTATACATACTCTAGTTATATTCTTTCTAGCGATAATAAAATATTTACTAACTTTGAAGTTGATAATAACTATGCTTACTCATATTTAAATAAATATACTTCATCGACAATTAAAAATTATATTTATTCAAATGGAAAATTTAGAACTTTTAATATAGCTACATTATCTTTTTATAATTTGCCTTATGATTTTAAATTTGAATGATCTTTTAATAAAGGTAACCTCAATTTTCATTAATTTTTCACTTGCTTTAGTGGAATTTAAATATTACTATAAAAATCATGAAAGAAAAGAGTTACATAATAATTATTATTGTTAATATATTGTTTACTTTTTTGTTTTTTATATTTGCAATAATTAATTTTTTGACTTATTTATTTGTTTTACTTTCTCTGCAAATAACAATTAATGTTATTTATTTCTGTGTAAAGAATAAAAAAACATAAAATTATTGGCATTTTTAATTCCGTTTGTTTATGTTCATAATCAAACACCTTTTGTATCATCTCTTTTATTTAGTTTTGGTCCAGTTGGATTTGATATTGATTTTGGCCTTTCTTTTAATTCCACATATTATGCAACACCAATAACATTACCAAGCGCAATAATTATCTAATTTTAAATTTAATTTCTAAATTATATTTTATTAATATAACCTTACTTTAGAGAAGATAATTAAAATTTGTATTTTGTTAAAATCACCCATTTTTATATAATTTTTATCTTCTTTTTGTTAAACTAATTACCATATGAAAGAAATTTTTATTATTGGTGGAAGCTCCTCATCTTTATTTCTGACTTCTTTAATAACTTATTATAAATTAGATTATAAAGTAACAATTATTGAAAAAAATAAAGTTTTAGGAAGAAAACTTTTAGCAACGGGAAATGGAAGATGCAATTTATTAAATAAAAAAATAAATGAATTTTCTTTTAATAATGAAGAAACTAAAAGTTTAATAACAAAGGAAGATATTGATTTTGAACTAGATTTTTTCATTAATAAATTAGGAATAGAGTTAACTAATATTAATGAGCTTGTTTATCCTTATTCATTTAGTGCTAAATCATTTACAAACTTTTTATTAAATTATATTTCTTCTAATAAAAATATAAGGTTTTTAACTGAAACAATATTTTTAGATTATAGAAAAAATAATAATAATCAATATGAAATAATTACCTCAAAAGGTAATTATTTCTCTGATTATATTATTTTTGCTAGTGGAGGAAAAAGTTATCCATCTTTAGGAAGTGATGGAAGTATTTTTAATATATTAAAAAAACATAATTATAAAATAACTCCTATTTTTCCAGGTTTATCACCTATAAAACTAAAAGAATCAACTAAAGAAATTGAAAATGAAAGAATTAAATGTGAAGTAAGTTTATTTAATAATAAAGATGAACTTATTTATAAAGAAAATGGGGAAATAATCTTTAAAAAAGATGGAGTTAGTGGAATATGTATAATGAATATTTCTTCTTTAATACTTAGAAATAAACTAATTAATCCATATATTAAAATTAATTTTTTAAATAATATATCGTTAAATGAATTTATTAATATTTTTAATATTTATTTAAAAAATAATAAAAATAATAATAATTTCTTATTATCTTTTTATAGTGAAAGATTAGCAATATATCTATATAAAAATATTAATAAATCATTTAATAATAATATTAATATAAATAATATAGATAAAATTTATAATTTGTTAACAAATTATAAATTTAATTATTTATCTAATTATGATTTTTTATCTTCTCAAGTAAGTGTTGGAGGAATTAGTTATTCTAATTTATCTATTAATGATTTATCTTCTAAAATAGATAAAAATATCTATTTTGTAGGAGAAATATTAGATAGTGATGGAATGTGTGGAGGATATAACTTAATGATCTCTTTTTTTACTTCCTTAAAAGTAGTTAAAGCATTATCTAACTATAATAAAAAATAAGGATATTTTTAATTAATTCTTTTTATCTATATTTTTTAAATATTTAAAATCTGTTTGAATTAATAAAGAAGGAATAACTAAAAATGAGATAATCATTATTAAACTATGAAGCAAAAAACTTATTAAGGAAATCTCATTAATATTTTCAAAAGTTAATAAAATCTCTTTTTGTGCACCAATATTTAAATCAATAAGAAGAGTGCCAATCATTAAAGAAATAAAAATAGGAATAATTCTAAATTTAAAGATTCGATATTTAATTCCAATAATTAAAAAAGTTATAATTGAAAGCAAAAACATAATTGAAAAGAAAATAAATAAAATAAGGTTTAAGGTTGAAAAATCATAGTAAAAAGCTTTAAATTCAGGAAAATAAGCAAATCGTTTGCTGAAAAGATAAGGTATATGTAAAGTCATTGTTAAAATCATAAAAGACATTGAAAGATAAAAAAGAACTATGTAAAGAATAATTTGTTTTGTATTATTTGTTTTTAATTTATTGTTTATTAAAATTAAATTTAATTTTCTATATTCATCACTTGTTAAATCAATATTAACTTCTTTTTTATATATAAAATTAGAAGTTAATAAAAATGTAGAAATGTTATAAATAATAAAAACAAAATAGCAAGCTACATTTATTGAGTTATTCGTAAGCTGATGATATAAAGAATTGGTAATTATATTTAAAAGAAGAAAAAATATTGGATTAATGATAATAAATATTTTTAATAGTTTATTAAAATTATAGTTTTTAGAAAACTTAATTAATATTGAAATGAAATAGCAATAAAAAATTAAAAAATAGACTATAAGTAAATATGAAAAAATATTTCCATAAATATTAAAATAATTATCATTTATAAAAAATCCATATGTCACATTCAAAATTGAAAAAATAAGTAGTGAAATATAACTTAAAATATTAAATTTAAATAAACTATTTTCTTTAATTAATTGTCTCATAAATTGCCATTTCCTATATCGCTAGCATTTATTTCACCATCTAAAATTTTTTGAGCAATTTCTTCATCAACGAGAATAACATTATTATCCAATGTATAATATTGATCTAAGTTTTCAATATCGTTTGCAAAAAGATTTGCTTGAGCATCACCGCCGCACAATATACATTTATAATATTGTGAACCAACTGGTTTTTCGGAAGTAATAATGTGAGACATTTGGTTTGTCTTTTCGCATCTGCAATTAGCTTGATGCTTTGTTAAATTTACCCATTTGTAATTTAAATTATAATTATGAACAGTATGAACGCTTCTTATAGCTTTATTTACATTTAATACTCCCCCGGTCAAGCAATATTTTGACAACGAACTAACTTTTGTTACGTTATTTAAAATAGCGTTTTTTAATTCACTTGTTGATAAATCTGGTCTTTCAGAGAGCAATAAAGCTGCCGTTCCTGAAACATGTGGAGCGGACTGCGAAGTGCCTGTATATGGAGTTTCGTAGTCATTGTTTGGATATGTGTTATAAATGTCAACGCCGGGAGCAAACAAATCTACATTATTTTTGCCATAGCAACTGTCCTCGTATTTGTTATTATTTTTATCAGAATTACCTACACAAATTATGTTTTCCAAGTTAAAAGAGCTGGCGGTATAATCAATCAAATCCACATTCAAATTTTCGTTACCTGCAGCGCAAACAAAAAGACCATCATAATTTTCAATGGCTTGTTTTGTCGACATATCTATACCTTCAGAGCCGATTGAATAATTAACAATAGGAAGCTTCAATTCTGTAGCCTTGTTAATGGCATCTACAATATCATGGTACATAAATCCACTCAGTACTTTTGGAATTTTTAATGATACTAAACTTACATCCCAACAAATGCCTGCAAATCCAATGCCATTATTTCCTTTTGCACCAATAATTCCTGCGACATTTGTGCCATGGCCACTAGGATCTATGCCTGGATCACCGGTTATGAGTCCAATCCCATCGCTTAGTTCGGAAGAATAATTTTCAGATAAATCAAAATTATTTTTGTCTATTCCTGAATCAATTATACCTACAGCTACATTTTTGCTTCCGGTTTGAATTTTCCGAGCTTCATATGCATGTACTTTTTCAAGACTCCGTTGTTTGTTGATGTAAGTATCGTTTGGAATAATTTTAGAACCTTGTGTAGTCAAAATTGCGTTATCTTTATAAAAATCAAAATAAAAAATGTCTTTGTTGTTTTTTAAAGTTTTAAAAAAAGTTTTTAGATTACTATTTCTTGATTCTAAATTAAAAATTTTACGTTTAGTAGCTTCTTTTTTTAAGTCTTCTATGTTAATACCTGTTGATAAATCATCAAAAATTATATTTTGCGGTTTTTCGAATGGAAATGACCCATTTTCTTCATATTTTATACTGCTTTCATTTGTTAATATTAAATAACCGTTAGCTTTTTCGTTTAAAAAGGAAATACTATTAGCATAACTCGAAATGTTAGTATTAGCTAAGCAGAAAATAAATGACCCTATTAAGTTAAATGAAAGTTTCATATTTAATATTAATATAACAAACGCAATTATAAAAGTAAATCCAATCGGTTAAGCAATCCTATTTATACCTATTTAAAATTAAAAAATAAGTAGTGAAATATAACTTAAAATATTAAATTTAAATAAACTATCTTCTTTAATTAATTGTCTCATAAAATATTTTGTCTCCTAAAATATATATAATTTTTTAATATTAATAAAATTATTATTATCTAAATAAAGTAATTAAATATTTAAATTCTATTTAAAATATAACATAGTTTTTAAAAATGAGTATTTTTATATTACGTTATTTTAATTTTTTAGTTAAATTAATTATAATTATTTTGTTAAATAAAATTTATATAGAAATATATATGGAAGATATCAATTTAAGAAGTAAAGCTTTATATAAAGAAAAATTTGAAAAGATAAGAAATTTAAAAGTTGCAATTATCGGTTTAGGAGGAGTGGGAAGTATTATTCCTATTTCTTTAGTAAGAAGTAATGTTAAATCTTTACTTTTAATAGATAAAGATAAAGTAGAATTATCAAATTTAAATCGACAAATAGGGTATGATAAAAATGATATTAATAAATATAAAGGAGATGTATTAAAATATAAATTATCATTTTTAAATGATAATTTATCTATAAATATAAAAAATGAAAAAATAGATGAAAATTTTGATTTTAATATATTTTCTTCTTATGATTATATAATTGATTGTATCGATGATATAAAAGCTAAAATATTATTAATTAAATATTCTTTAAAAAACAATAAAAAGATTATTTCATCTTTAGGAATGGGCAAAAAATATTTCCCTTCTAAAATAGAAATCACGACTTTAAATAAAACTTATAATGATAGATTAGCTAAAAAATTACGTTATGAACTTAAAAAAGAAGAAGTTGATTTAAAAAAAGTAGTTGTTTGTTTTTCTAGTGAAATTACTAATGAAAATTTTGATAATAATGTCATTGCTTCTTCATTTTTTGTTCCTAATAGCGCTGGAATAATGATCGCTTCATATCTAATTAATGATTATTTAAATATAAAAGAATAAGAAAAGGAGAAAGTAAAGAAATGGAATTATTAAATATTGATAAAATTGCTAAAAAATTAGCTATTGAAAGTAATGATTTAATTCATTTTGGTGATTATAAAGCTAAATTAAAACAATCTTTATATGAAAAAATTAAAAATAATGAAAATGGTAAATTAATTTTAGTAAGTGCAATTACTCCTACTAAAGCTGGAGAAGGAAAAACAACGACAACTATTGCTTTAGCTGATGCTTTAAATAAATTAAATATTAAATGTTTACCTCTTTTAAGAGAACCTTCTATGGGACCAACTTTTGGTTTAAAAGGAGGAGCAACTGGCGGAGGAAAAGCAACCATTGAACCTTCGATGGACATTAATTTGCATTTTACAGGTGATATGCACGCTTTAACTTCTTCAATAAATTTAATTAGTGCGGTTATTGATAATTCTATTTATCAAGGAAATCCATTAAATATCGATGAAAATCGTATTTTATGGAAAAGAGCCTTAGATTGTAATGATCGAGAATTAAGAGAAGTAGAAATAGGATTAGGATCAAAAGTTAATGGGATTAGAAGAAAAGAAAATTTTGTTATAACCGTTGCTAGTGAATTAATGGCAATTTTATGCATTGCTAAAGACGACAATGATTTTATTGAAAGAGTAAATAATATTTTAATTGCTTATTCAAAAGATAATAAACCAATTTATTTAAAAGAATTACATATTGAAAATGCAATTTATCTTTTAATGAAAGAAGCACTTTTACCAAATTTAGTTCAAACTGGGGAAAATAATCCTTGTTTAGTTCATGGAGGTCCTTTTGCAAATATTGCTCATGGTTGTGCCTCTTTAATAGGAAGTAAATATGCTTTAAAACTTGCTCCGATTGTTTTAGAAGAAGCTGGTTTTGCAGCTGATTTAGGGGCTGAAAAATTTTTAGATATTAAATGTAGAGAAGGAAAGTTAAAACCATCAGCAGTAGTTTTAGTTGCAACAATTAGAGCTTTAAAAACTCATGGTGGTCAAGAATTTGAAGATTTAGCTATTAAAAATTTAAAAGCATTAGAAATTGGGAGTGAAAATTTATTAAAACATTATGAAAATTTAAGGAAATTTAATGTTCCGGTAGTAGTAGCTTTAAATCATTTTGAAAGTGATGATAAAGAAGAAATCGAACTTTTAGAAAATATTTTAAATAAAAATAATATAAAATTTGCATTTTTAGATGGATATTTAAAGGGAAGTGAAGGATCTATTGATTTAGCAAATAAAGTTTTAGAAGCTTTAGATACAAATAACAAAGAATTAAATTATGTTTATGATTTAAATGATTCTATAAAAACTAAAATAGAAAAAATTGCTAAAAATATTTATGGGGCAAAAGAAGTTGAATACAGTGATTTAGCGCTAGAACATTTAAAAGTTTTAGAAGATGAAAAAAGAGAAAATTATTATGTTTGTATGGCAAAAACCCCTCAATCTTTATCTGACGACTCAAAATTAATTAATGTTCCTAAAGATTTTACGCTTCATATAAAAGATTTGTATGTTTCAAATGGGGCTAAATTTATAGTGGTACTTTGTGGTAATATATTAACGATGCCAGGTTTACCTAAAATTCCTCGAGCAGTTAATTTTAAATAATAATAAAATAAATATATGGAAAAATTGTTTAACAAAACTATTTTAATAATCGATGAAGACAAAATGAACCAAGTTCATTTAAAAAATGGCTTAAGCGAAAGAGGTTTAAAAGTTTTTGCTGTCGATAACGCTCAAGAAGGGATTGATTTTGTCATTAAAAATTTAGTTGATTTAATAATTTTGGATTTAAATTTACCTGATAGAGATGGAATGAGTGTTATTGAATTTTTAAGAAGTTTTAATAACGTTATTTCGATTATTGTTTTAACTAAACGTAGTAATATTGATGATAAAGTTTTAGCTCTTGACGCTGGAGCTAATGATTATATGGTAAAACCTTATAGTTTTCTTGAACTTTTTGCCCGTGTTAAAAAAGAATTTAGATATAAAAAAGATTTAGATGAACATATTTTAACTAATGGACCATTAAGTATTGATTATGGTTCAAAAATGGTTTTTGTTAACGGAAAAGAAATTCATCTAACTAATTTTGAATATAAAATTTTACTTATTTTAGCTACAAATATTGGAAAAACTGTTTCTTATGAATCATTAATTAATGCTGTTTGGGGAAAAGATGGCCAAGATCAAAATGGTTTAAGGGTTTTTATGGCTGGAATTAGAAAAAAGATTGAAAAAGATAAATCTTTACGAAAAATGATTCGTACTTGTGTAGGAATCGGCTATCGTATGGATATTATTGAATAAAAATATTAAATTTAAGAAAGGAAATAACTATGATTGAATTTCGCTATGACACACAACTTTTAATTGAAGGAAAAAATTTAAACGAAGAAAAAATTGAAGAATATTTTACTAAAAATTTTAAAGGCGATTGTCTTTTAGCGGTTGGTGACGAAGAATTAATAAAAATCCATTTTCATACTAATGAACCTTGGAAAGTATTAGAATATTGTGCTTCTTTAGGTGAAATTTATGATATCGTCGTTGAAGATATGGATAGACAAGCTAGAGGATTAAAAGGTTAATCCGACTTTTTAACTAATTAAATAAAATTAGGTAATTTAAGTTAATTAAAAATTATTTATTAGGTTGTAAATATGTTTTTTGTTAATAAATCATTATTATTGTTAGGTCTTTTATTTTCTATAAGAGGATTTTTTTTGTAAATGATAACATTAATATTAAAATTACTTACTTAGGAGACATCAGAAAGGAAACATCGTGTAAAAGTATATTTAATGTAGGCAAAGTTAATAGAAGTCTGCTTTCTTTTAAGGAGGAGAAAAAAATATCTAAGATTGAGCAAGAGACGATTGTTTATATTCCTGAAAGGAAAATTGAAATAACTGGTCATTATAAAAATGCGGGAGTATCAGATACTTTTATTGAACACGAAGGATATATTAAATTTTTAACTGTTGTTTCTTTGGTCGGACATAATTCTACAGGCAATCCTAAGTTTCGAGTTTATTCTGAAGCGAATATTTTAAAGAATTTTTTCTTTAAACAAAAAGATTTTTTAGTTATAGATTCTGATGAAAATTCTGTATATGATTCTAATAATGATGGTTTGAATGGAAAACATGAAGTATATAAAAAATATATAAATACTAATCCTCCGACATATAAAGGCTTTAAAACTACTTTAAAACCAATCTATAGTGATGTAGGCGGTGGTGTTTTATATGCCGATAATTTAGGCAATACTGTAAACGACATATTAGGAACAACAATATACGATGAACGATTTACGGGAAGTTATTATTTTATTGCAACAAACGATACTTCAGTTCAAACAAGTTATGTTCATGATGAAAATATTTTTGGTGATCTAAATATTTCTTTTTCAATATACGGATTAGGTTTTAGTGTTGATGGTAGCAATTCAGTATTTCATGCTGAGCCAGTAACTATAAATTATGGAGATTTTATTTAGTGAAAATTTTATTTAAAAAAATTGGTTGCTTCATTTTGTTTTTGTTCATAATATTGCTTTCATTTGTTCCTTTTATTTCTATTAAAGGTTGGGGAGAGGAAGAGCTAACTTTATCTTTAATAAAGACTATTTCCTTTAGTTTAAATAGCAATATACTTTTTTTTATTTTTCATATTTTTATATTTGTTTCTGTTATTTCTTATTTTCTATTTTCTTTCCTAAAATTTAACATTAAGAAAATTTTTTTGGAAATTTCATTGATTTGCTTTTCTCTTGGTTTTCTAATTTTGCTTGTTGATTTTTTATTTTTAAAAGCAGGTCTTTTATTAGGTATTCCAAGAGAATCAATTAATTCTAGTAAAAACATATCTTTTAATCCCCTTATATTTTTTCTTTACATCGCTTTATTTATTATCTATTTTTCTCTATTATCAGATTCTTTTAAAATAAATCTAACAAAAACATCGTTTTTTTATAAACCTAATTTCTTATTTTATGTTTTTTTGTTTTTAAGCGTAGTATTTTCTTTTTCTTTTAAATTATTTGGGTTAAATGTTTTAATCAATTTTTTCCCTCTTTTATTCCCTTTTGTTAATTTACTTTTAAGAAAAGAAGAATTGTATTTAATAACTTCTTTTTCTATGTATTCTTTAATTTGCAGTATTAATTTTAATGCTCCGCAAGAATTTTTATATTTACTTTTGTACACATTTTATTTTTTATATATTTTTTTTAAAAAAGAACCACTACAAAAATTTTCTTCTTATTTTTTAAATAGTTCAATAGCTTGTTTTGTTCCAGTTTTTTTAAACATAATTTTAACAATATTTATTTATAATAACTTCAATATTAATTTTTATCTACTTGATTTTATAATCTACTTGTTTTTATTTATTCTTTTTTATTGTTTAGAGTTGCCTTTTATTTATCTAATTTTGAAAAGAAAGTCTAAATTTGAATAAGAATTTAGCTGAAATTTATGATATTGTTATTGATGATATGGATAGACAAGCTAGGGGATTAAAAGGTTAGTTATTTTTCTTTTAAAATATGAACTATTATACGATTTATCATTCCTTTATCGGAGATTTATATTTATTTAGTGATTCTATTTATTTAATAGGTTTATATTTAAAAGATTCTAAATATTTTAAAAAAATAAATATTGGTAATTTTCTTTATAAAGAAGAATTACCAATATTTAATCTTGTAAAAAGATATTTAGAATCTTATTTTAATAAAGAAAGACCTATATTAACTGATGATATATTAAAAAGATTAAAGTTTAACAATAATTTATTTAATGATTTTGATAAGAAAGTATATGAAGAAACTTTAAAAATTAAGTATGGTAGAACAATCACTTATAGTGATATAGCTAAAAAAATAGATATAAGTAATAAGAATAAATTTACTTCTTTAAGAGTAGGAACTTCCTTAGCTAAAAATCCATTTTTAATAATTATTCCTTGTCATCGAGTAATTGCTAAAAATAACGATTTAAAAGGTTTTGCTGCAAATTTAGAAAATAAAATTAAATTATTAACATTAGAAGATACATATTTAAATGATAAATTTATTTCTTTTAGTGAAGAAAAAAATATAAAAAGAAGATGTAAATGGGCTAAAGAAAATAATTATTTATATTTACATTATCATGATTTTGAATGGGGAAGAAAAATTAAAGATGAACATTATTTATATATGATGTTTATTTTAGAAACTTTTCAAGCAGGATTAAGTTGGGAAATAATTTTAAATAAAAGAGAAGCATTTAAAAAAGCTTATGATAACTTTGATATTGAAAAGATTATTAAATATGATGAAAAAAAGATTGATGAATTATTAAAAAATAAGAATTTAATAAGAAATAAAGCAAAAATAAAAGCCAGTATTACTAATTCAATAATTTATAATGAAATAGTTAAAGAATATTCTTCTTTTTATTCTTATTTAAATTCATATTTTAAAGATAAAATAATTTATGAAAACGATAAAACAACTAATAAATATAGTGATGAAATTAGTGATGATCTAATAAAAAGAGGAATGAAATTTGTTGGTTCAACAACAATTTATTCATTCCTCCAAGCAGTCGGTTTTATTTCCTCTCATTCTAAAGATTGCTTTTTATATAATGTCTAATTTTTATTAAAAAAACCCTTTATTTAATATAAAGGGGTAATTTCACTTATAATGGAGCAGGTGACGGGAATCGAACCCGCGTAATCAGCTTGGAAGGCTGATGCTCTACCATTAAACTACACCTGCGTGCCTAAATAATATAGCAAAGAAGTAATTTTAAATCAATACTTAAATTAATAAATCTAGACTCCAAAAAGAGTCTAGATTTATATTTTTATTTTTCTTTTTTATGCATTTTTAACTAATGATAATAATGCATCTTTATCCATATATCCACTAACAGTTTTTTTATTTTCGCCATTTTTAAATACTACTAATGTAGGAACAACTGTAATATGGAAATCTCCAGCAATTTCACCAAATTTATCAACATCTACTTTAATAATGGTGATATCTTTATTTTCGCTTGCTAAATCTTCAAGTTCTGGAGTAAGCATTTTACATGGTCCACACCAAGTAGCAAAAAAATCGACTAAAACGTCTCCTTTAGCGATTAAATCTTTAAATTCGTTAGCATTTTCTAAATGAATTAACATATATTTTATTTCCTCCTTTATATAAATTAGTTTTTAAAAAATAAATGTAAATATCAAAAAAATAATTACGATATGTAAAGGATAATATAAATAGAAAAAATATTGAACTAATTTGCTCTTATATCCTTTCTTATAATTATAAAAGATAATAAAAAGTACTCCTAAAATAATATAGGTTGAATAAACATTATTAGTACCTAAAGAAAAGTTAGTAAAGGTTAATAGGTAAGAAATAATTGAAAATACTGCTAAAATTATTGAATATATCGCGTTTTTACTAAATTTATAAGAACTAGTTTCCTTAAAATTTATATCTATTTTATTAACTCTTTTATCATAAAAATAAAATGAAATTAAAGTAGTTAAAAATAATAAAAGTCCAAATAAAGAATATTGAGGGAATAATCCCCCTAAAACTTTATAAACATTAATATCTAAAGATATAACATTTATTTTTATTAAATATGTAACAATAAAATAAATAAAAATTAGCCCTATAAATATATATGAATAATTTTTATTTATTTTTAATAAATAATAAATAAGTAAAAATAAAGATAAATCAATAAAAATATTACCAAATTGATAAATAGAAAAAGATGATAAAGAAGGAACAAAAGAAAAGATTAATATCGCCATAAAAATAATAAAAGCTAATAAAATTAATCTTAATAAATATTTTATTAATGAAGAAGTTTTGCTCATTCCTTCAATTAATAAAAAGATGAAAATCGGAAAAGCTAAACTACCGATACTTAAAAATAAAGTGGAAATAGTTTCATTTATATTTACTAAAAATAAACCTATATGAGATAAACTCATTATGATAATCGCAATAATTTTTAAAGTTAAATTATTTATAAATAAAATCTTTTCTTTCATTTTTAAAATAAATAAGAACTTAATAAAGTTAAAATTAAAGAAAGCATATTATTAAAAATATGAGCAATAGAAGAAACTCCAAATCCTTCTTTTTGATAAAAATAACATAACAATAATCCTGAAACTAAATAGGTTGGTAAATTAGAAAGTTCAATAATTAATGAAGATAAATCACCCGATAAAAAAGAAGTAAAATCAAAATGGATAAATCCAAAAATCAAAATTGTAATAATGTAAGCCCATATTGGTTTTAATTTTTTAGAGATTGAAGAAAATAACCCAATTCGATATGTGATTTCTTCACAAAGCGGTCCTAAAAGTCCAAAAACAATAATCGAAAGAAAAGGAAAGGTAACTGTTATTGAATTAATTCCACTTTCATTATTATTTACAGAAGTATTAGAAGTTAAAAAAGACATAATTGTTGAAACAAAAGAAGAAACAATTACTAAAATTAATCCATATGCAATTCCATATAAATAAGTTCTTTTCTTTTTAAAAGGAACTAGAAATTTCAAAATATCATTAGAGTTAATTATAAAAATCATCGCTCCAAAAGTAATAAAATAAGTAGCAAAATTTAAATAAGCTAAACCTTTTGTTGAAAAAGAGGCTAAATATGGATTAAAAGCAACTAAAATAATTGATAAAAATAATGAAATAAGTTGTAAACCTAAAAAACCTACAAAAAATAAAACTAAATTCTTGTTTCTTTCTAAATAGATATCTTGTCTAGTAAAAGCAAAAACATTTGGTTTTGCATTGTTTTCAACACTTTCTATTTTTTCTTCTTTTATTACTTTGTTTTCGACAATTTCTTCTTGTTTATATCCACAATATGGGCAAGTAGGAAGATCGCTATCGATTAATAATCCACATTTTTGACATTTTCTTTTTTCGTTCATGTCTTAAATTATAATATAATTTATTTGATTTATGAATTACACGATTTTAGAATTAGCAACAAGTGAAATAGAAGTCGAAAAATCACATTTTATTGGATATCTTTTTCCAGTCTCTTCTATTGATGAATTTAATGAATTTTTATCTAAAATAAAAAAAGAGAATATGAAAGCACGACATTTTTGTTATGCCTACATTATTAATGATGAAAAAAGAGGAAATGATGATGGAGAACCAAAAGGAAGCGCTGGTTTACCTTTATTAAATTCATTAATCAAAAATGAACTAAGTAATGTTGCAATAATAGTTATACGTTATTTTGGCGGCACTCTTTTAGGAAGCGGAAGGCTTTTAAGGACTTATGTTCGTTCATTTGAAGAAACATTTTTGAAGGCAAAAAAAGTTGAACTTATTTCGATGAAAAAATATGAAGTTTCATTAAGTTATGATTTATATGATATTTTTAAAAACTATTTAAAAATGAGCAATTTTAATATCTTAAATACGACTTTTAATGATACAATTATTATTAGTTTTATTGCACCAGTTTCTTTTAAAAAAGAAACTATGCTCGATAAATTTTTATTTAAAATAAAGATTTTAAATGAAGAAGACTATTGTTATAGAAAGGAAATTTAAATAATTATGCCAGAATGCGATCATAACTGTGAAAATTGCAGCGAAAACTGCGAATCAAGAATACAAAAATTAGAGACTAATTCTTTAAACAAAATTAAACATATTATTGGAGTAATTTCAGGAAAAGGCGGTGTAGGAAAGTCTTTTGTTACTTCTTTAATTGCTTCTGAACTTAATAAAAAGGGTTATAAAGTGGGGATTTTAGATGGAGATATCACCGGTCCTTCAATTCCTAAAGCTTTTAATGTTCATGGACAATTAGAAGGTGATGGACATTCCTTAATTTTCCCTTATGTTACTAAATCAAACATTAAGATGGTTTCATCCAATCTTTTGTTAACTAACGAAAGTGATCCAATTATTTGGAGAGGTACTTTAATATCATCTCTTTTATCACAATTTTATGTTGATGTTTTATGGGGCGAATTAGACTATTTATTAATTGATATGCCTCCAGGAACAGGAGATGTTACTTTAACGGCTTTTCAATCTATCCCTTTAGATGGAATTATCGTTGTTACCACCCCTCAAGATTTAGTTTCGCTAATCGTTGAAAAAGCGATAAATATGGCAAAAATGATGAATATTAATATTTTAGGACTTGTTGAAAATATGTCTTATATCAAATGTCCTCATTGTAATGAAATTATTAATATTTTCGGATCAAGTAATGTTAATGAAGTTTCCAAAAAAGAAAATGTTAAACTTTTAAGTAAACTCCCACTTGTTAGTGAAAATGCTAAAAATATCGATAAAGGAAGTGTTGAAGATATTCATATTGAAGAAATTGAGCCTGTTATAAATGAAATATTAACAACATTCGGTAAATAATTATGATTAAAAAAGAAGAATTTATTGAAAGAAGAAGCAAACTTATTGAAAAAATGGACGATGATTCAATCGCCATTATTTTTGCCGGAATACCAAAAGTAAGTAGTGCTGATGAGGATTTTCCTTTTGTTGTAAACCGTAATTTTTTATATTTAACAGACATTTATCAAGATGGTTCAATTTTATTAATTAATAAAACTGGTGGTTTAATCAGCGATACTTTATACATTCATGAATATAATGAAATATATGAAAAATGGATTGGTAAAAGATTAACTATTGATGAAGCTAAAAAGATTTGTGGAGTTAATAACATTTTGTATTTAAATCAGTTCGAATCTGACTTAGGTATTATTTTAAAAAATAGTTCAATTAAAAAAATCTATTTAGATTTAGATGAAGAAATTAAGATTAAAGAACACTTAACAACATTAGAATTAAAACAAATTTTAGAAAATAAATATCCTTCTATAAAGGTCGAAAATATTTATAACGACATTGTTTCTTTAAGAATGGTAAAAAGTGAAGCTGAAATTGAAGAATTTAAAAAAGCAATTCATAAAACTGATTTAGGATTAAAAGCAATCTTAAAAAAATTAGAACCAGGTTTAAAAGAATATCAGCTTAAATCTCTTTTTTATTATACGATTCAAGATTATGATAATAGCGAATTATCCTTTCCAACTATTGCATCTAGTGGAGTAAATGCAACATGTTTACATTATGATGAAGCAAAAGATGAAATAAAAAATAATGATTTAATTTTATTTGATTTGGGCGCTAGAAATAATACTTATTGTGCAGATATTTCTAGAACTTATCCAGCCAATGGAAAATTTACTACTTTACAAAGAACAATTTATGAGATTGTTTTAAATTGTAATAAAATGGTTATCGATAACGCTAAAGAAGGTATAACCATAAAAGAATTAAATGACAAAGTCGTTGAATTTCTTGCAAATAATTGTCTAAAAGCTGGTTTAATTAAAAATAAAGAAGAAATCGATAAATATTATTTTCATTCTATTTCACATCATATTGGTTTAGACACTCATGATCCTGTTGTAAAGGAAAATGAAAATCAAAAAAGATGGGAAGTGCCTTTAAAAAAAGGAAATGTTATTAGTGATGAGCCTGGCCTATATTTTAAAGAATTAGGAATCGGGGTAAGAATCGAAGATGATTTATTAATTACTAAAGACGGTTGTATAAATTTATCAAAAGATATTATTAAAGAAATTGATGATATCGAAAAAGCTATGGAAAGGAGATAAATTATGAAATATCAATGTACAGTTTGTGGCCAAATTATTGATCAAAATGATGTTTGTCCTATTTGCGGGAGCGATGGCGATAAAATTATTGCTTTGGGCGATGAAAAAGAAGCTGTAACTTTTCGCTGTCTTTCTTGTGGAAGAGTTTTTGAAAATAAAGAAGTATGTCCTTTTTGTGGTGGCGAAGAACTTTATGATTTAACTCACGATAAAATGTTTGATCGTAATAAAAAAAAAGAAACTCAAAAAGAAGAAGTAAAAAATGAAGAAGAGACAATGGATTTATTTTCTAACGATTTTTCAAATGAAGAAAAATTTGAAGATAAACCGGTTGATTTAACTAAAGTTACTATTGAAGAGCCTAAAAAAGAAGAAATAAAAGAAGAAGAAAAAGAAGATGATTCTTCTTTGATTAAAGATGATGATTATGATAATAGCGATATTATTGTCCATGAAGCTGAAAAAGAAGAGGAAGACACACTTTTAAATAATATTGACGAAGAAGAAAATCACGAAGCTTTATTAGATGAATCAATCTCTGATGAATCGCTTATTAATAAAAGTGAAGAAGAGAAAGTTATTGAAGAAGTTGATGATAATAATGAACCTCTTTTAAATGAAGATGATGCTGAACTCACTAATCCTTTCGATGATTTACCTTTTGAAAAAGAAGAGGAAGACACTTCTACATCTTTAAAAGATGAAGAAAAAGAAGAAATTAATGAAACTCCTTTAGATGAATTTAAAAATGAAGATGAAAAGGAAGAAGTTTTAACAGAAATTGATAATAGTGTTAATAATGAGGAAACCATTAAAGAAGCTATTGAAGAAACAATTGATGAACCATTAATTTCTAAAAAAAATAATGATGAAGAGGAAGTAGATAACGAAATTGAAGAATCTTCACTGACAAACTTAAAAGAGCAAAGAAATAAAATTATTAACAAAATTTTAATTCTTTCAATTTTAAATAATAAAAACGAACTTTCTTTAGACAAACTTTCTATTTCTGATTCTTTAATCTTAAATGAGGTTTTTGATGAAATATCAAAATTAAACGATAATGAACAAGAAGATTTATTAACATTATTTAATAAAAAATATGAGTTAGATAAAGAAATCTTCAACTTAGAAAAAACACCATTTAATGGTTATTTAGTTTTTAAAGATGAAGAATTATTAAATGAAATAACTAAGGAAGATAAAAATGATTAATAACATTATTTTTGATTTTAACGGAACAATTATTGATGATGGCCATTTATGTTATCAAATTGAAGTTGATTCATTACCATTAAAAAACAAAGATAGTTTTAATTATGAAACTTATCGTGATATTTTTTGTCATCCAATTACAGAATATTATAAGAAACTTGGTTTAGATGATAAAAATTACGATTATGGAAAAATGAACGAAATTTTCTTTAACGATTATAAAAAAAGATATAAAAAAGAAGCTAAACTTTTTGATGGTGTAAAAGAAACTTTAACTTATTTTAAAAATAAAGGGTATAAATTATATATTTTATCAGCTACGGAGATTAATCTTTTAAAAGAACAATTAGAATATTTTGATATTTTAAAATATTTTGATGATTTTATTGCTTCAAATAAAAAAGATGCTCAAGGAAAAAAAGATTACGGAAAAGAATTTGTAAATAAGCTTAATCTTAATAAAGAAAACGCTATATTAATAGGAGATACTGTTCATGATTTTGAAGTTGGAGAGTATTTAAATGTTAATATACTTTTATTTTCTAAAGGACATAACTCTTTAAAACAACTTTCCTCCTTAAATGCTCCAATAGTTTCTTCTTATTTAGAAATTAGAAATTATATTGAGGATTTAAATAAGTAATATGAAAAAGAAAATTAAAAAAAAGAAGAATTTGCATATAAGATTTTTTCTTGTTTTGTTAGCCTTTTTAATTGAAACCGGCTTATTTATCTTTTTTCTTTTTGCTTTTATTAACTATGAATCCTATAGAACTTATTATCTTATTCCTTTAGCCGTTATTATTATTTTGAATTTTGTTTTAGGGATATTTGTATTTAATACTAAAGTAAATGTCGATTATAAATTATCGTGGATTGTAACTATTTTAATTTTTCCATTTTTTGGTGCAATCCTTTATATTTTATTTGCTCATAAAATTACTACTAAAAGAAGAAAAAAATTAATGAATAATAAAATTAAACAATATCTAGAAAAATATAAATTTAATGATGAAAGGTTTCTCTCTTTATTAAAAGAAGAGAATCCGGATGCTTATATGGTTTCTAGATATTTAGATTATTGTGGTTATTCTTTATATTCAAATAGTGAGTTTAAATATTTTGAAAGTGGCGAAAAAGGTTTTCCTGTCATATTAAATGAATTAAAAAAAGCAAAGAAATTTATTTTTATGGAATATTTCATAATTGAGGAAGGTGAAATGTATAATTCAATTTATGAAATATTAAAAGAAAAGGCTAAAGAAGGTGTAAAAGTTATTTTTTTATATGATGATTTTGGTACATCAACAAAAATACCTACTTTTTATTATAAGAAGGTAAGAAAGGATGGAATTATTTGTTATCCATTTAATAGAATTTCGCCAACAATGAATATTAGACAAAACTCTCGTGATCATAAAAAAATAATAATTATTGATGGAGTTACTGGGTTTACTGGAGGAAGTAATTTAGCTGATGAATATATTAATAAAATTCAACGCTTTGGTTATTGGAAAGACAACTTTTTAATGATTAAAGGGAATGCTGTTGATGGATTTACTTTACCTTTTATTGCTTCTTACTTTTTTGCTTCAAGAAAAGAATTAAATTTTGAAGAATATTGTTATGAAAATAATAAAGAATTATTAGAAGAAACAATTGTTCCTAATGCATCATTACAACCTTTTACCGATATTCCTTATGATGATGAAGATATTTCAAAAAATGTCTATTTAAGAATGATAAATAGTGCAAAAAAGTATATTTATTTATCTACTCCTTATTTAATCCCAGACACTGAATTGATTAATGCCTTAAATAATGCTGCTAAATCTGGAGTTGAAGTAATAATAGTAACTCCAGGTATACCAGATAAAAAGTTAGTTTATCAAATGACGAGGTCTTATTATTCTGAATTTTTAGTAAAGGGGATAAAAATTTATGAATTTACTCCTGGATTTAATCATGAAAAATTAATGATAGTGGATGATAAGATGGCTTTAAGTGGGACTTGTAATTTTGAATATAGATCATTATTTTTACATTTTGAAGATTGCATATTTGTTTCTGATTCAAAAGAAATTTTAGAAATGAAGAAGTCTTTTTTAGGAATGGTTGAAAAATCTCGACTTCAAGATATTAACAAATATGTAAATGCTTCGCTTTTTAAAAGATGGATTATTTCTCTTATAAGAATTTTTGCCCCATTAGTTTAATAATAAGAAAATGCCAAACGTTAATTCGTTTGGCATTTATGTTAATTACTTATTTTCTCCTTCAAGAATTCTCATTTTTGCTTCATATTTTTTTCTTTCAGCATCGTTTAGGATTTTCTTTCTCATACGATATGTTTTAGGAGTAATTTCAACTAATTCATCCATATTTATATAATCTAAACATGCTTCAAGTGTAAGTTTACGAGGAGTTTTTAAAACAACTGTTTGGTCTTTATTTGAAGAACGTTGGTTAGTTAAATTTTTAGTTTGACAAACATTAACACTTAAATCAGTATCATATTTATTTTCACCAACTATCATACCTTCATAAACTTCAATACCGGGACCAATAAACATAACACCTCTATCTTCAACATGTTGTAATGCATAAGGAGTTGATTGACCAGTAGAAGTTGCGACTAATACTCCAATTTGTCTTTCACCTATTTTACCTTTGGATACTTCGCGATACTCCCTATAAGTATGAGCGATAATTCCATAACCTCTAGTTAATGTTAAGAAATTAGTAACGAAACCAATTAAGCCACGAGATGGAATAATGTAATTAATTTTTGTATTTACATCATTAGCATCCATATTTATTAATTCAGCATCTCTTTCTCCAAGAGAAGTCATAATATCGCCAACATATTCATTTGGAACTTCAATCGATAAATCCTCATAAGGTTCCATCTTTTTTCCATCAATTTCTTTAATAATAACTTGAGGACGAGATACTTCGATTTCAAAGCCTTCTCTTCTCATATTTTCAATTAAAATTCCTAAGTGAAGTTCGCCTCTACCTGAAACAATCCATGATTCTTTATTTGGTACTCTACTTACTTTTAAAGAAACATCTTTTTCTTTTTCTTTATATAATCTATCTTCAATTTGTCTTGCGGTTAAAAGTTTTCCGTCTTTTCCTGCGAATGGAGAAGAGTTAGTACCGAATGTCATTTGTAATGTTGGCTCATCAATATGAAGAAGTGGTAATGGATCAGGATTATTTAACTCACAAATTGTTTCTCCAACATTTATATCAGGTAATCCAGCGAATGCTACAATGTCACCAGCTTCACATTCGTCTATTTCAATTTTTTTTAAACCTGAATAGCCCATTAATTTTAAAATTTTGAAATTAGTAGTTGAACCATCGGTTCTACAACATGTAACTTGTTGTCCAACTTTAATTTTTCCTCTTTGAATTCTTCCAATTCCCATTCTTCCAACATAATCATTATAGTCAAGTAAGGCAGCTTGGACTTGTAATGGACCTTCAATATTTACAGGAGGTTCAGGGATTTCATTGATAATTAAATCGAATATAGCATTCATCCCAGGTTTTTGGCTTGATAAAGATGGATCTAAAGAGGATGTTCCATTTAAAGCAGAGGTATATGCAACCTTAAAATCTAATAAATCTTCTGGAGCGTCAAGTTCCATGAAAAGTTGTAATACTTCATCAACAGCTTTTGTTGGATTTGCATTAGGTCTATCAACTTTATTAATGATAACAACAGGTTTAACATGTGCTTCTAAGGCTTTTTTTAAAACGAATCTAGTTTGAGGCATTGTTCCTTCAAAAGCATCAACTAAAAGAAGACATCCATCGACCATATGCATGATTCTTTCTACTTCGCCACCAAAATCAGCATGTCCTGGAGTATCTAAAATATTAATTTTGTAATCTTTATATCTAACGGAAGTAGTTTTAGCTAATATTGTAATTCCTCTTTCTCTTTCGATATCGTTACTATCCATGGCTCTATCTTCAATTTTTTCATTTTCTCTTAATGTTGAAGAGTATTTTAATAATTGGTTAACAAGTGTTGTTTTTCCATGGTCAACGTGAGCAATAATTGCAACATTTCTTAGCTTCATTTAAAAAACCTCCTTAATTTTCAAAACCTTAACTAATATACACTTATTTATTTTATAAATAAATAAATTTTGTCAAGAAATCTTTATTTTATATTGAAAATCATCAATAAAAAATAATAAAATTATGCACGTATGAGAACGAATGGTATTTTAATGGCACTATCATCATTGCCTAGTGATACTGGTATTGGTGACTTTTATAAAAGTGCATATGAGTTTATTGATATTTTAAATGAAGCAGGTATTAAAATTTGGCAATTATTACCTCTTAATCCTGTTGGATATGCTGCTTCTCCTTATCAAAGCGAATGTGGGGAAGCCCTTGATCCAATCTATATTTCTTTAGATTATTTGAAGGGAAATGGCTATATTAAACAATTTAAAAAATATAGTGAAGTTCCAGAAAAACGCGTAGATTTCGATAAAGTTAGAGAATATAAGGAAAAATATTTTAAAGAAGCTTTTAAGAAGCAAAAAGATACCGAAACAAAAGAATTTAAAAAGTTTTTGAAGGATAATCCTTGGTGTTATGATTATGCTTTATTTCATACTTTATTCTTAAAAAATAATTATTTAGATTGGAATAAATGGCCAGAAGAAGAAAAATATGCCGCATATAACTGTAAGAAATTCGATGATTCAGTATATAAGGAAGAAATTTTATATATCGAATGGCTTCAATATATCGCATATAAGGAATTTAATCTTTTAAAAGAATACGCTCATTCTAAAGGTATTCAACTTATGGGGGATATTCCTTTTTATGTCGGATACAATTCTTCTGATTGTTGGGCAAATCAAGATGATTTCCTTTTAGGAAATGATGATTATCCAACTCATATCGCTGGTGTTCCGCCTGATTACTTTTCTGAAGTTGGTCAAAGATGGGGAAATCCTATTTATGATTGGTATTTTATTAAAGAAGATAATTATGATTTTTGGTATAAAAGAATTTTAGCTGCAAAAAAACTTTATGATATTTTAAGAATTGATCATTTTAGAGCGTTTGATACATATTATATGATTCCTTCTCAATATCAAGATGCAAAAATTGGTGAATGGAAACAAGCTCCTGGTGATGAATTTTTCTCATTTTTAAAAGAAAAAAAAGTCGGCTTACCAATTGTCGCAGAAGATTTAGGCGATTTATTTCCATCCGTTTTAGAATTAAGAGACAAATACAAACTTCCTGGAATGAATGTTTTAGAATTTACTCTTATGGATAAAGATATCGACGTTGTTGAAAACCAAGTTTTATATACTGGGACACATGATAACGATACACTTTTAGGATGGTATGATTCTTTAAATGATAAAGAAAAAGAAATTCTCGATATAGTAATGAGATATAAAAAAATGGAAGGTAAAGATTTCTTAGATAAAATTTTAAATTATGCATTTAGTACGGTAGCTAAATATGTAATTATTCCTGCTCAAGATTATTTAGGTCTTCCAAGTTTTTATAGAATGAATACTCCAGGAACATGTGGTGCTCCAGATTGGCAATTTAAATTGGAAAACTTTGATGAATTTAAAAAGAAAATTCCATACATCAAAGAGTTAGTTGAAAAATATAAACGTTAAGATGATTAATATTGGTTTAATTTCACTTGGTTGTAGTAAAAATACAGTTGATAGCGAAGCAATTTTAGCATTGTTTAAAAATGATAACTTCAATGTTGTTAATAAATTAGAGGATTGCGATTGTATTATAGTAAATACTTGTGGTTTTATTTTGGATGCAAAAAAAGAAGCAATTGAAACTATTTTAGAAGTTTTAAGTTATAAGAAAGCTAAAATTGTAGTTTGTGGTTGCTTGGTTGAAAGATATTTTGATGAATTAAAAAAAGAAATTCCAGAAGTTTCTTTATGGATTCCTTTTAAAGATTATCCTCGTTTTGCTTCTTTAGTATCTAATTTATTTGATATTAAAAATAGTTCTAATTTTGACATTTTTAATCGCGTTTTATCAACAAAGCCTTATACTGCTTTTTTAAAAATTAGTGAAGGCTGTTCGAATTTTTGTGGATTTTGTGCTATACCATATATTAGAGGACGCTTTCATTCATTTGACTTTGATTCTTTAATTAATGAAGCGAAAGAAATGGCTTTAAAAGGTGTTAAAGAATTAGTTGTTGTCTCTCAAGACACGGGAAAATACGGTTACGATTTTAAAGATAAAAATATTAATTTATTAACTCTTTTAAAAGAATTAGTAAAAATTGATGGAATAGAATTCATACGTCTTTTGTATTTATATCCTGATGAAGTTAGTGACGAATTGATTGACTTTATTAATAATTCTCCTAAAATGACTCATTATTTTGATATCCCTATTCAACATATTTCTAATAAAGTTTTAAAGTTAATGAATAGAAGAGATTCAAGAGAATCGATAACTAATTTATTTAATAAAATCAAAGAAAAAGTAAAAGATCCTATTTTTAGAACGACAATTATTGTTGGTTATCCAGGAGAGACGAAAGATGACATTGTAGAATTAAAGGATTTTTTAAATGAATATCATTTTAATCATTTAGGAGTCTTTACTTATTCTAAAGAAGAAGGAACGTATGGCGCAAAACTTCCTAACCAAATTGATGAGGATGAAAAAATAAAAAGAAAAGATGAAATTATGCAAGAGCAGGTTTCAATTTCTTATATTGAAAATAAAAAACTTATTGGTAAACGATTTAAGGCTATAATTACTGACTCATTAAATAATAATGAATATTATGTAAGATGTGGATATAATGCCCCTGATGAAATAGATGGAAATATTATTTTAAAAACCGTTAAAGAACACAAAGAGGGAGATATTATAAATATCGAAATTACTCATGCTTTTGTATATGATTTATTTGCTAAAGAGGTATAATAAGTTAATGGAGGAAAAGAAGTATGGTTAAATGGTTTGATGGATTAGATCAAGTTGTAAAAATTATTCTTTTGATTCCTATTTGGGGATGGCTTATTTCAGCTTTATATAGAATATTTAAATATGTTGAGGGTGAAAATAAGAATAATATAACATTAGTTATTGGAATTCTTTGCTTATTACCTTTCTTATGTATTGGTTTTGTATTTTCTATTATTGATTTAGTAATGGTTATTACCACAAATAAAATTTCGTTGTTAGCAGATTAATATAAATATTTTTAGTAGCGTTCAAATATGAATGAATATTTATTTTCAGCAATATGCTTGATTGTTCCGGCAATTGCTACAGTTTTAGGTAGTGCATTTGTTTATTTTTTTAAGAAAAAAACTACTGATGGAAAAATAGATCAAGTATTTAATGGCTTTGCTGCAGGTGTTATGCTCGCCGCTGCAATATTTGGCTTAATTATGCCTTCAATGGAAGCAGAAGTTAGTTATATGCCTGCTATAATTGTAACTATCTTAGGTTTTTTGCTAGGTATTGGGCTTATTTTATTAATTGACCATATTGTACCTCATATGCATGCTTCACAAGATTTAGAGGAAGGCATTAAAACCGAAAAAATATCTAGAGCTAACAAGATGTTTTTAGCTGTTACTATACATAATATCCCAGAAGGCTTATCTGTTGGAGTTGCTTTAGGCGTTGCACTTGCTTCTTTTAATAGTGGTGGAGGAGATTTATTAACTGTTATGGGACCTGCATTAATGATTTCAATTGGTATTGCAATTCAAAATGTCCCGGAAGGTGCCGCAATTTCTTTACCATTAAAAGAAACCACAAACTCTTCTACTAAAGCTTTTTTATATGGAACTTTTAGCGGAATAGTTGAGCCTATTGCTGGAATTATTGGATTATTCCTTGCTTATTATATTAAATTCCTTATGCCTTGGGCCCTAGCTTTGGCAGGCGGATGCATGATCTATGTTATTATTGATGATTTAGTTCCTTCTGCAATGAAAAATTCGTCTAATCACATTGGTCTTTTGTCATTTGTCGGTGGATTTATCGTGATGATGATACTAGAGGCAACGTTAGGCTAAAATTTAAGAGCTTTAAGCTCTTTTTATTTTGATATATTAATTTTTATCTTCATATTATAAGGGAATAAGTTTAATTATTCCCCCCCACAACCTACGTCGACGTTTACTAGACAAGAATGCCTCGAAAAAGAAAAAATATTCATTTTTTTGGATAAATTTTTATCAAAAATGAATAAAATTTAATTATAATTTTTATTCGTAAATTTAAATATTTCGAATGAAAATATATAACCTAAAAGATAAATATTAGACTTGTTCCAACAAATAATAAAATTATTCCTAATATTGCATATTTTAAATACATTCCATAAGTCATCTTTACGTTATTTTCTTTACAAATTCTAATAAATATTAGTTAGTTTTAAATAAAATTTTAGGTTTTTTTTCGATAAAGAATTATATTAATTAATGAAAGTATTATATAAATAGCCAAGAAAATTAATATAAATAAAGCTCCTGATTTTAAAGTCAAAGGATTATTGAAAGGTTCATTTGTAAGGTTTCCTATTTCAAGAATTATTAAATTTGGAGAAAAGAAAATATTTATAAAAGCAAATATGGGAATTATAAAAGCAAATATATTAAAAATCTTTGCTTTTGAAATATAAAAAGATTCAAAAATTGATAGAATTACTATAATAAGCAAGATAAATATAATAGCAATCATTGTTAGTAAACTTTGATTAGCAAACATTGAAATCGCTCGAAAGCCATTATAGTTAATAGTTATTTGATAACAAGCAAACTCGAGTCCACTAAACTAATAAATGGAGCAAAAAGTAAGAAAAATGTAATAAAAATAATTAAAAGTTTAATATATGAAATTAGTTTTGTTTCGGTTAAACAATAAATGAATCTCCTCTTGCTTTTTATTGTTTTAGTTTGTTGACCTTCGACATTTTCATCAATTCTATCTTTTAATAAATAATCGATAGAACAATTAAAAATTTGACTTAATCTTATTAATTTATCTGTTCCGGCAAAGCTGAATTGTTTTCGTATTTAGAAATAGATTGTCTTGAAACGTTTAATAAATCAGCTAATTGTTCTTGAGTAATATTTTATTTTTTCTTAATTTTGCAATTTTATAACTTGTTTTCATTATTCTTTATTCCTTTTTAAATTATATGTTGGATAAAAATTTAATTGAATAAAGTTTTGGTTTCTTTATGTAAACTTGTAGTTGCTTTTTTGCTATTTTAAAATTTAATTACTATAAAAAATAAAATTTGTTGCCGATGATAATAATTATTTTCCGCGTGTAAATAAAAAAACACGATAATCATCGCGCTATTTTGGTACTCCGACATTTTACGGGGCAACGAAATTATTATTTTTTGCCATATTTTATGGGGTCTTTTTTGCTAAAAATA
>CALVYH010000011.1 GCA_944372115.1 uncultured Bacilli bacterium
TCCCGAACAGAGAAGTTAAGCACTGCAATGGCGAAGGTAGCTCCTTGAGCAAGAATAGCAAGTCGCTGGGCTTTTTTTATTATTCGAATTTTTATGCCGAATTTTTTGTTAAGTATTTCTACTTAATTTTATGGTTAAAATGAGTCAGTATATGTTATAATAATTTAGCGTTAGGCAATTAATTTTAATATGGAAAAAGTAAAAACAAGTAAAAAAAATTCAACTAAAGTTGATATTGATAAAAAAGAAATGGTCACTTTTATAGGTGATATAGTTTCATCTTGCTATGGAGTTGTTGGACTCGCTAATGTTTTTAGTGTTCAATCAGCTATTTCTTATTTAAAAAGAGAAAAATATAAAGGTGGAATCGAAGTTTCTGAAGATATAAATGGGCGTTATGTTGTCAATGTCTATTTAGTTTTAGCATATGGATTAAAGATTACTGAAATTATTAACGAAGTGTCAAAAAGATTATTTTATTTTTTAAAGAAACATTATGGCGATATTTTTAAAAGCATTAATGTTTATATTGAAGATTTAAAAGTACTTTAATTCAATTATTTTTTTGGAGTTAAGAACATGAAAACAGTTGATGGTCAAATTTTTAAGAACTTAGTTATTAGCGGAGCTAATAATCTTTATAATTGTTATCCAGAAGTAGACGCTTTAAACGTCTTCCCAGTACCTGATGGAGATACTGGAATGAACATGAATTTAACAATGACTAGTGGAGCAAAAGAAATCTCTTCTAGAAATGATACTGATATTTATGTAATTGCAAAAACTTTTTCAAAAGGCTTATTAATGGGCGCTAGAGGAAATAGTGGCGTTATTACATCTCAAATTTTTAGAGGAATTGCTGAAGGGTTAAAAGATAAAAAAGAAGTCGATGCAAAAGGACTTGCTGAAGCTTTTGAAAGTGGTGCAAAAGTTGCTTATAAAGCGGTCATAAAACCTGTCGAAGGCACAATTTTAACAGTTATCAGAGAAGCAAGTTCAAAATTATCTAAAACGGTTACATCAAAAATGAGTATTGAGGATGCTATGAAAATTTTAAAAGACGAAGCATATGCATCTTTAGATAGAACACCTAATCTTTTACCTGTTTTAAAAGAAGTTGGTGTTGTAGATAGTGGTGGTGCAGGTCTTTGCAAAATTATTGATGGTATGTATGATTGCCTTTTAGGTAATTTTGTTGAAAGAAATGAAGCTAGTGCCATGGAAGTTTCAGCAGCTAGTGCTCAAGCACAATTTGATGAAGAAGAATTTGGCTATTGTACAGAATTTATTTTAAGACTTGGCCCAACTGATAATAAAAAAGCTTTTAACAAGAATAGATTTACTAATGTTTTAAATTCACATGGCAATTCTTTAGTCGTTGTTCAAGATGAAGACATTGTCAAGGTTCATGTACATACACTTAGACCTGGCGATATTTTTAATTATGCTCAACAATTCGGCGAATTTGTTAAGTTAAAATGTGAAAATATGACTGAACAACATCATGAAATTCTTTTTAATGAAGAAAATAAAAATGGACCACATATGGCTGCTAGCGAATTAAAAAAGGCACCATTAGCTGCTCCAAAAATTAATGAAAAGCCGAAAGAAAAACAAAAATATGCTTTAATTGCTACTTCTTCAGGAAAAGGAATTGATGAATTATTCAATGAAACTGGAGTTAATTATATTGTTAGTGGCGGCCAAACGATGAATCCATCTACTAATGATTTTTTAAATGCAATTGAAAGTGCAAACGCTGAAATTGTATATATTTTTCCAAATAACGGAAATATTATAATGGCTGCAAATCAAGCAAAAGATGTTTTAGAAGGCAAAGTTGATGTTCATGTTATTCCTACTAAAACTATTATGCAAGGGGTTGTTGCTGCAATGAATTTTAATTCTGAATTAGATGAAAAAGATAATACTGAAACAATGGAAGAATCTATCGGAAGTGTTAAATCTGGCGCAGTCACTTTTGCTATTAAGGATACTGAAATCAACGGTGTTAGTGTTAAAAAAGATCAATTTATGGCAATTAAAGAAACAAAAGATATTATTTCTTGTCATAAAGATAAATTTAAAGCTTTATTTGCTTTACTCGATAATTTAATTGATGAAGATAGCGCTGTTGTTACTATTTTATGTGGCGAGGATATTAGCGAAAAAGAAATGAATAAGGTTAAAAAAGACTTTGAAAAGAAATATGAATATGTTGACATCGATATTCGCAAAGGTGATCAGCCAGTTTATTCATTTATTGTTGGAGTAGAATAAAATGATTAATTTAGTAATCGATATGATGGGTGGCGATAATGGATTTAAAGCTACTTCTGAAGCTGTAAAGCAATTTTTAAAAGAAAATGATGATGCAGTTTTAACACTTGTTGGTAATAAAAAAAATATTGATGAATTTAATGGGTATAAAAATACCAGATTAGTTTATTCAGAAACTCTTTTAAGTATGGATGTTGATCCAATCAAAGCTTTAAAAGACGATAAATCATCATTGATGGTTGCTATAAAAGAATTATTAAACAATAACTTTGATGGAATTATTTCAGCTGGTTCAACCGGCGCTCTTTTAACAGCTGCTATTTTTAAAGTAAAAAGAATAGAAGGAATTAAAAGACCAGGATTAATCACCTCTTTCCCTACTTTATTAGGTGATAAAAAGACTGTTGTCATTGATTTAGGGGCAAATTTAGTTAATACAAGTGAGGAATTAGTTCAATTTGCAAAATTAGGTAAAATTTATTATTCATTAGTATACAAAGTTGAAAATCCAAGTATTTATCAATTAAATAACGGAACTGAAGAAGAAAAAGGTAGAGATATTAATAAAGAAGCATTTCAAATTTTAAAAAATGATGATTCATTAAATTTCGGTGGAAATATTGAAGCTCGTGATGTTTTAAAAGGAACGGCTGATGTAGTTGTCACTGATGGTTTTTCAGGTAATATTTTCTTAAAAGCTACTGAAGGCGGAGTTAAAGCTATGTCTACCTTATTAAAAGAAGCTTTTATGAAAAATCTTGGGACAAAAATTTGTTATCTTTTATTAAGAAAACAAATTAAAGAAATGAAAAATAAGATGGATTATAAGAGTGTTGGTGGAGCTATGCTTCTTGGCGTTAATAAAATTGTAGTTAAAGCACATGGAAGTTCTGATGCAAAAGCTTTTTTAAGTGCGCTAAATTTATCAAAGAAATTAGCTAAAGACAATATTGTTGAAAAAATAAAAGGAGAAATTAAATAAATGGAAGATCTTTCTTCTTTTTTTAAAAAATTTGGAATTAAACCTAAAAATAAAGAACTATATGAATTGGCATTTACACATGCCTCTTTTAATAGTGATGCAAAAACTTCACATCATGATTATGAAAGATTAGAATTTTTAGGCGATTCTGTTTTAGATTTTGTTGTTGCAACTAATTTGTATTTACTTCATCCTGAGTTAAGAGAAGGCGATTTAACTAAAGCAAAAGCTTATTTAGTTCAATCCAAAAGTCTTGCTTCCTTAGCTAGAAAAGAAGGTTTTATAAAATATATTAGAATAGGCCATTCTTTGCATGAAGAAGATGTTTTAAACAACAATTCTATTTTAGAAGATGTCTTTGAAGCTGTAATTGGAGCAACTTATTTAGATCAAGGAATTAACTTTGTTTCTAAAATGATTTATAAAATTTTTATTGATGATATGAGAAATTTTAATACTGATCAAATTAAAGATTATAAATCTATTTTACAAGAAGCTATGCAAGCTGAATATAGGGAATCAGTTCAATATCGCGTAATTGACGAAAAAGGACCTCCTCATTTTAGAACATTTTATGTTGAGGTTTTATTTAATAATATAGTATTAGGCAAGGGTGAAGGAAAAAGTAAAAAAGAAGCTGAACAAAATGCTGCTAAAGATGCTTTAAATAAAAAAGCAACTATTTAAAAAGTACGATAATTATGGGATTTTTTGATAAATTAAGAGAAAAATTTAAGAAAAAAGATAAAAGTTTAGAAACTTACGATTCAGGTTTAAAAGAAAGTCGTGATGCTTTTACTAATCGTTTAAAAAAACTTTCTAAAAAATATAGCAAAATAAACGAAGAATATTTTGAAGAAATTGAAGAAATATTAATATCGGCTGATTGTGGCGTTTCTTTTACTATGAAGATTATGGAAGAATTAGTTGAAAAAGCAAAAAAAGAAAAGATTGATAGTCCTGATGAAATTAACGAACTTTTATTTTCAATTATTTTTTCATCATATTTAAAAGACGATGAAGAAACAAATAAAGATTTGTCTTTTGATAAAAAACCTGAAATCATTTTAGTTTGTGGTGTTAATGGCGTTGGAAAGACAACAACTATTGCAAAATTGGCCCATCGCTATATTTCTTTAGGGAAAAAAGTATTATTAATCGCTGCTGATACTTTTAGAGCTGGCGCAAAAGAACAACTCACTTATTGGAGCGAAAAAATCAATGCTAATATAGTAAGCGGAAAAGAAAACAGTGATCCGGCAAGTGTTGTTTATAATGGATTAGAAGAATGCAAAAAAAATGATTATGATTTAATAATTATTGATACTGCTGGAAGGTTACAAAATAAAGTAAATTTGATGAATGAGCTTAAAAAGATAGGAAAAGTGATTGAAAAAGAAGGTTTTACTTTAGATGAATCTTTCTTGATTATCGATGCAACAACAGGTCAAAATGGCGTTTTACAAGCAAAAGCTTTTAAAGAAATTTTACCATTAACAGGTATCATTCTTACTAAAATGGATGGAACTAGTAAGGGCGGAATTATTTTATCGATTAAAAATGAATTAGATATTCCTGTAAGATTTATTGGATTAGGTGAAAAAATGGATGATTTAGAACTTTTTGATTTGAGTAAATACATTCATGGATTAATTGAAAATGAATAAAATAGATTTAAGAGATTACATAAATGAACTTTATGATCTTTATGGTCAATTGTTAACAGGAAAACAACAAGATATTATTGAAAAATATTATTTTTACAATTTATCTTTAAAAGAAATAAGTGAAGAATTAAAAATTAGTCGAACGGCTGTTTTAGATTCGTTAAAACATGCATGTGATAATTTAATTTATTATGAAGAAAAGGTGCGACTTTTTACTAAAATAAAAAATATTGAAAACATGAATATTCCAAAAGAATATTTAGATGAAATATTAAAGGAGTTGAAATAAATGGCATTTGAAGCATTAACTGATAAATTTTCAAAAATTATTAAGCGTTTAAAAGGTGAACATAAATTAACTGAATCTAATATGGATTCAATTTTAAAAGACATTAAATTAGCTCTTTTAGAAGCCGATGTTAATTTTAAAGTCGTTAAAGATTTTATCGCAAAAATAAAAGAAAAATGTTTAGGTTTAGATGTTTATGACAAATTAAATCCCTCGGAAATGGTTGTTAAAATTGTTCGTGAAGAATTAACAACTCTTTTAGGAAGTGGTAAGTCTGATATTTTTTATCAAAATAATAGAACAACGAAGATAATGCTTGTTGGTCTTCAAGGTAGTGGTAAAACTACGACCGCAGCTAAGTTAGCTTATCTATTAAAAAGTAAACTCAATAAAAAAGTCATGCTTGCGGCATGTGATGTTTATAGACTTGCAGCTATTGATCAATTAAAGGAATTAGCTAACAATATCGGTGTTACACTTTTTGAAATGGGGACAAATGTTTCTCCTGTTGAAATCGCAAAAAAAGCCGATGAAGCAGCAAGATTAGGTTTATATGACGTTTTAATAATTGATACAGCTGGTAGACTTTCTATTGATGAAGAGTTAATGCAAGAATTAAACGATATAACAAATACTATTCAAATTGATGAAAAATTATTAGTTGTTGATGCTTTAAGCGGACAAGAATCATTAAATGTTGCCAATAGTTTTAATGAAAAAGTTGGATTAACTGGAGTAATTATGACTAAACTTGATGGCGATAGTAGAGGCGGCGCTGCTTTATCAATTGCTAGCGCTACATCTTTAGGAATAAAATTTGCTGGCGTTGGAGAAAAGATTAGTGATTTAGATATTTTTTATCCTGATAGAATGGCAGATAGAATTCTTGGAATGGGCGATATTTTAACATTAGTTGATAAAGTTAGTGAAAATATCGATGAAAAAGAAGCTAAAAAAAGCGTTAATAAATTAATCGAAGGACGCTTTACTTTGGATGATATGTTAAAACAAATGAAACAAATTCAAAAAATGGGATCCATGAAGGGTTTATTAAAACTTATTCCTGGAATGCCCTCTATAAGTGATGAACAACAAGAATTACTAAATAAGGAAATGAGAAATTTTGAAGCAATTATTAATTCAATGACCCCAGAAGAAAGAGAAAATCCTTCAATTTTAAAGAATTCAAGAAAGGTAAGAATTGCTAAAGGAAGTGGCAAAACTAATGCTGATATAAATCGAGTTTTAAAAAAATACGATCAAATGCAAATGGTGATGAAACAAATGAAAGGAAAAAAAGGTGGAATGCTTCCACCTGGATTTAAATTTTAGTCTTTTTTAATAAATTTATGTCCTTTTTCAATGGCTTTTTGTTCCCGAGAAGCCATTTTTTGTTCTTTTATTTCATTTAATAATGATAACTCTTCTTTGTTAAAATCATAATCTTTTAATAAATCAGGTCGATATTTTAAAGTGTATTCGATAGATTTTTTTAAATTATATTTTTTTATAGCCTCGTGATTACCACAATATAAAATGTCAGGAACTTTATCGCCATTAAATTCATATGGTTCAGCATATTGAGGATATTCAACAAAATTTTTTGAGAATGTTTCTTCAACGATTGATTCTTTATTTATAACTCCGTCAACTAATCTAGATAAAGAATCTATTAAAACGAAAGATGCAGTTTCTCCACCAGTTAAAATATAATCTCCTATAGATAGTTCTAAATCAAAATATTTATATATTCTTTCGTCTAGCCCCTCATAATGTCCGCATAAAATGATTATATCTTTATATTTATTTACGATTTCCTGAGCTATTTTTTGATTATAAGTTTTTCCACGTGGAGACATAATAATACGAAGTGTATCATTATTTGAATTAGCAATTAATGCATCATAAATCGGTTGGCACTTCATTATTAAACCTGCTCCTCCACCAATAGGAGGAGTATCGGTACGATGATGTTTATCTTTTGTGTAATCTCTTAAATTAATTAATTCCACTGTTACTAATTCTTTAGAAATAGCTCTTTTAATTATTGAGGAAGATAAAAAAGAATCAAACATTTCTGGGAATGTAGTTAAAATTTTTATAATCATATTTCTAAAAGTCCTTCGATAACATGAATAATGACTCTTTTATTTTCTATATCGATATCTTTAATAAAAAAATCATTAAAAGGAATATAAATAATTTTTTTATTTTCTTTTAATTTTACTTCTAAAGAAACGTTAGAATTGAATTCTTTTATATCATTAATTGTTCCAATTTCTTTATTTTCTTCATCAAAACAAGTTGAGGAAATTAAATCAGAATAATAATATTCATCTTTTCTTAAATTTTTATAATCTTTTAATGCAAATAACTCTTTATCTAATAATGATTCAACTTTTTCAATTGTATCGAATTCTTCGAAAGTTAAATAATCGATATTTCCTTCCTTATTTCGATAGTTTTTAATATGAAGTTCTAAATAATTTCCGTTTTCGTCTTTATAAAAAAGTGAGTTTCCTTTTGTATAACGAATATGTTTAAAAGTAGAAGTTGTAAAAACACGGACCTCACCTTTTAAACCAACTGTTGAAAGAATTTTTGCTACTTTTAAATATTCCATAATTTTTTCCTTAAGTTACTTTAGATTAAAAAAAGGAGTTTCGACTCCTTTTTATTTTATTTGTCTTGTTCGAAAGATTCAAATTTAATATGAACTTTTTTATTTTCTAATTTGCCAGCGATAGCAACGATTTCTCTAATAGCGTTAGCAACACAGCCTTTTTTGCCAATTAATCTAGCTGTATCATCGTTTTCTGTACAAATAAGAATAGTTTTATCTTTCTCGTTTTCTTGAGGTAATTCTCTAATTAAAACTGCCTCAGGATTATTGATAAAAGAATCAATAATTGTGTGGATTAATTTAATGTAATCCATATTAATTATTATTCTCCTTCCTTAACTTCAGCGCTTTCAACTGGAGTTTCTTCAGCCTTTTTAGCTTCACTAGCTTTTGTTGATTTCTTAGCTACTTTTTTAGCTTTTGGTTTTGCTTCAGCTTTTGGAGAAGCTGTTTTTACAACTTTAGCTTTTTTAACGCCTTCACCTTTAGTTTCTTTAGCTTTTTTAATTAATCCTTTATTTGTTAAGATTGCTTTAATAGTATCACTATATTGAGCACCTTGATTTAACCATTTGATAACTAATTCTTCATTAACTGTTGCATTTTCAATACCTTTTGAAGGATCATAATAACCAACTTGTTCAATATATCTGCCATCTCTAGCATATTTGTGATCAGCAGCGACGATTCTATAAATAGGATCTTTATGTCTACCGATTCTTGTTAATCTAATTTTGACTGCCATAAATTTTTATCTCCTTTTTAATTAAATAATTAAAATCAACATGCATAATATTATAGAAAAAAATAATGTGTGTCAAGTATAATTACTTAACATACAAATATTTATTTGATAAGAGGCCTAAAAAGACTTTACTTTGTATAAACTTTTATATAAAATATAAAAGCATTTTTAAGGAAATCTTTAAAAATGATACGAGTGGTCCGCTATATTCAACTATTATATATGAACACTAAGAGAACGAAAAATAGGAGGAAAGTAACGATGAATAAAAATTTAGTAAAAGAAGTTACTGCTACTCAATTAAGAGATGACGTCCCTGTATTCTCAAGCGGTGATACTGTTAAAGTTTCCGTTAGAATTACAGAAAATGGCAAAACTAGAATTCAAGTTTTTGAAGGTGTAGTTATGGCTAGAAGAGGTGGCGGAGTCAATGAAACATTCACTGTTAGAAAAATGTCTAGCGGAATCGGTGTTGAAAGAATCTTCCCATTACACTCACCAAACGTCACAAAGATTGAAGTTGTTAAAAGAGGTAAAGTTAGAAGAAATAAAATTACTTACCTTAGACAAAGAAGTGGTAAATCTGCAAGAATTAAACAAATTCTTAAATAGTTATTTAAAAATAAGATGGGGCTTACCCATCTTATTTTTTTATAATAAAATTAATTAGAATATGGAACATAATAAGGTTAAAAACATACACTGGTTTCCAGGGCATATGAAAAAAGCGTCTAATTTAATAAGTGAAAAACTTAAATTAGTCGATTTTGTGATTGTTTTATTAGATTCAAGAATTCCTTTATCAAGTTATAATCCATATTTAATGGAAATAATTAAAGATAAAAAAAAGGTATTTTTATTATCTAAAAAAGATTTAAGCGATGAAAACGAATCAAAAAAATGGGAAAATTATTTAACTAAAAATAATGATTTAGCAATGGTTGTTGATTTGAAAAATCAAAAAATTGTTAACGATATCTTATCTTTAATCAATGTATATATTGATGAAAAGAAAGAAAAATATTTAAAAAAAGGAATAAAAAATATTTCAATTAGAGCGATGGTAGTTGGTATTCCTAATGTTGGAAAATCTACATTTATTAATTTAATGGCTAAAAAAAGTATTGCTATTGCAAAAAATGAGCCTGGAGTAACAAAAGCTATTAGATGGATTAAAGTAAATAAAAATTTTGAGATTATGGATACTCCTGGAATTTTATTTCCTCAATTTAAGGATAAAAAAAGTGCGATAAATCTCGCTCTTTTAGGCACCATAAAAGAAGATATTCTTCCTTTAGATGAAATTTTTGAATATTTGATTAATTTTATTAAAAAATATTATTTAATTGATTTTAATAGTCGCTATAAATATGAATTTAAAGTAAGCGATGATAATAATTTTATTTTAGAAACAATTGGAAGAAAAAGAGGATTTTTAAATAAAGATAACGATGTAGATATAACAAAAACTATAAAAGTAATATTAAATGAATTTAGAAATGGGATAATTGGACGTTTTACAATTGAAAGAGTCGAAGATGCTAACATTTGAAGATCAATTTTTTAATGAAAACATAAAAAATATTGCTGGTTGTGATGAAGCAGGAAGAGGTCCTTTATGCGGACCTGTTGTGGCTAGCGCAGTAATTTTACCAGCTGATTTTAAAAATGAACTTATTAACGATTCAAAAAAATTAACTTCTAAAGAAAGAGATAAACTTTTTGATGTTATAAAAAAGAATGCTCTTGCTATTGGAATAGGAATCGTTTCTCCTAAAGAAATAGATGAAATAAATATTTATGCAGCCTCAAAAAAAGCGATGCTTTTAGCTTTAAAAGAAATAAGTATTCCTATCGACATGATTTTAACTGATTATATGCCTTTAAAATTTAATAATATTGAAGCAATTAGTTTAGTTAAAGGAGACGCAAAAGCAAGATGTATAGCTGCCGCATCAATAATTGCTAAAGTAACTAGAGATAGATTAATGGATGAATATTCAAAAAAATATCCTGAGTATCATTTTGATAAACATAAAGGTTATCCTACTAAGGAACATTTAGAAATTCTTAAAAAATTCGGTATAATCAAAGGTTTTTATCGAGAAAGTTATAAACCTGTTCAAGAAATTTTATATCCTCCAATTACACTTTTTTAAAAAATGTGAATATTTTTTAAAAATTTAGCCTTCTTGTATTATAAGGAGGCTTTTTTAAAGAAAAATATGAATTCGAGAAATATTTTAATTTATTTATCCATAAAATTTAATGGAGATTGGGATTTGATGATGGAGGAATTTAAAAACAAAAGAACTCATTTTAGTGAGGAAGAAATGAGTAAAATTGAAAATTTAAATATCGATGCAATAACAATTTTAGATAAAGATTACCCTGATTGTTTAAAAAATATCGAGAAACCACCATTTGTATTATTTTATAAAGGAGATAGGAGTTTAATTAATGATCCTAATTATCATTATTTAGCAGTTGTTGGAAGTAGAAATTCGACTATTTATGGGGAAATGATGACAATAAAAATTATTAAAGATCTTCCTAAAGATACTTGTATAGTTAGTGGACTTGCTAAAGGAATTGATAGAAAAGCTCATGAAGAAGGGTTAAAAAATGGATTGAAAACGATAGCAGTATTAGGAAATGGAATTGATGTTGAATATCCTATCTGCAACAAAGAATTATATAAAAGAATACCCAAAAAAGGGGGATTAATTATAAGCGAATATCCTTATGGCGTTGTTGGAACACCTACTTCCTTTTTAGTTAGAAATAGAATAATTGCTGGATTATCAAAATGTATTTTATTAGTTGAATCTTACGATAGAAGCGGAGCAGTTAATACTGTTAATTATGCTATTTATTTTGGTAAAAATGTTGGTTGTGTCCCTTCAAGTGCGATAAAAGAATCAAACCCAAATAAATTTATTAAAGATGGCGCAGCATTAATTGAAAACGCTAAAGATTTAGAAGGCTTGTATTAACTAAAAAAATCTTTATATATATAAGATATATATAAGAAAATTTCCTACTTTACAAAAGTAAAGAATATTTATATATTTTAAAAACGAAAAAGAGGAAAACATGAAATTAGTTATTGTCGAGTCACCTACAAAAAGTAAAACAATCGCTCATTATCTAGGAAATGATTATGAAGTTGAAGCATCTAAAGGCCACGTAAAAGATTTAGCAATTTCTGGGAAAGGTGGTTTAGGTGTTGATGTTGAAAATAATTTTGAACCTAAATATATTATTTCTAAAGATAAAATAAATTTAGTTAAATCTTTAAGAAAGAGCGCTAAAAATGCTGATGAAGTTATACTTGCAACCGACCCTGATAGAGAAGGAGAAGCTATAGCTTATTCTTTAGCAAAAGTTTTAGATTTACCAATTGAAACAACAAAAAGATTAGAGTTTCACGAAATAACAAAGGATTCTATTAAACACGCAATTGAAAACCCTAGAACAATCGATATGAATCTTGTTCATGCTCAAGAAACAAGAAGAATTATAGATAGAATCATTGGTTTTAAACTTTCGAGTCTATTAAAAGCAAAAATTAATAGCGAAAGTGCCGGCAGAGTTCAATCTGTTGCTTTAAAGTTGATTTGTGATCATGAAAAAGAAATTCAAGAATTTAAAAGTGAAAAATTTTATAAATTATTAGCTTCTTTAAAAGTTAAAAACAAAGTTTTTCCTTTAATTTTAACTTCTTTTAAAAATGAAAAACTTGAAAATTTTAAAGATGAAAAGATTGCAAAAGAAGCACTTGATACTTTAAATAATGAAGTAAAAGTCACTTCAATTGATTTAAAAGAAAAATATTTAAATGCAAAAGAACCATTTAGAACTTCAACCTTGCAACAAGCAGCTTTTTCAAAATATGGCTTTTCAACTAAAGAAACTACATTTTTAGCTCAAGAATTATATGAAGGTGTTGAAACGGATGAAGGATTAACTGGTTTAATTACTTATATTAGAACCGATTCTACAAAACTTTCAGTTTTGTTTGTTGCTTCTTGTAAAGAATATATTATTTCTAAATATGGTGAAGAGTATTATAAAGGTCCTCAAATTAATAAAAAGGAAGTTAAAAATGCTCAAGATGCTCACGAAGCTATTAGACCTACTTCATTAGAAAGAACACCAGATAAAATGAAAAAATATTTATCTACAAAGGCTTACAAATTATATAAGCTCATTTTTGAAAGAAGTGTTTCTTGCTTAATGAGCAATAAAAAAGTTTTACAAACAAGTATAAATTTTGAAGCTTCTAATTCATTAACTTTTAAATTAACAGGTTCAAAAACACTATTTCCTGGTTTTGATGTTTTTAAAGATGAAGAAGCGGACAATTTAATTCCTGAATTTAAAATTGGCGATAAATATGATCTCGCTGATGTTAAACTTGAAGAAGATGAAACAAAACCACCAGCAAGATATAGCGAAGGAAAACTTGTTAAATTAATGGAAGAAAAAGGTATTGGAAGACCATCTACCTATTCTTCAACAATCCAAACATTAGTCGCTAGAAAATATATTACTTCTTCAAAAGGTATTTTGACTCCGACTGAACAAGGAATTTTAACTTCTAAAGTTTTAGCTAAATATTTCCCAGATTTAATTAACACTGAATATACAGCTGAAATGGAAAATAATTTAGATAGAATTCAAAATGGTGAAGCTGATGAAAAAAAGATTATTTCCGACTTCTATTTTCCATTTATAAATAAATTTAATGAAGTAAAAGATCAAATGTATAAAGAGCCACTTAAAAAGACAGGTGAAAAATGTCCTTTATGTGGATCTGATTTAGTTGTTAGAAAAGGTAGATATGGCGAATTTGTAGCTTGTAGCAATTATCCTACCTGTAAATACATTAAAAAAGAAGAAAAAGAGAAGCCGGTTGAAGTAGGAAGAAATTGCCCAAATTGTGGTTCGCCTCTTGTATATAGAAAAAACAAAAAAGGCGAAACATTTATTGGTTGTTCAAATTTCCCAAACTGTCGATATATTGATCAAGCTGAAGAAGAAGAGAAAAAATATTGTCCAAAATGCGGATCTATTCTTGTAAAAAGAAAAGGTAAAAGAGGATATTTTTATGGGTGTTCCTCTTATCCTAAATGTGATTATATTGAACCTATTAATGGTAAAAAATAATGAGTGAAGAATTAATTATTAATGTTATTGGAGCAGGACTTGCTGGTTCTGAAGCAGCTAATTTTTTAGCAAATCATGGAATAAAAGTTAATTTATATGAAAGAAGACCTGAGGTTGATGATGGGGCACATCATACTTCTCTTTTTGGTGAACTTGTCTGCTCAAATTCTTTAAAAAGTAAAAAACTCGATAATGCTTGTGGTTTATTAAAAGAAGAAATTGCTCGTTTAGGTTCAATAATGATGGAAGCTAGTAAAGTAAGCGAGGTTAAAAGTGGTGATGCTTTGGCTGTAGATAGAGAGATTTTTGCATCTTATATCACAGAAAAAATCAACAATAATCCAAATATTACAATTATTAATAAAAATGTTACCACTTTACCTGAAGGAATTAATATTATTGCAACTGGCCCTTTAAGTGGGAAAGAAATTTTAGATCAAATTAATTCTTTAACAAAGATTGACAGTTATGGATTTTATGATGCATCAGCTCCGATCATTTATAAAGATTCAATAGATTTTAATAAAGTTTTTATTAAATCTAGATATGACCAAGATGAAGGGTCGTATATAAATTGTGGAATGGACAAAGATGAATATTTTAAATTTTATAACGAACTTATAAATGCCAAAAAAGCATTACTTCATGAATTTGATAAAAATTATTTCGAAGGTTGCCTTCCTATTGAAGTTTTAGCTTCAAGAGGAATTGATACTCTTCGTTTCGGACCATTAAAACCAGTTGGACTTGAAAATAATGATCATCAATATTATGCGGTAGTTCAACTTAGACAAGATGATTTAATAGGTGATTTCTATAATTTAGTTGGTTTTCAAACGAATTTAACTTATGGAGAACAAAAAAGAGTTTTTTCTCTTATTCCAGGATTAGAAAATGCTAAATTTGCTAGATATGGCCTTATGCATAGAAATTCTTATATATATGCTCCAAAAATTTTAAATGATGATCTATCAATGAAAGTGAATAAAAACATTTTTATTGCAGGTCAATTAAGTGGTGTCGAAGGATATGTTGAAAGCGCCGCAAGTGGATTATTAGCAGCGATTTATTTATATTTAAGAATAAAAAATAAAGAATTTAAGCCTTTATCTTTCAATACAGTTTTAGGAGCTTTAGTTAGATATATTACTCATACTGGGATTAATAATTTTCAACCTATGAACGCTAATTTTGGTATAATTTATAGAGCGAATAAAGAAGATAAAAACAAAGTAATCGAAAGATCTTTAAAAGCAATTGAAGAATTTAATAAATATATAAATGACTAAAGAACAAGCGTTATTTTTATCACATTTAAAACATGAATTAAATTATAGTGAAAATACTATAAAGTCTTATTCTCAAGATATAACTATTTTTGAGAACTTTTTACTTGAAAAAAATTTGGATTTTAGAAAGATTAGTCGAGATGATGTTCGTCTTTTTATGGCTGAAAGATTAAAAAACAAAACTTATAGAGGCAATAATGAATCTCCTAGGTCGGTTAGACGAAGAATTTCAGCTTTAAAAAAGTATTATTCGTATTTATATGATCAAAATATGGTTGATTCTAATCCGTTTTTACTTATTGTTTCGCCAAAAAAACATGATAAATTGCCAGAAGTTTTGTATGAATCTCAAATAAAAGCCCTTTTTGAAGCAAATAAAAATAGAACTGACCCATTACAAAGTCGAGATCAAGCTTTATTAGAACTTATGTATTCTTCTGGTTTAAGATGTTCAGAAGTTATTAATTTAAAAACGAGCGATATCGTATTTTCTTCTAGATACATGAGAATTATTGGTAAAGGCAACAAAGAAAGAATCGTTCCTTTTTCTAATGAAGCTAAAAACGTCATGATAGATTATGCTAAATTTTTAAGAGTTCAATTAATTGAAGATAATATGGTAGATAAAAAAACGCCTTATTTTTTCTTAAATTCGAAAGGAAAACAATTAACTAGTCGAGGACTTGAATATATATTGAAAGAAATTGTTAAAAAAACTGGTTTATCTCTTGGTTTTGATTTACACCCTCACGTTTTAAGACATTCATTTGCTACCCATCTTTTAGATAAGGGAGCAGATCTAAGAATGATTCAAGAATTAATGGGACATGAATCGGTTGGAACAACCTCAATTTATATGCATGTTTCAAAAGAAAAAATTAAAAGCGAGTATAACAAATATTTCCCACAAAATTCGACAAAAAAGAAATAAAAAGAGTTTGCATATATATTTAAAAATATATATAATAATTACACTTTTGGGCTTTTTGATGCTCAAAAAGAATACGCACACTATGAATTCAGCGTCCTAGTCTACATAAATTTTATGTAGGGAAGGCTGTTCGAAGTAGTGGAGGCTTAACAAATAAGGAGGAGACTTAATGTCTGAAGAAAATTTAAACGTTGTTCTTGACGAAGCTGCAAAAGAAGTCAAAGAAGCTGAACAAGAACAAAAAGAAGAAGTAGCAAAAGAAGTTGCACAACAAGAAATGGCAGAAGCAGTTTTTGATCCAAATGCTCCTATCATTACATTGAAAAAATTACTTGAAGCAGGTGTTCATTATGGACATCAAACAAGAAAATGGAATCCAAAAATGAAACCATTTATCTATTGCGCTCGTAATGGTATTTATATCATTGATTTAAATAAATCAAAAGAAGCAGTAGAAAATTCTTATAAAAAATTAAAAGAAATCGTCTTAGAAGGCGGAAAAGTTCTTTTAGTCGGAACAAAACAAGTCGCTAAAGATATCGTTAAAGAAGAAGCTGAAAGAAGCGGATCTTTCTATATTACAAATAGATGGCTTGGTGGTACATTAACTAACTTCAAAACTATTCAATTAAGAATTAAAAAATTAAAAGAATTAGAGCAAGAAGAAGCTGATGGTGTTTGGGATAGGCTTCCTAAAAAAGAACAAGCTGCTTTAAGAAAAGAAAAAGAGAAACTTGCTAAAAACTTAGATGGTATCAAAGAAATGAGAAAAGCTCCTAATGCTTTAATCGTTATTGATCCAACTGAAGAAAGAATTGCTATTAGAGAAGCTATTAAATTAAATATCCCTGTATTTGCAATTTGTGATACAAATTGTGATCCAGATGGTATTAATTATGTTATTCCAGGAAACGATGATGCTCAAAAAAGTGTCAAATTATTAATTTCTGTTTTAGCAGATGCTATCGTTGAAGCAAAAGGTGGACTTCCAGAAATCGCTTATAGCAAAGATGAAGGTGAAGAAGTCACTATGAAAGATGCAATTAGACAAGCAGATAGAGAAAATGCTTTACGTTTAGCTGCAAGAAGAGAAATGCAAAGAGAAAGAATGGAAAGAGAAAAAGCTAGATACGAAGCAAGATTTGCTAATAAAGCAAATAAAGAAGCTAAAAAAGAAGAAGTAAAAGTTGAAGCTCCAGCTCAAGAAAAAGTTGAAGCTAGTGCTGAAACAAAAGGAGAATAATTTTAATGGCAAACGTTGCATTAATTAAAGTTTTAAGAGAAAGAACTGGCGCAGGAATGATGGATTGTAAAAATGCACTTGTTGCATGTAACGATGATGTCGATAAAGCTTGCGATTGGTTAAGAGAAAAAGGTATTGCTAAACAAGCTAAAAAAGCTGATAGAATTGCTGCAGAAGGTTTAGCATTAATCTCAAAATGTAATGAATGTGGTAAAGTTGTTGTCACTGAAGTTAATAGTGAAACTGACTTCGTTGCTCATTCAGATGCTTTCAAAGATTTAGTTTTAGCAGTTAATGACAAAATTTTAAAAGAAGGATGCAAGACTGTTGAAGAAGCTAATGAAGCATGTGCTCAACTTTTCACTGATGCTACTGTTAAAATTGGTGAAAAATTAACTTTAAGAAGATTTGAAGTTGTTACTCCAGATGCAGGACAAGGCGTTGGTACATATATTCATATGGGTGGTAAAATTGCTGTTGTTACTGTTTTAGATAAGGATGATCCAGAACTTGCTAAAGGCATCGCAATTCATGTTTGTGCTAATAATCCAAAATATATTAGCGAAGATGATATTGACGAAGCTGCAAAAGCTAAAGAAACTGAAATTCAACTTGAAGCAGTTAAAAATGATGAAAAATTAAAAAATAAACCAGAAGCAGCATTAAAGAATATTATCGCTGGTAAAGTTCATAAAGTTTTTGCTGAAGTTACATTAGAAGATCAAGAATATATGATGGATCCTACTAAAACTGTCGGTCAAGCTTTAAAAGAAAAAGGTGCTAAAGTTTTAAAATTCATCCGTTTCCAAGTTGGAGAAGGTTTAGAAAAGAGAGTTGATAACTTTGCTGAAGAAGTTATGGCTCAAGCTAAATAATTTCTAATCTATTATTAAACAAACAAGGTCTCTATTTTTGAGGCCTTTTTTCTTTTAAAAAGTTAATTTAAACTTAAAAATTTGTCTTTTTTCGATTATAATTATTAAGATGAAAAAAGAAGAAGGAAATACAAAAGTAATTTTAAAATTATCTGGAGAAGCATTGAGTGATTCTTCTTCTCATTTAATTTTTTCAAAAGAAAAATTAAGAAATATTGTAGATTTAGTTAAAGAGCTTATTTCTAATAATATTAAAGTTGGAATTGTTTGCGGTGCTGGCAATATTTTTAGAGGTCGAATAGCTGAAGAAAATGGCATCCCTTATGATGAGGGTGATTATATGGGAATGGTTGGAACAGTTATTAATTTAAAAGCAATTTCAGCATTATTAACTACTAATAATATTAAAAATAAACTCTATAGCGCTTTAATGGTCGAAGATGTTGCACCTAAATATGATAAAGAAAAAGCAAGAAAAGAATTAGAAGATGGCTATGTGATTCTTTTTGCAGGCGGGGTTGGAAAAGTTAAACATACTACCGATACTTGCGCTGCCTTAAGAGCAATTGAGATGGACGCTAAATTAATTCTCGCTGGAAAAAATGGTGTAGATGGAGTTTATAATAAAGATCCAAATAAATATAGTGATGCCAAATTTATAAAATCCATAACTTATAAAGAAGCTATTAAAGAAGATTTAAAAGTAATGGACAAACAAGCTTTAGAGTTATTAAAAGATAGTGATGTTATAACAAGAGTATTCTCAATGGATGATTTCTCAAATTTTATGAAAGTCATTAATGGAGATGAAAATATAGGAACTACAATTAAAAAGGAGTAGACATATGGATGATATTTTAAATGAATGTAGTAAAAAAATGGAAAAATGTGTTGAAAATTACCGTGAAAGTTTAAACACATTAAGAACTGGTAGAGCTAATGCTGCTTTACTTGAAAATTTAAGTTGCGATTATTATGGCGATAAAATGCCTGTCACTCAAATTGCAGCAATTAAAGTTCCAGAACCAAGACAGCTTTTAATTATTCCTTTTGATAGCGGTGATATTAAAAGTATTGTAGCTGCAATCAATGCTTCAGATATTGGAATTAATCCTATCGTTGATGGAAAACAAATTAGATTAAATATGCCTGCTTTAACTGAAGATAGAAGAAAAGAATTAACTAAAAAAGCAAAAAGTTATGGCGAAGAAGCAAAAGTTGCTATTAGAAATGTCCGTAGAGATTTAATGGACAAAATAAAAAAAGATGATACTTATACTGAAGATACAAGGAAGAAAGAAGAAGGCGAAATTCAAAAATTAACTGATGAATTCATCGCAAAAATTGACTCTTTATTAAAAGAAAAAACTGAAGAAATAATGAAAGTCTAGTATTAAAAATGGAAGAAAACAACAAAGATTCTCAACTCGAAACAAGAGAACATCATATAAATCAACTTAATAAAGAAGCCAAAACTAACATCGTTTCTAGAATAATGATTGCTATTATTTTAGTGACCATTTTTATTCCATGCATTGTTTTAGGCGGGTATTTTTGGCTTGCTTTAATATTTCTTCTTATTTTAATTATGACACATGAGCTTTGCAAAGCTCCTCAATCAATAGAAAAAAAATTCAAGGGAATTATATATTTATTTGCCTATTTTATGATGTTTGCCCTTGTTTTTTATATATTTTTAAAAGATTTAATTATCGAGTATCAAAACTTTTTAGGTTCTGGAATGGAAGGAAGTTTCTCTTATGATATTTTAAGAGGTTTTAAAGCTCCTCAAATTTCTTTAACTTGTTTTTGTATTTCGATTGCATTCTTTTTTATAAATGTATTTATTGATGAAACATTTACAATTCATGACGCATTTTATTTAATTACGATGCTTTTCGTTGTTTCTCTTGGTTTACAATGCTTGATTTATTTAAGATTTTTACCATTTTTAAATATTTCAACTAGTGTAGAAAGTGATTCAACATTTAAATATTTTACTTCAGCATTGCTCATTTTATATTTTTTAATGGGAACTTGTTTTAATGATGTTGGGGCATTCTTTATTGGTGTTTTGTTTGGAAAACATAAATTTTGCCCAAAGATTTCGCCTAAAAAGACAGTCGAAGGATTTATTGGAGGAGTAGTAATCTCTTTTATTATTTCTTTTGCTTTTGCAATGATTTTAGCTTATTTTGATTTCCCACTTTTAGAAGGTGTTTTAGATTTAGAACATTGGTATAACATTTTGATTATTTCTCTTGTTATGCCTTTTTCAGCAACACTTGGAGATTTATTATTCTCTTCAATTAAAAGGTCTTATAAAATTAAGGATTTCGGAACAATTTTAAAATCACATGGCGGTATTTTAGATCGTTTTGATTCAATTATCGTAACTTCAATTACAACCTCTTTATTAATTTTAGTTATGATTAATGGAGTTGAAATTTTTGCATAAAAAATGAAAAATATTATAGTTTTAGGTGCTTCAGGAAGCATTGGAAATCAAAGTCTAGATTTGTTATTTTCTTTAAAAAAGAAATATAATCTTTTAGGAGTAAGCGTTGGTGAAAATATTGAATTTTTAAAAACAAAAATTATTCCAAAATTTGAAAATTTAAAATATATTTGTGTCAAAAATGAAAATGATTATATTTTTTTAAAATCACAATATAAAAAGTACAAATTTTATTATGGTGATAATGGATTAATTTCATTAACAAAAATTGTTGAAAATGATGTTATTTTGAATGCTTTAGTTGGTTTTAGTGGAGTTATGCCTACTATTTCTAGCTTAAATAATAATAAAAAAGTATTTTTGGCAAATAAAGAAAGTTTAGTTGTAGCTGGAGAATTAATTAAAAAGATTGTTGGAAAAAGAAAAATGATTTATCCAATCGACTCTGAACATGCTGCAATTACTAAATGTTTAAAAAATGTTAATAAAAAAGATTTAAAAACTATTTATTTAACTTGCTCAGGAGGACCATTCTTCTTTTTAAATAAAAAGAATTTTAAAGATATTAAAGTTGAAGATGCTTTAAATCATCCAACCTATAAAATGGGTAAAAAAATTACAATCGATTCTTCAACTTTAATGAATAAAGCCTTTGAAATCATTGAAGCACATTATTTATTTAATGTTCCATCAAGTAAAATAAAGGTTAAAGTAGATAGAAATAGTTATGTGCATTCTTTTATTGAACTTAAAGATGGAACTTATAAACTTTCTGTAGGAAAAGCAGATATGCACATACAAATTGCTGATTGTTTATCATTTTTTAAAACAAAAACTAAAGAGTTTAGCGATACAGAAATCAATACTTTAAATAAATATAAATTTTATGATGTTGATTTAAATAAGTTTCCTGCACTTAAATATGGTTATTTTGTAATAAAAAATAAAGGGATTTCTGGGCTTGTTATTAATGCAGCTAATGAAATTGCTGTTGAAGCCTTCTTATATGGAATTATCGATTATGTTGATATAACTAAAATAATTGATAAAATATTAAAGATGTATGATTTAAAAACAGAATTAACCATTCAAAACATCTCTAAATTAAATAAAAAAGTAAGAATCGATACATCTAATTTAATTAAAAATAAGGAATTTTAATATTATATGGAAATTTTAACAACAATATTATCTTTAATACTCTTTTTTATTGCTTTAGGAGTATTAGTTTCAATACATGAACTTGGACATTTAATTGCCGCTAAAAGTTTTAATGTTTATTGTAGCGATTATTCTATAGGTTTTGGACCAAAAATCTTTAAACACAAAAGGAAAAATGGCGAAACTACTTTTTCGATTGGTCTTTTACCATTAGGTGGATATGTATCGATGTATGGTGAAGAAGGAGAAGCTAAAGATGGAGTTAATATTCCTCGTTCACGTTCTTTAGAAGGGATAAAAAGATGGAAAAGAATCATCATAATGGCTGCTGGAATCATTATGAACTTTGTTTTAGCTTATGTGATCTTTTTTATTTCTGCAGCTTGTTTTCCTAACATTAATAATTTTTATATTAATGTTGTAGGTATTAATGATGAAACTAACTTTAAAAATCATGTTAAAGATGAAAATAATGATGAATTAAGTAATGAACTATTAACTTTCTTTGAAACAAATCCTGCATTGAATGTTGATGTTTTAACAATGGAAGTTCTTGATTCAACTGGTGCAGTTAAAACTGTTTCTCCTCAATATTATATTATTAATTCATCTTCAGTAACTTATAAAGGAAAAAGCGATTATGTTTTAGCTTTTGATGTTGCAAACTTTAATTATAATGATACTGATTTAGCTCAATATATTCGTCTTTTTGAAGGATTTACTTATACAGTTGGAGATGATTTACCTACAAATTATCAAAACGTTTATCATGTTGTGAATAATGAGATTGTTCCTTTTAATGAAGGTGAAACATTAAATCTACCACTTTTAAACGAAGATTTATCTTTAAAAGAAGTATCTTTAAATTCTAATGATGAAATTAAAGCTTTATTAACTTTTAGAGGAGAAAGGAAAGAAAACGAAGAAGTAAATGAAAATAAAGTCAATGTAACATTTAAAAAAGACGCTACAAATAATTTTGAAAGAATTGGTTTTGGGCCTGTTGTAAATTATTCTTATTTAGGATGGGATTCTTTTAGAGTTGCTGGAGAAAACTGGGTTGAATCAACAACTTTAATTTCTAATGCCATAATTGATTTATTTTCTAAAAGTGAAGCTTGGAATAATGTTGGTGGACCAATCGCTATTTTTACTCAAACAACAACTATTTTATCTAATTCACCATTTTATGTTTATTTAAATTCTTGGGGAATGATTTCAGTTAACCTCGCTTTATTTAATCTTCTTCCTTTCCCTGGATTAGATGGATGGCAAATTTTAGTTGAAATAGTCGAAGGAATTGTTAATGGTCTCTATAAACTTCATAAAAAGATTAAAGGAAAAAGTAATAAAAAAGAAGAAGTTAAAGAAAATAATGAAAATAATAATGATAAAAATAAAAATGTTAGCGAAAAAGAAGTTATAACTTCAATAAATGATGATACTTTAGTTAAAGAAAATAATGTTTCTAATGAAGAACATATTGTTAGCGAAGTTAAAGATGATAAAGTTTCTATTAATAAAAATACAACTTTAGTCGTTGGAAATAATGAAGAAAGTAATCAAAAAGAAAAAATTGCTTACGATGATGAATGGCATATTCCTCAAAAAATTAAAAACATTATGTCGACCATCGGCTTAGTTTTACTTTTTGCTCTTTTCTTTGTTATTATCATAAAAGATGTTATTGGATTATTTTAAAAATATTTAATAAATATTTAATTAACCTTTTTATTAATTAATATTTTATAATTTTAAAAGTTAGAAGATTAAAATTATGCAAGATAAGATGATTCGTTTTTTAAATAGTATCGGAATTGAAGATACGTCTAAATACGATATGGATTTTATATCAATTTATAAAGATAAAGGTAATAAAATCAGAAATAAATATCGATATTTTATTTTAAAAGACTCTTTATGGAAACTAGATTCTTTGCTAGATTTTTTAGCTCATCTTGAAAAAATAACTACTTATGATTATGAATTTATCTTTACATATAAAGAAAAATTTTCTCTTTCATATATTAGCGAATTTTTAAGTGATTTTATTTATTCAAAAACTTTCGATGATTACGATACATATCTTCATTTGAATTCTAAATTAAAAATATTTTTTAATAACGATGTCGATTTAGAAAGTTTTGAATTAATTAAAAAAGAATTAGAAAATCTTTTTTCTTTTGCTTGCTATAATCTTCCTATTGAAATAGCTCTTTATGATGAAAAAGAGATTTATGAACTTAAAAATAAGAAAAATAATATAAATACCCATATAATCAATAATTATGAAGATAATAAATCTATTTTTGAAAATAAAAAAATAGTAAATCCTATTGATAATATTTCTAATAATACTTCAAATAATATAAATGATGACAATATTATTGATAATAGTGACACAATTATCGATGTTCAATATGAAGAAAATGATCTAGAAGAAAATTCATCCCTTTTTATTAATACAATAAAAGATAATTCTTTAAATGTAGAAGAATTAAAAAAGAAAAAGGAGGAAGAATTTTTGGAATTAAATAAAAAGACGGTCTTAGATATAGAAAAGGCTATAAAAGAAAATGAAGAAATAAAAAAAGAAAAAGATTATAAAAGAGAAATATTTAAAAAAAGTAATGATTATAAAAAAATAAACCTAGAAGAAATTGATGAAAATAGTGGTTCAGTTGATTTTATAGGTAAAGTTTTTGAAAGTGAAATTAGAGACATTCGTGATAATAAAAAGTCGGTTAAACTTGGAGTAACTAATTTAAAAAGCGCTGTTTATGTAACACTTTATCCTAGTGAAAAAGAATTAGGAGAAACAAATTTTAGCGATGTTCTTGGTAAAAATATTGAAATTAAAGGAAAGGTCACTCTTTTTAAAAACGCCAAAGAGTTTACAATTACTGGTCATTATTTTTATATTCTTCCAGATGATCCATTAAGAGATGATGAAGAGGAAAATAAAAGAGTCGAACTCCATTTACATACAAAAATGAGTGAAATGGATGGAATTGGAGATATTAGTGAATATTGTAAACTTGCTTCTCATATGGGAATGAAAGCAATTGCTATTACAGATCATGGTGTTGTTCAAGGTTTTCCAGAAGCTCAAAAAGCTGCTAAAAAATATAATTTAAAAATGCTTTATGGAAGTGAACTTTATTTAATTCCAGACTATTTAAATGCTTGTTTAAATCCAAAAAACGTTAAATTAAAAGATTGTAACTTCGTTGCATTCGACCTTGAAACAACTGGTTTATCAACTCGTTATGATAATATTACTGAATTTGGTGCTGTTAAAATTGAAGGTGGAATGGTTGTTGACCGTCTTGATATTTTGATTAACCCTTTAAAAGAAATTCCTGAAAAAGTCGTTAAAAAAACTAATATTACAAATGAAATGGTTAAAAATGCTCCGACAATTAAAGAAGTTTTTCCACAAATTTTAAAATTTATTGGAAATTCAGTTTTAGTTTCTCATAACGCTAATTTCGACTATGAACATCTTAATCGTGCTTTTAAAGAAACTTATGGAGTTGAATTTATTCATCCAGTTATTGATACTCTTGCCTTATCTAGATATATTTTCCCAATGAATAGAGCTCATAGTTTAAAAGCTTTATGTAATAGACTTGATGTAAATTATGATGAAGAAAGCGCACATAGAGCAGATTACGATGCTCAAGTTTTAGCTTCATGTTGGGTAGCCCTTAAAGTTATGGTTGATCAAAAAATTAATGAACCAACACTTTTAGATATGGCTGCTTTAAATTATCCAAAAGAACTTTATAAATTTACAAGAAGCGCAACACACGCTACTGTTTTAGCTAAAAATAGAACAGGATTAAAAGATTTATATAAACTTATTTCAATTTCTGAATGTAATTATGTTGGAAATATTCCACTCGTTCCTCGCTCTTTACTTAATAAGTATCGTTCTAATTTACTTGTCGGTTCAGCTTGTTTTAATGGTGATGTTTTTTATGATGCAGCTTATAGAGATGAAAAAACTCTTTCAAAAGCTATTTCATATTATGATTATATTGAAATTCAACCATTAAATAATTATTCGTTTTTAATTAATACTGACCAAGTTCAAGATGAAGACACTTTAAAGATGTATTTAAAAAGTATAATTAAAGAAGCAACAAATCAAAATAAAATAATTGTTGCTACTGGAGATTGCCATTATGTAAATCCTAGCGATAAAATTTATCGAGATGTTATGATTACGGCTAAAGGAGTTGGTGATGTTAACCATCCTTTAAATCCATATTCTAGAAAAAATTATCCTAAATTTGAAAATCCTGATCAACATTTTATGTCTACTAAAGAAATGTTAGATGCTTTTGCTTGGTTAGAAGATGAAGAAAAAATTAAAGAATATGTAATTACTAACACAAATAAAATCGCTGATATGTGTGAAGTAATTATTCCAATCGAAGATAAATTATACCCTCCAAAAATCGATAACTGTGAGAATTTATTAACAGAATTATGTTATAAAAAAGCTCATGATGAGTATGGAGAAAGGCTTCCTGCTTATATTGAAAATCGTTTAAAACAAGAGTTAGACGGAATTATTGGTAATGGATATTCGGTTACTTATTATATTGCTCATGAACTTGTTAGAATGACTAATGAAAGGGGTTATATTGTTGGATCAAGAGGTTCTGTTGGTTCATCTTTTGCTGCATATTGTGGTGGAATTACCGAAGTAAACCCTCTTCCTCCTCATTATAGATGTCCAAAATGTAAACATGTTGAATTCCATGATATGAGTGATGGAATAACTTCAGGATATGATCTTCCTGATAAATTATGTCCTGATTGTGGAAGTAAAATGATTAAAGACGGACAAAATATTCCTTTTGAAACATTTTTAGGTTTTAAAGCTGAAAAAGTTCCAGATATTGATTTAAACTTCCCAGCTGATTTCCAATCAACAGCTCATACTTTTACAAAAGTTTTACTTGGTGAAGATAAAGTTTATAGAGCAGGAACTATTTCATCTGTTCAATTTAAGACCGCTTATGGTTACGTTAGGAAATTTTTTGAAAATGAAGGAATTAACCCAGATAAAATTAAGGGTTCCTATATTGCTGCTTTAGCTTATGGATGTGTTGGAATTAAAAGAACAACTGGCCAACATCCTGGTGGTATCGTTGTTGTTCCTCGTGATATGGAAATTTATGATTTTACCCCAGTTCAATATCCAGCTAATGATACAACTGTTGAATGGAAAACAACCCACTTCGATTTCCATGCAATTCACGATACGATTTTAAAACTTGATATGCTTGGTCACGTTGATCCACAAGCTTTAAGAATGATGTCAAATTTAGCCCATGTTAATATCAAAGACATTCCAATGGATGATAAAAATATCATTTCTTTATTCACGAGCAATGATGTTTTAAAACTTCAACATAAATATATTATAAAAGACGTTGGAACTACTGGAATTCCAGAATTTGGAACTAACTTTGTTAAACAACTTTTACGCGAAGCTAAACCAACATCTTTTAAACAACTTTTAATTGTTTCTGGGCTTTCTCATGGTACTGATGTTTGGTCAAACAATGCTCAAAGTTTAATTGCAAGTGGGATTACCGATATTAATGGTGTTATTGGATGTAGAGATGATATTATGTCTTATCTTATTTCGATGGGTTTAGATAATTCTAAAGCTTTTACAATTATGGAAACGGTAAGAAAAGGTAAAAAATTATCTGATGAACAAATATTAGATATGGAAAATCATAATGTTCCATCTTATTACATTGAATCTTGTAAAAAGATTAAATATCTTTTCCCAAAAGGACATGCTTGCGCTTATGTTATGATGGCTCTTCGCGTTGGATATTTTAAAATTTATTATCCTCTTGAATTTTACGCTACATTCTTTACTTTAAGATGCGATCAATATGATATTGATGTAATGATTAAAGGAATTGATGCAATTCATGAAAGAATTGAAGAATATGAAAAACGTAAGGTTTCTAAAGATCCAACTCAAAAATTATCAAATAAAGAAGAAGGTATCTTAGATACTTTAATTGTTGCATTAGAATTTGCTGAAAGAGGATTTAAATTTGAAAAAATTGATATTAATCGTTCTATGAGTAATGATTTTATTATTGATAAAGAAAATAATTCTCTTATTCCACCATTTAAAGTATTAGATGGAATTGGAGAAAACGGTGGAGAAAGTGTAATTAAAGCAAGAGAAGAAAGAGAATTTGATAGTGTAGAAGATTTTACTAAAAGAGCTAAACTTCCTATTAAAGTAATTGATGTTTTAAAAACTATGGGAAGTTTGTCTCATTTAAGAGAAAGTGAAGAATTATCTTTATTTAGTGATTTTTAAATATATAATATAAAAAGTGCCCACGTAACTCAGCTTGGATAGAGTAGCACCCTCCTAAGGTGAAAGTCGGAAGTTCGAATCCTCTCGTGGGCGCCAATTTATTATATTTTTTATTTAAAAATCAAAATTTATGCACCAAAACTAAGTTATTTTTTTCTTATTTAATAAAAGGGTAAAAAAATATGAAAAAAAGAAATTTTATTAAAATTATATCGTTTATTCTATTATTTAATATTTTGACTTCTTGTAATAATATCAATAATGATTTTAAGATTAATAACTTAGAAAAAGAGGCTAGCCATTTTTGTTTTTTTGCGATTCCTGGAAAGATAGATGAAAATGAATTTACATTATCTGATATTATTAATGAATATTTAGAAAATGACTCTTTAAAATATAAAAAACTTGATTATGAAGAATATTATAAACGTATTTCAACATTTTATGAAATTATAAAAGAAAACAAAGATAGTTTAGGATTATTAACTAAAAATGAATTAGTTAATAAAATGATAATTGAAACTTTAATTACAACTCATTCATCTTCATATCCTACTTATTATGTATCTATTGAAAATAATTTATTCAATAATAAAATCAAGATTGATTTTATTATTGATGATAAGTTAGAAGAAGGAATAAAAGTTTATCAAGATTCTTCCTATAATTTATATTATTTATATTTAGATACATCAATCTTTAATGAAACTAGTTTAATTGATATTAATATTAAGTATTCTAGTAATATATTATAATTTACACGTGAAAATAAAAAAACACGATATAAATCGTGTTAATCGGTACTCCGACATTTTACGGGGTAACGAAATTATTATTTTTTGCCATATTTTATGGGGTCTTTTTTGCTAAAAATAA
>CALVYH010000012.1 GCA_944372115.1 uncultured Bacilli bacterium
TTGTGTTGGATTTTAAAAGAAATAATTCAATTGATATTAATTAAACAAAAAATACTTGATTTTAGTTATCTAATTTTATTTACTTAAATATAAAATAAAGTAGATTTGGAATATCAATATTATTAATTTATTAAACTATTAAAAAATATGAAAAAATATTTAGTCTAAATAAAAAGTAACGCCAAATTCGCCGTTATCCAAAAATGGTGAATATAAAAAATAGAAAGAGAGAATTCCTATTTATTTATTGAAAAATGCCGAATGTTTTACACTTAAATTAAAATTATAACGTTATAGTAATAATATTTTCATTTACAAAAAATTTCCTTAAAAATATTTCAAATGAAACCTAATTTGAAAGAAAAAGCTTTCAATTACTAACTATGTTTAAAATATGTTTAAAAATATTTTATAAATATGAATATTTTTTTATTGTCGTAGCATTCTTGCACTACGTACGGGAAGGGTTTCCATTTATTATAAAAATCCCATTTTTATAATATATATTTATTTAAATCTAATGCTTTATAAAAGTCTAAAGGTAATTCAAATTCTTTTTTTGCTCTTGCATATTGAACTTCATCAAATTCCTTCTCAATTCTTAATTGAAAAATTGAAGGGTGAATTTTTAAAAAAATAAAAACTTTATTTTCATTAAAAATAATAGAAAAACTATTATAACTATTAGCTGGTATTTTTTTATCTTTAAAAAATTTGTTTAGCTTTAATAATTCTATAATTACCTTAGGAGATATAACTTTAAAAGCAAATAATTTATCATTACAAAAACAATCAAAGATTTCATTAAATTCGCTTGATTCATATTCTACTTTTTGAAGCAACTCATTTCCTAATTTTATGTCTTTTTCATCAATTTTTTTAGCAAGACGAATATACAAAATAGGTTTATTTACAGTACAATTTTTAAAAAAATCCGAATTATCTAAGTCAAAAATAATTATATTTCCATCTATTGACGATGAAGAAATATTTGAAGATTCTTTATTTATAACAACTTGTGAATATTGAAAATGAAAAGCTGAATAATAAAACAGTATCGAATCAATTTTTCCTTCAAATGATTTTTCAAAACTATAAAAACTTGGCTTGTCTAAAATTAAATTATTGTCAAATAACTCAATATTGAAATATTTATTATTAAATTTTGAATATTTAGGATAAATTTCTTTTATTGCTCTCTTTTCAATATAAATTAATAATCTTATATATTTATCACCACCAACTTCTATTCCTAAAACAAAAATGATAATAGATAAAATAATAACTGCTATACCTAAAAAAAGAAAAAAGTTTTCGCAAGGATTATATTCACTTAAATAGATATTAAAAATAAAGAAAACTAGCCCAATTAAAAGAATTAAGAAACTTAAAATCGTGAACAAATCTTTCTTTAAATTAAATTTCTTTCTTATTTTTTCTGCATTTTTAAAATTCACTCTTTAATTTTACCATCTATAGAAATAAATTGTTTTATTTTTGTACATAAAACTAAATTAACCATAAGTAACAACATTGCGATTACATAAATAAAATTTTGATTAAATTCATAGTTTTTAATATGAACTTGGAATAAATTATCTTTAAACGATAGAAAAGCGAATGAAATAACGACCCCTAATATAAACGAAATAATTGTTATCAAATAGGATTCAAATTTTTTTAATTCAATCTTATTGTGCTCTTCTTCATATTTAAAAAAGAGAGAAGTAAGCATTCTTATATTATTTGTCATCATTGTTGGAACAAAGACAACATCATTAAAATAAGTAAAAGTATTTAATAAAACAATTCCGAAAAGTGTATTAATAAAAATAGATAACAATTTTGAAAAATTAAAGCCTTCATAAATAATATCTCTTGGGATAAAAAGATATAAAAAACTTAAAATTAACATGAATACAATTGAAAAAATATTATAAGAAATAGATTTTTTTAAAATTATTGTTTTCTTTATAAACAAGATTAAAAAAATTCCTAAAATAAAAATTATTAGCGAAATTAAGGGATACAAATATGAATAGCCGCTTCCATTAAACACATTATTAAAAATTGAAATTAGATTTCCAGTTTGCATAAAAGTAAACATTCCATCATTAAAATAAGAGAGGGCTTCAATTAATCCTCCGATAAAAGCAAAATTAATAAAAATAAAAATATATTTTATATAAAAATTTTTACTAGTTTTTTTATTTTCCATATTATTTCTTCGTATTAATTAAATAATTGATAAATTCTTTTAATTCTTCAAAAGTATTAACTACTTTAAAATTATTATTTTCTTTTAATAATTGTTTGCTTTTATCATCAACATACATTCCGACACTGCATATCTTAATATCTACTTCTTTACAAGATTTGATATCATTTAAAGTGTCTCCAAAGTAGATAATTTCATCATTAGATAATGAATTATCTTTTTCCAATTTTCTGAAACTATCCGGTTTATTTACTCCATAAAATGATCCGCAATAAATTCCATCGAATAAATTTTCTAAACCAAAATATTTTAAAGAAATCATTGTTGATTCGTCGCTTCTTCCAGTAACTAAAAATAATTTAAAACCATTATTTTCGATATTTTTTAATAATGTTAAATATTCTTTATCAAAACCATTTTTAAACAATTTTTTCTCTAATTCTTCATATTCTTCTAAATAATATTTAAAAGCCAAAGCTGCTTTTTCTTTATCTTTCATCAACCCATAGAAAACACCTTCTTCATCTGGACCATAATGATTGATTACTTCTTCTATGCTTACTTTTTTACCCATTACTTTTTCATATCCTTTAAAAAAAGAACCAACAACTAAATAATCACTGGCTAATAAAGTATTATCAAAATCGAAAACAAAAGCTTTAATATACATATTTAACCTCATTTTTTACTTGATTTTTGCCTCTCTTTTCTATATATTTATTAACGTACGTAGAAAGAAAAAGCGTCCGCTCTTCACCAGATCTATCTAATAGATTGGTAAATGCTACAAAATTATAACACTTAAATTATGATTTTTGACGGACGAATTTCTATTGTCCGTTTTTATTTTCTAAAAACGATTAATGCTATTTAAGGAGGTATTGAAGTATAGCTAACAATCAAAACCCTTATCAAGGGAATAAAAATCGCACCAATAAAAATGGCGATTTAGTCAATGAATTTATTCGCTTCCCAGAAGTCCTTGTTATCGGACCAGATGGAGAAAGCCTTGGAAAAATGTCCAAATTCGACGCTTTAAGGAAAGCTGAAGAATACAATCTTGATTTATTATGCGTAGCACCTAATGCTAAGCCACCTGTCTGTAAAATCTTAAATTATGGAAAGTACAGATATGAGTCGCAAAAGAAAGCAAAAGAGGCTAAGAAAAATCAAAAGATCATTGAAATAAAAGAAATACAATTAACTCCTAAAATTGGTGAGCATGACTTATTAACAAAAGTCAAAGCAGCTCTTAAGTTTTTAGAAGACGGAAACAAGATCAAAGTTGGAGTTCGTTTTAAAGGAAGAGAATTATCTCACGTTGAAGTCGGAGAAGCTGTTATGAACAAATTCCTCGAATTAACAAAAGATAGTGCTTCTATTGATAAAGCTCCTACTCTTGATGGAAAATGGCTAACTGCCGTTTTATCAAGCAAGGTCAAAAAGTAGAAAGAAGGAGACAAGAATATGCCAAAAATGAAAAGTAAAAAAGCTTTAACAAAAAGAGTCCATGTTACTGCTTCTGGCAAGGTTACAAGACATCATGCATATGTTTCACACCTCGCACCACACAAGACTCATAAACAAAAGAGACATTTAAGAAAAGCAACTTCTGTTTCGAAATCAGATATGAAGAGACTTAAATATCTCATTCAAGAATAGTTAAAGAAAGGAGAATTTTATGAGAGTAAAAGGTGGAACAGTTACACACAAGAGAAGAAAAAGAATATTAAAACAAGCTAAAGGTTTCTTTGGAAGCAAACATTTACTCTTCAAGACTGCTAAAGAGCAAGTCATGAGAAGTAAAAGATATGCATATATTTCTAGAAAAGATAGAAAAAGTGATTTTAGAAAATTATGGATTAAAAGAATCAATGCTGCTTGCAGATTAAATAATATTTCTTATTCTAAATTCATGCACGGATTAAAAGTTGCAAAAATTGACTTAAATAGAAAAATGCTTTCAGAAATCGCTATTCACGATGAAAAAGGTTTTGCTGAATTAGTCAAAATTGCTAAAGAAGCAAAATAAGCAAATCATTTTACATTTCTTAATAAGCACATATATAATAAATGTGCTTTTATTTTTGGAGGAAATAATAAAATGCTTTCAGAAAACTTATCAAAATTAATGATTAATCAAGTAAATAAAGAATTATATTCTTCATATCTTTATTTATCTATAGCAAACTATTATGAAGAAAAAGGATTAAAAGGTTTTTCTACTTGGTTCAAAAAACAAGCTTTAGAAGAAAAAGAACATGCTGATAAATTTGTTGAATATTTGCATAACAATAATGAACATGTTACATATGATTCTATTGAAGCACCTAAAAATGAATTTAAAGATTTTAAAGAACCTTTATCAATCCAAATCGCTCATGAAAAATATGTTACAAGTCTAATCAATGCTTTATATGAGCAAGCAATTGAAGATAAAGACTATCGTTCAATTAATTTTTTAAATTGGTTTATTAATGAACAAGCTGAAGAAGAAAAAACAGCTCAAGATTTATTAACAACATTTGAATATTTTTCAGAAAATATTAAAGATATTTTTGAATTTAGTGAACGTTTAGGAAATAGAAAATAATTTAATATATTAAAAAGCACTTCATTACAAAGTGCTTTTTATTTATCCTTTAATAATTTTAAGTTCTACATTTTCAATAGCTTCATTAAGTAATGCCTCGTAATCAAACTTTTCTTCAATTTTTAAACATTCACTAATTTTAGGCATTGTTTTAGGCTTTTTAATTGGAAAAATTGTACAGCAATCCTCATAAGGCCTAATAGAGATTTCGTAAGTATTAATTTTTTTAGCAATTGAAATAATTTCCGTTTTGTCATAAGTTGCTAAAGGACGAATAATTGGATAATTAGTAACCGCATTAATAGTATTCAAAGATTCTAAAGTTTGAGATGCAACTTGTCCTATGCTTTCACCATTACTTAAAGCAAAAATATGAAGTTTTTTAGCTAACTTTTCAGTTAATCTATACATCATTCTTCTCATTATCGTAACTTCATACCCTTCAAAAGAATGATTATATATTTCTTCTTGTATTTTAGTAAATGGCACAATATATAAATTAATTTTATTTTGATAGACATTTAAAGATTTTAAAATATCTTCTAATTTATATAAAACAGCTACTGAAGTATATGGAGGAGAAGCAAAATGAATAAAAGAAAGTTCAACTCCTCTTCTCATTAATAAATAAGAAGCAACAGGAGAATCAATTCCTCCTGATAGCATCATTAGACTTCTTCCAATAGCTCCTTTTGGATAACCACCCATTCCTTTAATTGTTTTAAAAAACATATATGCTCCATCATCTCTGATTTCTATTGAAAGTAAAATCTCAGGATTATGAACATCGACTTTTAATGAAGTGTTTTTTAAAATTTTAGAAGCGATTTCACGATTGATTTCGTCACTAACATAAGGATAAGACTTATCGATTCGCCTTGTTTTAACTTTAAAAGTCTTTCCTTCTTCTTTTTGAATTTCTTCTAATGCGATATCTTTTAAATTTTCCAAATCACAATCTTCGATTTTTTTAGCAAGTGAAAAAGAATACATTCCACTAATTTCTTTTAAAATATCAACTAAATTAGGGATTTCTTCTTTTAAATCCAAATAAATGTGATCATGTCTTTTTCTCATCTCATAAGAATTTTCATAATCTTTCAAATGATTATTAATAGAAGAGGCAAGACGATTAATAAAATCTTTTTTGTTTTTTCCTTTGGTAGACATTTCTCCAAATCGAATAATAATTGTATTAAATTCCATAATTACCTACCTTTTATATTGTTTAAAATTTCTTTTAATGAATTGATAAAAACACTTATTTCGTCAATAGTATTATATTTAGAAAAAGAAATTCGAATTGAATTAGTTGCTTCGTTTTCATTTTTTGTTAATTCATAAATAACATGAGAAATAACTTTTAATTTTGATGAACATGAAGATTTAGTAGAAACATAAATCTCTTTATTTGACAAAGCTTCGACGACTATACTAGACTCTTTACTTGTTGTCGAGAAATTTATAATAAAAGGACAGTGTCTTTTAAACTTATCATGAACCTTTATTCCGTTTATTTTATTTAATTCATCAAAAGTAAAATAGTATAATGATTGAACATACGCATAATTTTTCTCAAAATCTTTTGTATACTTTTTCACTATAAAAGCAAAAGAATGTATTAATGGGTATGATAAAGTCCCGCTCCTTAAATTAAATTCTTGTCCTCCGCCATAAACTAATGGCTCTAATTCAATATTTCTTTTTTTAATTAAAGCTCCGATTCCTTTAATTCCATGAATTTTATATGAAGAAATAGTGAGCATATCAAAAAGAGAACAATTAACTTTTTCTTTTCCAAGAGTTTGTGCTAAATCACTATGAAAAACTATTTTTTTGTTATTTGATTTGTTAATGATATCTTTAATTTCTTCTAAATTTAAAACGCATCCGCATTCATTATTTACATACATTAATGAAACAAGAATTGTCTCAGCTCTTAAAATACTTTTAAAATAATCAAGATCAATAGTTCCATCTTCTTTTATATCTAAATATGTTACATCAAATCCCTCTTTTTCCAATTCTTTAAAAACATTTAAGACTGATGGATGTTCTATTTTAGAAGTAATTAAATGCTTTCCTTTATTTTTATTTTTACGTGCATAACCTAAAATAGCTAAATTATTTGATTCTGTAGCACCACTTGTAAAAATTACATCATAAGTTGATGGATTAAGTTTTAAGATGTTTAAAATATCTCTTTTATAATTAACAATATCGTAATTCTCTTTCATACCAAAACCATTTAAAGAAGAGGGGTTGGCGAAATTGTTGGTATTATCTTCAATAAAAAGTTTAAGCACTTCTTCATCAACAATTGTGCTTCCGGCATTATCCAAGTATATCATAATTATCTAGAAACCTTATCTTTATCTTCAATACGATTAATTATTGTTTCACTCATGTCATATGCGGATTTATATTCACCATTAAAAAATAGCGATTCAGCTTGAGTTAATAAATTATGGACATCAGCAAATTTCATTCTATCTCTATTAATTAACATAATATTATCGATTGATAATAAGCGATAAGAAGATAATGAATCTACTTCTGAAAAGACTTTTAAGCATAATTCTTCTAATTTATTAACTAAATCATCAAGTTTAATAACATCAATTGGCATAGTTTTTAAAGTAATCGAAATTTCATCCATTAAAGAATACGCATTATTAACATTTTCGTTAAACTTAACTTCAATAGATTCGTTATTAAATTCTCTAATAATAGCTTCACATTTTTTTAATTTTAAGTAACGGTTATTAATGAGTTCATAAGCTTTATCAGTGTCAGATTTTAATGAAGAGAGATATTTAGAATATTCTTCATAATGTGTTTTACAATCTTCGACACCTTTTTTAAGGTCATTAATTTTATTTAAAAGGTCGGTATAATAAGTTTTTTCAAGACCATGAACAAAAAAATCAACTCTTCTTTTAAATTTAGATAATGTGTCAAGTTCATCAGATAAATTCTTTAATTTTTCTTGATTTGCGTCATCAATAATATAATATTTTTCAAAATCTTGAATTGAATTGTTGAGCTTTATAATATCTTTTTCTAAAAGCGTATAAGAAACCATAACATCATGATAAACATCATTGAATTTGTTTCTAGCATCTTCTTCTAAATCCATGTTTGAATCTAAACGAGTTAAAACATTATGCAATGCTTCTATTTTTTCGCCAGCTCCATTAACTTTTAATTCTTTAAAATTGTTTCTTAAAGAAACTAAAACATTTTTAATATTTTCCATTTCATCTTCAACGTTTAAATGTCTTAATGGCAATTCACTTAAAACTAAAGCATGATATTTATCTAAAACTTTCCCCATTTCTTTTGGAACAATATCATTTACTTCACCTAAATAAGTAGGCAAAACTTCTAAAATCTTTTTAATTTCAGTTAAAACTTTAGCAAGAGTTGGTAAAAGCGTTTTTGCTTCATCATATTGAGCTGTATCAACAAAATCCTCAAATTTAGTAAATCTTTTATCGATATTTGCAAAAACTTTATCAAATTGTTCTTGAAGAGGGGATAAAGAATCATAAACTTCTTCATATAAAGATTTAACTTCTCTATATTTATCTTTGAGCATTAACGAATCTTTTCTACAGTCTTCTTCAGGTCTAATAACTACTTCTAAATCTTTATTTAAATCATTAACAGCTTTTTCATATTCAGTGAAAAAATGAAAATTATCATTATAAATCTTTTTATAACCTTTAACGTTTTTATCTTCTACATAAACAGCCAAGGCATTTAATAAATCAGCAACATTTGCATCTTTTTCATCTTTAATTTCGTTAAAACGATCTAAATATTCGTTATAAACATCAATATATAAAAGGTTAGTTTGAGAAATAGATTCAAGTCTAGAAAGATATTGAGAATCTTGAATCATCAATAATGAATTTAAATATTTATATTTTTTATTCAATTCATTAAATGATTTTCTAATTCTCATTCTTGAAAAAACAAAAGCTTCCAATAAAGAAAAAATTATAATAAGTGCTAAAATTGCTACAACTGCAACTACTATTATTACAAAAGTTAAACTATCTAATCCTAAAATTTCACCATTCATATGTTTTTAACCTCAAACAATATTCTATTATAAATATTAATTATTTTCTATCAATTTTCTATCAAATTTATATGTAAGTAATCAAAAAAATATTGTAACTTTTATTCTTTAAAAAAATAATATTATATTTTTATACATAGTATAAAAATATTCGAGACAAATTTATATTTTTCGATTATACTATAAGGGCAGAAATTATTTACTGCCAATCTGTGATAGATGAACATAATGTTTAAGCGACTTTTAAAGTCGTCATCCACAGAGATGACCATCTAGTTAATTTTTTAATTTTCTAGATGGTCATATTTTTAACTATTTTTAAACTATTTTTTATGAATAATCTTTTTGTATTTAGCGACGAATCAGGAGTATTTGATAATCTTCATTATCAATATTATTGCTTTGGCGGCATAATTTTCCTTTCCAAGGAAGGAAAAAATAAGGCTGCGAGAAATTTTCATCACGTCGAAAATATGATTAAAAATAAATTTTCTATAGAAGGTGAAATGAAAGCCGCTGCTTTATCAAGCAAATATAAATACAAACTTTTAAAATCAATTTCTAATTTTACTATTTTTGGGGTAGTCATTGATTTAAAAAAAGTAAATAAAAATATCTTTTTTGATAAAAAAACTAAACAACGTTACTTAGATTTTGCTTATAAACTTGGTTTAAAAAATACTTTTAAAGATTTAATTGAAGAGGGTATTATTTTTCAAAACGATATTGCCAATATTTACGTAAATTGTGATGAACACGTTACCGCAACTAATGGAATTTATGAACTTCAAGAATCCCTTGAAAATGAATTTAAAAGAGGGACATATAACTTTAACTACGATGAATTTTATGCACCTTTATTTAAAAAACTTAATTCAGTCCAAGTAAAATTTTGCGATTCAAAAAATAACGTTTATATTCGTATGGCAGATATTATTGCCAATTATATTTTTAGAATGGCCAATCATAATTTAACCACTACTTTTAGAATTCATATTAAAAACTTACCATCAAATAATTTCTTTAAACCCATTGACACTAATGAAAACTCTATTATTACTCATTAATTCATCAAAAATAGTTGATTTATATCGTATTTTATAGTATATTTTCTAAGCATTTAAATGCAGCTTATAGATACTTTCGGTCCAATGAATGAACCTTTTTAAAATAAAAAGGAATAAAGTAGACTTAGCTACAAGTTGAAATAGTAAAAAATCATTCATCCGCGAAATGGAATTTATATTCTTGCTTTTATTTAGATGCAAATCAAAATAAAAGGAGAACAAAAAAATGAGAAATTTTGATTCAAAATGGAAACGTTCCAGAAGACTTAACTTTTCACTTTCTGAAACAGGAAAAGAATTAAAGAAAAGAGCTTATGCACCTGGCCAACACGGACAAGATAAGAAAAAATTATCAGAATATGGCCGTCAATTATCTGAAAAACAAAAATTAAGAGATCTTTACGGAGTTAATGAAAAACAATTCGTTAGATTATTCAAGATTGCTTCTGCTTCACATGAAGTTACAGGCACTGCATTCATGATTCTTCTTGAATCAAGACTTGATAACTTAGTCTATCGTATGGGTTTTGCATCAACAAGACCACAAGCAAGACAACTTGTTAACCACGGGCATATTTTAGTTAACGGCAAAAAAATTGATATTCCTTCATATCTTTGTAAAGCCGGTGACAAAATCACTTTAAAAGAAAAGAGCAAAGATTTGTCAATTGTCAAAGCAAGTTTAGAAGCAAGTGCTGCTACTCCACGTTACGTTACAGTTGATAAAGAAAAGAAAGAAGGAAGTTTCGATAGACTTCCAGAAAGAAGTGAATTAAGCCAAGAAATTAATGAATCATTAATTGTTGAATTCTATAACAGAAAATTATAATTTCAAAGATGTTTTGTTAAGAAAAATCGGATTTTGGATCCGATTTTTTTCTTTTTATATGAAAAATCATTATATTATCGATATAATATAAGGGCTTGAAAGCTGGTAAAAACATGAAAAAAGAAAATATTAAACTCGATTTAAATAATAATTTAGTAAATTTAGCTAATTCGATATTAAAATTTTATGGTTGTGATACTTTTCATAACTCCATACCATATATCGATGAAATTTTTAAAAATAGAAAAAATAAAAAAATATGCGTCCTACTATATGATGGCTTTGGAAAAATAATTTTCGATACTTATAAAAATGACATTCCTTTTTTATATTCTCATGTTTTTAAAACATTTTCTTCAATCTATCCACCGACTACCGTCGCCGCTACCAATGCATTTTTAACTGCAAAGTATCCACGTGAAAACGGTTTTGTTGGTTGGAATCAATATTTTAAAAATATCAATAAATTTGTTGATGTATTTTTAAATAAAGACTCTATTAAAGATGAAAAAATAGATAATGATGTAACCATTGATTTTTTAAAACCAAAATTTATTGATCGAATAATTAATGAGAAAAACAATAAAAAAATCGCTACAATAATTAAATCTTTATCGTATAAAGATCAAGAAAAACACGATGATTTCAATAAATTTTTTGAAATTGTAAACGATTCATTAAAAAAATATGAATTTATTTATGCTTATTCAACAGAACCAGATCATTCATTACATGAAACTGGAATTGAAAATGAAAAAATTAAAAATATACTTAAATATTTGGAAAATAAAACAAAAGAATTAGTTAATAGTAATCCTGATACATTATTTATCCTTATTGCCGATCATGGATTTAAAGATGTTGAATACATTCCTTTATATGAAGATAAAGAGTTAATTGAAACTTTAAAAGATGAATCAAAAAAAGCAATTTTTACAATAGAACCTCGTTTTGCATCTTTTTTTGTTAAAGATAAAGAAAAATTTGAAGAAATATATAATAAAAAATATAAAAAAGATTTTATTTTAATGAGTAAAGAAGAATTATTAAATAGTGAAATTTTAGGTCCTAAAGATAAAAATATTATTGAATATTGTAATGATACATTAGGAGATTTTATTTTATTAGCTACTTCTTCTTTTATGTTTAGCAATAAAGAAAATAAAGATTTTAAAATGAAAGGAACTCATGCAGGAGTTACAAAAGAAGAATTAACTTTAAATATAGCTATTTTTAATAATTAATTTATTTTTTACGCTTAATTTTAGAATTATTTTTTAACTTATCTTGGTTATCTTTTATTTCTTTTTCGTTAAAATCACCAACATAAATTTCTACACCTTTATGATGTCTCATCATTCCTATCACTGTTAAAATTATTCCAATAATACCTAAAGCAAAAATAGGAATTCCTATAATAAACGAAGTAATATATACATCTATTTTATGATAAAAAATACAAAATAGAATACCAACAGTTATTAAAATTAAACATCCTATTAGCTGAAAAAGATTAAATAAACTTTTTAAAGAAACTCTCTTTAAAATAATGAATTTAATTATAAAAATAACGCCCAAACCACTTAAAAATACACCTATTACTATAGGAATTGATAAAACAAATATTCTAGGAAATAAGAAAATAATTACACTTAAAGCGATAATCAAAAGATAAGCTAAAACCATAAAAAAGTTCTTTGATTGATTAATAAATGTAAAAATAATCAATAAAACTGAAATTAATAATAAAATGGAAGCAATTAAATAACCTAAAAATACATCCATATTTGGATGAGCTGAAAATATACAAAATAATAAGCCAATAACTATTAAAATAATCGACACTATTAATTTTAAATAGTTATATTTTTTAATAATATTCATACCTACAAATATTATAAAAGAAAAATTAAAAATGTCCCTATACTTTGTTAATTAAGGGACATTTTTATTAATTATTCGCCAATTTTTAAATCAGGATATCTCTCTCTAGATGAATTATAGTAAGTGTGTAATAATTTATGAGCTTTTTTAGAACCATATTCACCTAAATAATCATTATAAAGTTTTTTAATATCAGGATTTAAATGGCTTCTTCTAATCTTTCTATTGCGATCTTCTTCATATAATACTTTTGCTCTTTTAGCAACATAAGTATCAAGAATATTATCTTCTTCTTTAGGAAGGAATAATGGAGTTACATATGGCTGACCTCCACCATTAATACATCCTCCTGGGCAACCCATAATTTCAATGAAATCGTATTTTGATTTTCCTTCTTTTATTTCATCTAATAAAATCTTTGCATTTTTCATTCCAGAAGCCATTGCAACATTATAACTATTTCCTAAGATTTTTAATGAAGCTTCTTTAATTCCTTCAAGACCACGGCATGGTGTAAACTCAATTGGTTCAAGTTCATTTGAAGTTAAAATATAATAAGCTGTTCTTAATGCGGCTTCCATAACTCCACCTGTGACACCAAAAATTACACCTGCACCGCTATAATCGCCGATTAAATCATCATCAAATTCTTCAGATGGCAATTTTTCCCAACTAATACCACTTCTTTTAATAATTTGAGCTAACTCACGAGTTGTTAAAACAACGTCAACATCAGCTATACCATCAACTTTATTGCCTTCTCTTTCTTTTTCATATTTTTTAGCAGTACAAGGCATAATTGAAACAACACAAATTTGTGATCTATCAATATTATGTTTTTCTGCAAAATAAGATTTTATAATAGCACCAACCATTTCATGAGGTGATTTACAAGTTGAAAGGTGTGGTAACAATTCAGGATAATAATATTCACAATAATTTACCCAGCCAGGTGAACAAGAAGTAATCATTGGACCAGGTGTTTTTGTGATAACTCTATGAACGAATTCATTAGCTTCTTCACAAATTGTTAAATCTGCGCCGAAATTAGTATCAAAAACACGATAGAATCCTAAACGATGCAATGCTGCAACCATTTTACCTCTTGAATTTGTTCCAATTGGATCACCAAACTCTTCTCCTAAAGCAGCTCTAACAGCTGGAGCGGTTTGAACAATAACATATTTTCCTTCTTTAAATGCTTCATCAAGTTTTTCGATTTCGCTATGTTCCATTAAAGCTCCGGTTGGACAAACCAATGTACATTGACCGCATTGAATACAAGGAACATTATTAAAAGAACGATTACCAGCAGGAGAAACTATAGTTTTAAAACCTCTATTTTCAAAACCTAAGATTCCAATGCCTTGAGCATCTTTACATGCTTCAATACATCTGCCACATAAAATACACTTTGAAGTATCTCTAACTAAACCTGGAGCAACATCATCATATGTTGTTGGAGTTTTTTCTCCAACATAAACTTCAGGTCTAGCACCAACTCTTCTAGCAACCTCAAGCAATTCGCATTGTCCATTTTTTCTACAAGCTTGACAATTGTAGTAATGGTTTGACAACAATAATTCAACACTTGTTCTTCTTGCTATAACTGCAGAAGGATCTGAAATTGAAATTTTCATTCCATCTCTTACAGGATAAGCGCAGGAAGGAACAAGTCTTCTTTCTCCTTCAACTTTTACTAAGCAAACTCTACATGATGCTAATGAACATCTACCTTTTTTATAAGTACAAAGGCTTGGAATATTATACCCACAAATTTTAGCAGCTTCTAAAATTGTTAAATCATCATCAACAACATAAGGTCTGTTTTCAATATATATTGTAATTTTTGCCATATTCTTCGCCCCCTACTTTTTACTAATTGCTCCAAATTTGCATGAACTTAAGCAACTACCACATTTAATACATTTACTTTGATCAATAACAAATGGGGTTTTTCCAACAGTTCCACTAATTGCATTTACTGGACAATTTCTTGAACAAAGTGAGCATTTTTTACATTTTTCTGGATCTATTACAAATGAAATTAAATTCTTACAAATTCCAGCATCACATTTTTTATCAACAACATGTCGTTCATAGACATCTCTAAATTTAGAAAGAGTTGATAAAACAGGATTTGGGGCAGTTTGACCTAAGCCACATAAAGAACCAACTCTTATTGATTCAGAAAGTGTTTCTAACTTTTCTAAATCCTCCATTGTTGCTTTTCCATCAGTAACTTTTGTTAAAATTTCTAATAAACGTTTTGTACCAATACGACATTGGGAACATTTACCACAACTTTCGTCGCAAATAAATTCTAAATAGAATTTTGCTACGTCAACCATACAATTATCTTCATCCATGACAATAGCACCGCCACTACCCATCATTGAGCCTTTAGCGATTAAATTGTCAAAATCAATTGGTGTATCTAATTCATTCATGGTCAAACAGCCGCCTGAAGGACCTCCGGTTTGTATAGCTTGGAAACGTTTATCATTTGGAATTCCACCACCAATATCAAATATAAGCTCACGTAGAGTTGTGCCCATTGGGACCTCAACTAATCCAACATTTTTAACTTTTCCTCCAAGAGCAAAAACTTTTGTTCCTTTACTCTTTTCTGTGCCAACTTTAGCAAATTCTCCTCCACCAACTCTTAAAATATAAGGAACATTGGCTAATGTTTCGACATTATTGATAATTGTTGGTTTTCCCCATAAACCTTTAACAGCAGGGAATGGAGGTCTTGGACGAGGCATGCCTCTTTTGCCTTCAATTGAATTTAATAAAGCAGTTTCTTCACCACAAACAAAAGCGCCAGCGCCTAAACGAACATGACATCTAAAGTTAAAGTCACTTCCTAGGATGTTGTCACCTAAAAGACCGATTTCTTCTAATTCTTTAATTGCCAATGTTAATCTTTTAACAGCAACTGGATATTCTGCTCTAACATAAAAATAGCCATTTTCTGCACCAATTGCATAACCAGCAATCATCATGCCTTCAATAACAGCAACTGGATTTCCTTCTAAAATAGAACGATCCATGAATGCACCTGGATCACCTTCATCGCCATTACAAACAACATATTTTGTGTCATTATCTTGATCATAAGCAAATTGCCATTTTCTACCTGTAGGGAATCCGCCTCCACCTCTTCCTCTTAAACCAGAAGTAAGAATTTCATCAATAACTTTTTGGCGGTCCATACTTAAAGTTTTAAGTAAACCTTTAAAAGCGTCATAACCTAAAGCTTCATCGACAATTTCAGGGTTAATAGTTCCACAACCATGAAGAGCAATACGTAATTGTTTCTTATAAAAATTAATATCATCTTGTCTTTCGACTTTTTTATGAGTGTTAGGATCTTCATATAAAAGATCTTGAATACATTTTCCACCAATTATATCTTCATCTATAATTCTTCCACAATCAGAAACTTTTACAGCGTGATAAAGACGATCTTCTGGGAAAATTTTAACGAAAGGACCTTGTGAGCAAAAACCAAAACAGCCAACAACATTAACCGTTACTTTATCTTCAAGTTTCTTTTCTTTTATTAAAGCATTTAACCTATCTATAATTCCTTGAGAGTCAGAAGATAAACAGCCTGTTCCTCCACATACAACAATATGTCTTTTCCCATCTTTACCATTAAATTTCTTTTCAAGACAAGATGAGCAAGTTGAAAGTTTTTTCTCTAATTCTTCAACACTTTTAATCTTTTTTACTGCCATAGTGTCTAACCTTCCTTATCTTTTTTACGATATTCATCAATTATTTGTTGGACTTGAGATAAAGTTACTTTTGGATAAACTTTTCCATTAATTGAAATAGCAGGAGCAATACCACAAGCACCGATACATCTTAAAGCATCTAATGTAAATAAACCATCTTCGCTAGTCTGCCCAGGTTTAATTTTTAATAACTCAGAAAATTTATCTAAGATATTTTGGCTTCCTTTAACATAACATGCTGTTCCGAGACAAACACCAATTACATATCTTCCCTTTGGTTTGAGTGAGAAGAATGAATAAAATGTTACAACTCCATAAATATCTGAAACAGGAATATTTAACTCTTTAGAGATTATTTCTTGTACTTCTAAAGGAATATAGCCATATTCTTTTTGTGTTTCAGATAAAACAAGCATTAATGGAGAAGGCTCATTTTTATACTTATTGCAGATATTAAGAATAATATCCACTGCTTCTTTTCTTAAATGCATAATTATTTTATCTCCTAATAATCATTATTTTTTAATTATACTCTTTTTAATACTCCTTTTTAATAAGAAAAAATTGGCTAAAACTTATTTTTTTATGCTTATATACATAAAAAGTTTGTCAAAAATTATTTTCGCCCTTTTTTCCATTGCTTCTTTCGTATAAAAACCAATATGAGGTGTTATAATTACATTTTCATATTTTAATAAATCATAATCATCATCTAAAGGAGGTTCGATTTCAAAAACATCACTCAAATATAAAGATATTTTTTTATTATCTAGTGCCTTTAATAAAGACGATTTAGAAACAATTTTTCCTCTAGCAGTATTAATTAAAATCGCATTATCTTTCATTAATAAAAATTCTTTTTCGTCTATAAAATTATTAGTGTTTTCATTTAAAGGAATATGAAGAGAAATAATATCAGATTCTTTTAATAATTCTTCTTTACTTTTATATAAAATACATTCATTTTCAATTTCTTTATGAGGAGATAAAGAGTAATAAAAAATTTTCAAATTATTGAATGGTTTTAAAAGAAGCAAAACTTCTTTAGCAATATTCCCCATTCCTATGAGTCCAATATTTAAATTTGTTAATTCTCTTCCCATAAGCTTATTTTTATAAGATAACTCATTATATTTTCTTAAAGACATCAAAATAAACATAAGAGTTAGTTCTGCTACAGCATTAGTTGAATATCCACTCGCATTAAAAACTTCAATATTATTTTTATTACAATATTTTAAATCGATATGATCTAAACCGCTAAAAGCTATAAATAAAGCTTTTAAATTTTTATTGCTTGATAATATGTCTTCATTTAAAGGAGTATTATCGCTAACAACAATGTCAGCATCATCAATTCTTTTAATGATTTCATCTTTAGATGTTGTTTTAATTTTATACTCTATAATTTCATGTTCTTTTAAAATTTCGCTTTTTAAATATAAAGAAATATCAGTTTCTAAAGGTTGCAATATAACAATTTTCATAAAATTTCCTTAATTTGTTTTTATTATTTTAATTTAAAAAAGGCATTAATAAAAACGGGATTACCCGTTTTTATATTTACTATTAATGATAGAATTAAACGCAAGTATAACCACCATCAACTGGTAATATTACACCTGTTACATAACTAGATTCCTCTGCTCCTAAGAATAAGGCAGCACTATTAAGTTCTCCTTCTCTACCATATCTTCCTAATGGAACGGTAGCTTGCATATAAGCTGTAAATTCTTTAGTGATTAAAGTATCATGTGTTAATTCGGTTTCAAAATATCCAGGGCAAATAGCATTGCATGTAATATTATATTTAGCAAGTTCAGCAGCAACAGCTCTTGTAAAATTTACAACTCCGCCCTTAGAAGTATGATATGCGACTGTATCAAGTGCAGTATTTCCTACAAGTCCATACATTGAAGCGATATTAATAATTCTTCCATAATTATTCTTTTTCATAATATTTCCAAAAGCTCTGGTAACAAGAAATACGCTCTTTAAGTCAATATCCATCGTAAAGTTCCATTCTTCATCTGTCATATTTAATACGCCAGCATTTTTAGCTGCGCCAGCGCAATTAACTAAGACATCGACTTTTCCGAATTTTTCTTCAACAATTTTTGCACAATTATTAACATTTTCAGTAGAAGTAACATCACATTTAAGTGGTAAAACGCTTACTCCATATAAAGAATGTAATTCATTAGCAAGAGATTCTAATCTTTCGACTCTTCTAGCTAAAAGAACGAGGTTTGCATGTGCACTAGCAAAACCTTTAGCCATTTGTGAGCCAAGACCACTACTAGCGCCAGTAATGACTACGACTCGATTTGAATAATCAAACATATATTAAACAACTCCTTATATTTTTATTATAAAATTATTTAAATTTCTGTTAAGAAAAAATTTATTAAAAAGATCGTTAATTATTTAACGATCTTATAATTAGTATTCTTTATATTTATCTTACAATAAAGAGGAAATTTACTATCTTTTAAAATTACTTCATCAACTGATTCCGCTTCAATATTTCCATTTATAGGATTTTTAATTGATTTAAAATGACCTTTTAAAGAAGCATTTACATCGCTATATTCAAATGCTAAATCACAATTTTTTAATTCACAATTAACTAATTTTAAATTCTTGCAATAACAAAGTGGTTGAGTCCCTTCAATTACACAATTTATAAAAGTTAAATTTTCACTATACCATCCTAAATACTCACCTTTTATATAAGAATCGATAACGATTACATTTTTAGAATGCCAAAAAGCATCCTTTGTATCAAAAATAGAATTTTCAATTTTTAAATTATCAATATATTGAAAAGAATATTTACCTTCATAGCGAATATTTTTTAATTCTATATTTTTACCCAGTAAAAAAGCATAATCACCATTGATGATTAAAGTATCGCCGTTTATATCATTTGATTTCCAACCAAATTCAACAGAATAAATATTACATCGATTAAGTTTAATACTTTCGCATTCTCTTAATGCCTTTATTCCAAAAATATTTGAATTCTTAATAATGATATTTTTACTATACCATAAAGCAGCTCGACAATTAGGAGTCATTGTTGAAGATAAAATTTTAATATTATCATCATGCCAAAAAGGATATTTTAAATCAAAATAACAATCTTGAACAATTACATCAGTCGCTTCTTTTAAAGCGGATTCTCCGTTTTCTTTACCAACAAATAAACAATTTTTAATAACTAAATTTTGAGCTTCATATAAATCTCTTTCTTCAGCAAATCTTTTATTTTCAATCGTTATATTTTTCTCCATCATCTTCCTCTTTTATTCTATGTTCCATCCATGTAGAAGGAAGTAAGTCACTTAACTTAACCTCTTTTAAACCATCTAATAAAATTGTTGCATTTAAATTTTCTCTATTAACTTCATATATAAATTCACGGCACCTACCACATGGAGGATAAATAATTCCACCTTCATGAACAGCGATAAGTTTTTTAATTTTAGTCTCGCCATGTTTTAACATTTCAGCAATAGCCGCTTGTTCAGCACACATTCCTAAAGAACAAGATAAATCTAGGCATAATCCAGTATAAATATTGCCTTTTTCTGAAAGTATCGCACAAGCAACTTGTCCATATTCGCCATAATTTTCAATATAGTGGTGATCAACAGACTTTAAAGCTATTTCAAATAGTTCTTTATTTTCCATAATTATTAATCCTCTTTGTGTTTGGGATTAAAATTATAATTTCAATAATTTAATAAGTCAAACATTTATAAGTTTGTCCTTATTTATAATAAGTTAATTTTAAAACGTTATGTTCACAAACTTTTGCTCTTAAAGTTTAAATAAATTCGGGAATTTATCGTTATCATCATCACCAACAAAAGTTATTTTTTTCTACCTCCTTGAATACCCGGGTAAATTATTAAAGAAATCTCATCCACCAGATCTTCTTTAATAAATGATGAGTTTGTTTTTGGTCCCCCAGTTAAATAAAAAATATCAAAATCATAATACTTTTTTAGTTTCTCTAATAATAACTTTAAATTTAAATCACCTTCACCACAAATTAAAAAGCCTATTCCCATAGATTTTAAGTAAGAAAGATATTCTTTCTTCACCTTTTTTGTTAAACAAATAATAAGCCTACCTTTATGATTGGCATATTCAAAATAATTTTGGTTATAAAATTACTACCATTTCTATCAAAAACAAAAAAATAATAATCGTCTTTAACAATCAAATCTTCATGTAATTGACCTGTATAATCACAATCCTCGCCTCCAGGATATTTTTTTACGTATCTTTTTTTACATCAATTGTAGCATACATATGACAAACAACTTTAATTCCCCCCATCTTTAGTCACCTTAATATTTTTTGAATTCAAAACTTACCAATTCATTATAAAAATATAAATTTTGTATGTTAAATATTTATATCTTATATTAAAATATAAATAATAATTATACCTTTGGGGGTGTATATAATTTATGGAAATTAGGACTTTAAGATATTTTTTAGCTGTTGCTGAACTGGGAAATATTTCAAAAGCTGCTGTTTTTCTTCACACTTCGCAACCTAATATCACAAGACAATTAAAAGATTTAGAACTTGAAATCGGAAAACCTCTATTTAAAAGAGGAAAAGGAATGATTTTAACTGAGGAAGGTCATTATTTAAAAAATAAAGCGAGACAAATAATTGATTTATTCGATAAGATTGACTCAGACATAAAAATTATTAACATGGGCGATGATAAAGTTACCGGCACAATCAAAATTGCTGGAGGCGAAACCTATGCCATGAATATTATCGGAAATGTCTTTAAAAAATTTCATAAAAAATATCCTTTAGTTAAACTTGATATTTATAGTGGCGCCACTAACGAAGTAATTAAAAGGCTAGAAAAAGGTACAATTGATTTTGGAATTTTAATTGAGCCTGCTCCTATCACCGATTACAATTTTTTAAAACTTCCATGTTTTAATACTTGGGGAATTTTAATGAGAAAAGATAGTGAACTAGCTACAAGATCATTTATTTTGCCTGAAGACTTAAGTGGAAAACCTCTTCTTTTATCAAACCCATCTGCACATACTAATATGATTAAAATTTGGTTAAATAAAAACCTAAGCGACCTTACTATTGTAGCAACATATAATCTTATATATAACGCATCAATTTTAGTTAAGGATGGCTTAGGTTATGCATTTACAATCGATAAATTAATCAACACAACAGGAGAAAGTGAACTTACTTTTAGAGAATTAAGACCAAAATTAATTTCTTATCTCGATTTAGTTTGGAAAACAGAAATTGCACTTTCTAAAGCTGCTAGACTTTTCTTAGAAGAGATTAAGAAAGAAGTTATTAAATATGAATCTATTTTAGATTAATTTTCTCTTTTTTTACCAACAAAGAATAATGCTACTGTACCTGGACCTGTATGCGCACCAATTGTAGTTCCAATATCAAAAATTTCTACTTTTCCTTTTAATTTAGGGAAATTTTCTTCTACTAATTTTTTAACAAGCGCTGCATCTTCAATACATGCAGAATGGGAAATATAACATTTTCCATCATAATTTGTACCATTTTTGGCAAGTTGTTTCATTACTTCTACTATTCTTAATATTACTTTCTTTTTGCCAAGAATTTTTTCTCGAGGAATTAATTTTCCTTCATTACTAACATTCATGAGAGGGCAAATATGAAGCATATTCCCAATAGTTCCACTTGTTTTAGAAATTCTTCCACCTCTAATAAAGAAAGTTAAATCAGTTGAGAAGAACCAATGGTTAATAGTTAATCTATTTTCAAGTAACCAGTTGTAGATTTCATCAATATTTTTTTTAGCGTCTCTTAAATCAGCGGCTAAATCAACTAATAAACCAAACCCACTTGAAGCGGCTAAAGAATCAACAATGTATAATTTTCTCTCAGGATATTTTTCCTTTAACATATCTCTTGCAATGCAGGCGCTATTATATGTTCCGCTAATTCCGCTAGACAATGTTAAATGAAGAACATCTTTCCCTTCTTTAAGAAAAGATTCAAAATAATTAAGATATGTATCAACGTTAATTTGCGAAGTTCTAGTAATAACTCCATCAACCATCATTTGATAGAATTGAGACATTGGTATTGAGGTTCCAAAGTCATCAACATGTTCAACATTATCTAAAAAATAATGAAAACAAAGATATTTAATATTACGGTCTTCAAGGTGTTTCTTAGTTAAATCGACAGTTGAGCAACAACTAATAACAAAATTTTCCATCTAATACTCCTTCAAAAAACAAAAGTATTATACGCTATTTTTTTAAATATGAAAGAAAAAAGAGCCAAGCATTATTTTTTTTGGCTCTCATTTTTTTCAATATTATCAATATTTTTCTTTTCCTTTTTCTTTTTATGAAGAGTAGTTAAAATGTCATCTATTTTTGGAAAAACAACAATAACAGATTGGACAACAATTCCGATTGCTAGCATAATCAGAATTGGAAAAGTAGGTACTAAAAGGGAAGTTCCGAAAATAATTGACCATAAAACTAATGAGGTAAAAATTTTCACATATTTAAAATATTTTAAAACTATTAAAATAGCCTCAACTAAAAAACATAATCCAGCAATAAATAAAAAAATTGTTCCTGCTATGGATTCAGGTGTAATTCCTAAATATTCAAGCAAAGACATTACTAAAATTCCAGAAAGAATAATTAAAATTAAAATAGTTGCTATAACAAAGGCGAGTTTAAATCTTAAGTTTTTCTTTTCTAAAATACGATTTTCTTCATCGTTCATTTTGTTATATTCATGCTCTTTAAATAGATAATTAACATCAACACCAAAAAACTCTGCAATCTTATAAAGCATCTCGGCATCAGGCAAAGAATCGGCTCTTTCCCATTTTGAAATTGATTTATTTGAATAGCATAACTTATCTGCAAGCTCTGCTTGTGTCATTCCTTTTTGTTTTCTTAAACCAGAGATATTTTTCGCTATTATTTCTTTAACATTCATATAGACTTCCTCTAAATTGTTTCTCTACTTAATTTTAAAATTCCAAATTCTGAATTTTCGTTTTGTGTTACCCTTGATAGATTTTCATTAAATTTTCTTCTTGCTAAATAAAATATCATTAAAATAGCTGGCATGCCTAAATTTGTTTCAATACAAGAATTGACTAATAAAGTTTTAATTGATAATTCATTCATTGGTCTTATTCCGTTAATCAAAAGCGCAAATTCCCAAGCAAACTGAACCGAAATGCCGATTAAATTAAGTGTTAAAATATTAACAAACATTTTCTTTTTTACAAGCATTAAAATAATTAAAATTAAATATGATATTACTAATGCAATACCCATCAAACCATGATATTCGTTTGTTGTTCTTGAAGTTTCAATTATCGCTTCTCCGCCTAAAGAAGAAATTGTAGGAGCTACAATCCGCCAACCAATAATCATACTTAACCAAATTTTTAAATATTTATCTTTTGCCAAACAAGTCCATATAAATACAAAATTTGTGAAACCATAAGAAATTGACATCCATGTTAATATTAAAAAGGTTTGAAAACTAGTAGCAACTTCATTATTTATTAAAATGACTCTAGAATGAGATAGTAAATAAAAGCCCCCATAATCAACAATTAAATATAAAATTCCTCCGAAAATACCAAATGAAAAAGTTTGATATCTTTTTTTATAGAGTAATAAAAACGATAAAAACAATAAAAAAATAATATCAATAATTATATAAAATAAATTTAAGTTTCTTGTTGGAGTGATTTGCTCAATTAAATTTAAAAGTTGATTATTCATAAAATTCATCCTTACTAATTATATCTTATTTTATAAAATAAAATATCTTATAATTTATTAAACCTGACTTTGGAGTTTTACCCCTAAAATAAGGTGCTCTAAAATTCAATATTGAGAAAATTTTGTATATCTTTGTT
>CALVYH010000013.1 GCA_944372115.1 uncultured Bacilli bacterium
TAACCCGTTTGTTCGACATATTTTAAGTCAGATAAAACTCTCATCAGTTCTTTATTTCGAGGAGTACTTATTCCTTTTCTAGATTAAAATTAAATATTGCTTCATCAAAATCAGTAATGAGTTCGCCTTTTTAAAATGTCTCTATGAAGATATAAAACTTATTAATTTTTAGCCTGATTTCGTTCTTTTTAGTAATAAGTGAATTAAGTTCATCTTCTTTGTTTTTATAAATATCTTCAAGTTCTGCATACTTTTTTCACCAAATCCACATATCTTGTTGAGTCTAAGTATTCATTTTGACAAGAAGATTGAAATTCATTAGCCATATCTTTTTTATTTCGATGACACTTCTTCATAAATGATATATGGATTTGCCTTTATCTATTGAATTACAACTTTCTTCATATCATTTTCGGTAGCTTCTAGGTGCTCACTTAGGTGTTCATCGCCATCCAACGTAGATATCACTTCCAAATCGTAAGGTAAAGTAACTAAAGTAAAACTGTTAGTAATTCTAAAGGCTTCTTTTCCATGCTCGCAAATAATTTGTGGTATGCCATAGCCCAATTTTGCAATTTTAAGAATGATTATAGAAGAAAAAGAATTCTTTTTATCTAAGAGTATTCCCTTTGTTTTCTCCTACTTTCGTATCTGTTTTCATCAGTTCAACAATAATGTTAGTTAAATTCGTTAAAAGAACTGCATCATTTAAAAAAGGAAATTTAATTTTTCTAAAAACGGCTCTAAATTTTGCTAATTTATAAAATATTGGGGTTTACTTTGCAGTTACGTTTGGCTTTCAAATATGAAATATTATAATTCATCCATCAACAAGAAATCTTCAAGTCTAATATGTCGTACCGTAGATGTTGAATAATCTATTGCATCATTTGTTATTAATACTTTTTGATTGCTATTATCCAAATTAGAAAATGCACTAAATTCCCTTTTGTAAGCTTTTTCATCAACAACACTATAAGCGACCTGTACTAGATAAGTTTTCCCATTTTTCGATGCAATAAAATCAATTTCTTTTCCATTGTTATCAAACACTTTTAAATCATATCCCATATATAAAAGTTCATTATATACAATATTTTCTAAATTATGGTCGAAATCATATCTATTATTATCAACTTTTAAAGAATTAAAGGATACATCTGAATTATATATTTTATTATTAAAACTTAATTCTCTTTTAACTTTTGTAGAATATTGTGGCAATTCATCTATAACATAAGCTTCTTTAAGGTAATGCATGTAGCCTAATATTGTATTTGAGGAACACTTAATGCCTTGGCCGGCCATGTATTTGTTGATCGATCTTGCTGATAATATTCTAGAATTATTCCTCAACACAAAATTAACGAACTTTTTAAATAAATCAGGCTTTTTAATTTTATATCTTTTTATTAAATCTTTTATAACAATTGTGTCTTCCAAATCTTTTAAATATCTAATTGTTGCCTCACCATTTTCCATATCAAATCTTTTAGGAAAACCTCCCCATATTAGATAATCTGTAACATTAAAAGTTTTTCCGATTTGATTTGAATACTTAACAATTTCTTTATAAACAAAAGGTCTAATCCTAAAGGAAATATATCTTCCAGATAATTCGGTAGCAAATTCTTTAGATAGTAATTTAGAATTAGATCCAGAGATAAAAACAGAGTTATTATGAAGTCTAAGAGTTCTTACAGCAATTGCCCAATCTTTTACATTTTGCACTTCATCTAAAAATATATAGCATTTTCCATCTTTTTTGTTTTGCTCTACATAATTTAACAATAAATCAGCAGAATAAGCTTTTTTTAAAACAGCAGCGTCTTCAAAATCTAAATATATTGTATTTGAAGTGATATGGTTTATTTCATCATATATAGTTTTTAGAATGACCGATTTACCACATCTTCTTATGCCAGTTATTATTTTGACTAAATCACTGTCATAAAAAGGTCTTATTTGTTCTAAATATTTTTCACGTATTATCATAGACTCACCTCTTATTACATTAGTATTATACTGCGCAATTTTTCATAGTTAAATATTTTTGCGCAGTTTAATACTATTAATATCCTTATGTTAGTGTATTTTTACTGCATAATTTTTCATAATTAGGTATTTTTTCTCATTTTAAAACTATTAATATCTTATATTTGTTAATTTATACTGCGCAATTTCTCTGCTTTTGAAAAAATGCGCAGTTTAAATCAATTAATAATTAAACTTTTTTCATATTTAACTTAATATTTCTGAAAACTTAATAGTAAAAAATCTATAATTTTATTAAAGAATTAAGAACCTTTTCTTTTTCCTTAAGTAAAGTTTCTATCGTTTCAACACAAATTTTTATCAATTGTGTCAGATTATTTTTGTTTGCAAGTTTAATTACATTATCATTAAAAGATTTAAAATCAACCCATTCATTTTCAATCATTATATATTTCCAAACTAACCACCAGTTATTTTCTCCACCAACCTTCATATCACCAAACACGTGACTAAATAAATCTTTAGTTTTTTTATCAATAATTTTTACATCTTTTTCCCCGGTATCAGATACAATAAAACCAATAAATAACCTGAAGTCAACCTCTAATCTTAAATATATATCATGGTTTATTTTATCTTTTTGTCTATCTAAAAACTTGATATTTATTGATGGCCAAACTCGTTTCTGAGATTCATAATATTTTTTTATATCTTCTTCATTACAAGAAAAAATTTTCTTATCGAACTCTATAGAATGATCTATTAATTCATCTTTTAAACCATTAAAAAAATTAAGCATTATTTGTGTTTGAGCTTTAGGTAGAGCATTTATTAGTGTCTTTACACATTTTACATTATCTTCAGATTCAAGAATATAGTCTTTCACTTTCATAGTTGTTTCCTCGGTTTCAATCCCACATATATTTTTTAAAACACATATATATTGATCAAGATTTAATTTCAATCGAATTAATGTATCGTCTAACCCGTTTTTTGCTTCAATCAACCAAGGAATAATGTCGTCTTTAAAAGACATTGATTCATATTTATCCTTGTCAAGTTCTTCTGATTCTTCGCCAAATGGAGTTAAATAATATAAATAAGAATGCTTAGACGATCTAGTAAGCTCTTTAGAATAAAATTGTAACTGATGATCATGCTCATGAGAATAAACTTTAATTTCAATGCCGATGTAAGTTGATTTTGTTTCAATAGTTAAATCAATACGTTTATTATCTATAGTTGAAACTTCTCTTCTGACTTTAGCTTTAATGAGTTCATCATCTCCTATTTTTTCTTCATCAATTGATAATGCATTTCTAATGAAACTTTTCAAAAAATAGTCGCCCTGATAATGGCAACCATTTGGATTTAAAAGTTCTAATAAAAATCGAACAATAGGTACTTCCTTATTTTCGAGATTCAAAATTTTAAAAATGTTAAATTCACTACCAGATTTCTTTCTTCTCTCAATCGTTTCATCTGATATTAGTTTAACGCTATCAATTATTTGTTTTAAGTAATTTAACTCATTCATTTTAATTTTTATTTCTTGGTAAAGTTTCTAATTAATTATATCAAAAATTCGGTTAGTACATTAACAATCTTTAAATCCTTTTCCAATAAACTATGTGAGGGTTGAAGTAAACAAAATTACGAACTTTTACGGACTTTGATAATTAAACTTTATGTAGAAGGCCTAAAATTTGGCTCATTTCATAAAACATTGACGTTTATTTTGCAGTGACATTTAGAGTGACATTTTGCTTCAGGGGTGTGCAAGGGTGTGCAAATATAAAGGGTTGCCGTGTAATAGTGCACACCTGCCGTTTCAAAGTAAACCTTAAAAATGATGATTTTTCGTCGAATTTTAGGGATTTTGGCTCGCACTATTACAACGGCGTAAATTTCAAAAGAAGTCTGGACACCCCTAGTCATCGACTAAGAATGTATCAGACATGTCGTTCTAATATGGCTGCCAAGATTGGATTCGAACCAATGTATGTAGGTTTCAGAGACCTATGACTTTACCGCTTGTCTACTTGGCAATATTTATAAAATCTCCTACTTTTCATAAAGTAGGAGATTTATATTTTTAAAATTATTTACCTTCAGCCTTTCTTTTTTCTTCTTCTACTTGGAAATGATAGCCATCTTTACATGCATCTAAAACTGAATAATCACATGTAAAACCAAGTTCTTCTTTTGCTTTATCACAGTTAGCATAGGAAGTTGCAATATCTCCAGGTCTTCTTTCTTTAATAACATATGGTATTTTATGTCCACATGCTTCTTCATAATAATGAATCATTTCTAAAACGGAAGTTCCTTTTCCGGTTCCGAGATTATAAATACAAAGTCCTGGTTTAGTTTCTAATTTTTTTAAAGCTAAAACATGACCTTTAGCTAAATCAACGACATGAATATAATCTCTTACACCAGTACCATCGACTGTATCATAATCATTTCCAAAAACAGAAACTTCTTTTAATTGTCCAGTTGCAACTTTTGCAATATATGGAAGTAAATTATTTGGAATACCATTTGGATCTTCACCAAGTAAGCCGCTTTTATGAGCTCCGATTGGATTAAAATATCTAAGTAAAGCAATGTTATAATTTGGATTTACTTTTGCAACATCTTTTAAAATTCTTTCAATCATAACCTTGGTTTCGCCATAAGGAGATGTTGCTTCTGTTACTGGATCAGTTTCATACATTGGAACTCTTTTTGGTTCTCCATAAACTGTAGCACTTGAAGAGAAAACAAAATTCTTTGTCCCATATTTTTTCATCATTTTTAAAAGTGCAAATGTTGAATCTAAGTTATTTTCATAATATTCAACAGGTTTAGATACGCTTTCACCAACTGCTTTATATCCTGCAAAATGGATAATTGCATCAATTTTTTCTTCTTTAAAGATTTTTTCTAATTCATCCTCGTTTTGAACATCAGCAATAACAGTTTTAAAATCTTTATGAGCAATTTCTTTAATGCGATCTTTTACAACTTCTTTAGAATTATAAAGGTTATCAATAACTACAACATCATATCCATGTTCAAGCAAAGCAACAACGGTATGTGAACCAATAAATCCTAAACCACCAGTAACTAAAACTTTCATATTTCCTCCTTAAATTACTTTCTTTGAGAAAGTTTTTTAGCTTCTTTATGTTCTTTTTTATTCTCGATTTTATCAACCTTTTTATCATTTTGATAAGCTTCGAGTGGTAAAACATCGCGGCTAATTTTGTTCATAATTGAATCAGCGATTAATTTTGATGTTTCACTTTCTATATAAAGCCTAAGGGCAATATAAGATAAATCCAAATTCTCACTATTTTTATCTTTTTTCTTACGACTCTTTTCTAACGCATCTAATCTTAATTTTGTACGATGAGTTTGGTTTTTTAAAACCTCATCATGCATTTCTTTAAATAAATTATATAATTTTTGTTTATCATTAGTTAAAATTTTATCCATTTCAATAAGAGTTGCTATTTCTCTCATCGATGCAGATTGTTTAAGTAAAGAAATTGCAATTAAATAAGCAATATGATCTTTATCATATTTTTTATTTTCTGGTGCATTTAAAATTTTAGCTTTAACATAGTTATTAATCATAAAAGGTGTAATGATAGTTTTATCATTTTCAATTGGTTCCAAAACACCTTGAATATAACTAACAACTTGTTCCATATATAAAGGAATTGTTGATAATTCCTTATAATCTGGAAGTTTGTATGATTCTAATATTTTTATATAATCTTTTAAATTTGCAAAATTATCTTCCATATGCAAAATATTTTAGCACAATTCAAAGAAGTATTCTAAACAATAAAGAATAGTTTTTATTACTAGTTTTAATCTATTACTAATAAATGACTAAATAAATACTTAAAAACTACTATTTAAAATAACAGTTCATAGGTAGAAAATACTCCATATTCGTATTCTTTGGTTTCAATTAGTTTAAAACCAAACTTAGAATATAAATGTAACGCATTTATATTTCGTGGATCAACCATTATTCCAATACCAATTTCGCCCAAATTTTTAATTTCTTCAATAACATTTGAAACTAAAAAATATCCTACATGTTTATTTTCATAGCCTGTCTTTACCATTAATCTACTAAAACAATATAGGTTAGGAGTTTTAAAAGGATAATCGCTTTCTCCACGTTCATCTTTAACCTTACTTAGAACAGTTGAAGCGATAATTTGATTGTTTTCTTTAATAATTCTTTCACCACCACTTAAAACATCTTCTTTTATCAATTCATCACTAGGATATTCTTCACTCCAAAAAGGAAGATTATTTTCTTTCAATCTTTTAAAAACATCTTGTTTAAGCAAGATACATTCATTTATATCTTTTTCAACAGCTTTTAAATATTCCATAAAATAATATTTTATTTAGTTTTATTACGATTAGAGAGTAAAATTAAAGCTATTGCACCAATTATTGATAAAATAATTGATACGACTAAAATAATATAAAAGCCATGATCACTATGAGCTAAAGGTAAATCATCTAAATTCATTCCAAAAAGTGATGCAATAATATTAGGTATCGAAATAACAATTGTTATAACTGTTAAAGACTTCATAATAACATTCATATTATTATTGATAATTGAGGCAAACGCATCCATCATTCCAGTTAAAACATCACGCAAAATATTACACATTTCAACAGCTTGATTAATTTCAACTTGTGTATCTTCCATTAAATCGTAGTCAGACTCAAATCGACTATAAGTTTGAGATTTTAAAAGTTTAGCTAAAACTCCTTTATCTCCATTTAATGCGGTTGAAAAATAAATTAAGGATTTATTAATATCCATTAAATCTAAAACTTCTTTATTTTTCGTAGAATTTCTAATCTTTTTTTCAAGTTCATCTGTATAATTATTTATTCTTTTTAAATATGTAATGAATAAAGTTGCAAGACGATAAACGATATTTAAAGTTAAACGGACATGTTTATGTGGCTCAATTAATTTAACCCTTTTAAATAATTCGTCCATCAATTCAAAATTATGTCTTTCGATAGTCACATAATATTCATAATTATACGCAATAATAAAAGGAGCTGATGAGTATAAACCTTTTTCTTTATCACTTAAATAAGGGGTGTCTAAAACAATTAAGGTATTTCCATCATCAACATCAATACGAGCGCTCTCTTCTTCATCTAAAGCACACAAAAGCAAATCCGAAGGAATGTCGGTTAAAATAGATAATTTTTCTAAAACTTCTTGAGTTGGATCTTTAACATGAATCCAACTTCCAACTTCAAGTTTTACTTCATCTATATTTTCATAAACTTTTTTATCTAAAGTTTTATTTATCTCTTTATATATCGTAATCATTGACTTTATTTTAGCACTAAAAAGAGTGAAAAAAGAAACAAAAAAGTTAAGAAATTGTTTTGTCTTCGTATTTATTATTGAAAAGATATAACTTATTTAATTTAAAATCATTTTCTTTATAAACTGCGAAATAAGAGATTGAAAGATTTGGTATTTTAGTTAAGAAATTATATTCGTTCGCATTTATAAAAACTAATAAAGCTCGAATTATATTTGAATGTGTGACGATTAATACTTTTTTATTGTCATATGTTTTAATTAATTCATTAATTCCTTTTACAACTCGTGAAATTAAAACGGTTTCTGATTCTAAACCACTTTTATAATATTCAACTAACTTTTTATTCTTGTAAGCATCAGTAAAAAGTTTGTTCTTTTTCCCTTCAAAATAACCAAAATTCCTTTCAATAAAAGAATTATCTATTAAAATATCATTCTTATTATTAGTAAGTTCATTTTTAATGATCTCAATTGTTTCAAATGCTCTTTTTAATGGAGAAGAAATATATAAGTCAAATTTATAATTTTTTGCTTTTAATTCTTTAGCGACTTCACTTGCTTCTTCTTTTCCTTTTAAATTTAAAGGATAGTCAGTTCTTCCTTGACAAATACTTTCTTTGTTCCATTCCGTTTCACCATGTCTAATTAAATATAATTCAATCATTTTTTTATAAACCTAAATAATGCGAAATTAAAATCCATGAACCTAGTAAAACAAGAATGGTTCCGCCGATTATATTTGCAATTTCATATTTGCCTTTTAATAACTTATTAATATTTTTTCCTAAAAATATACCAACAATACAAAATAAGAAAGTAATTACACCTATCATCGAACAATGTAAGAAAATAGTTGTCGAAGTTGAAACAGCCAACATACTTACGCCTGTTGCTAACGCATCAATACTTGTAGCAACTCCTGCAATTAAAACACCACCATAAGTAAAGTTTTTTGCAGCTTGTTCTTTATCTTTTTTAATGACTGATTTTATTCCATCATAAATCATCTTTCCACCAATAAAAAGTAAAAGAGCAAAAGCAATCCAAGGGACAATATCTTTTATATATTCATAAAATAAATCGGCTATAAAAAATCCGATTAAAGGCATTAATCCTTGCATAACACCAAAATCAGCTGCTATAAATAAAGACCTTCTTCTATTTAAATTTTGGTAAACTAAACCATCACAAATTGAAACACAAAATGCATCCATTGATAAAGCAACGCCGAGTAATAAAACTTGAAAAATAATTTCAATTGTCATAACAAGAAAAAAATATAACACATTTAGAACAATTAATCATTTGTTAATCGATATTCTTTAAAAATTGTTAAAAATATGAACTAAAAAAACATAAAATTTTAATTTATTTTGTTATTTTTTCTTCAAATTTTATTTTAAACCGTTAATAATTTCTAAAAGCATAAATTTATTAACGCTTTTCAAATGAGAGCTTTTTATATAAAAGGTTATTTCATTAAAATTTTTAGATTTTTTAATATTATCATATAAACTTATTCTTGTGAAATTTACATCATCAACATAATTTAATCTTCTAAAAAGATAAAATTTGGTTTCTTCAAAGTTTGAATTAAATTGTAGATAAGAAATATGGATAATACATTTTTTATCTTTTGAAATATTTTTAACTTTAAATTCTAAATTATAACCTTCTAGGTGTATTTCATTAACCTCGCAATTTTCACATTTGATATCTTTTATTTTAAATATATTTAAAACTTTAAAATTATATGTTTTATCCAATAATTTAGTATTAATAGAAATTTCCATAGTCAAATTTGATTTATCAACTATATTCTTAAAAGTAGTTTTATATAATTTTCCATCACTCTCTTTAGTATTAAAAACAAACTTTCCATTTCCTAAAGTGGTAAAAACATCATATTCATTAACATTATTCAATTCATAGTTTAAAGAAGAAGCAAGAATAAAATATCCGCCTTCTTTTATAAATAAAGGCATATCACCCCTTTCTCTATAAATTTTAATATTTTTATTCTTCTTATATTTATAACCATATTTCAAATCATAATAATTTGAATTTGTAAAATAAATTTTCTTTGAAGTAACTCCATTATTTCCTTCAGATTTATCAAATGGGGAAACCAAAAGATTTGCAGCGAAAATATATTCACTATCTTTGAATTTTTTTGCTTTTATAGAAAAATCGTCATAATAAATCGGCCTAATTAAAGGTTCACCTTCTTCGTGAGTAATAAAATTATAACTATATAAATAAGGAATCATTCTATGTCTTAATCGCAAATAATTTTTAATTAAATCGCTATAACCATTAATATACAAATCGGGATCTTTATTTAAAATATCAGAACATGTACAATGAAGTCTATTTATAGGAGAAAAAACACCAAATTCGAGAAATTTTAAATATAAATCGCCACTTTTAATTCCTTCCATATGGCCACCAATATCATGACTCCAATAAGTGAATCCGCAATCAGAAGAACCGATTGTCATCTTAATCAAATATGATAATGAATCAAAGGTTTGATAAGCATCCCCAGAAAAACCTAATGGATATCTTTGACCACCTTTAGATGCAAAACGAGAAAGAATTATAGCCTCATCATTAGTTTCTTTTTCTTTTTTATAAAAATAGTGATTACAAAGCCATAATGGAGTTACCCCAGAAAAGTTACTTTCTTCCCCTTGTTGCCAATCTATCCACCAAAAATCATTCCCGATATCTTTTAAAGGCTTTAATGTATATTTAAAATATGAATCTCTAAAAGTTTTATTAGTGAAATCAAATGGAACGCTTTCTTTAGAAGAGATATCAATATTATTTATTAAAGCCATTTTTTTATAAGCATCTTCAAAAAAAGCTATACCATCGGCTGGATGTATATTTAAACCAACTTTTAAATTTAAAGAGTGTAATTCATCCATAAGTTTTTTTGGATCATTAAAAAGAGCTTTATTAAAAGTATATCCGGTCCATCCATATCTCCAATTTTCTCCCTCATAGCGATAAGGTTTAGGAATATAAAACTTTTTGTCATTTACAGTCTTAAAAAATTCGTCCTCATTAATATTTGCATCTTTATAAATATTTCTTCCATTAGTCCAAGAATAATGCCAATCCATATCAATTATAGCAACACTAAAAGGTATTTCTTCTTTTTTAAATTTCTTCATCAAATATAAATATTCCTCTTGAGTATAAGGATAAAATCTGCTCCGCCAATTTCCGAAAACAAAAGATGGTAATAATGGTGGAAAACCACTCAATTTGTAAAAAGTTTTTATGACATTGCTTCTATTATTAAAAGATAAAAATACATAAATATCATATTCGTCATTATTTTTAATATCTAAAATTTCATCTTGTTCATCTAATAAAGAAGAATCTTCATCGTGCAAACAATAAATACCGCACTCACTAATAAGCCCATTAACATATTCATTTTTTTCACCATAAATAAGTTTTTCACCATCCATTCTATCTACGGTTACATATGTTCCGCCAATTGAATCTTTATAATCTTTTATTTCATATTTTTTGTCTTTATAAATAAGTATAAATTTGTTTATAGTAAAATCATAAATTAAATTATATGAATAAAATTTAATTTCAAAAAGATTTTTATCAATTTTACTTTGAAAAACAACATCATCAAAAAAACGATTTAATATAAGTTGAGTTTTAGAATCATTAAATTTTTTATTGCAATCTTTTTCGATACGAAAACAATATTCATTAAATAATGTAATTCTATAATCGTTAAAATAAATAATGTTTTTATTATTACTTTTTCCACTATAACTCATTTTTTTACTCCTTTTTCATCTTTTTTAAAGCATTTTCAATATATTTTTTATCGAAATTAAAATCTTTATAACCTTCATAACAGATATTTAAATATTCTTCGCTTGGAGGCACATTTTTGTTTAAATCATTCATTAAATAGATAAATCCTTCATTTTTATTTTTATTAAGCAAAAAAGAAATAAACTCTTTTCTATATAGCGAAGGATATCCTTCGTAAATATCGAGTATTTTTTCATCTTCTTCATTTATTTCCCAAACACCTATTGGTACAATTCCGTTTTTAGAAGGAATAATTGTTAGATATTTATTGAAATAAAGTTCATAATCTTTTAAAAGAAAAGAGGAAATTTTTTTAGCATTTTTACACCTTCTTTTCATCTCTTTTATGTTTAAATTTAGCCATAGCTTAAATAATATTTCATACTAATTTTCCTGACTTTTATTAAAAAAATAATTTAATACTTCGATTCTTTTAATTAATACTTCTTTTGTTAACGGACTTGATGAAACAATATCGAAGCCATGCATCGTCTTTTTTGTTTCGTTTAATATAACTTCTTTATTAAATTTTTTTAAGTTATTTGCAAAATCAATATCTTGATCTCTTAAGCAATCAAATTCGCAAGATTCGATATACGCTTTTGGAAAAATAGATAAATCATCCATTTCATTAAAAGATGGGCACTCTTCATTTATAAAATATCTTTTTATAACTTTTTTAGTTGCTTTAGAATTCCACATTGGAGTATCAATAAATTCTTTCATTGATATAGAATCTAATCTTTTATCAACAAATGGATAAAATAACATCATAAATTTAATTAAATCTGTTTTACTTCTTTTTATTAAATCAAGCGCTAAAAAACCTCCAGCACTATCTCCAGCAATTCCAATATTATTTATATCAAAATTATATTTTTCTTTATTTTTAATTAAGAAATCAAAAGAAAATAAGACATCATTAATTGAAGTTGGATAAGGTTTTATTAATTTATATTTCATAAAATAAACAATGCAATTTCCATTTATTGCATAATTTTTAACATTTTTATATTGATGAGGAACTGCGCTAAACATAAATCCTCCTCCATGAATATAAATTAATAAAGGTAAATTTTTCTTATTAATAAGTTTTTTAGGAATAATAAAATAAGAAATAATTTTATGATTATCAATATCTTTATTTTTAATTTTAATCACTTTTACATTTTTATCAGATTTAATAAATAAATCAAAAAAAGGAATTAAAAGTTTTGCTAAATAGGCAATGAAATTTGAAGACGGAGTTTTAAAATATCTAAAAAATTTAAAACTTTTATCGATGTTATATTTTTTCTTTTTCATAATTACTCTAAGTTTTTATACATCAAAATATGAGGATAATTTTCTTCTAAAAAGAAATCGCCTTCTTTTTTATATCCGCATTTAATATAAAAATCAACCGCTCTTTTTTGAGAAGCTAAATAAACTTTTTTTACGTTTATTTTTTTAAGTTCGTCTTCTAATTTAAAAATAATTTTACTTCCTATTCCTTTTTTACGATATTTTTTTAAAATCGCTACTCTACCAATAAAATATTTATTTTTTATTTTATCAAAATAAAATCTTCCACAACCAACAGGAATATTATTTAAATAAGCTAAAACATGAGTTGAAATATTATCTATATTATCAAATTCTTCTTTAAAACCTTGTTCTTTTATAAAAACCGTCTCACGAATATATATTTCATCTTTATTTAATTCATTATAAAAAATCTTAAAAGTTAGCATAAATTAATTAGTTAATTATTTCTTATTCTACTATTATTTCTTTTTTATTTTTCTTATATTCTTCAAATTCATCAAAATCATCATAAATAAATTTATTTATAATTTTTCGCATTTTTTTACCTACTTCAATAGATTTTTCATCATCAACTAATAAATAAGATGTATTAAAATGAAAGAGTAAAGGCACATCATAAGCATGAAAACTATTAATGTTTTTCTTTTTTAAGTATGGAGAAATAAATCTAAATTCATATTTATAAGCTTTTCCTTCATAGGAAGATAAAAGCTTATAAATAGGTTTTTTATAAATTGTAGAAGTTAATGCTTCATAAGTATTGTAAGTTATCTTTTTATATTTTCTTTTATAATCAAATTTCATATAAAAAGTTAAAGGTAAAAGTAAAAATTTAGGTAAAGAAAATATAAAAAGGTTAGATTCATTAATCAGATTACCAATTAAAATTGTTTTATTAGATTTAATCGCTAAAGAAGAAGGATAATCTAAAAGTAATTCCTTATCAATTATAGGAGAAAACGCACAACGATTATCCCCCTTTTTTAATAAATACATTTTTAATTTAGAATTAGCTTTTTTAACTATTTCAGGGTCTAAAGAATATAATTTATCAAGTTCGTTTTTCTTTATTTTTAAATATTTTAAATATTTTAAAGTTATTTTATGAGATTCTTTTTCATTAAAAAAATGATTTATAACAGGTGACAAAATTATTGCTTTAGAAAACAAATTTTCTATTTTTTTAATTGATAAAAGAGCGATGATTGAAGCTGCTCCAGCTGATTGACCTATTAAAGTAATATTATTTTTATCACCATTAAAATTTTCAATATTATTATAAACAAATTTTAAAGCTTCGATTTGATCATAAAGGCCATTATTATAATCAAAATTTTTATCTAAAAAATGTAAATTTAAAAATCCATACAAGTTGAGTCGATAATTTATTGTAACTACTATTGAATTAGTTTCTTTAGCTAAAAGCGTAGCATCATATTTCATTTCGTGAGTCTTTTCATTTATTTCCCCACTTCCACCACTTTTAAAAGAGCCACCAAAAATCCAAAATAAAACAGGTAATTTTTTATCTAATTTTACTTTTGGTATATAAATATTTAAATATAAACAATCTAAACTTATATTTTCACAGTTTAATATCCCACTTCCTTGAATAGGATTTTTCTTTCCATAATAAGCTTTATAGATTCCTTCCCAAGGATCACATTTTAAAGGATGTTTAAAAGTTAATTCATTTATAGGAGGTTTAGCAAAAGGAATACCAAAATATTTATAGCATCCATCTTCTTCTTTTCCTTCTACTTTTCCATATTCAGTTTCTATAATTGGACTTTTTATCAACTCTTTTTCCATACTTTTATAATTTTAAATGAAAATATAAAAATAAAACATTAAAAATTAACCAGTTATTTTTAATTCACCTTGTAATTTAGTTTCTTCTTTTTCATCACTTTCTCTAAATTGAAGATCATAAAGAAGTTTATATGCTCCATTTTTAGCCATTAATTCTTCATGGCTACCTTCTTCTTTTATTTTTCCATCAGAAATAACAATTATTTCATCAGCATTTCTAATAGTTGATAATCTATGAGCAACAACAATAGCGGTTCTTCCTTTACATAATTCATCTAAAGCCTTTTGAATTAAAAGTTCAGTTGTATTATCTAAAGCACTTGTTGCTTCATCTAAAATTAATATTGAAGGATTTTTTAAAAAAATTCTAGCTATTGATAATCTTTGTTTTTGTCCACCAGAAAGTTTTACACCCCTTTCACCAATATCAGTATCAAATCCATTTGGTAAAGACATAATATAATCATAAATATTAGCTTTTTTTGCAGCTAAAATTAATTCTTCTTCACTCGCGTTTAAATTTCCATACAAAATATTGTCTTTAATTGTTCCGCCAAAAAGAAATACATCTTGTTGAACAATACCGATTTGTTTTCTTAAAGATTCTAAAGTAAAATCTTTAATATTTTCGCCATCAATATCAATTTCACCACTATCAATATCATAAAATCTAGGAATAAGATGACAAATAGTTGTTTTTCCTCCTCCACTTGGTCCAACTAAAGCTATCTTTTTACCATGAGGAATCTTAAACGACATATCGTTTAAGATTCCTTTAGATGATTTATAATGGAAATTAACATGAGAAAAAGTTATATCACCTTCTAATTTAGGGCAAATCTTACTTCCCTCATGAACGTTTTCTTCTTCTTCATCCATAATTTCAAGAAATCTTCTAAATCCTGTTGTACCATTTTGAAATTGTTCGACAAAATTAATGAGTTGATTAATTGGAGTTATAAACATATTAACTGAAATAATGAATGTTGAATAATCAGCGATATCAATATAATTGTTATATAAAAAGATACCACCAGCTAATAAAACAATGATATTAAATACATCTGTAATAAATTGAGAAGAAGCGAAAAATTTACCCATAGCATTAAAAGCTGAACTTCTTGCTTTAACAAAATTTTCATTACTTACTTCAAATTTTTCTTGTTCTTTTTTAGTATTTGTAAAAGCTTTTGTAACTCTAATTCCTGAAATTGAAGATTCTAAAGAGGAATTAATTTCAGCCATTGCAATTTTAGATTCTTTCATTGCAACCCTCATTTGATGTCTAAAATGAGCAGTTACGATTATAAGTAAAGGAACACAAGCAAAAATAATTAAAGCTAATATCCAATTAATTAAACATAAATATATAAAGCTTGCTAAAAGAGTAAAACCAGCAATAAAAATATTTTCAGGTCCATGATGAGCAATTTCACTAATATCAAAAAGATCATTAGTCATTCTAGACATTAAATTACCTGTTTCATGTTCATCATAATATGTATAAGGAAGTCTTTCGAGTTTATTAAACATATCTGAACGCATTTGAGCTTGCATTCTTACACCCATAATATGGCCATAATATTGAATGAAATATCTTAAAAACATTCTTACAATATAAATAACTAAAAGAGAAATTCCACATATAATAACTAATTCAAGTTTTTTATTTGGAATAAAATCATTTAGCATATAACGAGTAATAATTGGATAGCCCATTCCAATAATTGCAACTAAAAATGCAGCGCTCATATCCAAAATAAAAATCTTTTTATGAGGTTTATAATATTTAATAAATCGTTTTAATAAATCCATAACTTAACACCTATCTTATTTAATAAAACTAAACTAGTTTTAAATTTTAAGATATTTTTTTAAAAAATCTATAATAAAATCAATTTTTTTACTTTTATTAATATTAAATAATTTTAAGATAAATAATTAAAAAACACGATGTTTATCGTGTTTATTAATTATTTTGGTGGCCCAATTCGGACTTGAACCGAAACGATATCGCTATCACTGGATTTTGAGTCCAGCGCGTCTACCAATTTCGCCATTAGGCCTTATTTAATAAAATAAATAATATCTTATTTATTTTTGTTATTGGTATTTTCTTTCTTCTTTTTAGCCATAAACTCTTTTTCATTTAACATCTTAACCATTTCTTTAGTTTTTTCTGTTTCTTCATTTAATTTAAGTTTATTAGCTTTTTTTAAAAGAATATATGCAACAACAAATATAATTATACCTAAACCAAGTATAATAAATAAATAATAAGATTTAGAAATATCTTCAATTGGATATAAAAAAGAAAAAGTAATTAAAAATAAGAAAATAATTAAGGAAATAGTAATTAAAATAATTCCACTTATATAATATGGTTTTGAAGTTTTTTCTTTTTTATTCATAGTTTTATCTTAATTCCTAAAATTAAATAATAAATGTTTCTTTAAAAATATAGCACAAATATCAATTGAATTTCTATGTTAAAAGTTTTCGTAAAAAAATGAATCTTTATTTATAAGTCTTCTTTCTCAAATTTATACTATAAATTAATAAAATGTAAGATTTTAATCAAAATATTTATAATTTTAATAGGTTTAATTCGTATTAAAATATTACTTATAAAATGTCTCTTTGCTATCGCTTTAATACAAAACGATACCCCTACTAGAGAAATGCTACCTTTAAAAATGCGTATTTTATCAATGTTTTCGGAAAGAAATCATCTTCAATCATTATTTCTAATTCGGTAACGCTAATACTTTCTCGCAGTCTCTAAATATTCTTCAACTGACATTCCAGAAATCAAAGGTTTAGTTATTTCTTTGACAAGTAAATTGGATGAGACATATTTATTTCCAAGTAGATTCTTTAAATAATTCTTAAATAGATTAACAAAATCATTAATACAAGTTTCAAATTTATCATAGCAATTTTCGCCAAACACAATTGGCGATGTATTATCAGGACATTCACACCATTTGTTATTCCATTTAGCAAATACTTGAGTATGCGTTTTATGAAAATCATTAGAAAGATATTCAAAAAATATATATTTACATTCAACATTATTTGTTTGGCACCATAAACGAATAAGCTCAGCAACATCCCAGCACCAACCGCAATTGTTCGCAACTACTTGATCAGGAGAGGAAAAAACATAGGGTTCACCGCCTTGTTTTGAATAATCATCATTCGGTGAAATTCTATGAATTTTTCCTTTAACATCCATATATCCGTAATCAATATTGCGGATAAAATTGAAAAAATCATTAGTACCATATTTTAATACACGAGTTAAAGTTTCCATGCGTTTTCTCCAAACTTAAAATTATCTAATTAAATTAATAATCATTATTGTCAATAATTTGCCAATAGCCCGTTTTGTTTGATCCAATACGTTTAATCAAAGACAAGTGTTTTAACTTAACAATAGTATTTTGAACTGTGGTTTTACCCGTATTCGTTATCTTTGCTATTCCAATTTGTGACATTTTAGGGTTTTCTTTAATTGCATACAGTATTTTTAATTCTGTTTTGTTTAATTTATCTGCCAATTTATCTACCGATTTATCTACCAAATCTTTAAATGAACGAATCCAGTTATAAGGGATAGTAACTATTATAGAATCCTCGTTAATTTTAAAAGCTTTTCTTCCGTAATTAGAAACAATCAAAGGATTTCCCTTACCCGTTCTTTCACTTAAATGAGTTGCAAGAAAAATGGAAGATAGATCTTCATTAACCGGTATGCTGTATCCCTTGTAAAAACCTTCAATGGTTTGTTTTGGAGCAAGGGATGAAAAAGAGGTTATTTCAATTCTGTCTTCAAAAAAAGTAATCATAGGAGCAACTCTTCTTAGCCAATTATTGTGAATAAAAGCATTTTTTACAGCCTCATTAAAACAATCTTGATTAAAAAGAGGGACATCTGTTCTTGTTCCACTATGGATATCTTCTATAGATTTAGTCATATTAATGGAATCGGCATAATCAATTATTCTGTCTATTACCGATACTAAACTTTGATTTCCAAATTCTTTTACAGAAAACAGTTTTTTTGATTTATCTAGTCCCGAAAAAATTGATACTCTAACTGGAATAGAACCATTGTCGGCTAAAAAGCACGCCAACATGTTATATTTTCCATTATCACACAGCAAGTGCATATTTATTTTAAATGTTTCATCATTAAATATTAGATTTCTGCCTAAATAATAATTTTTTAACTGTGAAAAAGTTAAATCTTGTATTGGCGATTCAGTATTAATCATTGTAGGGTAACCTTTGATTAATACATTCCAGAGTAAACCTTCTCTTTCTGGATATTTTTCTAATGAAGCAATGCTTGAACCAATTCTTGAATATCGTATTTTATTGAAAGATGTCGGTACGTTTTTCGCGCATGGAATAGTTAAAACTATTAATCTTTGGTTATTTATAAAAATTTCATCAAACTGAAAAGCTATGGAAGGCTTAAGGTTCCTTGCCAAGTAGTTTTGAAATGGTTCATTTTTATAACTACAAAATGGATTTATGTTAGTTCCTATAACATCATGTTTTTTATCATCAATCCCCCAAACTAAATAACCATATTCCTTTCCCAAAATGGATGCAGAATTAGATAATGCAGATATATATTGACCTATTTTTTCCTCTTCAAACCAATTTACCTTAAATTCAAACCATTCTTCTTCATCACTTCTTTTAATTAGATCATTAACAACATCAATCAAGTTCATTTTAATCATGTTCAAATTATATCATATTGGTAGATAAAGTGGTAGATAAAGTGGTAGATATTTTGTTTATAAATGTAATAATAAATGTACCAGTTGTGTTCAAATAAAATTCCCCACTTTTGTTCACTACTAGGTACATTTATATAAGACTTTTATAAGATTTTTATCAAAAAACATAGGGGTGTCATTTATCTAGTGGGGTTTCGTTTTTCTAGTAGTTAAACATTTGTCTAGTAGGCCTTCATTTTTCTAGTAGAATCAAATTTTAAAAATTCATCAGTTCGAATATAAAATTATCTACTAGCAAAATGCCTAAAAAACAAAAAAGCCCGATTCCTCGAGCAATTATCGTTAATTTTGACACCCTTTAATTGTATCAAAATGTTAGTTATAAGATGTCTTTGTGCTATCGCTTTAATACAAAATGACACCCTTACTAGCAAAACGACACCCTTACTAGATAAACGAAACCCCTTGATAAATACTATTATTAAGAAGAATAAATGACTCACCACTTTCAAAGTAGAACTTCAAATAATAGGTTTCAGACTTATCTTCTATTGGTTCTACAATAATCGGATTAAATGGATATAAAGCTTTAAGTTCTAATGTATCTTTATCATAAAGCAGATAGACAAAAGAATTGTCATTTAGCAAAAGCAATGAAACGACCTAATAGATAAACTGGTAAGGCGTCATGTATTCGTTTGGTTTTGACTTCAATAAAAAAGAGAGGTTTTTGTTCCTCACCATAATAATATAAATTCATAGTTACCACTTATATAAATTAGGTAAGTTATTTTGAATCTTTAGCTATAATTACCGCAGATTATCTATTCATTCTATAGTCAACAAAATACTTTATTTTGGTACTACTTAATGTCATTAATTACACCTTTTAACAAGTTTTTAATCTTCATTAATTACACCTTTTTGCAGATTATCTAAAAAGAAAGACAAATAATAATAAGGCAATGTTAAGATTAAATTATTTTGATCATAACCATATTGATTAGATGAAATTTTAATAGCTAAATCCTTTTTATTATGCATTCTAAATTCATTCAATGAATTAAGTTTTCCTCTACTTTTTTTAACATCGATAGGAATAATTCTTGAATCAATGTCAATAATAAATTCTAGTTCGCTACTTCGTTTACCTTTCCAATAAAATAGATTAAAATTACGAGAAACTAGTTCATTACTAACATAGTTTTCATAAAAAATACCTGATAGAGTATTATCAGTATGTAAGAAAAAACTTTTTGCATTCATCTTACTTTGATAAGTAAAAAGGCCTTGATCAGAAAGGTATAATCGCATTAAGGAATCTTCTTCTTTTATTAAGGGCGAAGTAACTGTTTCTTTTAATAAAAACGATTGATAAACTACCTTAGCTTCAATAAGCCAACTAATTGGATTTATCATATCTCTACTTTTTGCTCCTTCAACAGATAAAGAATATTTAAAATTTTTATTTTCTTTATTAAGTTGCTTATATATGTCTCTATAAATCATTCTACTTCTAATAATAGATTCGGGTGAAGCTTGATATAAATCCATATCAGCAAGATAATTATCATATATTTCTTTAAGTTTTTCGCTGACTAAGGAATAAGCTTTAACTTTATCTTGACTATTAGAAATAAAAGTGTCAACAACTTCAGGCATGCCTCCAACATAAAGAAAATCATTAAATATTTTTAATAATTCTTGATGCATTAAATTATCTATTGGCAAATTATTTTCAAAATGGGTTTTGATATAACGATATGCGTTTTGATTATAGTTATAAAGAAATTCATCAAATGTTAAAGGATACATATATAATTGGTTAATCTTTCCAACAGGGAAAAGGAATTTTGAATTAACAGCATATCCACCACGCTTATGAGAGTCTCTAAAGATTTTTAATCGCACTAAAGATCCGGTTACAATTAATGGAATATCTCTTCTCTGTTCACAGAAATGTTTCATCATTTTAACAATTGGCAAACATTCTTGCGCTTCATCAAAAATTAATAGATGTTTACCATCATCTATAAATTGATAATTTAATTTAAGAAATTCTAAAACCTTAGACAAACTAGGATTTTCTATAGCGTATCTAGTAAAAACATAATCATCAGAGCAATCAATTCTTAAATATTTATCCTTATAAAAAACTTTAGCAAATAGTTCTTCAATTAAGTAAGTCTTACCAACTTGTCTTGCACCCCAAATCATCAATGGTTTTTTATTTTTATCATTATTCCATTTTATTAAATCTTTAAGATATTTTCTTTCCATATGTTAAATATACCATTAATTACACCTTTTAACAAGTTTTTAATATTCATTAATTACACCTTTTTACATATTTTGTAGTAATCTAAATTATTACTTTGAAAATTTATAATAATATCTCCTATATGAATAGTGTATTTGTCAAAATAGTTTTGTTGGAAAGGGGATGCGGATATTTTTTGGACTATTTTTATATTACCGCTATCAGTGGATATATGATAAGATACTATTAAAGAATTTTATGAATAAACATCGTTTTAAGTCTCTGACAGTTTGTCTAGATATGTATGGTTGTCCTAATCGTTGCAAACACTGCTGGATTGGACATTCGCCAAATGGAAATTTAACAAAAGAAGATTTGATTAACGTAGCAAAGCTTTTTCGCCCCTATACTGATTCTTTGACAATATACGATTGGTATCGAGAGCCAGACTATCATGATAATTACAAAGAGCTTTGGGATTTATCACATCAATTATCCGATATCAATCAAGAACATTTTGAACTCATTAGTGTCTACCGAATTGTGCGCGATAAAGAATATGTTAAATGGCTTTCATCTTTGGGGTTAAAAAGCGCGCAGCTTACTCTATTTGGCACGGAAGAGAAAACGGATCTTTATACAGGGAGGAAACATGCTTATATTGATATTTTAAATGCAATTGAAATCTTATTAGATCATCATATTTCTCCACGTATTCAGGTATTTGTAAATAAAGATAATTTAGATAATCTTACACAGTTAGAAAAAGTCCTTAATGGTCTTGATTTAGAAAAAAGATGTCAGGCATTTAAAGGGGAGTACGCCTTCTTTATTCATCAAGGCTCTTGTGATGGAGAAAATGAAAAGAACTATGCAATTCGTCTTACGCCAAATGACATCAAGAAAATACCTCAAAAGTTTCTTAGTGATGCGATGCGTTATCAAAGAAAAAAGAGCGTGGAAGAGTTATTCGGAAAGACAGAAGCTGTTTTATATGATGAATTAAAGAATGATGCATCTACATGCAGTTTTGTTAGTGATAATCCTGTATTTTATATTGACCAAAACTGGAACGTTTATCCTAATGTCGCCTCCATTGAACCAATCTGGAAACTTGGAAATTTAAAGAAAGACGGCATAGAGAAAGTGCTTGAGAGTTATCAAGAAAGTAAAAGCGTTGCTCAAAATATTCGCCTTAACACTCCGCTTTCTAGAATTGTTCAAGAGGAGGGAAATCCTATGGGCGAAAAACTATTTGAAAAAGAGGATTATATCGAACTGATTAGTAATCGATACTGCAGGAAATTTTTACTTTAGAAAAAAAGCCCGATTTCTCCGACAAATATGGTACTCCGACATTTTACGGGGCAACGAAATTATTATTTTTTGCCATATTTTATGGGGTCTTTTTTGCTAAAAATA
>CALVYH010000014.1 GCA_944372115.1 uncultured Bacilli bacterium
TATTCAATATTTTAATAAACAACGTCCTGCTTACGCTCTTAATTATTTAACACCTAAACAATTCAAGGAAAAGTATTGCAAGAATTAAGTGTCTACTTTTCCTTGACTAGTGCACCCATTTTTTTAAAATGAATGAATTAAATATAATTATTATTCTTTAATTCCTTTAACTACAACTTTATTATTTGTTTCATCTAAATAATATAAAGCTTTAGAATATCTAGTACCATCTATATCTACTACATCACTCCCTAATTCTAAATTATGTCCATCATAAGTTAATGTAGTATTAGTTAAACTTAATTTATTTAAATCTAAGTTAGTTAAAGTGGCTTCATCGATTGTAAGGCTAGCTGTAATTGTGCTTTTATTACTCATATATCCAAAAATATATGGATTACCATCAAAACCATCTACAGTAGAACCTTCAACAGGTACAAATTTAACATTATTCAATGTTAAATTTTTATCATAATTATAATTTGGAACATCACCATTCCATTTATTGCCTAATGTAATATAAGCAATTTGAACAGCATTTCCAGTACCCCATGGATCATTATTGTTTGTATAATCTCCATAATTTTTCTTATTATCTTTAATTGATAAAGAACAACTATTAAGAGTAATATCTCCGCCTCTTGCAATTAAAGCTTGATCATCTCCCATTATTGTTGAATCATTTACCACTAATGTTCCAGGGATATTAAATAAAAGACCTGTACCTACTTCACCTCTTAAATTTGAATTATCAACTTTAATTGAGACATTATAGTTTTCTTCATTACCAGCATTTGTACCTATCGCATAAGATTGGCCATTTATATCACATCCTCTAACTTCTAATCTAGAAGCATCATTAATAACATAGAGCGCACATCCACTAGAATTTATTTCTAAATTATCTAAATTTAAGATTCCACCAGAAGAAACTGCAATTGAAGATTGATTATTTGACGCTAGACCAGTTGATTTAATTACACCTTTATTTTTAGCACTACTAAATAATCTAATATTAGCATTATTACTTATAACTGAGGTTTTATAATCTTCTTCGATATTTCCAACATCTATTGTTAATGTATGGCCATTTAAATCGATATTAAATGATTGAGTTGAAAAAGCAAATCTTTCATTTATTGATAAATCCCTATCAAGTATAAAGTTTAATTCAGATTCGATTTCCAAATCATCAATTGAATTAAATTGTTTTTCTGAAGTAACAATTAATGGATCTTCTTCTGTTCCGCTACCTCCATCAAACCAAGTACCATCAGAAACTAATGTGCCTTCATCGATAATATTGCCATATGAATCAACTTTACTACCTGAATATGGTCTCCCTTCGATATAAACATGGTCTCCACTTGTTTTATTATCAAATGATGCAGAAATAACATAGCCGTTTTTAGGCATTGTTGTTTCATAAGTGTAAGTTTTTGATTCTTTATCAAAGACTAAATTAGCATCCGAAGTTTCAATGGACTCCCCATTAAATTTTAAATCAGTTAAATAATAACCGTTATCAGGTATGACATTTATTATAAAAGATGTCCCTTCAACTCCGCTACCAATCGATGGAGATAAATAGCCTCCTTCACTTGGAAGAATTGTATTTGAATAAGCTGTTTCGCCTTGAGATCCTTGGCTACCATTTAACCCTGGTCTTCCATCTTCTCCATCTTCACCATCTTCACCTTTAATATTCATTTTTAATGTCCATCCACTTTCTTCTTTTTGATAGACATCACCATTAGTTGTATTTAGATACATATCACCTAAATTACCTAAACTATCAGTTGGTTTAGATGTTCCAGTTAACCAGGTTGCACCATCTTTTCCATCCTCACCATTTTCTCCTGGATCACCTTTATCACCTTTAGGACCAGTTTCTCCAGCAGGGCCAGTAGCGCCTGTATCACCTTTTTCTCCTTTTTCTCCGCAACTACTTAAACCTAAAAGACCAATGAGTGTTAAAGCAGTTAAAGTTAATAATTTTGTTTTTTTCATATAAGCTTTTTTACCTCTTATTTTTTTAGCATTTAAAAATTGCTAAAAAATGTTTTTCTAATAAAAAGTCTAAATTAAAAAAAAAAAAAAACAAGTGTCCCTTATTAATAATGATAATAATCGACATTATTTAATTAATTTATTGATAGAAGTGTCATATATTTTAACTATTTTCTAAAACATATATTCATCTACACATATTCATCATACCTTTAAAAATATTTCTTTAAAATTAATATTCTAAGCATAAATTTTTAAATTCTAGCATTCTTATATAGTGAGGAGACGTTAATGTATGTTGAATAAAACGTACTTCTTATTTTATGAGGCCCTCTACCTCTTGCTCTCTTTACCAATTGGAGGAAGTCTTGAGGCGATTACGACGTAGAAATATAAAAAAAGAATAGAGACAACTATCACCGTTGAGGTGAAAGTTAATGTCCTATTCTTCGTACTCAAAATCATTATAACCAAAAAGAAGTAAAGAGACAAGAGGCACGGCCTCTAGTCTCCTAAAAAGTTTAATCATTTTAATTATAATATTATTATTTTAATAATATCGATATTTATCGTATATTTCTAGATTATTTCTAACAAATTTCTAAATTATTTCTAGATAATTTCTTTTTATCTAGAAATAATTCATTAATTAAAAATACTTAAATAAAAGATGAACATTAAGAAAATATAAAAAGTATTCATTTTTAAAATATATTTTAACTATTAGCTTATTCTTCTTTTTTAGTTTACTTTTTAAATATATATAAAAGAAAAAGAGAATACGTTATATGAGCAAGCATTGATACGTATTCTCTTTATTTAAAAATTATATAAATAGAATATTAATTAAATATTATTAACTGTAATATTATCACTAATAAACTTTCTTGATTCAGGAATTTTAGAAAGTGTTGCTTCATCAATATTTAATGTTGCTTTACAGGTAAGATTTTCTCCTAAATAAGCATAAATATTCCATGGTTCGCATTTTTCACCTTCTGTAGTAGTTGTTGTTTCTTCATCAGCAAGTATACTAGCTGATGAAACAATACCTAATTCTTTATTTAAAGCTTCTTTAATATCATCTTTATCAAAGAAAGTAACATTTTTTAATGTAACTTCCTTATCGTATGGATAATCATCTTTAGTTTGTCTATTACCTAAAATAATTCCAGCTTTAGGTGTATTATTACCACTTAGCCAATCTTTACTTTCATATCCATCTAATAATTCTCTTCTAGCCGTATCTAAGTGAATTTCTACATTTTCAAATGTTGCGTTACCTCCACGAATAAATGCACCTTGACTTAATGCAAAAAGTTTTTAATTTTTAACGCTAACTTCACCATTTACATTAATTAAAATAGGTGTTGAATACTTTTGATCTGAACCATAAGAATAAATTATTGAATTTTCAACTTCAATTTTTGCATAATCTGTTTCAGCGCCATTTGTTGAAATTCCAAATGAACCGGTTTTTAAAACAGAATTATTAACTTTTAATCCATATGTACTTCCTTTTGGGAATAAGCCTGAACCAGTAGTTTCATATTCGACATTATTTAATTCAATTTCACCTCCATCAATAGTTATAGCAGAAGCTGTTGAATTTTTAATTTGTGGAATATTTAATTTACCTTTGTTATTTAAATCTTTACCACCATCAATAACTAATTTTCTATCTTTCGTTACAAGAGTGTTTGTTCCGTTATTTATAGATAAATTTTTACCATTTAAATTTAATGTTACTTCTCTAGCAATGGTGAAATCAATTGTTTCAGTTGTAGTAATATCGCTAGAAAGTTCAAAAGTTATTTTGCTAGCTATTTTTTTAACATTATCTTTATTAATATTTTTTAATTGTTCATCAGATTTAATAATTAATGGAACTTCTTTACTTCCTGAACCATCTTCAAATAATTGGTCTCCTTTAGTTCCTTCATTTATGATATTTCCATCTCCATCTATATTTGCGCCAGTAAAAATAAATCCACCACTTAAATAAAAATCTTCATTTGGTTTTTCTATTTCTTCGCTGGATAATTTTTTAAGGTCTGCTCTAATAACATAACCATTTTCTTTCATATCAATATCACTAAAAAGATATTGATATGAACCATCGCTATTACTTGTAATAGTTGGTGTTAAATTAGCTTTTTCATTATCTAAATAAAGTCCATTAAATTCATATCCACTATTAACAGTTAAAGTTAAATCAAATGTATCATTAATTGTTGCACTTCCAATAGAAGGAATAATAGTTCCCCCTTCAAAAGGTAAAATAGTATTTGAATAAGCTGTTTCTCCTGGTTTACCTTGACTTCTAGATGAACCATTTAATCCGTCTTTTCCATCTTCCCCTTTTTCTCCTGGATCACCTTTATCTCCTTTAGGACCGGTTTCTCCGGCTGGGCCTGTGCGCTTGTATCCCCTTTTTCTCCTTTTTCTCCACAACTACTTAAACCTAATAAACCGATGAGTGTTAAAGTAGTTAAAGATAATAATAATTTTGTTTTTCTCATATAAACTCTTTTTACCTCCTAATAATTAATTATTTCTCATCATTAAAAAAGATAATGAAAAATAGATAAACTTATCATTTTAAAAGCCTAAAATAAAAAAACAAGAGTCGATTATTAAAGAGAACAATAATCGACTCAATAGATAATATAATTTGTCATATATCAATGTATAAAAAAGGATATTTATATATAAATTATGATTTTTAGTTGATAAAAATAGGTAATATTAATAATACGCTATTGTTTATGTTTTATATTTAGTATTTTCCATAAAGCCATTGGATGTTTGTCGGCTCTTAAAGCAATATCGTTATCAAATAATAAGCTTGGATTAAAATTTCCTTTTGAAAACTCTTTTAAATATTCTTTTTCATTATCATCAAGAGTAAGTAAATCTATTAACTTTTTAATAACGCTTTCTTTAACGACTTCTAAATCAAATTTAGTTCCTTTTTTTATTACTGGAAATAATTCTTTCCTAATGGAAGAAAAAGTAAGTGAACTAATATTTAAAAAGAGATTATCGTCAACTTTATAAATACCATCTAAAGATAAATAGAAAATAACTATCTTTTTAAGAATTATAAGATTTATATCTTTTATATTGGTAAATAAATAATTCACATCATATAAATCTCTTGGCTTACTTCTATCAATAAGAGCGACAATTTTCATACCATATAATTCTTCTTTTATTAAAGAAGTTAGTGTTATTGATTTAGAAAAATAATTAATTTTTTCTTTAATCGGTGTATATAAACTAATTCGATTAATAAAGTTTATTTCTATTTTAATATTATCTTTATTACCATCAGCATTTATATAAGAATAAACTCGTGAAATTAAAACAGGATTCATTTTAGAGTTTTTTTCCATTATTTTATATCCTTCATGTTCCATGTATTCATCTAAATCTTTTAAAATTAAATCTTTATCTTTAATAGTATTTTCTTTATCTAAATAATGATAATAATCTAAATCGATATCGACTGATAATCGATTTAGCTTAGTATATATTAAATTAATTGCTGTCCCTCCTTTTAATAAAAGAAAAGAAGAAAAATTACTTTTATTAAATATAAAATCTAAAACATCTAAAAGTCTTAAAACTTTTTCAATATTATATTTAATAAAACTATTTTCAATTGTTAAGCTTGCTATATAATTTTTAGAATAATTCATCGATTAATTCTTCTCCTTTATCTTTTATTAAAATATTCCATTTAGAAATAAGTTTTGTGTTTTTATGGATAGATGATAAATATATTTTTTTATTGCTTATCTTATTTAAACAAAAAGTAAAGAAAGATTCATCTATTTCATCTTTAAAATATTTTTCAAATAAATAACCCACCTTTTGATATAAACTAGCTTTATTATAAAATTTTAACAGTGTTAAAATTTTTTCAATATTTAATTTAGGAGATGAATCTAATGCTAATTCTATTTCTTCTATTCCTCCTCCTAAAGATAAATTATCAATTGAATCAATAAGTGCACGTTCAAGTGATACTACTCTTATCCCGTTTTCTTTTATAGTATCAATAATTTCTAAATTACATTTGCTTACTTTAGAATAATAAGTTATATTATTAAACTCTAAAGGTGATACGCGTACATGTGTTAAATAAGTAAATGAAGAAGTAAATACTTGAGTAGCTAATCCATAATATTCTAATGCTTCATGATAAGAAAAATAAGAATCTAAAAAAAGTTTACTAGCAATTTCAAATTTAGAAGCATAAATATCATTTTTAGAAATATCTATTAAAGCATATAATCCCTTTTTTATCTTTTTTATTGTTCCCCTTTTTAAATTGTAATTTAAAAATGAATAAAAGCTATTAATATTAGGGTATATATTTTTAACATCATCGTATGAAAAAAGAATTGGTAATGTTTTCATACCTAAATTAAAGCATAACTATTCATTTTTAGCAAGTTCTACTCCTTTTTTGGTACAAAATATTAATATCTATATATAAAAAAGAGAATACGTTATATGAGAGAGCATTGATACGTATTCTCTTTTATTTATAAATAGATATTAATTAAGAATTATGCACGAGCGACAAGTAAGTTATTTTCGTCTAAAGCTAATACTTCAGCTCCAAAATTAGAAGAATTATTAGCAAATTTTTGATAAAATCCCGCACTTTCAAAGTCAATAACAATATAGTGTTTTCCATCCTTTTCTAAGAATTTATAATTATAACCTGATGGAGAAGAAATAAAACAACTATTATCAGTTAATAAGCCTTGTTCAATTGCTTGTTTTAAAGATAAAGGAGTTGATTCGTAAATTCCTGTATTTCCAATATTGCTTGCATCAACATCAACTAATAATTTAAAATCACTAGTTTCACCTAAATATTCTTGATAAGTTTCATCATACCAATCAAGTTTACCGAGTTTAAGCATTACACGATATTTTGAAACAGATTCATTTGTTGCAGCGGTAATTACAAATTGTTTATTTTCATCTTTAGAAATTGCTAATGTTGAATCTTTTTCTAAAACAACTTTAGAACCACCTTCAGTCGAAGTTCCTTCTAATTCTAATGCATTATTTGCAAATGTTATTGAAGTGTTTTTTGAGCCTGTTAATGTACCTTTTAACACAACATTATCTACATTTGTGTTGCCCCACAAATCTCCACCCCATTTGGAAGTATCCTTTTTAAAATAATTATCTGAATTGAATCCGCTATAATTACAATAAATAAGTCCAACATTATTTCCAATAAAATTTCCATCATATGAAGAATTTGAGATAGTAGTTTCGTTAAAGTATTCTTGACCATCAAAGAAGACTGCACCTCTATCACTATAGGAAATAAGATTTAAATCGACATCGCAATTTAAAACTTTGCTATATTTTTCAACAAAATGTTCACAATATTTATAAGTTGTGTAATCGTTACTTTGTCCATTAACAAAGAATTGTTCGATAAATATTACGCCATTACCAGATTCTGTAAAAATACAGTTTCCGTTTGTGGTAGGGAAATAAATTGCTTGATTATCTCCACCAATATCATAATAAAGATCATCAGATGATGAATAATCAACATTATCGAAAGTTATTCCAAGTTTTTTAGTATCAGTTGTGTAAACTACACTGCTACCAATTTTTTTATCAGTTTGAGTACTAACAATTGCATCATTTTTAAATACTCTAGTTAATATTCCATTACTTATTTCTACTTTGAAATTCTTAAAAGTTGTCTCTCCATAAACATAATTAAAAATATAATCAAATTTTGATAAACCTTTAATAACATGGTTGTTTCCATCAAAAACACCATTAAAATTATTAGCAACATACTTTCTATTTAAATTTAAAGAAGATAAGTCTAAATCTTTAGTTAAAGAAAAATGTAAAGCTTCAGTTTTTAATAATTCTGATAAAGCATTAATATTTGCTAAATGTTGTTCTTCGGAAATTTCTAATGGATGCTCTTTACTACCATCACCCCCATCAAACATTTTTTCAGTTGTAACTTCTCCTGCTAAAAATGTTTTGTTCCCTTCACTATCCTCTAAATATGTTGCACTTTCATAATAATTTCCATCTTTAAATAATGGACCAACTTTAACATTTTGACCATCTAATTTAAAATCAACATGTTCATTGAAACAATATTTTCCAGCGATTTTATCCATAGTTAAGGAATCAACATCAATAGTTACTTTTGTATCTTCATTATAACCATGAGCATAAAGTAATTTAAATTCGTGCTTCGTAGGTTCAGTTTCATCTGCTAATAAACTTGATCCTTCAGCATCAGATCCTTTTTCTTTTTGAATTAATGTAACATCCTCTAAAGTTAAATCTGCCTTTGCTTGATAACCAGAATTTGAAGAATTATTACCAACCAGTATTGCAGCTGAAGGAGCATCAGCACCAGTTTCCCAAGGTTGTGATTCATATTTAATTGCTTCTTTATCGCCAGCAAAAATAATAGTTGACTTTGAAATTTTTGAACTTCCTACTCTAGCAAAAACCCCTTGTCTTCCGCCTTCAATTGTAGAACTAGAAATAGTTAAAGTTCCTGGGACATTAAACATAACTGCTGCGGATCCCTTATTTTTTGCGGTGACAATTGAATCTTTAATTTCTAATGACATGTTTTGATTGACGCCATTTTTGGCATTAGTTGAAAGACCATAATTTCCACCTACAACAGTTGAACCTGAAACACTTACACTTGCAGCATCATTAAACATTGCAATTGGAACACCATCACTTTCTAAATCAACGTTATTAACTTCAACGCTTCCTTTGCCATCAACATAAATAGCTGTTCTAGAGCCGCCACCATTATTTACACCATAATTGTAGACAAGTTTACTTCCATCTTCGCCATTTAAAACTAAAGTTTGTTCGGTTTCTCCACCCCCAACTTTAGTTTGTTCAACTTGGTCAGCGGTTGTTGAATCGACAGTTAGTGTATGTGTTCCTAAATCTAAAATAGTTGTTTCTCTTTTTTCAATTGGTAAAGCCTCGGTTGTTTTAATATTTTCAGCAATTTCAAAATTTACTGCAGGTGTAGCAACAACATCTTTATCATCGATTTTATTAAATTGATCAAGAGTTTTAACAACCAAAGGATCGCTTTCAGTACCACTACCACTTTCAAACATCTTACTTCCTTTTGTTCCGCTACTAATAACGTTTCCAGCAGCATCTAAAGTTGCTTCGGTATAAATATATCCATCTTTAAAATAAGAAGTATCTAATTCTACATCTTCACCTGTTCCAACATTTACAAAATTAGCTTTAACAACAAAACCATTTGTAGGCATAGTAGTTTCATAAGAACCAACACCATCTTCATCATAAGTAAGTGTTGTTACTTTTGAATCATTTAATTCTAATGATTCAAAAGAATATCCTTTATTAGTATGAATATAGAAGGTAATAGATGAACCACTTGTTGCACTTCCTACACTAGGAATTACATATCCTCCTTCACTTGGAAGAATTGTATTTGAATAAGCTGTTTCGCCTTGAGATCCTTGGCTACCATTTAATCCTGGTCTTCCTTCTTCTCCATCTTCACCATCTTCACCTTTAATATTCATTTTTAATGTCCATCCACTTTCTTCTTTTTGATAGACATCACCATTAGTTGTATTTAGATACATATCGCCTAAATTACCTAAAGTATCGGCAGGTTTAGATGTTCCAGTTAACCAGGTTGCACCATCTTTTCCATCTTCACCATTTTCTCCTGGATCACCTTTATCACCTTTTGGACCAGTTTCTCCAGCAGGGCCAGTAGCGCCTGTATCACCTTTTTCTCCCTTTTCTCCACAACTACTTAAACCTAAAAGACCGATGAGTGTTAAAGCAGTTAAAGTTAATAATTTTGTCTTTTTCATAAAGTCTTTTTTATACCTCTTATTAAATTAGAAATATTTTTCACATCTAAAAACATGAAAAATATAAATTTTCTACTTATAAGCCTAAATTAAAAAAAAAAAAAAAACAAGTACTCTTCATAAAAAGGAGATATTAACTCTATATTTGTTACAATCTTTTGGCATATATTTGCTGAAAATAATAAAGTAAAATTATTCCTATTGGATCATTAAAAGATTAAAATTAATTTTTATCTTTTAATCAGTTACTTCAAAGTAATTATCATTTAACTTTGAAGTAACTTTGAAGTTTTACTTCAAAACACTTTGAAGTAAATAATGTTTTTTATATGTTTTTATCTATTTTTATATATACACTTTGAAGTTTTTAACTGTTAAATTTTAAAAATATACGATAACTATCGAATATTTTCTTACTTCAAAGTAATATTCAATTAACTATGAAGTAACTTTGAAGTTTTACCTTAAACTAATTTGAAGTAAAATTTGTTTTCTTTTATACTAATGTAACCAAAAAGAAAAACGGGAATTAAACCCGTTAATCTTATAAATGAATAGTTGAATTACTTATTAAATGTAATAGTTGATCTTTTGATAATTTTTCCGTCTTGTTTTTCAACTACATAAGCAGTCGTACCTTCTTTAACGCTAACAAAATTGCTTTGTTCAGAGTCGAATATAATATAAACAACGCCTTCTTGACTTACAACAACATCAACTTTCCAATTTTCAAGTAATGAATCAAAACTACCTTCATAAGAGGCATCAACTTTTTTATAATCTTCGGAAGATATAGCCTTTACGCCTGTAATTGTTGTTTCACTTAAAGTTGAATCATTTTCTAAATCAAACATAATTTTTCTACCATTTGATACATTATTTTTAGAATCAACAACAATTGTATTAACTGAGAAAACTAACGAATATGATGAACTTTCGTTTTTTTCTAAGTTTGTTACGAAAAGGCCATCTTTATAAGCTAAATGGATTTCGCCCTCAACTTCGTCGTAGCCTTTTTTTATACCCTCGCCAGAAACAGTTAATCCATTGTTAATCATTTCGTCTGCAATATTTTCAACAGCCTCATTCGCATAACTAAATGCACTCGCTTTTTCTGCAAAAGCTTTTCCGATAAATGTACAATTTGTAGCTGTAATTTTGCCCTTTATTTTTGTTGCATCTGTATAATACGAACCGTTTCCATAGAAAATGCCAACTTGCTCGAATGAATTAAAATTACCTTTTACATCGCAATCAGTAAATTCTAATTTAATATTATATACTTTTTCTGCACCTGCTGGGCATGGACCGGAACCAATATAAACACTTGTACATGTTCCAATGTTATTTACAGAACCAGTAATATCTACATCTTTAAATGACCATGCGACTTCTTCAGTATCATTTCCTGTGAAAGGAGCATTATTAGTAACAAAACCAAAATTTCCAGAGTTGACATTTAAAACGCCGCTATCTAATACATTAAAATCAACATTTTCTAAATCAACATTATGAAGATAAAAATTACTATCCCAAATATAATTCATTAAAACGATATTTTGATTATCGTGCATATTAAATGAAACATTTCTGAAACTTACATTTTTACCATAAACATTGGTAAATAGAGATTTTGTAACTAAATTTTCACAGTCAAATGCTGAACCAAAAGTAATTGTATGATTGTCTCCATTTAAATGACCATTAAAATAAGAAATTGGTGCACTAACTTCAATGTCATTACTTAATTTAAAATAAAGAGAATCAACCGTTTTATAAGTATTGATTGTTGGATTACCTACGCCTGGAATTTTATTTAATAATTGGAATTGAGCATCTGAGGAAATAACTAAAGCAGTGTCCTCGCTTAATCCATCTCCACTAGCAAATTTTAATTCTTTAACAGGTGTACCTCTTACTACTGTTTTTACGCCATTATCATCAATATATGTAACTTCGCTATAATATTGTCCATTAATAAAGATGTTTTCACCCTTTTTAACTTCGCCAGTTGTTCCGACAAGTTTAACAAAATCGCTAGCTTTTGATAAAGTTGTTCCATCAATTACAACAGTTGGATATACAGAGTCATCAGTGCTTACTTCTTTTTTAGAATATCTTCCATTAGGTCCATCCCAAGCAACATCATAAACAGCTAATAAACCACCTTTAGTATTTCTAGTAAGAATTTGTTCATCAGCTAAAAGATTAACTTCTTCACTTAATGTTGAAACAGTTGATGCTGTTTCAACATTATTAATATATTCATATTCTGTTTTTAAATTATCTTTGGTTAATTTTGTTCCATTATGATAGACATCTTTAACATTAACATCAAAATAACTTGCTGAATCAACACCTTCATTTTCCCATAAATTAAACATGATAATTGGATTAACATTGTTATCATTTATTGTTACGTTTTCTAAATTGATATCAACATTTTTTGTATCAGCGGCTCCCGTATTACTTCCTTTTTCAGCAAGCATCATAAAGTTGGTTACACAATTAAATTCAGAGTCTTTAATATTAATTGCTGCATTTTGTTCAAATCTTTGAACATGAATTGCTGTTCCTTTTGTTCCATCAATATTCGAACCACTAACTGTTAATTCTTTTAAAGGGGTGGATTGGCTACCTAATAATGAAACTGAATTATTTTGTGTTTCAAAATTAGCTGTAACTCCACTTAAAGAAATTGAAGGAACTTCGGCTTTAATTAATGAATCTGTTACACCTTTTCCTGCCTCAGTTGTAGGAACTTCAAAATCAACGTTATTGAATGATAATGAACCGTCTTTATTATTGACTGTAATTAACGAACCTTTTTCTTCAGTGGTTACATCTGATATTATTGTAAGATCATTAAATGTTAAATCAGATACATTTTGAATAGTGCTTTCATTGTTTAATGTAAGAGTTGTCTTTTCTCCGTTTTCATTAGTAGTTCCAGAAATAACAACAGGGTTGTTATTTAATGTGCCATCAAAATGAATTGAACTTACAGATACATCTTCGCTAACTGCTGCAACAATTGTTTTGCCTTCTGCAGCGCCACTTGGAACTTCAACTTTTAAAGTTCCGTCTGTTATAGTTGTTGTTGCACTTGTTGCAACTTTACCGCCAACAACAAAGCCACCTTCCATCATAGTTAAAGTTGTTGTTAAACCAGTAGAAGAATTTACAACAGTACCATTATTTTGAATATTCCAAACAAAAGATGAATTACTATCAGTTGGGTTAAATGTAAAAGTTACTTCTTCCCCAACAGTAGCTGAACCAACGTTTGCACTAATATATCCACCTTCAACAGGTAAAATTGTATTTGACCAAGCAGTATCACCTTTTGGACCAGTTGAACCATTACTTCCGTTATGACCATCTTTTCCATCTTCACCATCTTCACCTTGGATATTCATTTTTAATTTCCATCCATCAGCTTCTTTTTGATAGACATCACCATTAGATGTATTTAAGTACATATCACCTAATTTACCTAAAGTATCAGCTGGTTTAGTTGTTCCAGTTAACCAAGTTGCACCATCCTCGCCATCTTCTCCGTTTTCTCCAGGATCACCTTTATCGCCTTTAGGGCCGGTTTCTCCTTGAATTCCTTGGTCGCCTTTATCTCCTTTTGGACCTTGAGAAGAACAACTGCTTAATCCTAAAATTCCAATGAGTGCTAAAGCAGTTAATGAAAATAATTTTGTTTTCTTCATATTTATTTAAATTCCTCTTAAAAAATTATTTTTCATTTAAAAAATGAATGAAAAATATAAATTTCTACCTAAAAGTCTAAATTAAAAAAAGTGTTTGGAAGAAAGTTCTTTATACTAATCGCCATTGTTACAAACTTGTGGCACATTTATATTTCCCTTATGAGTTTTGATGCTAAAAAGAGGTTGAATAGGCATAAGAAAACATAATAGTGACAAGTTATAGTCCCATTGATTTCTTTCTTCTTTTTTAACCTTGCCAATTTGCCTTTCTGCAATTATACTTCTATTACCTTTTTAAACATTAAAAGATTTCGAATCTATAAGTCACTTGTCTCACAGTCATTGAATTTACAAAACATTGTAAAAATAGAATTATTAATCAATTAAAATTTCTAATTCTATTTGTCGTTATATTTTCTTTATTTTGTTTTCTATTTCTTTTAGTAGAGGAATTAGGAGCGGTTCTTTGACAACTATATTTTCTTTTTAATTTAATGAAGTTAACTATTTCATTATTTATTTTCGCGATGCCTTTTAAAGGTTTAGGAATTTTTAAAGTTTTTCTTTTTGAAAAGTAAAAACCATATATAAATTATCTTCCAAAGATAGTGTTTTTATGTTAGTTAAACTAACAAAGTCTAATGAAGTCTAAAATCTTGACTCAAAGTCTAATGAAGTCTAAAAAAATATTTTACAAAAAATAAAATAAATTACTGCTAAAACTATCACTTAAAGTTTTATTTTATATTTTTAAATAAGAAAATTTAAATTTATCGTTATTAAAATCTTCTGAACTTAAATAATATTATCAATATCATTTATTGCTTCACAAATATCATTAAAAACTAGTTTTTCTACACTATTAAATTGGTTATTAAAGAAAGTGTATTGTCTTTTAGCATAATTTCTTGTGTTTTTCTTAATTAATTCAATAGTTTCTTCTAATGTAGCTTTATCTTCTAAATATGGAATAAATTCTTTATATCCAATAGCTTTTAAACCATTAGAATTTTTATCATATTTAGAAAATAAATATTTCACTTCGTCAACTAAACCACTATTAATCATCTTATCAACTCTTTTATTAATATCTTCATATAATTTATCTCTAGGAGGTTTAATATAAATAAACTTAACATTCTTATATAATAATTCATCTTTTTTATTATTATTTAATTCAGTTTTACTCTTTTTATGAACTTCGTTTATAAAAAGAGATCTTAATAATCTTTTTCGATTATTAACTCCGATTTTTAAAGCATCTTCTTTATCTAATTTATATAATTCATTATAAAGTTCTAAATTTGAAAGATTAGCTTTATAATCATCATTCATTTTTATATCTTCTTTAGTAAAAATATAATTAAAAAGAATTGCTTTTATATAAAGCCCTGTTCCTCCAACAAATATTAGATCACTAGTTTTGCCATATTTATTTATTACTTCTCTTCCTTTTTCTTGAAACGTTGCTACATCATTAGAAATAGAAAGAGGAAGATAATCATATAAAAGATAATAGCCTTTATCTAATTCTTCTTTTGAAGGTTTAGCACTTCCTTTATCAAGTTCTTCATAAACTTGAAAAGAATCATAATTAACTATATATGAAGAAGGTAATTTTTCATGAAGTTTTATTGCTAAATCACTTTTTTTAGAGGCTGTTGGACCCATTATTACATAAATCATATCTTTATACTTTTAATCTTCTTTCGATTTCAATTTTTACTTCGCTTAAAATAGAAAGAATATCATTTTTTAGTTCGTTATATTTTTTAATTAATTCATCATTATTATATTCTTTTACCTTTAAAGCATATAAAGTAGGATCACTATTTTTTAGCCTTTCTATTTCATCTCTTTTAATTAAATAATCACTTTCATTAATTCTCATTTTTAAAGCATAAAACGCTGCTAAAAGAGATTTATCAATAGCATCTTTTTTAATTCTTAAACATTCTTCGATTATAAAATCATCATGAGTTTCTGGAGAAACCCCTAATTCTTCTTTATTATCTTCTTTATTTATAGATTCTCTTTCTTCTAATAACTTTTTAATTAGATCATCTTTTTCCATATTTTTTATTCAACCATCTCTCCATTAAATGAATATAATTTATCTTCTAAAATTTTTACTTTTACTATTTTGCCAATTAAAGAAGGATCACCATTAAAATTAACGATTTTATTATTAAACATTACTCCACTTACTTTATTCTTATCTTTTTTTGAAACTGATGTTACTAAAACTTCTTCAACCTTATTTATAAATGAAGCATTATAAAGAGGATAATATTTTTCAAGTTCATCAGTTAATCTTTTAAATCTTTCAACCTTTTCTTTATCGCTAATTTTATCGTCTAATTTTGCTGCGGCAGTTCCTTCTCTAGGTGAATAAATAAATGTAAAAGCAGAAGCATATTTTACTTTTTTAATTAAATCTAAAGTATCTAAAAATTCTTCTTCACTTTCATTAGGGAAGCCAACAATGATATCAGTAGATAACGCAACATCAGGAATTTTAGCTTTAATTCTATCAACAAGAGCTAAATATTCTTCTTTTGTATATCTTCTAGCCATTCTTTTTAAGACACTATTTGATCCACTTTGAACTGGAAGATGAATATACTTCATAATGTTATCGTGTTTAGCAATTACATCGATTACTTCATCACTAAATTCCGAAGGATAAGAAGTTAAAAATCTAACTCTTTTAATAGGAAGAGAAGCAACACTATCTAAAAGAGAAGCGAAAGTTATATTTTTATCTTTTAAATCTTTACCATAACTATCGACATTTTGACCAAGCAAGATAATTTCTTTATATCCTAAAGAAAGTAATAATTTACATTCTTTTAAGATATCTTCTTTATCTCTACTTCTTTCTTTTCCTCTAGTTTGAGGGACAATACAATATGTACAGAATTTATCACATCCAAAAGTAATATTTACATAAGCGCTATAAGAATTGTTTCTTCTAGTCGGAATATCTTCAACAATTTCTCCTTCTTTACTTGAAACATCAACGATTCTTTTTTTATTGTTATTTTCCATATATAAATATAAAAGATTAAGGAGATTATCGATATTATGAGTTCCAAAAATAATATCGATATAAGGATATTTAGTAATTAAATTATTTAAAGTATCTTTAGTTTCAACCATACATCCACAAAGAATTAAAACTAAATCTTTATTTTTTTCTTTTAATCTTTTTATATTACCAATCTCAGCATAAACTTTATTATTAGCGTTTTCTCTAACACTACATGTATTAATAACAATTATCGAAGCTTCTTCTATCTTTTCTACTCTTTTAAGTCCTAATGAAGCTAATAATCCAGCAATAGATTCTTCATCTCTAATATTAGCTTGGCAACCATGAGTTTTAATATAAAAAGAATTATTTTTAATTAATCTTTCTTTTAAAGTAGGATTATTTAAAAATAACGAAACAAAGGTTTCATTATTATAATGAATTGTATCGATATTAGTTTGATTTCTTTTAATTGCTTCAATAAATGAAGGCTTAGATAAATACATTACTTCTCTCATAAATTTTCTTTCCTTTTATCTTTTATTAAATATAATGGGGTAATTGATAATGGTTTAAAAGTTAAATCATCAAAAGATAATATAACGCCATTAAATAATCTTACTCCATCATCTTTAAGCTCCATTAAGACGTTATTTTTACCTAAAACTTGTCGTTTTATTACGCTTTCTACTTCATAACCTAATATTCCATTATAATCTCCGCACATCCCTACATCCGTAATATAAAAAGTTTTGTTATTAATAATTCTAGCATCTCTAGTTTGAACATGGGTATGCGTTCCTATTAAAGCGCTTATTTCTCCTTCAAAAGCATAAACCATTGCTTCTTTTTCTCCACTTGCTTCAGCATGATAATCAACAATATGAATATCACTAGTATCATCTTTAATTAAAGAAGCTAATGAAAAATATGGATCATTTACTTCTTCTTTCATAAATGCTTTTCCTAAAACTGAAGTAACTCTAATTTTTATATCGTTAATAATAAATTCTTTACTTCTTTTAAAAGGAGCTATATCCGCTAAAATTTCATTTTTTGAATTAAGAGGGAGAATAATCTCATCATAATTTTTAAATAGTTCAAGTTCTTCTTTTTTATCTAAATAGTGATTTCCTAAAGTAATACAATCAATTCCTTCGTTTAGTAAAAAGTTATAATGGTTTAAAGAAATGCCTCTACCATTAGAGATATTCTCACCATTTGCAATCGAAAAATCGATATCGTACTTATTTTTAATAAAAGAAAGGTTCTCTTTAAGAGCCTTTCTTCCAATTTTTCCAACTATATCACCGATAAAAAGAATGTTCATCTTAATCCTTAATATTATTTAGCAGTTTCAATTGCACGATATTCTCTTATGACATTAACTTTAATTTGGCCAGGATATTGCATTTCATTTTCAATTCTTTCTTTAATATCTCTAGCAAGTTTAAATGCAGCTAAATCATCAATTTTTTCAGGAATAACGTTAACTCTAACTTCTCTACCAGATTGAATAGCATAGCAATTTAATACGCCATCATAAGATTTGCAAATATCTTCAAGTTGTTCAAGTCTTTTAATATATGATTCAAGTGTTTCGCTTCTACTACCAGGTCTAGCAGCTGATAAAGTATCAGCAGCAATGACTAAAGAAGAGATAACGAATTTAATTGGTACATCGCCATGATGAGCTTCGATTGCATTAATAACAATTTCGCTTTCACCACATTTTTTAGCAAGTCTAGCACCAATTTCAACATGACTTCCTTCAACTTCAAAATCGCTTGCTTTACCAATATCGTGGAGTAAACCGGCTCTTTTTGCAATTTGTTGATTTAATCCAAGTTCAGCAGCCATAACTCCACAAAGTTGAGCAGTTTCAATAGAATGCTCAAGTTGATTTTGTCCATAAGAGGTACGATATTTAAGTCTACCAACATTATAAACAAGTTCTTTATCCATTTTTCCTAAGCCAAGTTTAAAGATAGCATCTTCACCTGCTTTTCTAATAGATTCATCGACTTCTTTTTGACATTTAGTAACAACTTCTTCAATTCTTCCAGGTTGAATTCTTCCATCTTTTACTAAAGTTTGAATAGCTTTTGAAGCAATTTCTCTTCTAATTGGATTAAAACAAGAAACTGTAATTGCTTCAGGAGTATCATCAATCAAAATATCAACTCCAAGTAAAGATTCTAAAGATTTAATATTTCTACCTTCTCTACCAATAATTCTTCCTTTCATTTCATCATTAGGAAGTGCGATTACATTAACGGTTCTTTCGGTAGTAACTTCTTGAGCATGTCTAGCAATAGCATTAGCAATGATATTTTTAGCAACATCATCAGCTTTATTTTCAGCTTCTTCCTCTTGCTCTTTTAAATATTTAGTAATATGAAGAGATTCTTTTTCTTCAACTCTTTTAAAGATTTCATCTCTTGCTTCTTTTTCAGTTAAATTAGCGACTTTTTCAAGTTCTCCTAAAATAGAATTAATCTTTGTATCGAGAGTAGATTGTCTTTTTCTATTTTCTTCGATTTGTTTATCAACTAATTTTTCTTTTTCTTCGACCGCTTCTTCTTTTTTAATTAATTGAGCATCACGATAATCAATTGATTGTTCTCTTTGTAAAAGTCTATTTTCTTGAGCGACGACTTCTTGTTTTCTTTCCTTGATATCTTTTTCTGCTTCTTGTTTCATTTCATAAACAGTTTGTTTTGCATCTAAAGTAGCATTTTTTTGAATATGCTCAGCTTTAATTTCAGCTGCTTTAATAATTTTATCAGCTTTACTATCAGCTCTTTTTTTAGCAAAAACTGGAATAAAGTAACAAAGTAAAAAACCAATTATAGCGCCACCGACAATACCACAAATTAAGGCTATAACCCATTCCATGTTTTTATCTCCTTTTTAAAAATAATTTTAAAGTATCAAAGCAAAATAAATTTATAATTATGGACTAATTTATAAACATTATTCATTTTAAAAATTTATTTAAATATAAAAAATAATTTTTAGTTAAAATATATATTTAAAAGCATCGGTTTGATACTACCTCTTTATTATATCAAATAGAAAACAAAATATAATAAAAAGTTAGTTGAAATCAAGAATTTTAAGATAGTTTATTCAATAAAAAAGCTCCTAT
>CALVYH010000015.1 GCA_944372115.1 uncultured Bacilli bacterium
TGGGGTTTAAGGTAGAAAAAAAAGAGCTTTCGCTCTTATATTTCCCATTAATACCCCGTAAAATGTCGGAGTACCACAAATATCATTGATTTTGGCATAATTACTTTGTATCAAAATGTTAGTTATAAGATGGCATGTCCAAGAGGAATCGAACCTCTAATCATGGCTTCGGAGACCATTGGTTTACCAATTAACCTATGGACATATATTTCTTTTTCTTCAATATTTTACACTAACTTCCTTTTAATATTTAATAAAAATATTAAAAAACATTTAACTTTATAAATATGTTGTGCTTAAATATTAGCCGGTTTAAATATTAAGAGGTTAATTTTATGTTTAAAAAGTTATTCGCACCAATTGATTTAACTAAAGGAAAAATTTATAAAGTTATTTTACTTTTTGCAATTCCGATTTTTCTATCTTATATCTTTCAACAAATTTATACATTAACTGATGCAATAATTGTTGGTCAAAATTTAAGTGCTAATGAAGTTAATGGAGTTAATGATGTTGGCTCATTGACATTTATAGTTTTACAATTTGCATATGGATGTAGTGCTGGATTTAGTGTTATTTCTTCATCTAAAAAAGGGCAAAATGATAATGATGGAGTTAGAAAGTCTTTTTTAGTTCAAACAATTTTAGGTTTTATAATTTCAATTATTTTAACAATTTTAGCGATTATTTTTATTGATCCACTCCTTTCACTTGTTGGATTAACTTCTTCGCATGGAGGAGCAACTTATGAAAATGCAAAAACTTATCTTTTTATAATCTTTTTAGGAACTATCTTTCAAGTATTTTATAATCAAATTTGTTCTCTTTTAAGATCAATTGGCGATTCATTAACGCCTCTTTTATTTTTAATTGGTTCCACAATTTTAAATATTATTTTAGATTTATTTTGTATTGTTATTTTAAAATGGGGTGTAGCTGGAGCTGCAATTGCAACGGTTTTTGCTCAATTTATTTCAGCTATTTTATGTTATATCTATACATTTATAAAGTATCCATATTTAAGATTTAAAAAAGAAGATTTTAAGATTAATTTTAAGTTTTATTTTGAACATTTAAAATTAGGTTTACCTTTAGCATTTCAATTTTCAATTTTAGGAATTGGATTAATTACAATGCAATCAACTATTGTAAAATTTGATACAACTATAAGCGGAATAGTTATCGATAATGGGCCTTCTCAACTCGCTTATGGAGCTATTAATAAATTGCAAACTTTTTTAATGTGTCCTTTAAATGCTTTAGGAACAGCTATGCTTTCTTTTGTTGGTCAAAATAAAGGTGCAAAAGATATAAAACGTATAAAAAAAGGAATAGATCAAGCGTTAATTATAATGTTCATTATTTATATAATTGTATTTATTATTTCAATGCTTCTTTTAATTGATGATACATTTTTAAAAATGTTTTATTCATCTTCATCTATTAATGAAAAAGCAGCTTATTTAGGAAAAAATAGTCTTCTTTCAGTAATGCCATTTTTCTTTTTAGTAGGTACATTATTTATTTTAAGAGGTTCAATTCAAGGAGTTGAAAAACCACTCTTTCCATTTTTAGCTGGTATATTTGAACTAATTGCTAGAACATCAATGTGTTATTTTGGACCTTATATATTTACTAATGAAATATCTACCTCATTAGATTTATATTCTAATATCTATCCATATATCGCTACTTGTTTAGCTGACCCATTCGCTTGGTTTATGGCTTTAATTCCGTTATTTATTGGCTATTTTTTATATGTTTATCGTCCATATTTGCACTATAAAAAAGAAAAACTTGACTTGGAAGATAGAAAAACCGCATTAGAAAGGAAATAATATCGTTATAAAAAAGGGCGTTAATTATACCTACATTAATATCGCATAATATAAAAAGGAAAAAACCAATTGCTAAAAATTGGTTTTTTCTATTTTTAAAATCATTAATTATAGGATCTAAAAAATTAAATATAAGATTAATAAAATAAATAAGAGCGAGAATATTAAGTAAAGAATAAAAAGAAGGTAAAAGAAAATAAATAATTAAAATAATAGAAATAATAAATATAATTCTTAAAATTAAAGATAATAAAAAATTTTTTAAAGAAAAATATAAAAAATGAAATCTAAAAAAATAAATTAATTGAACAATATTAAAAGTAATTAAACCGATTAAAAATGAATTATTATCGCTTTTAAAAAGGAGAAAATAATCACTAATAGATGTAAAAATAAAAGCGAATATAACAATTATTTTTTCAATTTTAAAATTAAATATACTTAATATTATTAAAAATAATAAATTTATAATTATTGTCGAATATTTAATTAATGATGAAACATTATTAAAAGATGAATTAAAAAATAAATCGATAATTAAAAAAGATAAATATAATGTTATCTCAATAACAAAATAAATAATAAGTATATATTTTTCTAACCTTTCTTTTTTTATCATGAATATATTTTTATATATTTTTGTTTATTTATAAATAAGAAAAATGGCTAATATTCAAAGCAATTGTGAAAATATTAGCCATTTTGAATAAATATTTAAAATATTAAAATAACATTTTTTAATACATTTAAAAATTTAATTAATATCAAGCGTAATAGTCTTTCTTATATTAAAATTTACGGTTTTGTCGTACCAAGGCATTAGATCATCTCTAACGATACTTATAGTTCTTAAATCAGTGCCAGAAGACGCAACTTTATTTGACCTGCTTTCTTTAATTATATAAAAAGTATTTTGCATTGATTGATTTTTATTATAACTATACCATGGGTCGCTTTCAGTCCACGGATCGACGTAAGAAAATTCAATTTTTACATTATCTAAAGCCATATTTCCTAAATCATTGATTTTAGGAGATTCTTCAATTGTAGTATAAGAAGCTGATAAACTTGAATTAATCATTGCGCTGCCGTCTGAGTTTATTTCTCCTCCAATACTAGAACTAAAACTAATAGTAGCTTCAGGATTTCTTGCTTTTGGTCCATAATCTCTAAGAGTATAATACGAACTATTATCATTATAATCATACAAAATTTTACTAGTTCTAAAATCATCTGTATTATCTGTATTAGGCGTAGAATAGGTTTCATTTGTTACTAAGTAATATACACTTTTATTTGTTTTAATATAATAGATTTCCTTCCACTCAGAAAAATCACCATAATGAAGCCCCTCATAATCTAAAGATGCATTTATCTTGGTTGAAAAAGTTTGTGCCCAATCACTACCTAATTGAAAAGAACTATTATTACTTAAAAATGCATTTCTTTTGATATAATCGTTATCAAAATCGTTAGTTTTAATTTCCGTAATTATTTTATCAACAAGTACATTTAAATCACTTGTATTAGAATACTCAGTTCCAATTAATTCGCCTTTAACATAAGAACCATCTACATTTACATAATACTCACCTAAAGAAACAGTTTGAACATCTACATTTAATATTAATTCATCACTATTATTATTTAATGTTTTAATGTTTTTAATTCGCTTATTTACGGAAGAATCATCAATTTTTTCTAAAAAGAAAACAGCTTTCATTTTAGAACTAAATTCAAAACTGCTTTTCTCTTCAATAGGAAGAATAATTATGTTATCGGTTTTAAAATAATTAACATTTGTTAAAGATGTAGTAATATTACTCAAAGCAATTAAGCCACTCAAAATTATTATTTTTATCATTTTTATTTTCCCTTTCCTTTTTTTATTTTTATTATTGATAATACTATTCCAACAATACCAATAATATTTAAAATTTGAAAAACAATTAATTCTAAATCACTAGAATAAAATGGAATATACCATGCATAAAAGCCTTCTCCAAAAATAGGATGAGACCTAACATCGATTAAAGACCAAATAAAACACATCATCAAAATTAAAAAAGAAAGCACTAAAAAAATATAATATATAACAAAGTTAGTTTTTTCTTTTTCATTTAAAAATTTTTTATTATTTTTAGAATTAAATTCTTTAGATGATACTTCATCTGCTTTTCCATTTAAAAGATAGTTCAAATCAACATTAAAAAAGCAAGCAATACATTTAACAGTATCAATATTCGGTTCATTGATATCACTCTCCCGTTTTTGAACAGCTTGTCGAGATACATTTAATTTATCTGCTAATTGTTCTTGGGATAAACCTTGTTTTTTTCTTAAATATTTTATCCTTTCCCCAAAAGTTATATTAACCACCTCCTTACTAATCAATATTTTATAAATATTAATGATTCAAAATAAGCATCATCTTGTAGCATAATTGCTATTTTTTATAGCAATTGTTATTTTTATAAAAAAATCATTTTATTTTCAAATAATAAATAGAATATTTCAAAAATTTAATCATATTTTGAGAAACTTCAACATGCAAGTACGTTTAAAAAATACCGATTTAAAATACTTATGCACTTTCATTAAATGGGAAAAACTTTGATTAAATTTATTCGATTATAAAAGCTACTAATAAAATGGCTACTAAGAATTTATTTTCTTAATAGCCATTTTTATAATTTTAATATTAACGATCTTTATTTAATGCATTTTCAGCAATTACACGATCTTTTAAATTAGCAGGAACTTCTTCATAACATTCAAATGTACGGTTGAAATATCCTCCGCCTTGTGTAATTGATTTTAATTTTGCACTATAATCATTAATTTCTGCTTCTGGAATAGAAACAATAATTTTTTGATTATCTGCTCCATCTTCTTCCATCATTAAATTTTTAGCTCTACGAGTGTTAAGATCAGAAATAACATCACCAATATATTTATTTTCAATATGAATTGTAACTCTCATAATTGGCTCTAAAATAATTGGTTTACAGTGCATATATGCTTCTTTAAAAGCTAATATTGCAGCCATTTTAAAGGCCATTTCGTTAGAATCAACTGGATGATATTTACCATCTTTAAGTGTTCCTTTAACTCCGATTACTGGGAATCCAGCAAGTAATCCAGATTGAAGTGCTTCATAGAAACCTTTTTCAACAGCAGGAAAATATTGTTTAGGAACTGTTCCACCAAAGACTGTTTCTTCAAAACAATTTTCACTAGCTGGTTCAAAATCCATAACAACTACTCCATAGAATCCACTTCCACCAGATTGTTTAATATATTTTCCAGTAGCTTCAGCTTTTCCTTTAATTGATTCACGATAAACAATTTTTGGAGCAACTGTTTTACATTCAATTTTATATGTATTTTTTAACTTATCTAAAATATAAGATAAGTGATGGTTTCCAAGTCCACCAACTAAAAGTTGTTTAGTTTCTTGATTTCTTTTAACTTCGATTGTTGGGTCTTCTAAACATAATTTTTGTAAAACGGTTGAAATTTTATCTTCATCCTTTTTATTAGCAAGTTCAACTCCTCTAAAATAAACTGCCGTAGGATATTTTGGCGGAACGTATTTGATAATATTTTTTGGATCACAAATTGTATCGCCAGTTTTAACATCTTCAAGTTTAGCAACAGCAACAATATCGCCAGCTTCAACTCTATCGACTGGAATTTGTTTTTTACCTTCTAAATAGAAAAGAGATGAAACTTTTGTGGTTTTTCCAGACGATGGACAATAAACTTCATCACCAAGACCGATTGAACCACTATTAACTTTAATTATATTGATGACTCCACTATAAAGGTCGGAAATTGTTTTAAAACAGTATCCAGAAAATGACTCTTCACTTGTTGTTTTTCTTTCAACTAAATTTCCATCTTTATCATATGCTTCAAATGGTTCTAAGTCTGCAGGAGATGGTAAATAATCAATACACATATTTAATAATGTATGACAACCAATATTTTTAGTTGCAGATCCAACTAATAATGGATCAATTTCACCATCTAAAACACCTTTTCTTAATCCTTTATGAATTTCTTCTCTTGTTAATGTTTCTCCACTAAAGAATTTATCTAATAAATCTTCTGAAGTGGTAGCAACAGCTTCAAGAACCATATTATTGTATTCTAAGACAGTTGGTTTTTTATCTTCATAAATTTCAGCATCAACACATTCTTTACCATTATAAATTCTAGCTTTTAAATCAACACAATTTGCAAAACCATCAAATTGATCGGCATGTCCTAATGGATAACAGAATGGGGCAACTTTTTTGCCAAGTTTTGCTCTAATATCTGCTAATAATGAATCAAAATCAATATTTTCTTTATCCATTTTATTAACAAAGATTAAAGTTGGTATATTCTTTCTTTTTAGCATTCTAAAATGCTTAATAGTGCCTTGTTGAACGCCACTTGTTGCATCAATTACTAAAATTGCACCTTTAACACAACTTGTAACGCCTATAATTTCTCCAACGAAATCATCATTACCAGGTAAATCGATTAAATTAATACGATAACCTTCATATTCAATAGGAACAACAGAAGCAGATATTGATGATAATCTATCTTGCTCTTCTTTTAAATAGTCACTAACTGTTGTTCCTTTTTCCACAGATCCCTTTGTAGGATTATTAGTGGCTACTTGAAATAAGGATTCTACTAATGTCGTTTTTCCTGAGCCTTGATGCCCTAAAACGACAATATCCCTTATTTTGTCGGGTGTAAAACTCATTATATTTCCTCCTAAATTATGTGAAGAGTTTTTAAAAATCTATATCAATTCTAACACAGAATATTCAATTAGAATATATTTTTGTTTTATTCTTTTCATAGTTTTTTAAGATTTTTCAATTATTCTTTAAATAAAGATATTATCTTAAGAAACTTATAACAGTTAATAATTGATATGCTATAATTTTAAAAATGATTTCGAACAGTTTAGTAAGCAAAAATTTCAAAAAATTGAGACAAGACTTCAATTTATCGCAAGAAGAATTAGGGAGAATGCTTTCTTTATCAAGAAAAATGATTTCTACTTTAGAAACAGAAACTTCTCTTCCAAGTCTCGATACATTAGATAAAATAAGAGAATTATTTAATGTTGATATTTTTTTATTTTTACATGTTGAAAATGATTTTTATAAAAAAGATTCAAATAAAGTACAAAAGAAAACTATAAAAGATTTTTTTTGAATATAAAAAATATTATTTCTTTTTAATAGGCTCGTTATTATCTATATTTTTAATAATTAGTCTTGTTTTAATCGCTTATTTTAATCCTTTATATTTTTATTATGCTTTATCCTATAAGTGGCGGTTCATATATTTCTTCACTCCTTCCACAATTATATTCAATATCTTCTTATATTTATTTTTTGGTATTTTTTGTTTTTTTGTTTTATTTTTAAAGGAATTCCAATTTTAATTGCTCATTTATTTTTTTATTGATTAATATAATAAAGAAAATGATTTTAAAATAAAGAAGGAGGATTATTTAGTTTGTGCTAAAAAATATAATTAAAAAATCATTAATACTACCAATTTTGTTAATCGCTAGTTGTCAAAACTTTAAAACAATTAAAAACGATTCGAATATAAGATATCCTTCATATATAGGATATTCTCCGATTGATTCGTCCTTTTTATATGATTATGTTGTTGATAGTTCGATAATAATTAACGAATTTGATTTTATTAAGGATTTAAATTTTAAAGAAAGCGACGATAATTATGAATTTAGCTATTGTATTGCGTTTATCTATAAAAATGAAGGCATTAAGACATATTTTCTAGGTTCAAATAATAAAATTTACTATTATGAAGATCAAAACGTTTTTTCTTCATCATTAGAAAATTATACTAGCGAAGAAATTATTAACTTCTTAATTAAAAATGGAAAAACTATTGATTTGACTCTTTTACTTTAATTTTTTTAATAATTAAAACTTCTAAAACCCAAAAATCAATTTTTTGGGTTTTTATAATGTTTTCCTCTTTTAAAAACATAAAAATTATTAAATTTAAAAAATTTAGTATTCTTTTATTATGGTTTTAAAAACTAGATTGTATAGTTATAAAAAACTAAATTTTAATAATTATTGATAAATATGCTTGTTTTTTGTGTTTTTTAAGTTTATTATATCGAAGTTGAAAATTTGTGGAGATTTTATGAAAAGAAATCTATTATTAATTAATTTTTTATTAATATTTCCTCTCCTATCGTCTTGTTCAATAAACAACAACGAAGAGGATTTAAATACATATGATCTTAATAACCCTCTTTTAATGTATTCCTTTTTAAATGAAAAATATAATAAAGAAGATTTTAATTATTATTCAACAAGTGAATATCTTTTAACTTCTAAAAGAGGTAATTCACAAACTTTAAAATCTTTTAAAATTAAAAATAACGATATGATTTATCAACAAAAAGGAGCTGCTTCAGAACTTTTTGGCAATAAATCAATTAAAAGATTTTATTCCTATAGTGATAATAATTATGGAGTTAGTGTTGGAAATGAAGAAATAATAAATGAAAATTATTTAACTTCTTCTTCCTATTCAACTCTTTCTTTTATAAATGAAGAAACTTATTTAAATGATAATGGTGAAGAATTAAGAAATATTACTAATTTTGAGATATATAAAAATTATGAGGAACTCTCATTTAACGATTATAAAATTTTAAATGAAGATAAAGATTTTATTACTTATTCTTACACTTTATCATTAGAAACAATTAAAAAAATGGATGCAGAAAATAGTAATGATATTTCAACATTTTCAAAAATAAACGCTATTAATTATGAAAAAAATGAAATTTTAAATTTTGTTGATTTTTCTTCTATTTCCTTTATTGATGCTTCATTTGAATTACTTCTAAATAAAAATTCTTTAGAAATCGAAAAAATAAATGTCAAAGAAAATTTAAAAATTTCTTCTATTGAATTTATTTATACATACGAAACAACATTTAAAACATATCAAAATTTAACTTTGTTAGATTCATTTTATAAAGATTTAATCGATGATATTGATGAATCGATTAAAATTGCAACTTCTTTAGGAAAAAATGAATTATATTCTTTTTATGTTGAATTAAATAAAAGATATAAAAGCTTAAATTATTATACCTACATGGATTCAAGTGTAACGGCTTTAGGAGGAATTTATTCTCAAACTGTTAAAGGATTTAAACTAAAAAAGAATAATGAATACTTTTTCCAAACAGTAACTACATCTGCATTTGTTAAAAAAGCGGAATTAAGATATGAAAATGAAAATAATAATTCTTATTGGATAGCTAGCGGAAATAATCCGGATTCTTCAACTATTTATGGAAACGTTTCTTCATGGAATGAATGGGAAAAGGAAAGTAAAGAAGAATATTTATCGATTATTGGTCATACAATGGAAAATTTAACAAATTATACTATTGATGAAAAAAACTTTGCTAAATCTTTTTTAGATGCTTCTTATAGTGAAGATGATGAAAATAAGATTTATACTTATAAAATGTCTATTAATGAAGACGAAACACATATTGATTCAACAAAAGAATATAAAGTTGAAATGGCTCATATGTCAGGAATGGGCGAACCATCATTTTCTTATTCCACAATGGAAATTTATATTTCTAAAAAAGATGATTCTATTAATAAAATAGTTCAAAAAGAAAAATATAAAACCGGTTCATTTGAATGTGACTCAACAATGAACACTTATTTTAAAATTTATGAAAATGAAAATGAAATTCCTAGTGAAATTTCTACTCTTTATAAAGAGAAAATAGGAGATAACAATTAATTTATGAAAAAACACCAACTACTTTTAACATTATTTTTAACTGTTAGTTTAGTTTCTTGTAATCCTACAAATAGTGAAAACGAAGGAGGAGAAACAATAAATCCAGGAGATAACCCTGATTTTAATTACACCTATTTAACTCCAAAAACTTATGAAGGAGTCATAAATTCATCGATTTCATATGATGTTTTATCTTCTATAGGTGTTGATATAGATATTTTTTCTTCCTATATAACTTTTACATATCAAGAAATGGATGGAGAAATAAATGATAAAAACTTTGATAAAGTTTTTAAATTTCATATGAATTTTGATCTTTATTCAATTAAAGAAACATATGAATCATCTTTATTAACTTCTTCTCTTTTTCCTCTTATTTTTAATGATTTTAAATATCAAAATATATTAAATAATGTTTCTGATTTAGATATTTATTATTTAGCTGATGGAAATATTTATACAACTATTTCAAGATTTAGTGATAATAAAAAACCATCTAGAAATAATAAAGAAGAAATTAAAAATACCGCTAGAGAAATTATTGGAACTTCAAAATTAGATATTTCTTCTCTTCTTGAGATGATAAATTCTTCTAACGTTTCTTCTATTTCTTTAAAAGATATTTTTTCACAAATTAGTTCATTACTTAATGGTTTAACTTTAGATTTTTCACTTTTTGATATGATTATCTCTTCAACAATTTTAAATTTTGTTAATGATGGTTTTTCACTTAATTTTAAAGATAATGGATTAAATGCATTTTCTTTAATATTTAATAATTTTGCATCTTACATCTTTAAAAATAATGATATCGGGATTACTTTAGATGAAAATGAACCATTAATTAATATTACAAGTGCAACTATTGAATCAAATCCACTTGAATTTAAAATGAGTTTTGAAGATGAAAACTCTTTAAAACCTCTTTTTTATCTTTCTTTAACTAGAAATGATTCAAAAAGTATAAGTATTGAACCTCCTTTTAATTTAGAAGAAGATTATTTAATTCAAAAAAACGCCTTAAAAGATATTAATAATTTATATAATCTTTATGATAATTATTCTTTAGATAGTGAAACTCAAAAAGGAATTAGTGAAGCGATTCAAAATATTAATGCTTTAAATGATGAAGAAAAAAAGAGAGTAGAAAATTTTAATAATTATTTATCATATCCGCTTTTAAAAATGGATGAAAATAATATTTATACTGAATTAAATGAAAAAGAAAATTTATCTAACTTTTATAAAAAAATTGAAAATGTTGTTATTAAAAAGGTAGATTCTGATTCTTCTTTTATTAATGCTTATAAAGCGTTAAATGAATTATTTAATTCTAAATATTCGATAAATACTAAATATAATCTTTTAAATGATGTTGCTAAGAATAATTCTTCAAGATTTAATGAATTTAAAAACGAAGTTAATACTTATTTAAATACTTTTATCAACCCTATTTATAATGAATTATCTATTTTATTAGAAGATTTTATAAAAGATGAAAATAATAATACATTAACTAAAGAGCATGAATTATTAGAAAAAATATATAATTTAGTAGTTTTAAGAGAAATAACTTTAAGTGATGATAAAGTTATTTCTCTTGATGAATATAATAATAAAGATAAAATTAAATCTTTATCAACAGAAATTATAAATAACACCATTAATTATCTTTCGCTTACTTCATCTTTAATTAATGAAGAATTAAATCAAAAAATATCGAATATTTTATTAGCTTATTTTAATGATTTAACTATTTTTTATAATAAATTAAGTGAAAATGATTTAACTAAGTTTAATGAATATTCATCATATTTATTAATAAATGATGAAAACGATGATATTTATTCTATTTTCGAACTTATTTCAAATAATAATGAAAAATATTATTCGACCTTAAAAAGAAAAAATGATGAATTAATCAATCTTTTACTTACTAAGGTTGATAAATTCGCAAATAAAAGAATTGATGAATTTTTAACTAAAGATGAAATTTATTATATTTTAAATATTGACAGATTAAATAAAACTAAAAAAGAATTAGATGACATTTTTTCAATGCTTAATGTTTATATTTCTTCTACTTTATTTAAAAATTATTCCTCTTCTTTAACTTTTATTGATAAATATCATTCACTCATTAGTTTAATTAATGAACAAATAGCAAATCTTTCTTAAAAACTTCTCTTAATTATATTAAAGAGCACTTTGAATTGACTTTAATAGAAAATAGTTATTTAATAAAGAAGTTTTAAAAAACGTGTTTTAGTTATGGAAAAAGAAAGAAAAAAATTATATATCGCTTTAACGATTTTCTTAGGTTTATTAATTATTGGATTAACTAGTGGATTAATCCTCTATTTTTTAAATAATATAAGCGAATTTGTTGTAATTTTTGCAATTTCTTATCCATTTATGCTTATAACTTATTTTTCTTTAAGATATGTTTACCTTCATTTTGAAAATTCTTCAAAAGGTAAAATATCTTTTTTAATTGGATATATTTTAAGATTTGTATCGATTATTGGTGCTCTTCTTTTTTCGCTTCTATATTTATATTTAACTAGTGGCTTAAATGCTCCTCAGATTTATTATATTTTTATTGCTCCAATATTATTTACTATTGGTTATATAATCGGCATTTTATTTAAGTAGGATAGGAAAAATTTATGAACGAAGGCGGATTAGATTTTAAAAGAGTAATTGAGTGGCTTAGTTGGGATGAAATACCTCCTGAATTTTTATCTTCAATTTTTTCTCTTATAATAATGCTTATTTTAACAGTAATTATTTCTATAAAAGTTAAAAAATATGATCCATTAAAAAAACCTAGTGGCTTTATGAACTGTATAGAAGCATTAACTGAATTTGCAGATAAACAAGTCTCTTCAATTATGGGACCTGCTTTTAAAGGATTTGGAGGATATATACTTTTTGTTGGTTTATATATTTTCTTAGGATTCTTTATTGGAATGATTGGTATTCCAAACGTCCTTCAACCAGGGGCTTCTACTTATTTAGAAGCCATGCCAAACCCATTTACAAATATGGCAATGCCTCTATCAATTGCTTTGATTACATTCTGTTTAACTCACTATACAGCAATGAAATATAAACATTGGACATATTTTGAAAGATATACTGAACCAATTGCCTTATTTTTACCAATTAACCTTATTACAATGTGGTCACCAGTTTTATCTTTAACACTTCGTTTATTTGGTAATGCTTTAGCTGGATATTGTATTATTACTCTTATTTACGTTGGTTTAGGAAGTGTTATTGAACCTTATTGGGGATTCTTCTTTGAACCAATTATTGCTCCTGTTGCTCATCTTTACTTTGATATATTTGATGGACTTATTCAACTTGCTGTCTTTACTATTCTTACAATGATCAATGTTTCAAATGAATATATTTCACCAGAAAACTTTAAAAAAATGGAAGAAGCAAAAAGAAATAAAAAGCTTCTTAAAAAACAAAGAAAATTAGAAAAAAAGGCTCAAAAAGAAGCCGCTAAAAACGCTGTTTAATTTAAGTAATTAAACTTAATTAATATATACATTAATAAAAAGGAGAAAGAAATATGAATTTTATCGGATTAGGTATTGCTTGTATTGGTATGGGACTTGCTGCTTTAGCAGAAGGCTGGGCAGTTTCTAAAGCAATGGAAGGAATTGGTAGAAATCCATCTGCTTCAGGCGATATTCGTACTACTATGATTATCGGTGTTGGTCTTATTGAATCAATTGCAATTTATATTCTTGTTGTCGCTATTTTAATGGCTTTCGTTATCTAATTAGTAAAGAAGGTAATTTTATGAAAAAGAAAGTAAAATTTATTGCTACTCTTTTACTAGTTTCTTTATCATTAACTTCTTGTAACACTGAAGAAATTGGAGACAGAATCCAAGAAGTTGTAAATAATATGCTCCCAAATCTTTGGGTAACTTTAATGCAACTTGCAATTTTCCTTTTTGTCGCCATTTTATTTATCTTTTTAGCATATAAACCATTAAAAAAGAAAATGCAAAAAAGAGCTGATTATATTGAAAATAATATTAAAGATAGCGAAAATAAAAAAATCGAAGCTGAAGAAAAGGTTGAAAAAGCTCAACAAATTATTGCTGATAGCGAAAAACAAGCTGGTGAACTTATTAAAGCTGCTCAAAAAACTGCTGAAAATAAAGCTCAACAATTTGAAAAAGATTTAGCTTTGACTTTAGAAAAACAAAAAAGACAAGCGCATAAAGATATTGAAGCAGAAAGAGAAAAAATGCTTAAAGAAGCACATGAAGAGATTGTTGATAGTGCGATTGCTGCTTCTAAAGAAATTTTAAAAAGAAATATTACAAAAGAAGATAACGATAAATTTATCGATGATTTTGTTGATAAATTAACTAAAGGAAATAATTAAAAATGAATAACGATGCTCTTATAAGCAAAATGGCTGAAGGATTTTATCAAAACGCCGTTGAAAATAAATTAGTAACTTTATATCAAGAAGATTTAAAATTTTTAACTTGGAATCTTAAAAAGAATCCAGATTTTTTAATGCTTTTAACTTCTCCTTTTGTTGATGATAAAGAAAAAAATAAAGCATTAGACGAAACTTTTGGTGAATTATTAGCTCCTGAAGTAATAATTTTTACCAAAATGTTAATTAAAAATAAAATTATTAAACAAATCGATGAAGTATATGAAATCTTTAACACCCTTGCTTATAGAGATCAAAACGTTTTAGAAGGTGTTATCTATTCGCCGTTTCCTTTAGATGAATCCCAAATTAAAAAAATGGAAGATGCATTTGAAAAAGTATTAGATAAAAAATGTGTTTTTGAAGTTTCAATAGATAAAAGTTTAATTGTTGGATTAAAAGTATTAATCGATGGAACAATGTATGAACTTAATGCATCTTCTCGTTTAGAAGATATGAAACAAAACTTATTAAAAAAATATTTTAAAGATTCAAAAGATGATGAAAGGGAGGAAAACAAGGATGAGTGATAACAAAAACTTAAATTCTCTTTCAGAGATTATTAAAGACGAATTAAATAAATACGAGTATAAAATAGATACTTCTAATGTTGGTCAAGTTGTTAGTGTCGGAGATTGTATCGCAACAATTTATGGACTTGATAATGCAATGTATGGTGAACTTATTGAATTTCCAAACGAAAATTTTGGAATGGTTATGAATATTGAAGAAGAAAGTATCGGTTGTGCTCTTTTTGGTAGCGTAATTAATATTAAAGAAGGTGATACATGTCAAAGAACTGGAAGAGTTGTTTCAGTTCCAGTTGGCGATGCTCTTTTAGGTAGAGTCGTTAATTCTCTTGGCCAACCAATTGATGGAAGAGGAATAATCAAAGCTAGCGATTATCGTCCAGCTGAAATGCCTGCACCTCAAATTATGGATAGACAAAGTGTTAATGAACCACTTGAAACAGGTATAAAAGCAATCGATTCTATGATTCCAATTGGAAAAGGTCAAAGAGAATTAATTATCGGAGATAGACAAACTGGAAAAACTGCTTTAGCTATCGATACAATTATTAATCAAAAAGGTAAAGATGTAATTTGTGTATATTGTTCTATCGGACAAAAAAATTCATCTTTAGCACAAATTGTTGACCGTTTAAAAAGATTTGATGCTTTAGAATATACAGTTATTGTTAATGCTAGTGCAGCTGAGCCTGCTCCTATGCAATATTTAGCTCCTTATGCTGCTACTTCTATTGCTGAATATTGGGAACATCAAGGAAAAGATGTTTTAATTGTTTATGATGATTTATCTAAACATGCTGTCGCTTATAGAACTCTTCTTCTTTTATTAAGAAGAAGTCCAGGAAGAGAAGCATATCCAGGCGATATTTTCTATATTCACTCTCGTTTATTAGAAAGGAGCTGCCGTTTAAACGATGAACTTAAAGGTGGATCAATTACCGCTCTTCCAATTGTTGAAACTCAAGCTGGCGATATTTCTGCTTATATTCCTACAAATATTATTTCAATTACTGATGGTCAATTATTTTTAAATAGCGATATGTTTAATAGTGGTCAAAGACCTGCTATTGATTCAGGATTATCAGTTTCTCGTGTAGGTAGTGCCGCACAATATAAAGTTATGAAGAAAGTTTCCAAAGATTTAAGAATGGAACTTGCTAATTACCATGAAATGCTTGATTTCTCACGTTTTGGAAGTGATCTTGATAAAGGAACACAAAAGATTTTAACTCATGGTGCTGTTTTACTTGAAACTTTAAAACAAAGACAATATATGCCTCTTTCTTTAGCTCAAGAAATCGTGGATATATATGTTGCTCAATCTGGAGAATTAGATGATATAAGGGTTGAAAAAATCCATGACGTTTTAAAGCTTTTAGATAATTCAATCGTTTCTAAACCAAACAACATTTATGAAAAAATAAATACAACTAAAGAATTTAATGATGAAGATAAAGAATTTATTATTTCATTATTAAAAACTATTAAATCAACTATTAAAGATGAAAATAAAAAAGATATTTTTGAAGAAGAATAATTAATTAAACAATTTTAACCTTAAGTATGGCTCAATCACTTTTAGCAGTAAGAAAAAGAATAAACACTGTTCAATCTATTAGAAAAATTACTAAAGCAATGAAATTAATTGCATCTAGTAGATATAACAAACTTAAAGAGATTTATGATTCAAATACCGCATATATCTCTTCTTTAAAATACGCTATGGAACTTTGTTTACAAAGAGTCGACTTTGAAAAAACTAAACTTCCTACTTGTTTAACTAAAAATACAGGAAATAAAAAGTTATATATTTTTATAACTCCAACTCTTGGACTTTGTGGAAGCTATTACTATAACTTAGATAAACTTGCAAAAAAATATTTAACTAAAGAAGATGATTGTATTTTTATTGGAGAAAAAGGATATAAACATTATAAAAATAAAGTTCATTTAGCAATTCATGATTATGTTAATTTAAATGAAAATTTAACTTTAGATAATGTTAATTATTTCCGTCATGAGCTTGATAAACTTTATCGTGATAATTCTTATTCTTCAATTTATATTATCTATACTAAATATTTATCTTCAATGTCTACTGTTGCTAAAATAGAACAACTTTTGCCACTTAAAGAGGCAAAAGTTGATTATAAAAAACCATTAAAATTACCATTTTTTGATGGTCAAAGTGCTAAGGTTGCTGATTTAATTGTTCCTCACTATTTAGATGCTTTAATATATCGATATTTTTTAGAAAGTTTAATAAGTGAACAAACATGTCGAAAAAATTCGATGGAAAACGCTACTTCTTCTGCTGATCAATTAATTTATAATCTTAAACTTGAATATAATAAGATTAGGCAACAAAAAATTACTCAAGAGATAACAGAAATTGTTTCTGGAAATAATAACGATACCATTTCTTAAATAAAATACCTTTAGGAGGAAAAAGACAAATGATTAAAAGTTACAAATTTAATTCAAAAAATAAAGAAGCTGAATTTGGCTATATTGTTCAAGCAATTGGACCAGTTATTGATGTTCGTTTTTCAGATGGCCTTATTCCTTCAATGAGAACCGCTTTAAAGGTTGAATTTACTTATCAAAATAAAGAACATAAATTAATTTTAGAAGTTGCTCAAGATATTGGTCATGATACTGTAAGATGTTTAGCAATGGGAGCAACTGAAGGCATTAGAAGAAATTTAAAAGTTATAAATACTCATGAACCTATTAAAGTACCAGTAGGAAATGAAGTTTTAGGAAGAATGTTCTCGGTTTTAGGTGAACCTATTGATAGAAAAGGCGAATTTAAAATAAATGAAACTCATTCGATTTATAATTTACCTCCTTCTTTTGAAGAACAACCAACAATTAGTGAAGTTTTTGAAACTGGTATTAAAGTTTTGGATCTTCTTTGTCCATATTTAAAAGGTGGAAAGGTTGGACTTTTTGGTGGAGCGGGTGTTGGAAAAACAACATTAATTCAAGAACTCATCCATAATATTGCTACTGAAAAGAAAGGTACTTCTATTTTTGCTGGTGTTGGAGAAAGATCTAGAGAAGGTAACGATTTATATAAAGAAATGGAAGAATCAGGAGTTTTAAAAAATACAGCCTTAGTATTTGGTCAAATGAATGAATCTCCTGGTATAAGAATGAGAGCTCCTTTAAGTGCTTTAACTATGGCTGAATGGTTTAGAGATGTCGCTCATCAAGATGTTTTACTTTTTATTGATAATATTTATAGATTTACACAAGCAGGTAGTGAAGTTAGTGCTCTTTTAGGAAGAATGCCTTCAGCAGTTGGCTATCAACCAACATTAGCTACCGAAATGGGTCAACTTCAAGAAAGAATCGCTTCTACTAGAGATGGTTCGATTACTTCAATTCAAGCAGTTTATGTTCCAGCTGATGATTTAACTGATCCAGCTCCAGCAACTACTTTCGCTCATCTTGATGCTAAAACTGTTTTAGATAGAAATACTGCAGCTTTAGGTATTTATCCAGCTGTTGATCCTCTTGAATCATCATCCAATATTTTAGATCCAAATATTGTTGGAAAAAGACATTATAATGTTGCTAGAAAAATTCAAGCAACATTACAAAGATATAAAGATTTACAAGATATTATCGCTATTTTAGGTATTGATGAGCTTTCTGATGAAGATAAACTTGTTGTTTCTAGAGCAAGAAGAATTAGAAATTTCCTTTCTCAACCTTTCTTTGTTGCTGAAACATTTTTAGGAACACCTGGAAAATATGTTAAATTAGAAGATACTATTTCTTCTTTTGAAAGAATTTTAAATGGGGAAGGTGATGATATGATGGAAAATGCTTTCCTTTATGTTGGAACATTTGAAGATGCAATTGAAAAAGATAAAAAATTAAAAGCAGAAATAAATAATTCTTCTAAAAATATAGAAAATAATGAAAATAAAGAGGAAAATAAGTAATTTTTAATTAATTTAAGATAGTTAATATATGAATAGTAATATAATGAAATTAAGAATAGTTACGCCTTATAAAGTTATCGATTTAGAAAACGTAAAAAGTGTTAACGCTGAAACCGATTTAGGAGAAGTTGAAATTCTTCCTTTTCATTGTTCTTATTTAGCAAACGTTGAAATATCTGTACTAACTATTAAATTTTTAGATAAAGAAAAACATTATGCGGTTGGAGGAGGAGCACTCCATTTTATTGAAGAAGAAAATACCCTCGTTTTAATTTTAAATTCAATTATTCCAGTTCAAGATATTGATGTTGCTAAAGCTAAGAAAAAACAAATTGAAGCAGAAGCAAAATTAAAAAGAGCTTCTTCTATTTTAGAACATCGTAAAGCAGAAGTTTCTTTAAGAACATCTTTACTTGAAATAAACGCTAAAAATAACTTCAAAGAATAAATATATTATGATATATTTATTAAGCGTTGGGGCTTTAGCTCAGTTGGGAGAGCGCTTCCATGGCATGGAAGAGGTCGCCAGTTCGATCCTGGTAAGCTCCACCAAAATATAGATTAACAGGTACTCCGACATTTTATGGGGTATTAATGGGAAATATAAGAGCGAAAGCTCTTTTTTTTCTACCTTAAACCCCATAAAATGTGGCAAATAAAGA
>CALVYH010000016.1 GCA_944372115.1 uncultured Bacilli bacterium
AATACTTTTCCTTGAATTGTTTAGGTGTTAAATAATTAAGAGCGTAAGCAGGACGTTGTTTATTAAAATATTGAATATACTCCTCAACGCTCTTTTTATATAAACTAAACTTACTAAATATATTAAATTCACTTTATGAATCAACTCATAAAGTGAATTATATGTAAGCGTTAAAAATTTCACGTTCTTATCGAACGACAAAAATAAATATAAAATCTTCTCATAATCTGGTGGAGATTTTTTATGAGACGTAAATATGATTATACTGAAATAAAAAAAGAAATTGAGGATTTAAAAATAACTCCCTATGCTAAAATATATGACACTTCTATCAATAAATTAATAAAATAATGTCGATTATTATCACTATTAATAATCGACACTTGTTTTTTTTTTTTTTTAATTTAGGCTTTTAAATAGAAATCTATATTTTTCATCTCTTTGATTATGAAAAATTATTGATTATTTATTAAGAGGTAATAAAAGCTTATATGAAGAAAACAAAATTATTAACTTTAACTGCTTTAACACTCATTGGTCTTTTAGGTTTAAGTAGTTGTGGAGAAAAAGGAGAAAAGGGTGATACAGGCGCTACTGGCCCAGCTGGAGAAACTGGTCCTAAAGGTGATAAAGGTGATCCAGGAGAAAATGGTGAAGATGGAAAAGATGGTGCAACCTGGTTAACTGGAACATCTAAACCAGCTGATAGTTTAGGTAATTTAGGTGATATGTATCTAAATACCACTAACGGTGATGTCTATCAAAAAGAAGAAAGTGGATGGACATTAAAAATGAATATTAAAGGTGAAGATGGTGAAGATGGAAAAGATGGAAGACCAGGATTAAATGGTAGCCAAGGATCTCAAGGCGAAACAGCCTATTCAAATACTATTCTTCCTTCAACCAACATTTTAATTACTCAAAATGTTGGTAGTGCTATTGTTGGAAGTGATGTTATTTTTACTGTTAAAGACTTAGATACTACTGATGAAGATGGTATTGTTGGTCTTACATTACATTATTTAGAAAATGAAACGGCTAAAGAAATTAGTCTTGATGTAACTGAAGCAAGTAAAAATGAAGATGGTTCATATACATTTGCTCCAGTAGATATGGTTAAAGGTGGATTTGTTGTTGAAGCAGTTTTAGGAAAAAATACAACCGTCGATAGTTCAACACCAGATTTAAATGATGTTATTAAAGCTACAGATGGTGAAACTTCAATTATTAATTTAGGAAGTGATGTCACTGCTTCTTCATCTTTTACTTTTACTTCTACAGATCCAAATACCAAAGTCATTATTGATGGAGGAAATAAGACAATTGATTTAAGTAGTCTTAGTGATTCTAGTGCAAGTTTATTTAATTTTGCATCTTATAATGGTGATGTTGAAATTAGAAATTTAAAGATTAAAGGAACTGCTTCTAACAGTGCTTTCTATTTTGGAAGAGCTAATAATAATACAATTGGTGATATTATCATTGAAAATGTTGATTTTACTGAATCAGGAAGTAATAGAAATATTCAACTTGTAACTTCTTCAACAAGAAATGAAGGTAATTATCAAACTATTATTAGAAATAATACTTTCGATTCAACATATGCAATTGATATTCAAGCTGGAACAGAAACCTTAACATATAAAAACTTAACAGTTGAAGGTAATACTTTTAAATATAATGATGAAAATGCTGAACAAGGAGCATATATTAATTCTTGTGTTGCTTTAGTTGATTCTAAGATTACTAATAATATTTATAATGAAGGAGGAAGTAATAATACTGAATCAAAAGCATTATATGCTTTTGATAGATTTACATATTATTATGTAGAGGTATGTCAAGATTATACTGGATATGAATTTAGTAATTTTGTATTTAGTAATAACGAAGATAAAAACCCACTTAATGGAAAAGAAAATGAATATGATATTGATAAAACTGATTCAGGAATAGTAAATACAAACTATGAATGGCTTTATTCAACCATTATGGGAATTTTAACTAACGATAATAAAAATGATATTATCTTAGAACATCCAGAAAGTGGTAGTTCAGAAACTAATGTCTTTAAAGATGGAACGCTTTATAAGATTGTTGTTTATAATGATGATGGAACTATTAATGAAGATAAATCAATTAAAAGTGAAGTTGCCTTTAGTGGTGGAGATGGAAGTAGTGAAGATCCGTTAATTGTTAAAAATGCGGACCAATTTGAATTAATTGATGACTTGACTTCTGTCTCTTTAGAAAAAATATTTATTCAAGTAGATGGCACTTTCTCTATTACAAAAGCTTTAAATATTTCTTCTGGGAATATTGAAATTAATTTCATAAATTCATCTTCTATAACATTCCAAAAAAAATCAATTTTTGATTTATCAGGTGATTCCGTAATTACTATAGGAGGTGACTTTAATTTTTATACTGATGCCTCAGAAGAGACGGGAACAATGCAAGAAACTGGTTATTTATTTAGATTAAGCGGTAATTCCAAATTAATTCTTAACGAAGGAAATTATCAATGCGGGTTAACGGCTGTTCAATTAGAAGGCTATTCCTCTTGCGAAATTAATGGTGGTCATTTTGAAGCATTGCTTAAATATGATGACCGTTACTGGATTTTAAATTGTGTTGATGCCGATAAAGATAATGTTACTTTTAGTGTTAAAGGTGGAGAGTTTGTCAATTTTAATCCTGCTCAATCCGAAACGGAAAGTCCTATTTATAATTTTGTTGAAGAAGGTTATGAAGTTATTGCTAAAGAGAGTGGAGAAAATACTATTTATTCTGTAAACAAAATATCGGATTAACATAATTAATTTTCTTTAGTATTAACATTAAAGATATATATATTGCTTACGAATCTTTAAATATTTATGATTCTGATAATAGTATAAATATTTTGAGTCTAATAAAACATTTATAAGTAATATTTGAAAGCTATAATTTTGACAATTTTAAAAAAGAGAATACGCCTTATATCTCTCGTATTCTCTTTTTATATAGTAGAGTTAATTAATATTTTTTAAAAGAAACTTACTAAATAATTTATGACTCAACTTATAAAGTAAATTATATTTATGTTATAAAAATAGTCGTTACCTTGCGTATATCTCTAGTTTTTAAGAAAAATTACTTTGCGTATGTCTCTAGTTTTAAAGAAAAATTACTTTGCGTATATCTCTATTATGATGTAAAATAATGTATATATGAAAATACTTAAAAGAAAAATTTATGATAAGTTATTAAGTTGGAAAAAGACTTCAAATGGCCAAACTGCCCTTTTAATTGAAGGTGCTAGAAGAGTTGGCAAATCAACTATTTGCGAGTTTTTTGGAAAAAACGAATATAAATCTTATATTATCATTGATTTTGTTAAGGCTAGTAAAACAATTAAAGAAAACTTTGAAAATCTTAATAATTTAGATATTTTTTATCAAAATATTTCAGTTGAATATAAAACAAAACTATATAAAAGAGATTCATTAATAGTTTTTGATGAAATACAAAAATTTCCAAGAGCAAGAGAGGCATTAAAATATTTAATAGAAGATGGAAGATATGATTTTGTCGAGACAGGTTCTTTAATTTCGATAAAAGAAAATGTTGATAATATTATTGTTCCTTCTGAAGAAGAAAAAATATCGATGTATCCTCTTGATTTTGAAGAATTTCTTTTTGCTGCCGATGAATCTCTTTTAATTGATTTAATTAAAGAATACTATCAAAATAATAAACCTTTATCAGATTCTATGCATAAAAAAGCAATGCGTTTATTTTATGAATATATGTTGGTTGGAGGAATGCCAAAAAGCGTTTTATCTTATTTTACAAATAATCGTGATTTTTATAGTGCAGATATTGAAAAAAGAAGAATTTTAGAACTTTATAAAAAAGATATAAAAAAAGCAGCTAAAAAGTATAATTCAAAAATATCCTATATTTTTGAAAACTTACCTTCTTTTTTATCAACTCCCGAAAAAAGAATTACGTTAAGAAGAAATAATGATTTATATTCTTCATATGAAGATGCTCTTTTTTGGCTCGAAGATTCATCAATTTGTAATCTTTGTTATAGATGTAATGATCCTAGTGTTGGATTAGCGTTAAATAAAGATTTAAGTGCTTTAAAATGCTATTTGAATGATACTGGTTTACTCGTTTCTTTAACTTTTAGTGAGAATGAATTAGTTACTAATAACTTATATAAATCAATATTAAATGGAAAACTTTCTTTTAATAAAGGAATGTTTTTTGAAAATGTAGTAGCTCAAATGTTAGTTTCTAAAAATAAGAAATTATATTTTTATACTCATTATGATATTAATAAAAAAAGAAATGATATCGAGATTGATTTTTTAATTTCTAATGAAAGTTATAGTTCTTATAAGATTTTCCCTCTTGAAGTTAAATCTTCAAAAAATTATACATTAACCTCATATCAAAAATTTAAAGAAAAATTTAATAATAAAATAGGAAATGGAATAATTATTCATCCAAAACAATTTGTTTTGGATGGTAATAATATAAGAATACCTCCTTATATGTTAATTGCAATTTTTAATTAGCTAGTTTATTAAAAATTGAAAATTTGTATAGTCAATATTAATAAAAAGTTTGATTTAAAACATCAATAAGAAAGACTCCTACAAGACATTTTAATGATGTTTCCATTGCAATTAATGTTTTAAATATTTCATTAAATGATTTAATAAATGATCTAAATAGTTTTATTTTATTTTTCGAAGATCTAGCAATTTAAAGATTTAAAAATAAATGAGTGTTTTAAATGGTAAAGTTAGGCATTATCGCTATAATGCCCTTTAAAATGCGATGCTATTTTAAAATTAGATGATGGAAGATATGGATTATGTATGATTAAATTAGGAGAAAAAGAAGCTATTTCTAAAGTTATAAAAACACTAACTTTATTAAAAGAAAAATTAATTAATAAAAGTAATGAAAAAGAACCTTCTTTTTTAATGGTTTTATTAGCTAGCGGAAGTGCTTATAAAACTAAAGAAGGAATTTATGTTGTTCCTATTAACTTATTAAAAGCTTAAATATTTATTTAGTAATAAATAAAATAGCCAAGTGTGACGAAATTATTTATCCATTTCCTATGAAAATTATTCGCCATTTACTATAAAAACTATAAAAAAGCACGATATTTATCGGATATTTTCGTGTAACATATTTTTAATAAAATATTTTCATCTTTAAGAAAAAAGGTATTATTAAAAATAGAATTAATCAGCATGATAAATGGAAATTAATTAGAGACTAACTTTTAAAATATAAGTAATTTTCATCTTGTTGTTTTTCTTCATCTACCTGCACTAAGTATCAAAAGTCGCTTGAAAAACGTGCAAATAATGAAAAAAGTCGCTTGAAAAATGTGAAAGTTTTCAAAAAAGTCGCTTGAAAAACGTGAAATTTAATTTTAGAATTTAATTATTATGATATTTAGAAGAAAAATTTTAGAAGAATTAAAAAGTCGGAAAGACGATAAAAAGAAAAAACCTTTAATTATCAAAGGCTTAAGACAAGTTGGTAAAACTTCGATTGTAAAAGAGTTTGCTAGAAAAAATTATGAAAATGCTTTTATCCTCGATTTTAGAAAACAAAGATCATTATCAACTTATTTTGACGGTGATTTCGATATTAATAAAATTAGCTTATTTATTTCTTCTTTAGATGATTCGAATAGAATAATTAAAAATTCTAAATTAATTCCATATAAAACTGTTTTAATATTTGATGAGATTCAAGATTGCCCAAATGCTAGGTCTTCTTTAAAATATTTTAAGGAAGATGGTAGATTTGATGTAATTGCTACAGGATCCTTATTAGGCATTAAAGGTTATAATAACGAAGTTTCTTCTTTTAGAGGTATCGGAGTAGGAAATGAATCTGAATTAATTATGACTTCAATGGATTTTGAAGAATTTTTATGGGCAAATAATGTTGATTCAAATTTAATCGATTATATTAAAGATTGCTATATTAATAAAAGAGAAATTAATTCTTTTGTTCATAATTTATTTTTAGATTGGATAAAAAAATATATTGTTGTCGGTGGATTACCAGAAGTAGTAGCCACATTTGTCGACACAAATGATTTAAAAGAAGTAAAAAAAGTAAAAAAAGACTTGTTTAAAACTTATGAAAGTGATTTCGGAACACATTTGAATAAAGATTTAGAACTTAAAGTAGATGAAAGTTTAAAACTTAAAATTATGCAAGTCTTTAAATCAATTCCAAGACAATTAGGAAAAGAAAATAATAAATTTCAATTTAGTTATATATCTCATAATGCTCGAAAAAGAGATTATGAAAGTGCAATAACATGGCTTTATGATTATGGATTAATTGATATTTCCTATAATCTTAATTCGCTTTCATCACCTTTATCTTTTTTTAGCAACGATGAACACTTTAAAATCTTTTTTAGCGATATCGGTTTATTAACTGGCTCTATAGATGAAGATATCGACTCCAAAATTTTAACAGACACATTAAAAATGGGAAAAGGAATAATTTATGAATCTTTAATTGCAGATTCATTACATAAAGCTTTTATCCCTCTATATTATTTTTCTAAATCTAGTGGATTAGAGATAGATTTTATTTCTTCTTTAAATAACAAAATTTATTTAGTTGAAGTAAAAGCAAGAAATGGGAATACAAAAGCTTCTAAAATAATATTAAATAGTAATGAAGATAAATATAATGAAGTAGAAGGATTAATTAAATTTACTTCGTCTAATATTGGTATAGTAAATAAAATATTTACTATACCTTATTATCTTTCATTTTATTTTTTTACTAATCCAATAGACTTTTTAAATAGATAAATAAATAATTTAATAATTTTTTAAAGTAAAGGAATTAAGTAAATATTAAAAAAAGACAAACATCGATCTTTTCTTGGAATAATCAAAATGACCATGAAAATATATTAAAAAAATATGTAAAGGTAGTAATGGTGTCTACTGATTGAGACAATAAAAAATTGTAAATTTGTATAGTTGATTTAAATATAAGTTGGCTCTGAAACATCAATTGGCAAACTCCTAAAAGACTTTTTAATAATGTTTCTCTTGTAATTAATGCTGTTAATTGTCAAATGATTTAATAAATAATCTAAATACTTTTGGTTTATTTTTTATAAGATTTAAAAATTTGAGATTTAAAAAATATATGAGTGCTTTAAACGGAGAAGTATGGCATAATGCCGCTTTAGAATGTGATGCTATTTTAAAACTAGATGATAGAAGATATGGATTATGTGAGATAAATTAAGAGGAGACGAAACTATTAATAAAGGGTTATCTTCTTTACGTAAATTAAAAGAAAAGATAGATTATGATAAAGAAAAAGAACCTTTCTTTTTAGCAGTTATTACAGGAGTTAATTCATCTTATAAACTTATAAAACTAAAGATGGAATATATGTTTTTCCAATAACTAATTTAAAAGATTAGTTATTAATATTTTTAAGATAAAAAAATAATTAATTGAGTATTTATTTTTACACGGACATATAAAAATGTCCGTGTAAGAAAATATTACTTAAACTTTCATTTATTACCATATTTTTTTCATTTAAACTTCGATTTTAAAAAATATTTAATCCGAAATTACTAAAGTAAAATACCCGAAATTACTAAAGTAAAATACCAGAAATTACTAAAGTAAGGATTGAAATCCCTCTTATTTAAATGTAAACTATTAATAAGGAATTTTATGAATAATTATAAAAAAAGAATAGTAGATGATTTATTAGATAAAAAAGAGAAGACTTTTGATGCGATATTAATTGTTGGACCAAAAGGCTGTGGTAAAACAAGAACAGCTTCTGAAAGATGCAAAACAATTATTGAGTTTCAAGATGAAGAAAAAAAAGAAGGATATTTATTAACCGTTGAAAATGCTCCATCTCTTCTTTTAAATAATGAAAAACCTATTCTTTTTGATGAATGGCAAGATGCACCAAAAATTTGGGGTGTAGTAAGGAAAGCTTGCGATGATTCTAATAATGTTGGCGAATATTATTTAACAGGTTCAACAGCTAAGAAAATTAAAACAAATCACACAGGAACCGGAAGAATTTCTCTTGTTGAAATGAATACAATGTCTTTATATGAAAGTGGTGAATCTAATGGTTCTATATCTTTATATAAATTAATTGAAAATGAAACATATAATATTAATGGTTTAAAATCTACACTTGATATTAAAGAATTAATTTTTGCTACTTGTAGAGGTGGATTTCCTCGAGCAGTCTTATTAGAAAATAAACTTAATAGTTTAGATATTTCTAAAGATTATTATAAACAAATATATAAAAAAGATATTTCTGCTATTGACGAAAAAAAACGTAATGAAAATATTGCTAAAACTATTTTATGGTCATATGCTAGAAATATTGCAACAACTGTAAAGACAAAAGAAATATATAAAGATGTAAAAGCAAATTTTGATATTTCCGAAACGACTTTTTATGATTATGTAGACGCATTAGAAAGATTATATGTTATTAAAGATATCGATTCTTGGTGTCCACAAATTCGATCTAAAACTGCTATAAGGTCTTCAAAAAAAAGAATTTTTATAGAACCTTCAATTGCAGTTGCTGCGCTTGGAATTGGACCAGAGTATTTTTATAAAGATTTCGATCTTTTTGGTCATGTTTTTGAAAATGTTGTATTCAGAGATTTACTTTCATATTCTTATAAACATAATGCTTCTATTTTACATTATCATGATGATTATGGTTTAGAAATCGATGCAATTTATCAACTCGAAAATGGTGATTATGCTTTAATTGAAATTAAAACTGGAATTTCAAAAATAAGTGATGCTGAAAAAAATTTATTAAAATTTAAAGAATTAATTGAAAAATATAATAAAACACATGAAGTTAAATATCGAAGCCCAAAAGCGATGATTATAATTTCTGGAACATTAGAAGTTGCGATGACTCTTAATAGTGGAGTACACGTTGTTCCAATTGGGTGTTTAAAAGATTAAATTTAAAAAATATCATATTAGTGTTAAAAATATATTGATTTTAATTTTGTAAAATTTTTATTTGAATTTAATAAGTCGCTTAAAAACGTGAAATACATTATAAGAAATTAATGATTATCTTATTTAGAAGAAAAATTTTGAAAGAGTTAAAAGCTTTTAAAAAACGATAAAAAGAAAAGCCTTTAACCATCAAAAATTTAAGACAAGTTGATAAAACTTCGATTATAAAAGAGTTTGCTAGAAAAACTATGCGGATGCTTTTATCATATGTTTTAAAAAGCAAAGTAGTTATTAACTTATTTTGATGATGATTTAAATATTAATAAAATTAGATTATTCATTTCTTCTTTAAATAAGAAAATTTATTTAGTTGAAGTAAAGATGAGGAATAGTAATACAAAAACTTCTAAAATAATATTAAACAGTAATGAAGATAAATATAGTGAAGTAGAAGGATTAATTAAATTTACTTCATCTAATATTAATAAGGAAGAAGAACATAAAAGAAAAAGTAAAGAAGAAATAAAGAATAATATTTTAAATAAACTTTCTATTTCTCTTTTATAGATAAAAAAAACTTTATTCTATTTTAAGATATAAAGGAAATGTATCTAATACATTTAGAGAATGTATTAATTAGCTTATAAAAGAAAAAAGAATTAAATATTCTTCTAAAATAATTAATTCTTCTTCTAATTTATTAATTAAGATTAAATAAATATTGAATTTTTCTTTTATTAAAAGAGTTAAATAAAGTTAATCATTTCAGCAAACACAATCTAAAATCAAAAAAAGTGGAAATTAGTAAAAAAATCTATTAAAATAATTTAGCAGATAGACGGATGCCGTTAGAAAAAAGTCGCCTTTAAATGGCGGTTTTTTTCGTACTATATTCAATAAGTTTACTTTTAGCAGTATAAAATTTTCTTTGATCAGTTGATTTTCTTAATGATTTATCTTTAATTGAATAATAATCAAAAAATATTTTTAAACTATTATTATGATAAACATAATTTCTTATTTGAATTACTCTATTTAAAAAATCATCAAATTGAGGTTGATTCATCATGTAACCAAATGTTAAATCATTTAATGTTAATTCATAAAAATTAATGAATTAACTTTTTTATTAGAAAATTTATAAACGAGATAAGTAGAATTCAAAGTTAAACGATCTAAAAATATATAAGGATTATCATATGAGTTAAGGACTTTAAAAAAATTATTAAAATGTTTGATAGCTTTTTCTCTAGATTTATCATTTTTGCTATTGATAGCATTTGCTTTTAATTCTTCAACAAAAATGAGAAAATTGGCCTCATTTGATAAATTATATTCATTTAAAACATAATAAGAAACGATTGAGTTAAATTTAGTCTCAAAATCGCTTATAGCATTAAATAATAAAGGGTACTCTTTTCTTTCGTTTTCATATTTGTTTTTATAAAGAATAAAATCAGTCTCATTTTCATAGATATGATTGCCATCATTATCTTTAATCGGCTTATTATTTTTATCTTTTTTAAAGAATGAATTTTTAAAAGGTGTAATTACATTTATATAATTATGAAGTAATAAAAAATCTTTAGCTTCGTCTTCCTTATAGTCGATAAAAACAATTTTCTTTTTGTCTTTTAGATGATTTATTTGTTCATCTAAGTTTAAAGGTTTTTTAAATTCACACATAAAATAATTATATATGAATTAAAGAAAAAATTTCAGGCAAATAATGCAATTTATTAAGGATATTTATTCATTAGAACTTAATTTTAATTAAGAAGTTTGCTAAATAAAAAATATTTAAAATGAAATGTATTTCTTAATTCAGTGGCCACTAGGTTGGACACCGCAAATGTCACCGCAATGGCCACTGATTTGGCCACTTAAAAATCAAAATTAAAACCACTACTTTATATCAAGGGATAGATAGATAAATTAAATAAGATATAAGTAGTGGTTTTTAATTTTGATCTATATTTACTTATTAAAACTTAATAAGTAAATATTATGTTTTATATATGCAAGATACCAATATTGGTATCTTGCTATAGAAAGAAATAATTAAGTTAATATTAATTATTGTAATGTTGTGAAATCATAGATGTAGGTAGCTAAAACATTACCTGCATCATCTTGAATTTCTACTTTATAGTAGTTATTACTACCTCTAACTGTACCAGTTCCAGAAACACCTAAGATAGTTGTTTGAACTCCATCACTAGGAAGAGTTCTTTCATCTTTTACTTCAGCATCAGCTGTTGCAACCCAACCAACAACTCTTTTTGTTGCTCCAGTAAGGTTAGTAGCATATTCAATAACAACGAATTTTGTTGATGTATCAGCTCCACCGAATGCAGCTGCTTGTTCTTCGTTCATTGTAGGAGCAGTTCCGCTAACAACATATGTTCCATTTGAAGAAACATTAATTTTAACTTCGCCACTATTTTTAAAGACTACATCACTTCCAGAGAAAGAATTATCTCCAGTATTTAATCCAGCATCTGCGCCTGGATTATTAACGCTAGCATTATGTAATAAACCTCTAGTTTCTTCAACCCAAGCATTAATTGCTGTAATAGTAGTAGGAGCTCCTTCACCTTCTAATAAAGCAAGTTGAGCTTCGTATGTTGCTTTAACATTTAAGTATTTATCCATACTTAAATTGTTAGAGATTGTATTTTGATAAACTTGTTCAGTGTAATCTTTAGATTGTTCTAAGTATGCAGCTACATCACTAGCATAAACTTCGTCTAATGAAGAGATAAAATTATCAACAGCACTAGTAGTTGTTCCATTATTTAATGCATCTGTAATAAAGTCTTCAACTGCATCCCAAGCTGCTGAGCCAGTTTTACCATCAAATAATGTTTTCCAATCAGGATCGGTTGTTGCTTTAGTAGTAACATATGAAACTAATTGTGTATCAAGATAATCTAATCCTTCTAAAGAATCGTTAACGTTTTCTGCTAAAGAAGATAATGCACTCATAGTTTTTGCTTCAGCAGCATTCCAAACATTTGCTAAGCCTGCACTTGTAACATATGTGTTTCCTGATAAAGAAGGTGTTACATATTTAGCGACTAATTTACCATTGAAATCTTTAACAACAGCATTATATCTTGTTTGAGCATCAGTTAAAGCAGAATTTAATGTATTTGTAATAGTTGTAAATGTAGAAGCATCAATAGTACCTTTTAATGCTGATACAAATCCTGAATCTTCGCTTGTTTTATAGTAAGCTAACATTCTATCTAATGAAGGATTTTTTGTTCCCTCTCCAACAGTGACTGGAGTAAATCCATCTGTTAAGCCATCAGTAACTGTAGTTGTTGTATATGGATTGCCAAAAGTTTCATCCCAACTTAAAACATTTTCAACTGTGTGATCTTTTCCGTCTGTTGTAACAGCACCAAATACAGAAGTATATAAAGCATCAGCAGCTTTAATTTCAGCGACTTTAGCTTCTAATTGAGCAACAGCTTCATCAACAGCTTTTTGTGCTCTTTCAGTTTTAAATGCTGTTAAACCTTGAGAAGTAACTGCATTATTTAATTCTTCTTCAATTTCATAAATTAAACCACCAACAGTTGTTGAGATATAATCTGAAATTGCTTTTGAGCCATCTCTATCAGCATAAGTAAAGTTAGAAATAACGCCTTCTACAACACCTTTTAATGTATTTTTAGCATTAGTAGCACTTGCAATAGCTTCAGATGAATCAATTTCTTCAATATAAGAAGCTTCAATACCAGCAACTAATTGATCTTTAATGTTTTTAACTGTTCCTTCAATTGCTTCTTTACCTTCTTTTGCTAAAACAATGTCTGTTCCAACTTTAGCTAAAGAAGTAGCGCTTGAAACTTGGGCAACATAATCTCTATGAATTGCACTAGGAAGAGTTCCAACATCAACTCCATAACCTTCTAAAGTAGTAATAGTTAAATCATGGTTAGCATTTTCTTCATCCATCCATGGTTCACTATCTTCAACAGTTTTTAAAGTATCATCTAAAGTTTTTAATGCTGATTGTTTATCACTTAATAATTGAGGATAAGAACCAACATTTAATAATGTTGTATCTCCATCTTTATCTTTAATTGGACTTGTTAATACAACATTAGAAATTGCTTCTAATGTTGTAGCACTATCAATAGCACTAGTAGCATTAGTTAAATCATTTGTTCTATCTGCGTCAGCATAACCTTCATTATCTTTTAATGAAGAATAAGTAGTACTATCTAATAATTTAGCAACTTCTTCTTTAGCATTTTCTTTAGCTAAAATTAATGCATCACTATATGCTTCATTAATTTTAGCAATTTCACTATTAGCTGCTGCAACAGCGGCATCATATTGAGCTTTTGTTCCTTCTTCTTTAGCGTCTTCACTAGCTTTTTCAATAGCTGTATTTGCATCAGCTACCATAGCATAAAGAGAAGTGTTAAATAATGGAGCATCTTTATATTTAACGTTAACTCCATTCTCTTTATTTTCTCCAACTAAATGATCAACATCACTGATTGCTTTTAAAGCTTCTGTAACTAATCCTTTAGCATAAGTAACTGCATTTGAGAATTCAGCATTTTTAACTTGAACAGATTGATAAGTATCATCGACTGTTAAAGTAAATTTTAATGAACCATCTTCAGCAGGAGTTATAACATCAGCAACAACTGTGTTATTAACTGTAAAGTCTAAAACTAAATTGTTTGCTTCATTTTCTGGAGTAAATGTAAATGTAACTGTTTCATTTGCTCCTTCAGTAACTGCAAACTTATCTTGAGTAATTGTTCCTCCTGCAACTGGTAAAACGATAACATCAATATAAGTTTTACCATCTTGACCTGGTTCTCCTTGAGGACCTTGAGGACCTGTTTCACCTGTATCACCTTTGTCTCCAGTATCACCTTTTTCTCCTTGAGCTCCAGCACAAGAAGAAACAGTTAAGCCAAGAGAAAGAACTAAAGCAGATAAGGCAAGTAAATTTTTCTTTTTCATAATCTTTTAATCTTCTCCTAAATAAAAAAGAATTATGGTTATTAAAAACATTCTTTTTAATAACCTAAATTAGTTAGTTACCTTTATTCATTTTAAGCGTTCTATTTCTTAAAAATTAGAACAGTGTGTTTAAAAGAAAAATACGATAAATATCGCATTTTGAGGTAACTAACTAATAAATAAAAGATTATGAAAAAGAAAAATGAATTTATTCGATATTTATCGAATAAATAGATATAATTTTTATTTCATTAGCTAATTATTTTTAATTGACTAATTTAGTAGATAATTAAATTAAATTAAATTAAATAATATTTAAGACTTAAAAATAAAATCTTAATAAATAGAAAATGGAGGTGATTAGATGGTAAACCTCCATTTTCTTATTTAGGTTGTGAATTATATTATTCTATTACTTCCTTATCATAAGATAAGGAAGTGTAGAAGTAATATATGTGATAAGTATTAATGAATAATTAAGCGCCTTTAACTGTAACAAAGTTAGAGAAGTCGATAACAGCAACAACATTATTAGCAGTATCAACTACTTTATAAATTGTTCCATCTTTTTTACCAGAAACTTTTAAGATAAGTGTATCGGTACCATCGATTTCTTTTTCACTACTAACAACACCGTCTTTGCTAGTTACCCATCCACCTTTTACTTTAGTACCTTTTTCAACTTTGAAGCTTAAAAGGACATATTGTGGTAAATCATCATCTTCAAAGTCAGCATCATTATTCCACCAAGTTTTTAAATCTTGTGAGAATACTGTTGCACTACCATAAGCAACACCATTAACAATTGTAAAGTCTGCTTGATTTGAAACTGTTAATTTCTTTTTTTGTCCATCAATTAAGACTTCTTCACTAATTGGTGATGTAGGAATAGTAACTTTTGAAGAATTTAATCCTTCTGGTGTTGATGGAAGTGTTCCGCTATTTTCAACAACTGATTTGAAGTCATTGATAGCATCATTATACCATTTGTTGACGCTTGTCATTGTTGTGCCTAAGTAATCAACAATTGTACCTTCTTTATCATCAACTGCTAAACCTTTATAGCCGTTTTCATCAGCTTTAAGTTTATGACCAATGAATGAAGCGTATGCATCGTGAACTGTTTCTAATGAATCTAAGATACCAGCATCTGTAGCATATTCACTATTAACATAGTTTTGATAGATTTGTTCAAATCTGCCTTTATATGTAGTTAACCAATTAGCGACGTCTTTTTCATATAATCCTTTAAGGTTAGAATCTCTACCCCATCTAGTAACATCGCTTGATTTAGCTGTTCCTGCTAAGATTTGTCCAACAATACCATTTTTACCTAAGAATCCATTCCATAATTCTGATTTAGTATTGCCTGTAACACCATTAGCGCCTAATAACCAAGATGCATAATCAGGATCAGATGCATATAATTTTGTTGGTTCAACGATTTTTCCACTTTCATCATCGTAATCTTCACCAACAAATGCTTGGAATTTAGCATCGGCTTCACCTAATAATTCAATGCTCTTGGTCATTGAATTAGCCATATCAGATACTAAATCTAATGTACCTGCATCTTCTGCTAAATCATCCCATGTATCAGAAACTGTACCATAAGTAATGAATTTAGTTTCTTCGATTTCTTCTGCAGCAGCTGGATTTGTTGTAGCGGCTTTATAAGAAGTAATTAATTTGAAACCTTTTAGATCTGTTGAACCTTCAGTGTAATTATCATTTGCATTGAATGTATTTACTTCAGGTTTAACTTCCTTATCACCAGTTCCATAGTTTGTAATTTTTAATACTGCAGCTTTTTGAGCAGTACTATATGTAGAAACCATTTCTTTATAGATTTTAGCAAAGTCTCCAATATGTTCAGCTTGCCATTCTTTAACTTCAACAGCTGTAGTTAATGTTTTTGCAGCAGTTTTTAAAGCATTCAATTGTGCATCTAAGTTTAATGGAGCACCATTAACAGTACTTTCAGAATTTTCTATTGTTTTTGGAGTAACTTCATAATATTTATCAGTACTTCCAGGAATTTTTAATTCACTAACTGTACCAAAAACATTTTCTAATCCACCAACTTTTTCACTAGTTAAATAGTGAGTAACTGCATCAGCTCCTGAACCTGTAGTATATGTACCAGCATTAACTTTTGCTAATGTCTCATCAGCTTTCTTTAATCTATTAACTTCATCAGAGAATGCTTTTAAAGTAGCATTGATATTTGCTGATAATCTTTCTGCTCTAAATGGATTTGTCATATATGTTGAAGCATTTAATTGTGCTTCAACATAGCCAATTAAACCAGTTTCTTTATTTGTAAAATCAACTGTTTTATCAGTATCTGATTTTACTTCATATCCAGAAGAGATGTATCTAGAGATTGAAATGTAGTTAGTTGCAGTATCAGCATTTTCAAAGTCAGCAACAGCTTGTTCAATAACACCTTTTAATGCAACTTTAACGTTTGATGATGATGCTAAAGCAGCAGAATTATCGATTTCACCAAAGTATTGATCAATAACAGCTTTAGCGATTGCTTCTTTAGTTCCAACAACACTATCTTCAATAGCTTTAACGCCTTCAACTTCTAAGACGACTTCGCCTTTTTTATATGAACCATCAGCTGCATCAGCGCTATATTTTTCAAATGTTGTAGCACTTGAAACTTGATCAACATATGAATCATAAACTTCTTTAGGATTTGAAACGTTTTCAACTCCATAAGCTTTTAATTGAGCTAAGAATGTTTCATAAGCTTCAACGCTATCTTCATCTTCTTCATCAACATCTAACCAAGCTTCATCTTTAATAACACCTTCATAAGCAACTGATAATGATTCTAAGACAGCACCTTTAGTAGAAATTAATGTATTGAATGAACCAGTTTTAACACCTGTAGTAGGAGTTGAGTTAACAATCTTAGCAATGTCAACTAATGTTGTTGCAGCATCAATGGCAGCATTTGCACTATTTAAATCATTTGTTCTATCTGTATCTTTATAAGTATCAATTGTGATTTCATCACTTGTTGATTCAGCTTCTTCTTTAGCTGCTAATTTAGCATCAGAAACTAATTCAGCATAAGCTTCATCAATTGATTTAATTGAATTAGCAGCTTCAGTTTTAACTAAATTAACTTTTTCTGTTAATGTAGCATCATCTTTTAATCCAGCTAATTCTTCATTGATTCTAGCAACTTCATCTTGAGCAAGTTCAAAGATTGATGTATCTGCTAAAGCAGCACCTTCATAATCTCCATCATTTTCTGTTGTTAAATCACTATTGAATTCTTTAACATAACCTTCAGCTCCATTTTCATCATCTGAACCAAGTAATAGTCTATCTTTTGCTTTTAATTCAGCAAAGTGAGTATAAACTAATTTAGAAGCATAAGTAGCAGGTGTAACAAATGTAGCATTTGTAACTTGAACGCTCTTATAAGAATCATCGACAGTAAATGTAAATGTTAAATTACCATCTGCATCTGGTTCGATAACATCTTTAACAACTATATCGTTGATTTTAAAATCAACGATGACTTGTTCAGCTTCTGAATCTGAAGGAACAAATGTAAATGTAACTGTTTCATTTTTACCTTCTTCAACAGCCCATTTGTCTTGTTTGATTTTTCCATCATTTGTAACTGTTGGTAAAACAATAATATCAACGTATGTTTTACCATCTTGTCCTGGTTCACCAGCTGGACCTTGAGGACCTGTTTCACCTGTATCACCTTTGTCTCCAGTATCACCTTTTTCTCCTTGAGCTCCAGCACAAGAAGAAACAGTTAAACCAAGAGAAAGAACTAAAGCTGATAAGGCAAGTAAATTTTTCTTTTTCATAAGTTTTCTTTTAATCTCCTATTTTATGAAAATGTGTTTTCTTTTAACTTCCTTTCTTTAAAGAAAGGGTTTAAAAGAAAATCTTGTTTAGTTATTTGTTTAATCGGTTTTTAATTCTTAAAAACCTCTTAACCATTAGCTAAACATTCTTTAAGTCAGCTATTCTAGTTGTGTTCTATTACTTAAAAATTAGAACAC
>CALVYH010000017.1 GCA_944372115.1 uncultured Bacilli bacterium
CTTTAAAAGGATATAAAACAGTTGCTAAATTAGGTGAAGATGATGTATTTGATAACCCTCTTCTCGAAGGTCTTACCACTACAGCTGTTAATCCTGAAGATGAAGATGATGGTGTTTATTTAACTCCAACCGAATTAGATAAATTAACTGTTTCTGTCAAAGTTCCTAACGCAACTGATAAAAAAACTACATCAAGTACTAATACTGTTACCGGAAGCCTTGATAATTGGTACGATACATTAGAAGAAGCTTTATTAACTACAACAGGAAATATTAATACAACTAATTTCAAAGGAGTTAACGATGTTAAACAATGGCAAGCTGCACATATTAATGATTTTAAAGCAATTGCTGAAGGCTTAAAAACAAAATTAGCAGGTGGATTAAAAGATGATGCTATTGTACAAAAAGTTGATGCAAATCCAAGTGCTAAACCAGCTGTTGAATTCGTTCCTGGCTTTGATGGTACAAGTAATACAAGCAAACTTGTTTTAGACAAAGATGGTACAAAAGGTAATTACATTACATATAAAACAGTTTCTGATATCTGGGGAGAATCCGTTGAAGATGCTGAAACATTAACATCGATTGTTTCATTAGCAGAAGGTACAAAAAATAGTATCTCAAGCTTAATTAAAGTTGAAAGCGCAGTTTCAACTTTATTAGGAAAACCAGCTGATGGTGCTAATGATCCAACTGGATTAGAATTAACAGATACTGCTTATAAAGGATATTTTGAAAATAATACAGAATCAGTCTTATGGAAAGAATTAACTGGAACTGATGGTATTGTTAGCGAAATCTTAAAAGGCGAAGTTAGTGCAAGTGATGTTGATAGATGGGCTGCTTCAAGCAATATGTCTTCACTTTATAAAGAAGATGTCGCTGCATATAAAGATACAATTGATGATATGATTTATGATACATATCAACAATATAGAGCAGATGCTTCTAAATTACCAGACGGTTCTAAATGGTTTGTTGCTTTAGGTAATGCTTACACTGCATTTACTGGTTTTGCTGGTCATATCGTTGTTATGCCAACAACTACTGAAGGAGCATTAGATACTACAAAATGTAATGATTGGACTTCATGGAAAGTTAACGATAACTATAACACTGAAGGAAAAATCGAAGGTAAAGACTATTTAGACTTTAGATGTGAAACAATTACATCTATTAATAGTTGGAATAGTGCTACAAGAAAAGCATTAGACTTAGCTGGTGGAGTTACTTCTGATGAAGTTGGCCAAAATGATCCAAGTACAACTACAAGCGGTGTTGTTAGTGATTCGAAAGAAAATACCTTATCAGGCTATGGTATTTCATTTAAAGTAGTTGCTAAAAAAGGTAGTGTTACTGGTGAAGAAGCATTAACAGATGCTGAATTAGCAGCAATTCAATCAATTATTGACGAATATGTTGATGGAAATGTTAAAGATTTAGTTGTAGATTCTTATACAAATAATTCATTATTAAGTGGAGCTCAAGCAGCTGTTTCTGCTTTAGATGGAAGTAGCGCAACTGATGCTCAAAAAGCTATTTATAATAAAGTTAATAATAAATCTAATGTCCTTAGCCTTGAATTAACATTAACATTTAAAGAAAAATGGAGTGAATCTGCTACATTTGGTTCAGCACCAAAAACTATTAAAGCTGCAGTTGAGGGAAATGATAATGTTACAGTTGAAAGTAGCGAACAAACAGATGGAACAATTGCTATTACTATTGATTTCAATAAAATCTATGGAAATGGAGGAGATGCTTCATCTCTCTCATTTAAATTAAATGTAACTCCAACCGAAGGAGCTGCAAAAGATATTACTTTCACTTTCAGTGAATAATTAAGTGAATGTATAATCTTCTTATCAAGGGAGGAACTTCCTCCCTTGATATTAATAATAAAGTTATCTTGATTAAGATGATTTTATTATTAATAATAAAGGAAAATAAAAATCATGAGTCATACATATAATTTAAATCAAAAATATAAAGAAATGGCATATAATCTTTTAAAAGATGAAGAAATTATTTTAGAAGATGAATATGGTAGAGGCTATTATTGGGGAAATGAAGATCTTGATGAAGAAAGATTAAATAAATTATTAGATACAGCTAAAGAAGAATATGGTGATAAGATTGACCTTGAGTTATTGGAAGAAAAAATTTTAAGTGTGTATAAAGAAGCAGGAATTGTAAATGCTGATGAGCATTTTCAAGATGATGATTAAACTAAAATAATTATTATAAAAGATATCTATCTAAATTAATTGAATTTGGCTCTTTAACTGAATGTAGGGAAAGATCAATAAATAAAGGAATTTTGTTATGAGAAAAACTTTAAACGAAACAAAAGTTAATACTCAAAAGAATTTTTATCATACTTTTATAGAAGTAACTTGTAAGGGTGAACCATTTTCTTTCTCTTTTTTTAATTCAACCATTAATGATTTAACTTCTAAAATTAATAAATTTATTAATGAAATATTAACTAAAAAAAGATTAGATAAAAAAATCGATAAATTAACTATTAGCGATTTTTTTATTTCTAATCTTCAAGTATATGCTTCTAAAAATATAATTGATAAAGGGCCTTTTATATATAAAGAACATTATACTTACTTTAGTGGCGACTATGTTTCTCTTTATGATTTTTATAATGCTCTTAAGCCATACATTAATGATGGAATTATAAAGTATAAAAATGGAGATTATAATTTTATAAAAAGACTTATAGATATTTTATTAAAGGATTTTGGAAAATTTGCTTCAAAAAGCGTTAAATCTTTCTTAAAACCGCATGAATTTAAAAAAGAAAATCCTAATACTGTGTTTATAGTTTTTGGTCATAATTTAGATATGAAAGACGATGTTGAAGCATTTTTAAGAAATATTAATTACAAAACAATTGTTTTAGCAAAAGCTAAAACAAATGGTAATAGTATTTTAGAAAATTTTAAAGAAAATGCTTTAAAAGCTTCTTATGCTGTATGTTTATATTCCTTAGATGATCAAATTTCTAAAAATAAGTATAGAGCAAGACAAAATGTATTATTTGAACATGGTTATTTTGAACATATGTTAGAAAAAGGTCGAACAATAATGATAGTAGAAAATGATAATTCTAAAACATTAGATATTCCAAGCGATTTAAATGGCAAGCTTTATATTGAATATGACAAAAATAAACCTAGTGAATGGCAAAATAAGTTAAAAAATGAACTCGATTAAATAACGCTATATTCTTTGATTGTTCAGCTAAGATTTGTTTTAGATTTTCTTAATATCTTAAAACTTTAGAATTGTTATATAATATTGATAAATCATTTATGGAAGATTACTTTATTTTATTAAATTCATTATTAGCAAAAAAAGAAATAGAAAAAAAGGTAAAGAAACTTTTTTCTTTTTTTGTTAATAATGAAAAAGAAAATAATTATATAAATAATAATAATAATAATAATAAATACAATATCTATAAAGATTTTGAAAATATCTTTAATTTTAAATATTCATTAATCTCTTCAAAAGAGATTAATGATAATACTAAGTTTATGTATTTATTATTAAGAAGTTATTATCAAAACGAATTTTATATTAAAAGAAAATTCGTTTTATCTAAATTTATTGATGAAGAAAAAGATTTAATTAAATTTGAATATAAACTTAATAATTCAAGATTAGATCTTTTAAAAATTGATAAAATTAGAAATATTTCTATAGCATATGAAATTAAAACCGCATTTGATAGTTTTACACGTTTAAAATCTCAACTATTAGATTATTCAACTTTTTTTGATTATGTTTATATAATAACTTCTTTATCTCATAAAAATGAATTTGATTCATTTTTATATGAAAATAAAGTCTTAAATCATGTAGGTGTTATTTTTTATGATGAAAAAAGAAAATCTACTACTTTTAAAAAGATTAAAGAAGCTAACAAATCTCCTTTATTAAATAAAAAAGAATTAATTAACTTCTTTAATGATAAAGAATTAAAAATAATTTTTAATTCTTTAAATAAAGAAGAAATAATTAATTCTTTTGATATTGATGTAATTAATAATTTATTTAAAAAATCTTTAATAAATAAATATTCTTTAAAATCAGAAGAATTATTTAAAGAATGTAAAAAATTAAAATAAATAATCTTCTTCAAATTCAAAGTCTTTAAAATAATGAACAAAAGTTTTTAATGAATTGTCACTATATTTATTTTTCTTATTTCGAATAATTTCCGCAACAATTCCTATTTCGGTATTAGAATTAAGTGCTATATCATAAATACTTGGTTTTGTTTCATTTAAAGCGTTATATTCATCTCCAATAAAGAATTTTATAGCATCTTCTTCAATTTCTCTTTCGTTTTTAACTTCATTTATATCAATTTTAGAAATATCGTTATGTTTTATATGTAAAAATTCATGAGCGAGAGTTAATTCTAAATTTTCTAAACATTTAAATAAATCTGAAACAAATAGATACACATAACCATTTTTATCTTTAAATGTAACACCTTTTACTCTGGCATTAGGAATACTTTCTTTAAAATAAATATTAATTCCACATGTTTTAGCAACATAATCCATATTGCTTTTTAATTGCTCAATAGTAGTTGCACTTAAAGCATCTTTTAAATTAGTTTTAAAGAATTTTTCAAAAGCTTCTTTATTAAAAACATATAAATCTAAATTTTCTTCTTTTCTATAATCTAAATAATCCCAATAGGTTGCAAAACACCAATTTAAAGCAACATTATCTTTAGGATTTTTGGCTTTATTAAAATTAAAGGATAAAGAGTTTTTAATTGAATTATGGGAATTATTAATAATTGCTTCTTTTCCAAATATTTCTAATCCTTTATTAATTAAATAAATCTTATTTGTTTTTTTATTTGGAAATAACTTATCTAAACTAAAAGTTTTAATAATATTTTTTACGTTATCTTCTTTTATATCATTTTCTTTAAGAACTTCATTTAAAGTTAAATTATATTTAAGATCATAAATTAGTATTGTTTCAGCTTTTAATCCAGGAATTAATTCTTCTATAGCTTTAGCAATATTTTCATCAACTCTTCTTTCATTATTAATAATTCGATAAATAGTTTTAATAGAAACATTTGCTTTTTTAGCTACATCTAAAAGATTAATATTGTTTTCTTCTAAGTGTTCTAAAAGAAATTCTCCAGTTGAAGTCATCCTAATCATAGTTTATCCTTCCTCCTTTTTTTAATTCTTAAAACTATCTAGTGATAGTTTTCTATTTCAAGAACTAAAATTCTTGAAATATTTTTTGGTTCTTCATTTATATCATAGCCAATTGGTTTAATAATAATTCGATCTTTTTCATTAATAGAAATAGCATAGCATCCTAAATAATTACCTGTTAATTTATGTCTTCTTTCAGGTTTACTAATAGGACATTGCTCTAAATTAGAAATAGCTTTTAAAAGATCAATTCTTGCTAAAATACGGTTATAATTTTTACCAAATTCTTTTTTACCTTTTCTTTCGTTTTCAATGTATTTTAAAAATTTACCGTAATCTATTTCCATATTAGTAATTGTAATGAAAATCTCACTACTTGTCAAAAAATTTCCAATTACTATTTTTTTGTTTTATAATATTTTTATATAAAAATAAGGAGGACATTTTAATGAAAAACTTTATTTTTACTCCAATATTAAAAACAAAAGAAGGAGAATTATTATCACTTAAAACATTAAAAAGTATATTAAAAAAAGAAAATTTTGTAATCCCCTATATTAGATTTATTTATAAAAAGACATCTAGAAAGAGTGGAATAGATAATTTTATCGAATATTTAAAAGAAAATAATATTGCTTCTTTTTTAGAAATTAATTTTGATGAAGAAATAAGATATAGAAATACTACTGATATATTATCAATATTAAATAATTATAAAGGTAAAAATTTCATTCTTACCTTTAATTTATCAAAATCACTTAAAGATGATTTTGATAAATTAATTAAACCTTTTTTAAATGAAAATAATATGAAATGTGGATTAATTTTAGAATCAGGAACAAGGTTTAATAATATTAATGAATTTGAAAAATATTTAAAAAAGTTTAATTACTTATTTTTAGATTGTAAAACTAATAAATTCAATTCTACTAAAACATATATAGAATCAATTGGTAGATTAGCTTTAAATGTTAATAAAATCGTTTTAAATGAAGGAAGAAATAAAGTAACTAATTCTGAATTTGTTAAAGATCCTAATAGTAATATGGATCAAAGTTATATGAAAAACATTGATTCATTAATTAGTTATGGATTTAGTGGTTTAGGAGATTATACAACCGTTAAAAACGATGAAAATCCAAATATAAATATGGGTGGGGTTAAAACAATCGCCTATTTACTTTTATATAATTTCGAAGAAAAAAAATTCTTCTCTTGGAATACTATTGAGCCACAACATTTAGGAAAAGCTTATAACGAACTTCATGAGATGATGTTAAACGATTTAAAAATAAGAAATGAAGTAATTGATGAATTAAATAATACACCTATAGCTTTAGCTCAATTTGAATCTTATTTAAAAAGTGATAAAGCAAAATCAACAAAATATATATCTTTAGGCATTACAAAATATATTGAAGAAGTTAATAATGGATTAGGAGTTATTACTTGTAAAATGAATGCTTAAACAAGGTTAAAATTTTGTTAATTAAAATAATTGATTGCGGGAGAATTTATGAAAGAAAAAATTAAAAAGTGTTTTAGATTATTTAAGAAATTCATTAGAACAAATATTGGATTAACTATTTTATTTTTGCTTGCGATTTTAATAATAGTCTTTTATATATATACCTTTTATAACAAGGATGTTTTTAAAAACGTAACAATATGGATTAATTTATTATTTGAAATTTCTATAGGTTATATAATTTCTTTTGTTTTTTATTTATTGCAAGTATATATTCCCTTTGAAAAAAATTTATCAATAGTTTCAAAAGAAATCAAAAAAGACATTCACTTTATTACTAATCAGATTGATTCGTTTATTAAATATTTTTTTAATTGCACAAATACTCAAGTTGATGAAAAAAACCTTAAAGAAGAAGATTTTCAAGCTGCATTACATAAGTTAGATTTATCTTTAACGATTAACAAAATTGACATTAATACAAATAAATATTTTACAATTGGTCAGGAAATAGTTTATACAGCTCGTTTTGTAGAATATTACACAGAAATAATTTTTAAAATGTATTCAAATTATCTAACGGCTGAAATTATCAGCGTCTTAAACGAAATAATTACCTCTTTATTTCACATGTCTTTAGCTAGGGTGATTGTCAATATTAAAAATATAAAATTTGGAGACAAATATAAAGACAATTTTATCTATAAATATTATCTATTAAATGAAAAATTGAAGAAACTAATTAATTCGTTTTAAAAGTCTTGACTAAGAACATTTATTAAAACTTGAAGTTTATTTTCATCGTTCAACTATTTCTTTAATAAAACCAAAAGTTTTTATATTTTTAGATATTTCGTCTTTTTCATCTTTATTGTATTTATAAACGTATACTTTGGAAACTTTTATTACTAATATTCCTTTTGACTTATTAATACCTATCACTTATACTTTACTTACAAATTGGGGTGGTGGTATGCCATCTGAAGGCTACTGGATTTATGATTCGGTAGTCTTTTTATTTTGCAGTTTTAAATAGTTAATTCATTTATAAGAGTAGATATATAAATTAAGAATTATATATTTAAAATTCCTTTGCTCCTTGGATTAGTTTTTATTATTCTTTATTTAATAATTAGATTAAATCATAAAAAATAGTTGTAATTTTGTTTAAATGTGTTTTTATATCTCTTTTGCCTTCTTCCATATTTTGTATTAAATCATATAATTCTAAAATATCATTTTTTTCGCTATAAAAAATATTCTCGATATTAATTAAAAATTTATAAATTAAAGAATTTTGTTTGCTTATATCAAAATTAAATCTTTTTAAAATTTTAAGAAATTTGTGGGAACAATGAGCTTCTTTTTTTGATTCTAAAAAAATATTTAAAAAAGTAAAACATGTGTCTGAGTTTGCTCTTTTTTCAACTTTACTAAAAAGATCAAATAATTCATCTAATAAAATCGTACCATCTAAATTATTTTTTACTTTTATTGTTAATATAAAATCTTTTAAAGATTCTAATCTTTTATTTGATGTTTCAAAATATATTTTATATCTATTGAGATACCACCCTAATAAATCCAAAATATTTTCATTATTTTTAAAACAATCAAAATTTGATTGTTTTAGATTATAATATTCATCATAAAAAATATATAAGTTTAATAAAGAAGAAAATAATCTACTAATGACAGGTGTATTATTTGTATGAACAATTTCCTCAATAATGCCATTTTTTAATAAAATAATAAGTGTATTATAATCAAGATTGCAATAATTAAAATAATTGCTAACTTTATTTTTTAATTCTTCATTACTATTTATTTTAAAAAAGTTTTTTAAAGTTTTAATTGACCGTTCTTCATCGATTTTTAAAAGAGTTGAAATATTAAATATAATAATGGAAATCATACTTTCTTGATATTTTGATAAATCTTTTTCAAGGTGTATTTTTATAGAATTATCGTAATTAGTTTTAGTTGAAATAAAAATTAATATCGTATAAATATCAAAAAAGTTTAAATCATTAATAGTAATAATTGTATTAAACGGTTCAAAAAAAAGTCTTTCTTTATTAAGATATTGGATTAAAAAATTATATATTTCTCCATACTGTTCATTTTCATCTAAATTGTAATCATTTATATTATTTGTAACTTTAATAAATAAAGAATTAATCAATACATTATCGAATTTTTCTTTTTCTTCTGGAATTACATATTGTTTTAACATAATTCCTAATTTAAATGAATTTAATATTGAGTTCGATGATAATTCTTTATTTATATTACTGTTGAATATTTGTTTGATTAATTCAACAGGAAATTTATTTATATATTTTTGGTTATTGGTTAAGCTAGCCAAGAGCTCATTTTTGAATTTTGTTTTACTAACGGCGTCTAAAATTTCATATGTATATTTATTATAATTATTACAAACAAAATCTAAAAATTCGTTTGCGTTATCAATTTTTTTAAGTTTTTTTATGGTTTTATTATTTAAATCATTATTAATATCGATTAAAGAATAATCATTTTTTTCCAAATTAAAATTTATTTGTAAATTTGGATAATCAGTTTTAAAAATTTCAAACAGCTCATTCTGTTTTAAATGATAATTAATATTATCATTAAATATAGAGCAAAGTTGAATTTTTCTGCAAAGAGTTATTTCTCTGTTTTCATAATTTATAGATTCAATAATTTTCATTGGAAATTGTGATAAAATATCTTTGATGTAATGCTTCTTTTTTGATAGCAAATAATTATTTTGCATATAGCTTAAAAATAAATTTTTGTTTTTATTTAACAACGAATAAAGTTCATAAAATAATTCTGAATCATTTTTAAATAATTCAGGTAATTTTACTAAATATTCACTAAAATCGATTACATTTGTTGAAACAATAAAAATTATTAATTTTTTGTTAAAAACGTTATTTTTGGTATTCAAATTATTATCTATAAAATTAGTTAAAAATGAATGAGGTAAATAATTTATTAGATAACATAAATTCTTTAGCAATAAATCATCTGGGTATAATAAGTCTTTTGTTTTAAGAACATATTCTATTGCAGAATAATAAGAAAATAGTTCATTTTTATCTATTTTTTTTAAGCACATTTGGAAGATTTTCTCCAAATTAAAATCTAAATCATTACTAAAATGATTAAAGAATCTTACAAGGTACCAATCAGAAAATCTTCTTTCCAAGAGACATGTTAAAGAAATATTAATAAATTCATTAAGTAAAGAATTTTCTTCGAGTTTTTTGAACGTTCCTTTTTCATAACAATTTGTCTCATATAAAGCGGAAGAAAAATTTTTCTTTAAAATTTTACCATAAAAAGTATTTATAGTATCTTTTAATTTTGCTATATCATCTTCCGAAGAAAAAAGTAGTTTTGTAGCATAAAACAATATCGAATAGTTTTTAATATTTTCATCATTAAGGAAATTTACATATAAATCAATATATTTATAAGAAAAAAATTTATATTTTTTATTTTCTTGGATTTTAATTCTGTTTAGAATTTCTAGAATTACAAAAAGGTAGTTAGGGAAAATATTATTAACTATTTTTGAAAAATCAAAGAATTTTTTTGCCAATTCTTCATCATCTATTAAAACATCAACATTCTTTAAGAAATTTTCAGAAGATAAAAAAACATTTAAAAGATATGTTTTATCTTTATCGCTATCAAAATTTAAAATTTCATATAAAATGCTATTAATTTCCTTTAATGGCTTTGGCATATTCTTTTATTCTTTTCTCCTTACTTTCACTTATAAGATTTTCTTTATGTTCCGATAAATCTTGCAAAATTAATGTTAAAGATTTAAATCCATAGAAGTCCTTTATATATGGAATCATAGTTATGCCCATTTGATTATAAATTTCTCCTTGAAATTTAAATATTGGTTTTTCATATTCAAAATAATTATTTAAAAGAAAGATATGATTTTCTTCTACAGTTTTATTATTATTATCAATTTTTTCTGGATAAATTAAAGTTAGAAGTTCTAACTCGCTTAAACTATACCCAGCAATTAAAATAGTATAATGGTTGTCCGAAAAAAGAGTCTTAATAAAACTTCTATATTCCTTTTCTGAATATTTTTTAATATATTCAATAGTTGTAAAAACTAAAGATTCTTTGTTTAAAATTCTCCCGTGCAAATGAAGGATGATTTTTTGTTTATTATCAATACTTGAGAAAAATGAACGAGGATTTTCGGTTGAAACGCTATATACAGAATCAAAAATGTTATCAGCATTAGTAGTAACAATAAAGTCAGTTAAGTAAGAAATAGATTTGCTTAATTTTGAATATTCCTCGTTTAGTTTAATTTTTTCTTCGTCCACGTTAAGAATATTATACATTTCCTCATAAAAGAATTTTTCATTTACTTGCTGAATTATCGAAAGTTTATTTTTTGCATCAGTTTGATCTTTTAATATTTTACTAAAAATATAATTTTGCTCCTCATTTTTATAGTTGTTAATGTAATTGTCGATTATTTTATTAGCTAAATCATTCCAGGTTGGAAGTCCACATAAGCAAGAAATTCCGGCCCCTGTAAAGATTATTAATCTATTTTGAATTGAAGCTTCAACAATTTTCTCCCTCGCTTTTATATAATCAGATTTGTATTCAGATGTAATTATTTTTTTTAATTTTTCTTCATTCACCTATTTATTCTACCAAAAATATGCTCCTATGAAAACGTCTTAATACACAAAAGACATTTAAAAAATAGATAAAAAATAGATATAAAAGAAGTTATAACGGGAAGGAAATTGTAAAGATACAATAATTTTTTGGAGATAAATATGAAGACTTACTTTTCATTTTTATTTTTTATTAAAATCTTTTTAATGAACTTACATGAAAAAACCAATTATAATAAAGATTATTAAAAACACAACACCTTTAGATTTTAATAGTTTAATAGCGCATATAAAAAATAGTGGTAATTCTACCAATCCAAGTAAAGATTTGTTAAATTTAATGAATCATTGATATTATCATTTATATAAAGGCTATAAATATATTTCTTCACCTTCACGTAAAGTAAAATCCCTTGATGAAATTTTAGCTCTTTATAGATTTGATAATGAATTAAAATAACTTTTTTAACTTCATTTAATATTTTAAATTTAATAATTTTAATTAAACACCTATAAAAAAATTAAATTTTTAAGATAAAATACCAATATTTTTTATCTTTGATAGTAAAGGGTCTGTATCTAATAGTATAATTTTTATTAAAAAAACCATCAGGATATTTTTGAGTGTTTTTTAAAGCGGTTTTATTGGTTACAGTATATCTTGTATTTCTATTTATTGTCGCTTTATCATACATTGGTAATTTAAATCTTGTTCCTTTTTTAGACTTTTTAAGATATGCATCATAATCAGTTAAAAATATAAAATAACACCTTTTACCATCTTTTTTGCTTTTTTGCAAATTTAAATTATACATATCTTTATAAGCTTGAATATTTCCTAAATCAGGGGCAGAATCAGATGTTTTTTAAATTTAAGTTCCAATAAATATTGTTCAATAATTTTATTTTTGGAATATTCAATAACTATATCGATATAGTTATTTGTAATATTTTTATTTAAAATAATGGGCATATTTCTTTCGAATAAAACCTTTATTTTTTCGTCTTCATAAAAACGATTAAGCTCTAAAATATCTTTTAAAATAACTCCTAAATTAAATTGAAAAGCTGCTTCTAAACCAACTTCTAAACTTTCGCATGATAATTTATTTGTATAAATAATCATAGAGTCTTCAATTGTTTTATCAATTATTTTATTGATTAATAATTCACTAACATTTCTGATTTTCGTCGAATGCCTCATCTTATATCTATTTAATTATAACAGGGCTAGTATCATATTAAAAAATAATACAATTTAATATGTGAATATCGCATTTGAATACTTAAAAAAGAATTTTTATATTTACCCACTAAAAATAAAGACTAAATTTTTATTACGTAATTTTCGTATGCTTGTCGTTGTTAAAACTTAAAAGTTATTTCCGTTCGCTTATTTCTTTATTAAATCCTGCAGATTTTATGTTTTTAAAGATTTCATCTTTTTCATCTTTATTATATATATAAACATATAATCTGGAAGCTTTTGCTGTTTTTTTAAATATTTCTTTAAAATAAGGGGCATCAGATCCGCCAACCTTTTTACCAAAAATATAAATTTCTTCAACATCACTTAACTTTTCGAAAAAATCTTTGTTTTTAGTTATTATTTTTTCGCAATCCTTTTTTAAAGAATAAAAAACATTTTTTATATTGTCATTTGCATTGTAATATTCTAGTTCATCACTTAATAAAATGTTTTTATTAAGTGACGATGAGCCATGACCAAAAATAACATTGCCAAAACTTGCCGAGGACTGACCATGAATATGAAAAACATTTTTTATTTGATAAAGAATCTCTATTGTATCAGTGTAATTAAAATTTAGAAATAAGCATTCGTTGCTGAACTTTTCTTTTATAAAATTTAATTGAGAAATTTTTCCATTAACTAAATCATCATTTAAGGTTCTTGCCCACTCGGAAAATAACCCTGAGAGGACATTTGAACAATCTAAAAGTTTTTGTGATTCAACATCAAAATTTTCTTCTGTCCCAAAAGGATCGTAATCACCTTCTTTATTATAACACTTTTCAACAAAGTCAAGTTTTTCACCCCGATTAATATTAGCTAAAGATTCTTCAAATTGAGTCCAATCTATATCAAAGTCGTTACATTCATCCAGAATCGGAATAAAAAAACATGAAAATTGCTCTTTGCTATATTTTTCAAGCCCTCGATAGTTTGTAGAATAATTTGGAATATTTTTGTTATATGAGTTATCTATTTTTTCTAAATTAATAACATAAGTTTTAAATAGCCAACTTCTAAAATGTTTATATTGTGAATTCAAATTATGAGCGACATCAAAACCATTTCCAATTATAAAGAGTTTTTTTGCTTTTTCTTTGGTTGTCAACTTTTCCATACGCTTAATTTAATAAAGAATAAAAGCTAACTCGAGGAGCAAAGGAATTCTAAATAAATTTTATTAAATAAATATATCTACTCTTAACAAAAGAACCCAGCTTTATCCATCACAAGTTAGCTTTTATTAAACAATATTATAATTAATTTAATAAAGTTTTAAACTAATGAATATATATTATATTTAACTTTATCCATATTCTTTTTAGCTATATCATTAGCTTCTTTAATAATTAATTCTTTATCAATAATTGATAAAGAATTATCTAATGATAAATATTCATAATTATTTATTAATTTATCATTTATTAGATTTACTTTATTATCTTTTGATAATGATATAACTAAAAAACGATATTTATTTTTAAATCCTACTTTAAAACCTAAATCAACTAATAATAAGTTCTTATTATTTATATCATTATCAAAAGATAGCATATTAAATGAATTTAATATGCTATTAACTAATGTTTCATAGTTTAATAAAGTTATAACTCCTAAAAATTTAGGTGTATTTGATAAGTTAAATAAAAAATCTTTCATAACTTACTTATTTATCTATTATACAAGTCTTTCTATTAAAATTAACTCTTATTTATTAAGTTATCTTTAATAGAAAGATTAGGAGAGGAATCTTCCTCTCCTAATCTCATTATTAATAATAAAATCATCTTAATTAAGATAACTTTATTATTAATATCAAGGGAGGAAATTCCTCCCTTGATGAGAATAAGTTTAATTATTCAATATTTAAAATTGGATAATTATTATTGAATTGAGAATGCAACTTCGACAGCTTCTCCCTCTGTTGGAGTAACAGTAAATGTTCCGGCAATAGGTGTTGAAGAAATTGATGCTAATTTTGAAACGTCAAATTCTAATGTAACAACGCCACTAGCATACCTTAATTCTAATCCATCAACATCTTCTTTAAATTTAACATCGGTTGGAGCGCTTCCGAATGTAGCACTTGTATTCCATTTTTCAACGATATTTAATTTAGCAGTAATTGTGATTTTGCCATTAAATGTTGAAAGAGAAGTTAATACATCTCCCAATGTTGTTCCAACCCAAGTTGGTTTATATCTATTATTTGAAGTTACTAATTCTTGGACATTTCCATCAAATTTAGCAAATGCTTCATTGAGTTTTTTTATAGCATTATCTAATCCTTCTGTTGTATCTGTAGAAGTTGTCTTTGCAGCACTAAGAGAATAAGAAACACCAAAACCTTCTAATGCTTTTGTTTTTTCACTTAAATCAAGATAACCATTGACATCACCAAGTGCTGTGGTTGGAGTAACCTCACTTGCTTTACTTAAAGCTTCTCTTACAATAGCATTCCAAGATTTAACTGATTTAATTGTTTCACATGTAAAGTCTAAATAATCCGTTCCAACAAATTTACCTGTTGTATCATAATCATCATCGATTTTCCATTTTGTCCAATCTTTATTATTTGTTGTATCTAAAGTTCCATCTGTTTCTGTAGGCATTACAACGATATGACCAACAAAGCCAGTGAATGCATTATATGCATTTCCTAAAGCAATGAATTTTGCTGAACCATTATCATCTTTAGCAGCATCAGCTCTTAATTGTTGATAGTAATCATCAATCATGCCTTTGATTGTTGTGTAGTAATCAGCTACATCGTCTTCATAAATTGCTTTTAAATTACTATTAGCACACCATCTGTCAACGTCTGATGAACTTGCTGTTCCGTTTAAAATTTCGTGAACAATTCCGCTATCACCAGTTAATTCTTTAATTAATACAGATTCTGAATTTAATCCACCAGCAACTGAACCTAAATATTCAACATAGTCAGGATCTGTTAACGTTAATCCTGTTGCGCTATTTGCACCATCAGCTTCTTTTCCTAATAATGAAGCAACACCATTTTCAACTTTAATTAAACTGCTGATGCTATTTTTTGTACCTTCTGCTAATGTGACAACCGAACTTAAAGTTTTAGAATCCTTTACTGATTCATTCCAAATTTCACTAACAGAACCATAGGTAATAAATTTGCCAGTTGTTTCTTTATCTAATTGTAATAAAGAATTTTCATCTGTACCATTGAATCCAGGTGTAAATGGAGTTTTAACTGTATCACCTTCTTTAACTTCCTCAACTTTTTGTTGAATTGCAACAGTCTTTAAGCTATTTGCCAAAGAAGTTTTTAAGCCTTCAGCAATTACTTTGAAATCATTAATGTGTGCAGCTTGCCATTGTTTAACATCGTTAACTCCTGAGAAATTAGTTGTATTAATATTTCCTGTTGAAGTTAATAAAGCTTTCTCTAATGTATCGTACCAATTATCAATATTTCCAGTAACAGCTTGAGCAGTTAATGGTGTTTCTTTTGAAGTCGCATCAGAAACTTTTACAGAAACTGTTAATGCATTTAATTGGGTTGGAGTTAAATATACGCCTTTATCTGAATCAGTTGAATCAACAGCAACTGGAGTTTGACCGGAAATTAAAGGGTTGTCAAATAAATCATCTTCGCCTAATTTAGTAACTGTTTTATAACCTAATAAAG
>CALVYH010000018.1 GCA_944372115.1 uncultured Bacilli bacterium
TTTCCATCCTTGTTGTTCTTATCCAGTATCAGATTTAGAAATTGAAGTATATAAATATTAATTTTAATAGTGTTTTGCTGAGAATTTATATTCCTCTTTCTTTTAATTTTTATAGATTTATCTATTTTAAAAGTAATTTAATATAATAATTAAATATATTTCTAGGAGGACTTATATGAAAAAAGTGTTTTCTTTTAAAAATTCATATGGCGATGTTTTAAAAGGACACGTTTGGGAATGTGAAAATTTTAAAAAATTGTAATTATTGTTACTGGAATGCAAGAACATTCTAATGGATATGATTATTTAGCAAAAATTTTAAATAAGAATTCTTATCAAGTATATTGTTTAAATCACTATGGACAAGGAAATAATGTTACTAATAATGATATTCACAAAAGATATATGAGCAAAATCGTAACATTTTCAATAAATAAAAGAAAATATTTATTCTAAAAAAGTGTTGCGCCATATCCGCTAGTGACGGAAAATGGTGGGACAAGAAGTAAAACCTGATAATTTACACTTTTTTAAAATGTTACCTTTTACTTTAATAAAAATTAGTTACATTGTAATTGCATTACTTAGCAAAGGATTTATTAATACTTATGACAAATTTTAATGTATTTATTTAAAAACGATGCCTAATATTAGCACCGTTTTTAAATCTCATAAATCTTTAATTTAACAATTAAAAGCTCATCAAATCACTACTATCATCGTTAAAATCTGTTTCTGTCTCTGTATCTCCTTTAATACTACCTTCCTCTACTGAATCACTAATCTTATCTGCAACTTTATTACCAGCTGAAGCAAACGCTCCGTATAAAGTAGTTCCAACTACTCCAAAAATTGCTAATACTAAAACAACTCCTAAAATTTGACCTTTAATTTCTGACATTTTGTTACCTCCTTTAATTTAAAATACTTATAACTGCATGTCTTGTTATTGTGATATCAAAAGGTTGATTTCCTAAAACTAATGGCGTGTATTCTCTAGTTAAAGTATAAGAAAAAATATCACCTTTTTGATATCCTGTTACTTCTGGATTTAAAGCAACAATAGTAACATTTCTTTCTTCGCACATTGCTAATAATGATTCACTTATTTCAGCTTCTTTAGATATCTTATAAGATATAGTTGCTGACATAGAATCTAAATCTGTGTATTGAAGTTGAATCATTATTAGATCTGCTCCAAAAAGAAATGCAAAAAAGATAATTGAAATCGATAAAATTAAACCTAATTTAGAACCCATTTGTAGCCTCCCCGAGCAGCGTAACAATACATAAAGCTAAAATAACCATGATGTAGCCACTTCCTACAACAGATAACATATTTAATGTATCGAATTTACGATATCTTTTTTCCTCGTTTTCATCTTCACTTCTAGTTTTGAAATCTTCAAAAACTTTAATGAATTGATTTAAATAAATATCTTTATTACCGCTATTAACCATTTCATATAAGGCAATCATAACTTCTTCTATTACTTTATTTTGAAATAATCTTGCAAAAGTAATAAATGGTTGAACAGTTTTATCCTCATCAATATCACTTAATAACTGTTCGATTCTATCTTTCATTTTTGGTGATGCAAATTCACTAATATTTTTTAAAGCTGAATAAACTGTTTCTTCGTTATAAAGATATATTCTTAAATAAGAAAATATTTCAATAAATTCGTTATCTAGTTTCTTTTCTTTATTTAAAATCATCGTATTATAACGATTTAGATAAAATAAATTAAAAGCAACAATTGTTATAGCAATTCCAATAATTACTAAAATTGATAAATTTATAAAAAACATTGCAATTAAAGCTGCGATTAATAAAACATTAACTACCGCTAAAATAGACATTTCTTTAGCAAAATTTAATGATAAGGATTCAATTTTCTGCCTGAGGTTTTTCATTCTCCTTTTCCCTCCATTCATTAATAAAATTTAAATTAAAATTATGTTTTAAGAAAAAATATAAGAATATTAAAAACATTATGAAAAAGACAAATATTGATGGAGTATAAAAGCTCATTTCTACAATAGTTTCATAAAACATTGAAAGGGCAAATTGTAAGATAAGTAAAATTCCCATCGTAATTCCCCAAAGTATCATAAATTCAACTAATTTTCTTTTTGATACCGATAAAAAATTATCTAATGATGTTTCTACATTTCTACTATCAAAAATTAATAATTGAGAAATCCCAATAATATCGCCACCATTATACTCATATTGGTTAATTATTTTTAAAAAGAAATCATATAAAGAAGAATTAAAATAATCTCTTAAATATTCTAATTTTTCAATAATATCTAAGTGTTCAATACTATCAACCTCTTTTTTTAATTCTCCACTAAAAGATTCTTTAATCATTTCAAAAGTTGAAGGAATTGAATTGTGAATACTTAAAGAAATAATAAAATTATTAATAAAATTTACACATTCATGAGTCTTTCTATTTATCTTTTTAAATTTTTGATATTCTTTTTCAATTAAAATAAAGAAAAATAATAATGTGATTAAAAATAATACGAGCGAATAAATCCAATTTCTAGTAGTAAAAAAGTTTAATAAAGTAATAGTAACACTAACTAGTAAGTAGACGATTATTCTCGTTGAATTTAGGTTTTTTAAGTTTAACTTCTTTTTCATTTACTTCTCCTTTCTTCTCTTTATTTGCCCACCTATTATTAAAACTATTAAAATCTTTTGCTGATAATTTAAGTTCAACTTTTAATTCTTCAGGCAATGGATAATAAGTGCATGGATAAGAGAATAATTCATAGTATTTATTTTTTAAATTAGTAGCTATTTTTTTAACATAACGATGAATTTCGCCATTATTATCAACTTCTTTTTCAACATATATTACTAATTTAAAATGATCATATATATCTTCTAAAACTTCGTTATATTTTAAATTTTCATTTTTAAGTAAGCACATTCTTCCCATTCTTCGATAAATAAAAGAAGAATCTTTTGCATGAATCGTTGAAATTGTTGGATGTCCACTCATTGCTGAATTTAATATAGATAACATCTCTTCCCCTCTAGCTTCACTAACAATTAACCAATCCGGATTATTTCTTAATGCATTTCTAACTAAATCATCAAAATTTAAATCCGTATTCTTTTTTAAAAGCCACGTTTGCGAATCGATATTTTTTAAAAAATCATCAGTTTCTAATTCTTCAACATTATCTAAAATAATTATTCTGCTATTTTCTTTTAACCTAGAAAGAATAAATTTTTGTAGCTCGGTTTTACCACTACTTGTCTGACCGCCAATTATAATTGATTGATTACTTTTTAAAAACAAATCAATTAAATCAACGCTTTTTTTACTAATAAATGTTCCATCATTTTTAATTCTTAAAGATAAATATCCGATTCTTATTGAGAAATTTATCGCTTGTTCTCTATTTTTTCTAGCTAATACATAATGAACAGCATTAATTCTATATTTATCAATTGATATATCTAAAATAGGAGAAGAAACACTAAATTGTGAATCAGTTAAATTAGCAATTTGACGAATAAATTCATAAGCTTCTTTAGAGGAAATTTCCTTATCGTATTTCTTTCTTCCTTCGATATTATCTTGATAATAAATACTCTCTCCGTTATAAGAAATATCAGTAATAGTATCAATATCTAATAAATCTTTAAGAAAACTCTTTTTAAAAAATTGTTCAATACGTTCATTCATAGGTTTCCTCGATAAATTCTTTGATATAAAAACTTAAACTTTCATCAAACACAAAATATTTATAATATTGACACTTAAATCTAATTTTTACTGCATTTATTTCATGAGAATTATCTTCAATAAATTCATCGTTTTCATAGATATAATATTTCATCGCTATTTCATATCTATCAACTTTTCCTTTTAAATTGATATTTAAATAAGTCTTAATATCTTTTTCTAAATTTTCTTTATCAAAACAGTAATATCTAGTTTCACTTTCATTTCCTTCTTCTTCATCTTCACCCATAATAATTCTAGGAACAATTCCTAAACTTTGAGGATTCTCATCGCTATTTTCTTCTCCAATACTTATTACATTAGCTTCAAAAAGAGAAACTGGCATATTTAAAAAAGTTCTATTCACATACATTCCTTGCGTTCCTAAAAAGAATGTTGAAATTCCAGAAACCAAAATTACCGAGCAATAAAATAAAGGTGTTAAAATCATGGGATTATTACCTCCTCTAAATCATCATCAATAATTTCATTATCAATTTCTCCAACTACTTCATAAGTGGTGTTATAGTTAGCTTTTAAAAATCTAACATTTATAGTAAATCCAAAAGCAATTGAATTTTGAAATGCTGCTGGAAAACTAATTGTAAATTTAACTTCTTTCAAATATGGATATAATGCTCTAGGTAAATAAAAAGCTTTAGTCGCTTCATATCCTGACTTCCACCCATTATTCATTTCATATGTTGATGGATTGTAATAATTATTTTTATTATTAACTATATAAGCACTATCATCTCTCCCTAAAGATTTATCAAAACTTAAATTTATTAATGGGCTACTTCTATAATAAAAAATAGCTTGATTTGCTAATTCTGGATCAACATTTTGATTTTTAAGTCGAGTTTCAATATCTGAATATAAAAGTATTTGACCCCTTAAATTTGAAGGATTTAATGATTCTAAATAATAAATAATTCCTAAATCATTTAAATCGAACTTACCATAAACTGGAATTTCATACAATTCTTTTAAATTCTTTATTCTTACATAATTTCCAAAAATTTCACTATATCCTTGATCTGGATAAACTTCTGCATAATAAGGATTAACCATTTCATAATATGGAGGTTCTAAAGTTCCACCTGAAAACCTTAAATAAAATAAAGCAAACGTCCCACTTCTATTGTTATAAATATAATGCCAAGTAAAAACAAATTTACATAAGCCAGACCATCTTTCTACATTTTCAAAATAAACTGTAAAAGTTCTATTTATACCTTCATTTCTACTTTTAAAATAAGAAACTTCATCAATACATCTATCATCTTCATCATAAACTCTAAAAGTAAAATTTAATGCTTGAGAATAATCTGCTCCTTCATAAGAAATAGTTACTTTTTTATAATCCATTAAATCCATCGCTGAAAGACGAAAATAATTTATCGAAAATAAATATGGAGTTGAATGATGCTCGTATACTTCATGACAAGTATTAGAATAAAAATTAACCATTCTTGAGTTAATTTCACCTTGTTTAGATAAAAAATCTTTATTTCCTAATCCACAAGAAAACAACAAAACAGGTAAAAGTAAAATTCCTTTAACCATAATTTTTCCTCCTTTCACTATACAAGAATGCTAGAAACGAAAAAAATATTCACAAAATTTTATTTTTATAAAAAAATCTTTTTCTCATTTTCTTTTTTTAACTCCTACCATATAATTTATGTATGATTATTCTTGTTGGACCAAGCGCTAGTGGAAAAACAGAGATTGCAAAAATTCTCACCACTAAATATGGCTTTAAAAAATTTGTTACTTCGACTACTAGAGCTCCTCGTGTAAATGAAATTAATGGATTAGATTATAATTTCTTAACTGAGGATACTTTTATTAAGATGAGAAATAATAATGAATTTATAGAAACTACTTTCTATAACAATAATTATTATGGGACTGAAAAAAAGCTTATTGATGATATGACTGTTTTAATAGTTGAAAGTAATGGTTTAATCGCTTTTAAATTATCACAATATAAAAATATCTATTCTTATTTTTTAAATGCTGATGAAATTGAAAGAACAGAAAGAATGAGAAAAAGAGGAGATAGTGAAGAAGAAATACATAAACGTATTTATCATGATCGTTTTAAATTTGATACCTCTTTAAATAAATATATAGATAAATTTATTGATGAAAATAATAAAACTACTGATGAAATAGCTAAAGAAATATATGATGATTATATATCTCGCATAAAATAAAAATTCTTCCATAATTTTAGGAAGAATTTTTATTTTTCTATTTTCTATCTACTTGATGACAATGTCTACATCTAGGTTCATAGCTTTCAGTAGCCCCTACTAAAATAACAGGTCCATCAGCTTTTGCTGGTTTTCCATCGATTAATCTTTGTGTTCTTGTAGCATCTTTTCCACATACAGCACAAATAGCAGTTAATTTATCGACTATTTCAGCTCTTGCTAAAAGATTTGCGACAACCGGAAATGGATCTCCTTTAAAATCAGTATCAAGTCCAGCACAAATTACTCTAATTCCTCGATTTGCTAAAGTTTCAACAACATCAATAATACCTTCATCGAAGAATTGAACTTCATCAATACAAACAACTTCTAAATCTCGTGTAATATATTTTAAAATATCTACTCCCTTAGAAATTGGATGAGCTTTATATGATTTTTTTTCATGTGATACAACATCAGTATCACTATATCTATTATCGATTAAAGGTTTAAAAACGATAAAATTCTTTTTAGCATATTTTAAACGATTAATTCTTCTTAATAACTCTTCGCTTTTTCCTGCAAACATTGGACCTGTAATTACTTCAATCCAACCAATACTTCTCTCTTCGTTGCTCATATATTCTTAAAAGCCCTTTCAATTTTTATTTAATTTAAATTCTTATTAATATATTTATCATTATCTAAATCTAGCGCATCAATCAATAATAGTGGAATTATAAATTCATTAGCATAAGAATCAAACACCTTTTGATTAAATTCTTTATAAATTCCTAAACCCATTTTAGCGTTATATTCATGCATAAATATATAAACTGAATTATCTAAATAGCAAACAATTAAGTTCGATTTAAATGCTTTATCAAAATCAACAATATTACATTGGACTTGAGGAGTAATAATATAATTTGCTTTTAATGGATCGCTTGCTTTAACAATAAATTTCTCGTTAAACTCCATATATTCAAATTCAATCTTTTCACCTAAACGAGGATCTTTAATCATCTCATCAATGCTATTTTTTTCCATTATCGATAAAAAGGCATTTAAATTTCTAGGAAAAGTAAATTTTATAAATCTACCATTATAATGATTTACTTCTTTTTTGCTATTTCCTTTTGAATCGGTAGTATAGTGAATAAAATCAAATATGTAATTACTTGAAAGAAAACTAATATTGTGTCTTTTTACTTCAAATAATTTAGAGGAATGATATTCATCAGGTCGATTTACACATCTTGATTCATTAATCGATTCAAAATCTATACCTTTAATTGGGTCGTAAAAATAATCATTTCCATAATTTAATTCGATAGCTTTTCTATCAAGATCTTTTTCAAATGTCGATAAGTATTTTTTATTATAAACACTATAACCAGCTCCATAAATTATAGCTGCAACAATTATAGATAAAAAGAAAATAATAAATAAAGTCGAATTTGAGAAAATTAATCCAATAATAAGACAGATTAAACCTGCTCCTAAAATAGATAATGCTACTATTAAAATAATGTTTAATTTCTTTTTAAAAAATATACGATTTGATTCAATTGTATTAATAAATTCATTCATAAACAAACTCAATAACTAGAAGTCAAATTTAACATCTTCTCTTTTAGATTCTTCAGCTTCAAAGAAATCTAAATCTTCTTTAAAGCCAATTTTATTAGCGATTATAGAAGATGGCCAAACGTTTCTTTTTTGATTAAATGTTGAAACATTTGAATTATAAATTCTTCTAGCAGCTTGGAGTTGTTCTTCACAATCAGCTGTTTGTCTTTGAAGTTCAACAAATGTAGCATCAGCTTTTAAATTTGGATATTGTTCAACTAAAATATTTAATCCTTTACTGACTTCAGCAATCTCATTTGTTAAAGCGTTTTTATCTTTCATTGACATTTCTTTGATTGAATTTCCACTTCTTAAATTGACTACTTTTTCTAAAGTTTCAACCTCATGCTTTGCATAGCCTTTTGTAGCTGCTAAAGATTTAGTTAAAAGATCAAATCTCTTTGTTAAAGCTACATCAATTCCACTTGCTGCTTCATCAACTTTAACCTTCATAATTTTGAAAGTGTTTCTAGTTGAAATACACCAAGCAACGATTGCAATAACAGCAATTAATAAAACAACAATCACAACAATTAAGACAATTAATCCTGTTTCAGTCATAAATAAAACCTCCATCTATTAATCATTAGATATTTTGTTCCTTACTATTATATCTATTTTTATATAAAAAGAGTTAATCCAAATTGTCTCTAGGATAATTAATAATTAAAATTAACGCACTAAAATCTGCTTAAATCAGTATTTCACAAAAGAAATATTGTGTATTTAAACCTTATTCATAATCAAAAAAGAGGGGGCATTAAAAATTTGATTATTTTTTTGATGTTGCTTTCAACTAATATCGATTAATATTTTGTCAATTAAAAAATAGAAAAAAAATAAACATAAAATTAATAATTGTCATTTATAAAATCACAAATTTTCAAACTATTTCTTTTTTAGCTAGCAATATAGCAGTTTTATATGAAAGTAGCAGTATAAGGAGATATTTTTAACTAAAAAACTACTAAAAGTATATATATGTATTTTTTACATATACTATTTAATTACTAAAATTAGTATTTTATTTAAAAAAATTATTAAAATCTAACATCTATCTATATAAATGGGAACTGAATAATTTACGATTAAGTTTAATTTTTTATAAGCAAAAAAGTGATTTTCATCAATATTAATATCGTTTTTAAGTCAATATAAAACGCCCAAAAAAATTACCTCTACTTTCGTCAAAAAAATGAGGTTATTTTTGTTAAATTTTTTGATCAAAATAAGTTGAAATTTTAATCAAAAAAATATATTTAAAGCTTTACTGAAAATAAATTTTTTTGCAGCTAAAAAATGTAAAATAAACTAATTAATAATTCTATAGTAATTTTTACTTTTAACGTCTATAATAATAAATATGAAATTACAGGACATGTTAAAAATCTTAAGAACCTCAAAAGGGTTAACTCAAAAACAAGTCGCTTCTACTCTTAACATTAATCAATATAACTTATCAGATTATGAAACTGGTAGAGCCGAACCTGACATTAATACTCTTATAAAATTGGCAGATCTTTATGAAGTAACTATTGATGATATGCTTAGTCATAACGTTGATTCTTCTATTAAGAGTTCTTCTACTATTGCTGTCGAAGAATACATTAAGGACTTACATACTTTGAAAATTATACGTAGAATCCAAGCCTTAACAGATGTAGAAAAAGATCAAGTTTATAATATTATTGATTCTACTTGTAAAAGCTTTTTTAAAAAGTAAAATTATTTTTGATTGACGAAATTTATTATTATGAAAAATTTTTTTAAACACTTAAAAATTATAAATTCTCACCGTTTTAAAGTAATGAAATTCTGTATTAAAGCGGGTATTCCAATTAATGGTTTTAAACATGATTTATCTAAATATTCTAAAGCTGAATTTGTCCCTAGTTGTAAATATTATCAAGGGACTTCTTCTCCTATAGTTGAAGAAAGAACTCATAATTTTGGATATAGCGATATATCAATTCATCATACGAATAAAAATAAACATCATTATGAATATTGGATTGATACATATAAAGGAAAATTATTAATTAAACCAATGCCTTTTAAATATAATTTAGAATATTGTTTAGATATGATTTCTGCTTCAATAACATATCATAAAAAAGATTTTAAAAGAAGTTTTGTTTTAGAATTTTTTATTAATCGAGAAGCTAACTATTTAATGCATCCTGCAAGCAAAGAATTTGTCATCTATTGCTTAAATGAATACGCACAAAACGACTTTAAAAATATCAAAGCTAAAAAATTAAAACCAATTTATGATGATATAGTCAAAAAATATGGCCACATATATTTTATTGAAACCGATTATCAAAAGTTAAAAATAAAAGATGGAAAATAAAGATTATTTAATTTCACATATTCATGATTTAGCAACTAGAAGTAATGACAATTTTATAATTACATCTACTTCTTTTTTATCACTAAGCGAACAATCAATTTTCTTAAAAGAGTATTCTTCATTAAATAAAGAATTTAATAACAAATTAATCTTTTTTCTTAGTGGAGGAAATAATGAAGAAAACGATAGGAAAATTCTTTTTATTTATCCTAAAGAAATGGATAAAGAAGAAATTAATAAATATATTAATAAAGAAATTTCTTTATTATTAATTACCCCTAAAAATAAAAAATATACAGATAAATTTACTCATCGAGATTTTTTAGGTTCTTTAATGAATTTAGGAATAAAAAGAGATACTATTGGCGATATTTTAATCGACCCGCAATCAATGGATTCTGGAACAATATATGTTTTATCATCAATTAAAAATGAGATTTTAAATAATTTAACAACCATTAAACATACTACGGTTAACATTAAAGAAATAGATTTATCTTCATCACCTTATAAATTAAATTTTGAAATTATAAATATATATGTATCTTCACTTAGATTAGACAATATAATCAAAGAAGTTTTTAATCTATCAAGAGAAGAAAGCAAAGAATTAATTTTAAAAGAAAATGTTTTTATAAACGGTGAAAGCAAAATAAATCCTTCTTATATATTAAAAAAAGACGAAAGAGTTTCTATTAAAGGAAAAGGTAAATTTATATTTTTAGATGAATCAAATATAAATAAAAAAGGAAGGTTCCATACAAAGATAAAAAAATATAGTTAAATATGTAAAGTAATACTTACTTTTAAAAAATATGATAAATAGTAAAATAAGTGTTGTGAGGTAAATAAATATGGAAAATGAATTCAATGATAAAGTTCGTATTCAAGACGACTTATATAATTATGTTAATGGTAAATGGATAGAAAAAGCTATAATACCAGATGATTTACCTGCTACAGGTGGATTTATTGATTTAGATATCGATGTAGAAAAAACTATGCTTAAAGAATTTGATGAATTAAGTAAAATTAAAATCGATGATAAATTATTAAATTATGCAATTACTCTTTATAAAAAAGTATTAAATGAAGAAGATCGTAAAAAAGGTTTAACACCTTTATTAGATGGTGTTGCTATTTTTGATAAAATTAAAACAAAAGAAGACTTTTTGAATGATATCTTTAATCTATGGCATTCTTCTCAACCTCTTCCTTTTACAAGTTTTGTTAGTGAAGATATGATGGAAGCAACAAAATACGCTCTTTATATTAATGCACCTTCTTTAATCTTGCCCGATAAAACTATGTATTCTTCTCCAAACGCTGAAGTTTTATTAAACATTTATAAACAAATGGTTAAAGCAATTTTAACAACATTAAAAATTGAAAATAGTGATGAACTTCTTTTTAAAACCATTTCTTTTGATGCTAAATTATCAAAAATTGTTAAATCAAGTGAAGAAATGGCTGATTATATTAAATGCTATAATCCATATCCTTATAAAAAAGTTTGTGAAATGTTAGATCTAAATTTGGATAATTTTATGATTAAAAGATTTGGTAAAATCCCAGAAACTATTGTCGTCTATGATCCAAAATTTTTAGAAAATTTTAAAAATTTAACTGAAAATAATTTTGAAGAATATGCTGCTTGGGCCAAAGTAAAATCTATTGTTGGAGATGTTCAACTTATCTCTGAAGAATTAAGAACTCTTTCTAGCCAATATTCAAATGCATTAAGAGGAACAAGCGAAGTTACAGCTTTAAATAAATATGCATATCGTTTAGTTAATTCTTTCTATGATGAAGTAGTTGGAATTTATTATGGTAAAAAATATTTTGGAGAAGATGCAAAAAAAGATGTTATCGATTTAGTTAAAAATTTAATTCAAACATATAAAGAAAGACTTTCCTCAAATAATCGGTTATCAAAAGATACAATTAAAAAAGCGATTTTAAAACTTGATACAATGAAAATTAAAATTGGCTATCCAGATAAAGTGAGTGATCTTTATAAAAAATTAGAATTTAATGAAAGGGATTCATTATTTGAGATTGTTTCTACCTTAACAAAAATAAAAAATGAATATAATAGTTCACTTCTTTTTAAACCAGTTGATAAATCATTATGGGTAATGAGCGGAAATACTGTTAATGCTTGTTATAATCCTTCAAGTAACGACATTACTTTCCCAGCTGCCATTTTAAGAAAACCATTCTATTCTCTTTCTCAAAGCGTTGAAGAAAATTATGGTGGAATTGGATGTGTTATTGGGCATGAAATTTCACATGCTTTTGATAATAACGGTGCTCAAATGGATGAAAATGGTAATATCAATAATTGGTGGAAAAAAGAAGATTATGATAACTTTAAAAAGAAAACTGAATTAATGATTGAAGAATTTGATGGACTTTTATTAAATGGAGAAAAAATTAATGGCAAATTAACTGTTAGTGAAAATATCGCCGATAATGGAGGAGTTACTTCTTCTATTGAATCATTAAAAAGAGTTAAAAAGAATCCTGATTTTAAAAAATTCTTTATAAATTATGCTCGAATTTGGTGTATGAAACAAAGAGAAGAATATACAAAATTATTATTAACCATTGATGTTCATGGACCTGCTTATTATCGAGCAAATATGCAAGTTAGAAACTTTAAAGAATTCTATGAGGCATTCGATATAAAAGAATCTGATAAGATGTATTTAGAACCATCTAAACGTGTAATTATTTGGTAAATATTAAAAATTCGACTTAAATTAAAGTCGAATTTTTATTTAACAATTACATCATTATTTTTATTTATAAAATAATCAATTAATACTTCTTTATCAAACGTAACCATATTTTCTAAATTTATATCGTTAAATTTATAAAACTTAATATCTAAACTCTCTAAATCATGTTCTTTTATAATGATATCTTTACTATTTACCTTTATTAAAAAGACAATATCAGTGTAATATGTTATATCTTTATTTGGATAAATAAATTTTCCTTCTTCACCACTATAAATTCCAAATAGTCTAACAGTTTTATTTTTAATTAAAGATAAATCAATGCCTGTTTCTTCTTTTATCTCACGATTTAAACCATCAATAATTTTTTCGCCTATATTTAAAGCTCCGCCTGGAAAAGAAAATTTATTATTATCGCTTCTTGTTTCTAATAATACTTCTTCTTTTTCATTAATTATTAAAGCACAAACAGCAATAGCCATAATCTCTTTATGGCCGACTAATGAACGAATGTATTTGATATAATCTTTCATATATTAATTGTTTTAAAATTTTTTATTATTGAAATCAATTAGATTTTTTTAAATATTTAAAAAATAAGGCTGAAAACCTCCATCTTTTTGTATAAGTAAAAGATTTACATCTAAATTAAAATTTCCTACTTGAATAAAATCTTGTAGGATTTTTTTATGGAGGTGAACAAATGGGAAAATATTT
>CALVYH010000019.1 GCA_944372115.1 uncultured Bacilli bacterium
TTATTTTTAGCAAAAAAGACCCCATAAAATATGGCAAAAAATAATAATTTCGTTACCCCGTAAAATGTCGGAGTACCCAAAGATTAAACGGCGTTACTCTTTCAAATGCAACAATTGATAATATCATTGTGCATTTGGAAAAGGCAAATGAGGAGAAAAGGCATGGTCAATCTGATTAAAAAAGAATTAAAACTTTGTATGCACCCTACGGCTTTTATCTTTCTCTCCTTTGCCGTGCTTGTATTCGTGCCGAATTACCCGTATGAAGTCATTTTCTTTTTCTCCTGCCTTTCGGTATTTTTCTGCTGCATGATGGCAAGAGAAAACGGCGACATTGCGTTCTCCTGTGCATTGCCCGTAAAAAAAGAGCATATACCTCTCGCAAAAATGCTGGTTATGATTGGGTTGCAGTGTATCAGTTTATTGCTTGTGGGTGTTTTAGGTGCAATCAAAGGGGCCATTCTACCTGCGGAACAATATGTTAACCAAGCAGGGATATCGGCAAACATTGCTTTGGTTGGTAACGGCGCGGTATTGTTAGGAGTTTTTAATCTGATTTTCTTCCCGAACTATTTCAAAAAACCTGACAAAATCGGAATTCCGTTTGTAATTGGTGCAATTATTGTATTTTTGGTAATTAGCTTATTTATTGTTTTACGCTGGACTACCCCACTTTTCTCAAATATTTTGAATGGAGTTAATTCTGTTCACACAATTGAAAAAGTGCTTGCGTGTCTTATTGGTTTACTTGTGTATCTGTTTCTAACGGTTACAAGTTGTAAAATTTCAATGAAAAATTTTGCGAAAGTAGATTTATAAAAATGTTTATGGAGAACATTATTTATACTCAATTACGTGACAATTTAAATAAAGAGATAAGTAGACAAGATTAAGGTTTCTATGAGAACCCCGTTAATATGAATTGGGTGGTGGGCGACAGCCATCCTTTTTTACTCTTAAAAGTTGCCGTTGTTGCCGTTGTAAGGGTGTGCAATGTATCAAAAGCGTAGTATGTAGGCATATTGAAAGCATAGGTTTGATACAACGAAATTAAGGTATCAAGCCTTTTTTACGCCTTGTTATAAGGATTGAAGTCCCGCAATTGATAGTTGAATTAATCATTTTAACACAAAATCCTGAGCTGTTAGTCAAGATTAATGCCTAACCTTCAAATTAAAGAATGAATATTCAATAATTAAATAACATTAAGAATCAGTAACAAAGTTGTTTTTTGTTGCTACTGAATATTCAGATTATTTGTTTTTGTCAAAATAATTAATAAATAATACAAGTAATAGGGTTTTAATTGAAGTTAATTATAATTTAGTGAAATAGACATTTTTTTGTAAACGCGTTGTTTAGAACTATTTTTCTTAATGATATTCTATTTTTGTCAAAGTACAAGGAGGATATAAAATGGAAAATTTAGATAAAGTTTACGCAAAGCGTATCGCGGAAGAATATGCGCCAAAAACAACTACAAAGGTGGTTCAATTAAGGAAATTGGATCAAAAAGTAAAAAGACCTGCTAATATTTTTGCTTTTACATTTGGAACTATTTGTGCTTTAATTGCAGGAGCAGGAATGAGTATGATAATGACAGATTTTGGTCTAAGTGGTACAACTGGATTAGTGTTAGGAATAATTCTTGGAGTTGTTGGATTTATTGGATGTGGTGTTAATTATCTGGCTTATTTGAAAATATTAAAGTCAAGAAAAGAAAAATACGCATTTGAGATTACAGAATTGGCAAAAGAAATCTCTGAAGAGTAGAAAGAAGGTGCATCAAACATGAATAAAAATGAAAGTAAATACTTTAATACCGCCAAAAAAATGATTGATGCACTCATTACGCTTTTAGAAACTAAAGAATTTGAATATATCACAATTAAGGAAATATGTCATATTGCGAATGTAAATAGATCAACATTTTATTTACATTATTCAAATATGAATGATTTATTAGAAGAAACTATCAAATCATTGAACCTATCATTTAACTCTCATTTTGGGTCAAAAGAAAATGAGACCACTATTATCTCAAAAGACAACCTAGAGGATTTATTCTTAATTAATGATGATAATTTAATTCCATATTTAAATTTTATAAAAGAAAACAAGAATATTTATAAAGTGTTGAAGAATCATCCTCAACTATTCAATGCAAACAAAACTTACGAGCAAATGTTTAGAAAACTATTTGTACCAATTATGAACAGATTTGGATTAGATGAAAAATGGCATAAATATTTAATGGATTTTTATATTTCTCGACTAACTTCTATAGTATTCGATTGGGTTTATGATGATTGCAAAATTCCTGTTCAGGAAGTCTCTGATTTTATTAAAGGATTAATAGTTAAAAAGTGATTAAAGAAATTTTTAAAAAACTAAAGAATGATTATAACAAGAGAACGGTTATATTTGCATTTTTATCCGTATTAGCTATTATATGTTTTACTGTTTATAATGGGATATTAGGTTTTTTATACGATTCGATATGGCATATTTGTATATTTGCTTATTATGTATTTTTGCTTCTCATTAAAGGTTTATTAGTTTTTGGAATTTCACACAAAAAAACAAGAAATAATCAATTAATAGTAGTCTATATAACATTTATAATGCTTATTATTTTGACAATTGCTATGATAGCTCCTGCATTTATATTGGTTTTAGATAAAAGAACATATAATTTAGATTTAATTCCTTCAATTGCTTCAGCAGCATATACTACTTATAGTATTACAATGTCTATTGTTAATATGAAAAAAGCAAAGAATTCTGATGGTCCAATAATAAAACAAATTAGATTAGTCAACACAGTAAATACATTGATGTCAATATTAGTTCTTCAAAATACTTTGATTCTTGCTAATGGCGGATATACAGATGATATGAAAAAACTCACTATTGCTACAAGCGTAGGAATTATTGTTTTAATAGTTATTATCGAAATATATCAATTCATCTTGGTGAAAGCGAATCAGCGTGTTAACAAAAAATGATAGATGTTTTCAAAAAATGAAAGGTGTTTGCATTTTGTATTAAAATGGATTATCTTTGCCATATTGAAAGAACGACTTTGATACAATACGTCAAAGTCTTTTTTTATGCCTTGAGGGGATTTGAACTACGCTAAAAATAATGTTTTTATCTAGTTTGAGTCCCATTTTTGTCGTTTTAATGACTGTTTTTAAAGGAAATAAGGAAGAGATCAAGCAAATTGTTAAAGAGTGATTACAGCTGAAATATTACAATTACACGATATAGCCACAAAAACACGATTATTTTTTTCTTTCATTTTTCCTTGTTTGAAATAGAAAAATGAGTGCTAACAAATTGGCAGGAGATTCCTTTTGTGTTAAAATACGAATTAGGATTTCAAGAAGGAGAATATTTATGAACAGCAAAACTTTCTTTTATGAATTTGGTAGAGTCTTATATAAAATTGATGGATTTTATGCTGAGTATGCAAAGAATTCAGGTGTTAAGGAAAACTTATTATGGATTCTTTATGCACTAAACGACAATAAAGTTCATAGTCAAAAAGAAATATGCGAGACTTGGGATTTACCGAGAAGTACGGTTAATACAATTATGAAGGAACTTGAAGACGATGGCTATGTTGAATTTCTTCGAATCAAAGGCGAAAAACGAGAATTACAAACTAAACTTACTAAAAAAGGAATTGAATATTCATCAATACTTTTGAATGGTTTATATGAAATCGAAAGAAAAGCTTTTAATGAACTATCGAATAAGAATCTAATTGTTGAACTGAAGAATATTCTTGAAGCTTTATATAAGAATTCAGAGGTGGAGTATGATTAAAAGAGCATTTACATTATTTTCGGGATTTTTAGTGATGCTTTCACTTTTCGGATGTTCATCAAATAATATTAAACCAAACGATAATCCTATAAATAATTCAAGTAGTGATAATGAATCTAATAATTCCATCGTTGTTTATTTTTCAAGAACCAATAACACAGAAAATGGTGCTAATTATATTGTTGACGTAACTAATTCGTCTTCTTATGAGATCCTAGCTAAGATTCCATATACTGATGATGATATTAAATACTATACAGATTGCAGGGCAGATAGAGAGCAAAACGATCCAAATGCAAGGCCTGAAATAGGTAGTGAGGCAATAGATTTAACAGGCTATGACATTATTTATTTAGGATATCCTATTTGGCATGGACAAGCACCAAAGATAATGTACACATTTGTTGAATCGTATGATTTAAACGGAAAAACAATAGTTCCATTTTGTACATCTGCAAGTAGTCCAATTGGTAGCAGCGCTACTAACTTAGCTAAATCGGCAAGTGATGCGAATTGGCTTGAGGGTAAGAGATTTTCCCAATCTGCGACTAAAATCGAAGTGGAATCTTGGCTTAAATCAATTACTTATTAGAGACTAGGAGGCAAATATGTTAACGCTGAACATTTATTACAAAGGCATAAATGGCAATGCTAAGAAGTTTGTTTGTGAAATGATATCTAAAGGCATTGTCGACTATATCAGGAATGAAAAAGGCAATTTAAGATATGAATATTTCTATCCTATTGATGATGGGGAAACAGTTCTTCTAATCGACAGTTGGGAAAACCAAGATGCATTAGATAAACATCATCAATTAGCAATAATGAATGAAATCATAAAATTAAGAGAAAAATTTGACCTTCATATGAAGGTGGAGAAATATGAATCAATAGTTGATTCAAAAGATGAAAAATATATAAGGAAGTAGTAATAAATATGACAAAAGAAGAATTAGAAAATATACCTTTTGGTTTAGGTGAAGTTAATCCATATAACAAATATTTTACAGGCATTAGCTATTTAAATTTTTTAAATAAAGTTGGAGTCGGCGTTTGTAATGTAACATTTGAAGAAGGATGCCGTAATTTTTGGCATATTCACAACGCTAAAAAAGATGGCGGTCAATTCTTGCTCGCAACTTATGGTAGAGGATATTATCAAGAAGAAGGGAAAGACCCCATTGAATTATTGCCAGGAGATAGCGTTTATATTAAACCAGGAGTAAAGCATTGGCATGGCGCCGCTAAAGATAGCGTATTTGCCCATATTGCGATAGAGGTTCCAGGCAAAGAATGTTCAACAACATGGTGCGAGCCAGTTTCTGATGACGACTATTTAAAAATAAATGAGTACCATAAGCAATCAAAAGTCATTCAAACTGCAGGCAGAGACCAATTAAATGATATAGCACCAGAATTCGCAAGGTTAAATGATGATGTTTTGTTTGGTGAAGTATGGTCTAGAACATCATATCTTGATTTAAAGAAAAGAAGCATCTTAACTATTGTTGTACTTACTTCAACGGGTATTACCGATTCATCATTAAAGTATCACGTGATGAACGCTAAAAAGAATGGCGTTAGTCAAAATGAATTATGCGAATCGTTAACTCATATTGCTATGTATGTTGGTTGGCCAAAAATATGGGCAGTACTAAGATATGTAAAAGAAATATATGGTGAATAAATAGGAGTAAGTTTAAAAATGAAAAAAGTATTAATTGTTTCAACAAGCTTAAGGAATGGCTCTAATAGTGAGATATTAGCAAAAGAGGCTTATAGAGGTGCTCTAGAGGTGGGTAATGAAGTTGAATTGGTATCTTTGAAAGATAAGAGTGTTAATTTCTGCAAAGGGTGCTTAGCTTGTCATCATACAGGTAAGTGTATCATTAAAGATAATATGAACGAACTTATGTTAAAAGTTAAAGAAGCAGAAGTGGTAGTATTTGCCACACCGATTTATTATTATGAGATGTCAGGAATGATGAAGACATTTTTGGATAGATGCAATCCTTTATATGGAAAAGAGGATAACAAATTCAAGGAAGTTTATTTAATTGCAACATGTGCTGATACTGATAAGTCTGCTCTAGATAGGGCTATTAATGGACTAGAGGGTTGGATTAGCTGCTTTGAAGGATGCAGTTTCAAAAAGGCCATTTATGGAGTTGGCATAAATGATGCGAATGGTGCCTCAAAGAATAATGAAGTAATGCAAGAAGCGTATTTGTTAGGAACAAAAATATAAGAAAGGCCTTAGAATAATCTGAAGTTTAAATATGGTATGCCAAAATCGTACTAGGTATGCCAAAAAGTAGAGCAGGTATGCCAAAATTCCAAGGGGTATGCAAAATTGTATTAAAATTGCTCTACTAACACAAAATTACGTATTTATCGGACTTTTTTGTATCAAAAAGGGAAAAAAAGGGGAAAATTCTATTTTGAAATTGAATTTAAGAAGTTTAAACCTTCATCAAAAGTTGTTTGATTATCAACATAATTGTCCTCATTTACCGACATTGAAATTTGACCTAAAAGTGTAGTTCGAACTTTTGAGTCAGCACCTAGTTTATAAAGTTCAGTATTTATTGATTTCCTTCCAAATCCATGACAAATTTGAAGCATTTAAAAGTTGTGCTTGTAAGGGTATGTAATGTATCAAAAACGTGTTATATTGTAGGTATGAATGATTATCAAATAATAAATATAAATAGTTATAAAGAGGAACTCGAAATAGTTGCCGAATGGTTTTCTTCGAAATGGAATATTAATAAAAATATTTACTTAGAAAGTTTTAAAGATGCATTAAATGAAAATAATTTAATACCTTGTTGGTATATAGTTTTAAATAATGGAAAAATTATTGGTGGTATTGAAGTTATTGATAATGATTATCATGAAAGAATAGATTTAACACCGAATGTTTGTGCTTTATATGTTGAAGATGAATTTAGAAATAAAGGAATCGCAAGCAAATTATTAAATTTTGTAATAGAAGAAATGAAGAGTAAAGGAATTAAAAAGTTATATTTAATCACTGACCACACAAATTTTTACGAGAAATATGGATGGAAGTATTTATTTGATGTGAAGTGTAACGATGGCAATATTTCGCGAATTTATTCTTACGATATTTTCTAAAATAATTAAAGTTATAAAAAATAATGCATAAGTGAAGAATTTCATTTTAATGTGAATATTTTTTCTTTCTTAAAGCATTCTTGTACTACGTACGGGGTGGTTGAGCCTTTTATATAAGAACCCCATTCTTATATTATATATATGTAAAAAGAAGCATTTATAAGTAATAAATTTAAAGCATATATGTTGCTAAAAAAATGAGGTTGCTTTAACTTAAAGGAATAAATATTTTTTAGGTAGTTTTTATGAATATTTCAACAAATAACATTATTATAATAATCATAGGTTTTATGATTATATTTATCGGAAATGTATTAGGAGCTGGATTAATCTTTTTCTTTAAAAAAGATATCAATGAAAAACTTAATACAATATTTTTAGGCTTTGCAAGCGGAATAATGGTTGCAGCCTCAATTTTTTCTTTGATTTTGCCTTCTTTAGAAAGCGAATCACTTTCTAACTATGGTGATTTTTCATTTGTTCCAGCTGTTGTTGGGTTTCTTTTAGGAGGATTGTTTTTATTTATAATTGATAAAATTATTCCTCATTTTCACAAAGGAACAAATGAAGAAGAAGGAGTTAAATCAAAATTTAATAAATCGACTAAACTCTTTTTAGCAATGACTATCCATAATATACCTGAAGGATTAGCAGTTGGTTTTTCTTTTGGTGGTGCATTACTTTTAAATAACGATAATGCATTTATCGCCTCTTTAATGTTAGCTATCGGAATGGCTATACAAAACTTTCCAGAAGGTGCAGCTGTTACTTTACCATTAAAAGAATCTACAAATAGTAAAACAAAAGCGTTTATTTATGGATCTTTAAGTGGAATTGTTGAACCTATTTTTGCTCTTATCGGCTTCTTTTTAGCTGCTGAATTATCTTTCTTAGAGCCTTATTTATTATCTTTTGCTGCTGGAGCAATGATTTATGTAGTAATTGAAGACTTAATTCCTGACTCCCATTTATCTAAACACCCACATTTTGGAACGTGGTCAGCATTAATCGGATTTGCTTTAATGATGGTTTTAGATGTTGCTTTGGGTTAAATATTTATAATTCTAACCATTTGAAAAATTAAAATTTATATAGAAAAATTTAATAAAAATATCGTTCTATGAATTAGCAATCATTTTTTAAAAGATTTTCCATAAAGTTTTATATGTTCATATAAGAAATAATTTTTAAATTAAATTTATTTAATTATTAGTAAAAAAATAGTGTAAATTAAGTATAAATTTTATAACTTTATATTTAGTTATTAAAAAATTTCTAAAAATTAATTATACATAAATCTGTCACTATTTAAGTACAATTTTTATTTACAAAGTGAATTTTTATTCCTAAGATTAAGTTGTGCTTATGAAAAACTTAAATGACTTATTAACATATGAAATTGGAGAATTTAATTTCACTTTTAAAGATTTATTATTCGTATTAAATGTTAATTTAATAATCGATAAAGATAATTCTGATTTATATTATTTTTCTTTTCTAAACGAAAAAGAAACAATAATTAAATCAAAATTATTGTCTTTTTCACTTACTAACTTTAATATTTATGAAATATTGCTTAGTTTAAGAAACTATTATTTATTAAGTAAAAAAGAATTAGTAGCGTTAATTAACAATTATTCATTTACATCGCTTTATTTTGATACTGAAGATATTGAAAATGAACATTTATTTAATGAATATTTATCTTCTTTTAATTTATATAAGATCTTTTTAAATCATAAAATTGATTTAAAAAGAATATATAATCAAGTAAAAGAGGAAGAGGTTAATATTAAAAACACTAATGACAATAAAGATATTATTAATAAAACTAATAGTGAGATAAAACTAGAAAGAGCTATTGATTTATCTTCCTTAACTAGATATAAAGATATTGATATTAATGTTAAAAATAAGATATCTATAATTAACTTTCTTAAAGATAGATTAATTAATAATTTGAATAAATTAAAAGAATATTTAACCTTTAAAAAGAGGATTTATTGATCACTTAAAAAACATTTTATTAGTTGTTAAAAATTAAAAAACTCGCTTGAATTTAGGTGTAAATATATATAAAAGTCCCTTGAAATTTAGTGCGAAAATTGTTAAAAGTCACTTGAATTTTAGTGCGAAATATAAATAAATCTTTAAAAAAATACGATAAATATCGTGTTTTTTAAAATTTTTAAAATTAATAAAAATTTTATTAAGTATTTATCGCAAATTTAAAAAGTAAAAATGCTCAAAATTAAAAAGTAAAATACCTCAAAAATACAAAACAAAATACCTCAAATTTAAAAAAATATTTTGATTATCAATATTATTATTTGTAAAATGTATGTGTGTTTGGAGAATTTTTCATGGATTATAAGAAGAGAATTATTGACGATCAACTTGATTTAAAATTAGAATCTTTTGGTGCTACTTTAATAATCGGACCAAAAGGATGTGGTAAAACAACTTCTGCAAAACAAAAAGCAAAAAGTTATGTTGAGTTTCAAGATGAAGATGTAAGAGAAAATTTACTCGCTGTTGCTAATATTAAACCTTCAAAACTATTAATCGGTGAAAAACCTCGATTATTTGATGAATGGCAAGATGCACCAAAAATTTGGGGAGCAATTAGAAAATCTGTTGATGATTCTTCAGAAAATGGATTATATATTTTAACCGGTTCATCCTCAAAAAGTGTTTCTAAGACTCATACAGGAACTTTAAGAATTAGTCAACTAAAGATGTACCCAATGAGCTTGTACGAAAGTAGAGAATCTAACGGATCAGTTTCTCTGATTGATCTTTTTTATAATCCAAAAAAATTTCAAGGGTGCACTAGCGATTTAAGTATTGATGAATTAATTTATTCTATTTGTCGAGGTGGATGGCCTAAATCCTTAACTAATAAAACTCCAAGGTCACAATTAGAAGTCGCAAAAGATTTATATCGTCAAACATATTCTGTTGATGTAAGTAGTATTGATGAAAAAACACGCAATCCACGTTTAGCACAAACTATTTTACAATCATATAGTCGTAATTTATGTACTCTTGCTTCAAAAAATACAATATTAGCTGATGTCAATTCTAATTTTAATGTTTCACAACCAACTTATGATGATTATATACAAGCCTTAGAAAAATTATATATTATCGAAGATATTGATGCTTGGTGCCCGGCAATTCGTTCAAAAACTAGTATTCGTTCTTCTAAAAAAAGAAATTTTGTTGATCCTTCTTTAGCTGTTGCCGCAATGGGCATTTCACCCGAATATTTTAATACAGATTTTAAAACGCTAGGCTTTTTATTTGAATCTCTCTGTATTCGTGATTTAAAAATTTATTCTTCTGCATTCGATGGAGCAGTCAGTTATTATCATGATAGATATGGTCTTGAAGCTGACTGCGTCCTTCATTTAAGTGATGGACAATATGCTCTAATCGAGTTTAAACTGGGTTCTAATGAAATAGAAGAAGGAGTTAAGCATTTACTTAAAATTGAAAATCTCATTAAAAATTATAATGAAACTGAAAAGCAATGTCCTATGAGACTGCCAGATTTAAAACTTATTATAACTGGTGCAAAATATGGTTATAAACGTGATGATGGTGTTTATGTTATTCCGATTGGTTGTTTAAAGGACTGATTTAACGTTTTTGATTTTTATCAAAATACATATAAAAACAATAAAAATTATGTATTCAAATATATAAAAATAAGACAATTAATTTTGTCTTATTTTTAATTAATTTTTCTATTAAAGCTTCTTTTAATAGTTTAGAAAAATTAATCTTATTCTTTGTAGCAAATTTATCTAAATAAATAGGTATTGTTAAAGTCTTTTTAACACATTTTTTAAAATGTTCTTCAATATATTTATCTATATCTACGACTACTAATCGAACACTTATATCTTTATTATCTATTTTATTATTAATACCTAAATCTTTTTTAGCTTTAGCTATATCTATATCTTCGATATTAGATGGCAATGAACCATTATTACCATCTAATGATTCATCATAGATATAGCTAGCTAAAGAGTCTATTGCCATATCATAAGCTTCATTAAAGTTACTTCCCCAAGTTGAAAGATAATTTAAATCAGTAAAAAATACTGAGATTTGATTCTTTTTTTAATAAATATTGCTGGATACTTAGTTAACATGTTTTTTATCCTCCTTTAATAAACCTGCCTTCTTTAAAACATTTCTTTCGATAGATAGTGGCAAATCTTTTGAATTATGAAAAGGAATTGTAATCTTTCCATCTTTAAAAGGATGAATATAATTTCGATGAGAGTCTCTTTGACTTTTTACAATCAATCCTTTTTTAACAAAATTTTTTCAAGTTGCTTTGCATTCTTTGGCAAATTTAAACACCTCCTTAATTATAATTTTTATACGTATATATTTAATACGTATAGTTAAAGAAAATTACTTCCTTTTTATACAAGAAGGTTAAAAAAAGAAAAAATATTCGAATAATTTAAAAGAATAAACTTAGTTAATTCTTTATGATAACTATATAGAGTATTTAGATTTATCTTTTAATTTAAAATTAGAAAATATAAATGCTAGAAGTAAATATTTAAAGAAAATAGTTTTACCACCTAATAATAAAGAAGTTTTATTAGAAAGATTATTCAATCTAAGTTTATATGATGTATATGATGAAAATAATATAAAGATAAATTCTAGAAAGATAGTTATGAAAGGACAAATGTTAATAGCTAAAGAAAAAGGAGAATAAGAAGTTATTTCTCCTTTTTCTATAATTAAAACTATGTTTAATAAAAAATGATTTTATTTTTTTATATTTAATATCTTTAAAGGTGATAAAATTTATTTATGGATAATAAATTTATTAAAAATAAAATTAAAGAGTTTTTATTTTTACTATAAAAACAGGTAAATCTTCTATAAGGTATAATTATTATATCTTGGTAAGGTTAATCCTAAGTGCTTGG
>CALVYH010000020.1 GCA_944372115.1 uncultured Bacilli bacterium
AAGTTGATTATTCATAAAATTCATCCTTACTAATTATATCTTATTTTATAAAATAAAATATCTTATAATTTATTAAAATTTGGAGGTTTTAAGTATGAGAAAGGATTTCGGAGTAAAAACGTATATTTACCCTCAACCTGTTTTAATTATAGGCACCTATGATGAAAACAATATTCCCGACGCAATGAATGCTGCGTGGGGTGGAATTAGTGATGAAGATCAAATTTCAATTTGCATTTCTTCAGAACATAAAACAACGAAAAATATTTTACTAAATAAGGCGTTTACAGTTTCATCTGCAACTAAAAAGTATGTTGTAGAATGTGATTATTTCGGAATTGAAAGCGGTAATAAAGTAACTAATAAAATAGAAAAAGCTAAAATGCATACAACAAAAAGTAAATTTGTTAATGCTCCTATAATCGATGAACTACCACTTTCTTTAGAGTGTGAGCTTATTTCTTACGATGAATCAACGTGTATATTAAAAGGTAAAATAGTTAATGTATCAATAGACGACTCAATTTTAAACGAACAAAATAAAATTGACATCAATAAATTCGAACCAATTAGTTTTGATCCAATTAATCTTAAATACTTACTAGTAAAAGACGTTGTTGGCAATGCTTTTAAAGATGGTATAAAAATTAAATAATGAGGTGAATAATAATGAAAGTCTTATTAATTAATGGTAGCCCACATAATGATGGCTGCATAAAAACCGCCCTTAATGAAGTTTCAAAAACATTAAACGAAGAAGAAATTGAAACAGAAATAGTTGACATAGGAAATGAAAATATTCGTGGGTGTATTGACTGTAAAAAATGTCGCGAATTAGGAAAATGTGTTTTTAACGATTTAGTCAATGAATTAGTTTTAAAATTAAAAGACTGTGATGGATTAGTAGTTGGCTCACCTGTTTATTTTTCTAATGCAAACGGAACTTTATTAAATCTTTTAACTAGAATGTTTTATTCTTGCAATTATGATCTCTCTTTTAAAGTGGGGGCAAGCGTTGTTTCAGCAAGAAGAGCTGGTTGTTCATCTACTTTTGACCAACTTAATAAATTTTTCACTATTAGAAATATGCCGGTTGTTTCTTCGCAATATTGGAATAATGTTCATGGTTATACAAAAGAAGATACGTTAAATGATTTTGAAGGTTTACAAACAATGCGTGTTCTAGCTAGGAACATGGCTTTTTTAATAAAATCGATTGCTTTGGGTAAAGAAAAATATTTCCCATTAAAAAAAGAAAATAAAGTTTTAACCAATTTTATGGATGGAAAATAATTAAATGAAAATTTATCTTAATAAAAGAGAAATAGAAAAATATTTAAATACAAAAGAAGAAAATATCTTAATTGATAATATTCTTAACGAATATTTGACAAATTTTTCACCCTTTGTTGATGAAAAAGAACTATTAAATAATTTTAAAGGCAACTATTATTCTTATTTTTTAGACAAATTAGAAATAGATTCTTCTGACCATGATTTTTATAATTTATCAAAAAAATATTCGCTTGATAAATTTGTTTTGCTTGATGAAAATACATATTTATCAAATGAATATTATAAAGATATTAAATTAAATAAAAATTCATTCAAAGAAGGCGATTTATCTTTGAATATTAATGCCTTTAATTCTTATGAATGCTTTTTATATAAGGACATTGATATAATCAAAAACAATCATTTCAGAGAAATTAATAATATTGGATATTTTAATAAACCATTTAAATATATCGAGCTTGTTAAAAACGATGAGGTATGGATGAGTATTACTCCTCACGAAATTGAAACAATGAAAAGCGATATAAAAAAAGTAAATGGTAATGTATTGGTTTTAGGATTAGGATTAGGATATTTTCCATTTATGATCTCTTTAAAAAAAGATATTTATTATATAGACGTTGTTGAGTTATCAAAAGGAGTAATATCTTTATTTAAAAATCATTTATTTAACCAATTTTTAGAAAAAGAGAAAATAAATATTATAAATAACGATGCTTTGGAATATTTAAAAAATAACGATTTAAATAAATACGATTATATTTATGTTGATTTGTACCACACTTCCTTAGATGCACTTCCTTTATATTTACAAATTTTAAATATCTTGAATATTAAGAAATATAATTTAAATAAAGTTTTATTTTGGATAGAAGAGTCTATCTTAGCTTATATTCGTCGTATTTTATTGTCTTTAATAGAAGAAACAATTAATAATGTTGACCCAAAAATATATTTAAAAGCTAAAACATTAGATGATAAATTAATAAATTACTTATATTTTACTTTAAAAGAAAAAACTATATCTAACAAAGAAGAGTTAGATGACTTATTAAAAAATGAAAATTTAAAAAGGTTAATACTCGATTTCAGATATTAACCTTTTTAAATTATATATAATCTTTCTATCTGCTGTTATGAAAACGATGAATTTCTTCTTTTAATAAAAGCCATTTTAACATAGAATTTTTTTGGATACAATTCAATAAATTCTCCTTTTAAAACATAAAAATCTAGAAGCATCACTATACGTTCTATAAGTAGGTGTTTCATTTGTAAAAGATAAAGAAAAATTAAATTGCTTATTATTTTTTTATTTCAAAAAATATTTCTTTATGATTGATTTTTAATACTTCCCCACCTTCAATATTACTAGTTTTTTATATTTTAAATATTTGGAATCATCTAAAAATCCAATATTAACATTTTCACTAAATTCAAAATGTTTATTTTGAATTTCTTTTTTAACTTCTTCTCTTTAATAATCAAACTATTGTTTTGGATTTTTAAAATAAACATTATCTTTTCTTTAATTTTGTTTTTAATTTTCCCATAAACTTATTTTATAATTCATAAATAGTTTCATAAAAATAATAAAAAATTACTCAATAAACATATCTTCTATTTTTATAAAATCATTGTAATTTAAATTCTTTTTTAAATAACTCTTTGTTATTAACTCAAAGTGTTCATACATAAAAGAAGGAGAAACCATACATCCAACAAGTGTAAATGACTCACCGATGTATTTTGATCCAAAAATATGACCTTTTTTTACTAAATATTGAGGAAATTCGTTATCTTTAAGTCCTAACTTAATAGTTTTTATATTAAAATTTTCGTCAATATCAACAATAATACAAGAATCACCACCTTGGTAATACCAAAGTTCATCTTCTTTTAAGACATGAAGATGAGATATATCGTTTTTTCCTAATAAAAATAAAATTGAGGAATATAAAGTTTGATTAGTTCCTAAAAAATTAATATCACTTTTAAAAGTTTCAACAAAATACCCGCCTTCAGGATGTGGTTCCATATTAAATTTTTTTATAAGTTTCTCTTTATTCATAGTTAAATACCTACCTTTTAAAATTAATTCTTATTTTCATGATTTTTCTGCTTTAAAACTTCATTACTCCTTTTTTTAAGCACTTTAGGAAAAGTCGTAAAAATAACAATTGAAGTTATAAAACCAGCAATTAAATCAGCAATTCCTTCGCTCATATAAACGCCATTAAATCCAACAAAATGAGCTAAAAGAAAACATAAAGGTATTAAAATAATTACTTTTCTCATTGTTGCTAAAATAATGGTACTCTTTCCTTGCCCTAATGCAACATTTATATTTTGAAGCGTCATTTGTACAGGAAACATGATTGTCCCCATTATAAATAATGGTAAATATGATTTTAATAAACTCATGACTTTTTCATCTGCATTAAAAATGAACCCATATATTTGAGGACAAATCATCGATAAAATATAAATTATCACGCAAAAAATGAGTGCGATTATAAAAGTATAACTAATACCTTTTTTAAGTCGGTAACAATCTCCGGTACCATAATTAAAACTTACAAAAGGAGCAATTCCATATCCTAATCCGTTTAAAGGAAGAGAAATCAGTTGTAATGCACTTAGCATAATTGTCAAAGCGGCAGTATATTCACTACTTCCTCCGCCAGTTGATGATTTTAAGCAAACGTTAAAAACAATTTGGATTAAACTTTCAGTAAAAGTCATAATAAAAGGTGATAAACCTAAAAATAAAAAATTAGAGATAAGTTTAAAATTTAAAATCATATCTTTAAGTCTATATTTAAACATTGAACCTTTATTTAAAAAGAAACATATAATCCAAATAAAAGAAATAAATTGAGAAATAACAGTAGCAATCGCCGCTCCGTCAACACCTAAATTTAAATTAAATATAAAAATAGGATCTAATACAATATTAATTACAGCTCCAATTAAGGTTGTTCCCATTGCAACTATACTATGGCCTTGAGCACTTATAAAAGGGTTTAATCCTTGGACAAGAATAATAAATATACTTCCTAAAGAAGAGATCTTTAAATAACTTGTTGCATACTCAATAGAATTTTTTGGGCAACCAAATAAAATAACTATATCTTTTGAAAAAATATATAAAAATATTGTTAATATAATTCCAGTAGCGGTCAACAAAACAAAAGAATTATTAAATATTTTGTTAGCTTTTTTATTATCATTTTCTCCTAAAGCCATACTTGCTTTAGGAGAAGCCCCTAATCCAATTAAATTTGCAAAAGCTTGAACAATTATAGTGATAGGTAAAACAATTCCTAAAGCCGCTAAAGCTTCGGTAGCAATTCCTTCAATTGAAGAAACATACATTCTATCGACAAGGTTATATAAAAACGTAATAAGTTGAGCAATAACTGCTGGAATTACAAGTTTAAATACAAGCGGAAGTATTTTTCCACTTCTAAATTCATTAGTTAAATCTTTAATCATAAATAAAAACTGCATCAAAGACATTTTCCCTATGAATTATATTAATCTTTTTTAAACATATCAAAACAAAAATAAGAATGTTTAAATGACCATATATATAATATAAGAACGGGGTTCTTATATAAAAGGCTCAACCACCCCGTACGTAGTACAAGAATGCTCAAAAATAAATAAATATTCACTTTCAAAACATTTTTAATGAAAAATTAATTTTATTATTTTTATAAAATTGATAATTATTAGATTTACTTAATTATTTTTATCAATATCATTTTAAAGTTAGGAAAATTAAAGTATCATACTATCGTTATGAAAAAGTTAGAATTATTATCACCAGCTGGAGATTTTGAAAAAATGGTTACTGCCATTCATTTTGGTGCTGATGCAGTATATTTTGGTGGAAAACGTTTTGGTTTAAGAGCTTTTTCATCAAATTTTGATGAAAAAGAAATTATTAAAGCTGTTAATTATGCCCATAAACATAATGTTAAGGTATATGTAACAGTTAATATTTTAGCCCACAACGATGACTTTAACGGAATGATTGAATATTTAAAATTTTTAGATCAAAATCATGTTGATGGTGTTATTGTTAGTGATTTTGGAATTGCTTCTTTAGTAAAAAAATATACTTCCTTAGAACTTCATGTTTCAACTCAAGCTAATGTGACTAATATTTATAGTGCAAAAATGTGGGTTGAATTAGGCGCTAAAAGATTAGTTTTAGCAAGGGAATTGTCTTTTAAAGAAATAAAAGAAATAAAAGAAGCCGTTGGAGATAATATTGATATTGAATGTTTTGGACATGGTGCGATGTGCATTTCATATAGCGGCAGGTGTTTATTATCTAATTATTTAACCGGGCGAGATTCTAATAAGGGAGAATGCGCTCAAATTTGTCGCTGGAATTTTGCTTTAGGTATAAAAAACGATAATGATGAAACAATTTATTTCCCATTTGAAGAAGATAATCATGGAACATATGTTTTAAATAGCAAAGATCTTTGCATGATTAATTACATAAAAGATATTTATGAAGCAGGAATTACTTCTTTAAAAATCGAAGGTAGAATGAAATCAAATTATTATGTAGCCACAGTCACTAATGCTTATAGAAGGGCTATCGACAATTTTTATAAAAATGAGAAATCATCTTTCGATTATATTGACGAATTAAAAAAGACATCAAATCGAGATTTTACAACTGGTTTTTATTTTGGAGATGAACATAAAGAAAACCTTGTTTCATCAAGACAAATAGAAGCCTACAAATATATTGCAATTGTCTTGGAGCCAACAAAGAATGGATATGTATTAGTTGAACATCGTAATAAATTTAAAAAAGGCGATGAACTTGAAATTCTTTCTTCAAATAATTCTTTTAATAAAAAATTTATTGTCGAAGAAATTTTTGATTTAAACAAAAATCCTCTTGGTGAAGTAAAAAGAATCAAGGAAAAAGTTTATATTAAATGTCCTTTTGAATTAAATGAACATGATATTTTACGTATAAAAAAAGATGAAAACTAAACTAAAAGATAACAAAATTTTTAGAATAATCGTCATACCTATTTGTATAATTCTTTGCTTTATTGGGCAATTTATTCCTGAAACAAACGGATTAAGCAGTGAAGCATTTGGGGTTATATTTATTTTTTTAGGTGTTTTAATTTTATGGTTAACCATCGGGATTGATTGGCCAAGTTTACTTTGTCTATTTGCTTTGGGTTTTATAAATAGCATTGGATTTAATAAAGTAATTTCTTCTAGTTTAGGATCTTCTACTTTTGCTTTTCTATTATTTACATTTATTTGTACTTATTCTTTAAGCAAAACGTCTTTGATTAAAAGAGTCTCGATTAATTTTATTAATTTAAAACTTGCTAAAAAAAATGGTTATCTTTTCATTTTTTCTTTTTTATTAATTACATTATTTTTAGGGCTATTTATTTCGCCAACAGTTCTTTTTATTATACTTTTGCCAATCTTAAATGAAATTTTAGAATTATTAAATATAAATAAAAGTGATAAAATTGCTAAAATTTTGATGCTTGGATTAGGTTTTAGTGTTTCAATAAGTAGTGGAATGACGCCTATTGCACATGTGTTTCCTGTTTTAGCTATGAATGCCGCTGGAATCGATATTTCTTCTTTTAAATATATGGCGATAGCTATACCAAGTGGTTTAATCATTTTTATTTTAATGTATTTTGTTTTAATTTTATTAATTAGGCCTAATTTTAACAATGTAGATTTTTCAAAAGTTAATGAATTAAAAAATAATCTAACTAAATATGACAAAAAAGAAATAGTTATATTAATTATATTTATATCGGTTTTACTTTTATGGATTTTGCCTTCACTTTTTGAATTTATTTATTTACCAATTTATGAAATATTTAATAAATTTGGAACTGTAATGCCTCCATTACTTGGTACTATCTTATTATGTGTGATTCGAATTAATGATGAACCTCTAATTAAGACTGAAAACGCTTTTAAAAATGGAGTACCTTGGGGAAGTTTAATAATGTGTGCAGCAACACTAGCTTTAGGAGAAGCGATAAAAAATAATGACATTGGTTTAATCTCTTTTTTTGAAAATACTTTAGGCCCTACATTAATACACCTTCCTAGTTTCGTGCTTTTAATAATATTTGTCGTCTGGCCAGCAATTCAAACAAATCTTTCTTCAAACATGGTTACAGCATCTTTAGTATCGACTGTTGCTTCAACAATTCTTTTGTCTTCAGTCACAACGCTATCTTTTGAAACAGTTATTGTAATTATTGGAATGCTATCATCATTTGCCTTCGCAACCCCTCCATCTATGCCTCACATTGCAATCATTAGTGCTAGCGAAAGTGCATCAACTAAAGATTGTTTAATTTATGGATCTATAGTTATGTTAATTTCAATTATTATTTCTTTAATTATTAGCTATCCTTTAGGATTACTTATATTTTAATTTTCAATAAACGAGGGAAATATGGAAAAAGATGAATTAAATTTATATCGAAAAAAAATCGATGAAATCGATTTTAAAATTATTGAATTATACGAAAAAAGAATGGATATAATTAAAAAAGTTAATGAATATAAATTAAAAAATAATATTCCTACTTTTGATTCTACTAGGGAAAATACAATGCTTGAAAAGAATTTATTAAAAATTAAAAATAATCAATATAAAAAATATTATCCGTTAATTTTAGACGGCTTTTTAAAAGCTAGTAAAAAATTGCAAGATGATTCAAAAAATAACTTTTAATTTATAACAATAATTGATATTAACTTTCTTATAAAAAAGTCAAAAAATTATGCTATTTACTTAAATAGCAAGAGAGTATTAAATTTATTTTCCATAACATATGTTGAGTCTTACTGTGCCGCAATTTTTACAATAAAAAACGATTTTTAGAAAAATTTACCAACTTTTTACCAACATAAAGAACAAAATGTCATTAATTAAAAATTAATGTCATCCCACCTTGCTTTATGCTCGGCGGTTTTTATTATAAAATTTATTTGTGCAAAAAAACTTATTACAGAAACTCTAATTTTAAAAAGGACACCTATTATCTCAACTTTTATGAAATTCTAAATAAAACGAGAGCTACTGGTAACAAAGATGTCTATATTAACACAGCAAGGAAATTAAATAACTGTCCTTTTACTTTGAAATTAAAAGGGGACATTAAAATTCAAGAAATCTTTGATGATAATTGGAAAGATTTTTTAGAAAAATATAACAAAAATAACCTTAGAACAGCAATCTCTGTTAATGTTGAAAAAATGTTGAAATGCAAAAAATTTGAACTTGGTATGTCTTACTATGAATGTGAAAATTGGTGCTTCCACTAATGAGTGATAAATAATCTACAAAAATTTTATTTATTTAATAAATAAGGCCTAAAAAAAGCCACCAAACTAGTCAAATAAGAATGATGGCTTAAGTGATTAAATAAGTAATTTGCAATTAGCTTTATACCCTAACGATATAATCTTTCTTTCTAGGAGCTGCTTTCTTAGGTTCTTCATTAGCATAGCCAAGAGCAATAGCTCCAACGCCTCTTAATGTTGTAGGAAGATTCCATTCTTTAA
>CALVYH010000021.1 GCA_944372115.1 uncultured Bacilli bacterium
TTTTCCGCCAAAAAATAAAACAGCATCAATTCTGGTGCTGTTTTTTTAAAAATAAGATGTAAATCTTTTACTTATACTCTTATGGTCTCTCAAATTTTGCACGATTTCGCAAAAGAGTTCTGCACATTGAGTCAAAAAAATAGGGGGAATAACCCCCATCTTTTTTAGAGTTTATTTAACTCAAACCCCCATAAACCCCCAAGAAGTTTGGAGAGCCTTTTTAATTGTTCACTTTTTTTGGTGCCCGGGACCGGAATCGAACCGGTACGGTATCGCTACCACAGGATTTTAAGTCCTGCGCGTCTACCTATTCCGCCACCTGGGCACTAATGGTGACTCACTGGAGATTCGAACTCCAGACCCCTTGATTAAAAGTCAAGTGCTCTACCAACTGAGCTAGTGAATCATATGTAATAATGGCTGGGGTGGCTGGACTCGAACCAGCGGAATGACAGAGTCAAAGTCTGTTGCCTTACCTCTTGGCTACACCCCAATTTATAAAAGTGTAAGTGGTGGAGGGGGGCAGATTCGAACTGCCGAACCCGAAGGAATTGATTTACAGTCAACCGCGTTTAGCCTCTTCGCTACCCCTCCAGTTTATGTTATAAATTGGTGGATGTTAGAGGGCTCGAACCTCTGACCTCCGCCGTGTAAAGGCGATGCTCTCCCAGCTGAGCTAAACATCCTTCCTTTTTTTAACACGATTTTTGCGTGCTTATAAAATATACCAATATTCACCGCTGAAGTCAATAAGAATTTAAACATCTAAACAGCATCTTCATTATAAAGAAAAGTTCATCTTTTTAAAAGAAAATTTTTACGTTAGTTTTCTAGGGCTGAAGTGAAAAAGTAAATTCAACTTTATAAATAAATATTAATATAAAAATTTATAAATTTAAAATTATTATTAAATCGCTAAGTTATAAAAAAATATAGAAGTTATTTATTAAATAAAATAGAATAATGAAGTTAATATGAAAAAGATAAAAGCATTTTTTAATAACCCTTTAGTTGTTCATTTTATTATTAAATTATTAGTTTTAGTTTTTATTATATTTTTAATATTTGTTAAATTTGGACCATTTATTAAGGATCTCGATAACTCATCAAATGAATCAATCTCTTTATTATCACCTTTTGAATTGCCGATTTATTACAATATCGATACATTTCTTTTATCTATTATTTGTATTTTGTTTTTTCTTAATTATTTTTTTAAAAAGAAAATTATTTATAAAATATGCTTTATTTTGGGAATAATAGGAACTATTGCATATATCGTATCATTTATTTTTACATCAATAATTATAGGTTTATTTACGCTTTTTATATTTTTATATGTAGTATTAATTCTTTTACTTTATTATTCGATTAATATATAAATATTTAAAAAGGATGAGCAAGTTGCTCATCCTATTTTAACTAATAACCCTTTTTTCCAAGTAAATGGAACATATTTTTCTTATAAACTTCAACACCTGGTTGGTTGAATGGATTAACTCCAAGAAGATATGCACTCATTGCGCATGCTTTCATAAAGAAGAAGAATAGATAGGCGATATTATAAGCATCAACCTTATCTAAGTTGATACGGATGTTAGGAATATTACCAGTTTCACTATGAGCTTTTAATGTTCCTTCATAAGCTTTTCTATTAATATAGCTTAAATTTTTACCTGCAAGATAATTTAATCCGTCTAAATCATCTCTATCAAAAGGTACTGTTACATCATATGATGGATTATCAACATAAATAATTGTTTCATAAAGGATTTTACTTCCTTCTTGAATAAATTGACCTAACGAATGTAAGTCAGTTGTAAAAGTAGCAGAAGAAGTTAAAACTGCTTTATTTAATTTTCCTTCACTTTCATCAAAAAGTTGTTTCCACCATTCGTTGATTGTTTTAAGCCTCATTTCATAAGAACAAATCATTTCAACACGGTAGTGAAGTTTTTCATATAAATAGTTTCTTTCAAGAGCATATTGATATGCTTGGTTTTGATAAATATCTGGAGAAGAGAAATCTCTTCTAGCATCTTGAAGACCTTTCATAAAGTCACGAATATTAATTCCAGCACAAGCGATAGGGAAAAGTCCAACCGGGGTCATAACTGAGAATCTTCCGCCAATATCATCTGGAAGAACGTATGTTTCATATCCTTCGCTATTTGCAAGAGTTTTTAAAGATCCTTTTTCTTTATCAGTTACTGCAACGATAGCATCTCTTGCGCCTTCTTTTCCATATTTATCTTCGAGCATTTCTTTTAAAATTCTAAATGAAACGCTAGTTTCAGTAGTAGTACCACTTTTTGAAATGACACAAACACAGAAATTTCTATCTTTAATATATTCTAAGATTTCATTTGAATAGTTTGGATCAAGAGTATTTCCTAAATATAGAACTTGCATTCTTCCTTTTTTAGGCATAACTCCATTACAAGCATCGATAGCTGCTCTTGCTCCTAAATATGATCCGCCAATACCACAAACTACTAAAACATCATATTTATTTCTAAATTCTTCACTTTTTTTGATAATTCTTTCAAATTCATCTTTGTCATAATTAACTGGATAATCGAGCCAACCAAGGAATTCATGACCTTCTCCAGTTCTTTCGTTAATCATTTTATCAATTGAAGCAACTCTTTCTTTATTTTCTTCAAAAGATACCATTTGTTCTTTTTTGACATAGTCAAAACTAACTTTTATACTCATCTTTATTCTCCCTTTCTAATTCCTCTTTGATCATTTTTGGAAGTGCTTTTTCTAGTTTGCTAAAATCAATATCTCTTAAATAAGAGGTTATTCTTTTAGATGGCAAAATCTTATTATATGGATTTAATTCATCAGGTAAGAGTTTGAGCGAAACTTTTAAAAATTTTGTATTTTGATCAACTTCTTTAACATAAACTGTGACCGAATCTCCTAAATGGAAATATTTTTCAATATTATTTACAAAATTTGAGGAAATTTCGCTTATATGAAGTAAACCAGCATAGCCGCCTTCAAACGACAAAAAGACTCCATATTTTTTTATGGAGGTAACAATCCCTTCAACAATATCTTTTTCTTCGATTTTTAAATTAAAGTTCATATTTACCTTTTAATATTAGCTCTAATAATTTTAAATCTTCATTTGTTGTAACTTTGAAATTTAATGGCGAACCTCTGACTAACTTGATGTTTTGATGCTCCATTAATAACAAAGACGCATCATCATTAACGCTAACATCCTCATATTTTTCATGAGCCTCGATTATTATATCAAATTTAAACGCTTGTGGAGTTTGAACTTTTTTAATTTTATCGCGATTTAAGTAATTTTCTATATCATAATTAGTGTTTATGGTTAAAATTGAGTCAGATTCATCAAGATAAGTGGTAGTTCCTGGATAGTTTTCTAAGGCTTTTAAGTTTTCTAAAATGATTTCTTCATCGACCAAAAAACGTGCAACATCATGGATGATGACATTATCAGTATCAATATTATTTTTATAGATAAATTTTAAGGCATTAAAAACAGATTTTTGTCTAGTTAAACCACCTTCAACAAGATAGATTTCTTTATTTTCAAAATTGTATTCACTTAAAACATCATTAATATGGTCAAAATCCCCTTTTTGACATACTAAAAAGATATTATTTATTTCGTCGATTTTATAAAAAGTCTCTAATGGAAAAATAAATAACTCTTTGTTATGAAATTTAATAAATTGTTTTTTAACTCCTGATTCTAAACGAGTAGAAGAACCTGCTAAAAGTAAGATTGCACTAGTCATTTTTTCCTTTATTATCTTGTTCAAAACGTTTTTGTTTTTCTTCCAGCGAAGATTTGATATGAGTTTGTTCAATTATAAGTTTAACGATTTTTTCTAATTCACTATTTCTTGAATAATCGGCTTTACAAATATAATTGACCCTGCCTTCCTCATAATATTTAGTAATTTTTTCTCTTTTTCCTTCTGGATAAACTGCAATTGAGTTTCCACCGCTTTCTTTAACGGTTAACATAGCAGGGACATCGGTTAACCCATCGCCAATATAAATCATGTTATCCATTCGAACACGTTTATCTTCCATTTTTTCATTGATTTCGGTATCATCATTATCGTCAGTGATACCTTTTTTTATACGATAGATATATTGTGTTTTGCCTGTATAATTTATAGCAACTTTTGGCCAAAAAGCTTCTCCATTTTCATCATATAAAAATTCGCAAGCAAATATTTTTGTAAAATTATGAGCGATTGAACATCCATCCACAATTTCTTTATTACCGCAAGAGATAATATAATGTTCAACTTTTACATTGTGACTTTCACCATATTCATTAATTCGATCAAACCAAGACTTTACACCTTTAAAATAATCAATGTTTTTTCCGCATTCTTTTAAAAATTCTTTGTTTAATTTAATACCTTTCTTTTTACATTCTTGAATCATTACTAAAAGATAGCAAAGAACCTTATCCATGTTTTCTTCTTTAAATAATTCGTTTGTTTTATCCCAAAATTCTCCTTTTTCCATACCTAAAGATGGAATAAAAGAAAAGTTTTGCATATCTGTAGATGCAAGAGTGTTATCAAAATCATAAATTAGAGCTAAAATTGGTTTTTTCATATGTAAATATTTTATCAATTTATATTTATTTAGTCAAAAAAAGGCGTTTTATTCGCTATTTTAGTATAAATAAACTTGTAAATATTTAAATAGTAATTAATAATTATATCTATGGAAAAATGGCAGGTTATATTAATTATTGTTCTTCTAGCAATATTAGTTATATATTTTGTTTACCTTTTTATTTCTTTTTTCTTTATGTCAGCTTTTTCTAAAAAAATAAATATTCAAAACAAAACTTTGTCTTTATTGATATTTCAAAAAGCCAAAGTTTTATATTCTTTAGGTTCTTATTTAGAAAAATATATTGAAAATAATGAAAAAATAGCAAACTTTTTAAAAGAGAATAAATATATTGAATATAAAGATTACGATATAAAAGATATTAGAAACATTACTTTTGAACTCGATGATGTTTATAAAGAATTTAAAACTATTTTAATTAATAACAAAATTGATACTTATAAAGAAGTAAGTATGGATTTTAATCTTTTTGAAGATTTAGACAAAAGATTTTTTATAACTTCTCAAATTTATAATTCAAATGTAGTCGGATTTAATTATTGGAGAAATTTAAAATTTACTAAGTTTGTTAAAAAGATTTTTAGAATAAAAGAAAAAGAAACTATTATTTAAAATTTTGGAATGTTTCCAATTTTTATATATTTTTTGGAGGAAATTAAATGAAATTCGAAGAAATTAAAAAACATGTACCAAATGTTAAAAGTGTCGAAAAGAAATTAGGCGAATTTACTTTTAAATTATCAAATGCTAAAGATGGTAAAGAGGCATGTAAACTTATAAAAAGTTATTTTAAATATTCAGATAACTTAGAAAGTGATGTCACCGTTATTTCTATTCGAAATAGCATTGATACAACTAATAAAGAATATTCCCGTGCTTGGGATAAAATTAGTGAAATCATGCCTGTTATTAATGGTTTTGATACTAAATTCAAAAAAGCTATTATGGCTTCACCATTTTTAAAAGACATCGAAAAAACTTTTGGAAGTCACTATATTAAAATGGTTGAAAATTCATTAAAGATTTTTGATGAAAGAGCAATTCCTTTATTCATCGAAGAAAACAAACTCGTCAATGAATATGACAAACTTTTAGCAAGCGCAAAATTACCTTTTAATGGTGAAATTTTAAATCTTTCTCAAATTGGTAAATATTTAACTGATAAAAATAAAGAAACACGTTTAGAAGCAGCTAAACTCTATTATGGTTTCTTAGAAGAAAATGATGCTAAATTTGGTGAACTTTATGACAAATTAGTTCATGTAAGAGATAAAATTGCAAAAACATTAGGTTTTAATTCATATATTGAATATCAATATCTTGCTTTAGGAAGAATGGATTATAACGAAGATATGGTTGCTGGATATCGTGAACAAATTTATAAAGATGTTGTTCCAGTAGTTGCTAAATTAAGGAAAAGACAAGCAAAGAGATTAGGAATTAAAAAACCAACTTTCTTAGATTATAATCTTGAATACAATAGTGGAAATGCAACCCCTTTAGGAAATAGCGAATTCTTAGTTAAACAAGCTAGTGAAATGTATCATGATATGAGTGAAGAAAGTGGTAAGTTCTTTGATTTCATGGTTGATTCTCATCTTTTAGATTTAGATGCAAAACCTGGTAAAATGGGTGGAGGATATATGACTTATATTCCTAAATATAAAGCACCATTTATTTTTGCTAATTCAAATGGATCTTCTCAAGATGTTGATACATTAACTCATGAAGTAGGACATGCTTTCCAAGGATATCTAGGTAGTAAAATTAAAGTTCCAGGAGAAAGAATGCCAACTTTAGAAGCTTGTGAAATTGATTCAATGTCAATGGAATTCTTTGCTTGGCCATATATGGAAAAATTCTTCGGTGATCAAGCAGATAAATATAGATTCTCTCATCTTGATGGTGCAATTTCTTTCCTTCCTTATGGCGTTGAAGTTGATGAATTCCAACATTGGGTATTCCATAATGTTGATGCAACACATGAAGAAAGATGCGCAAAATGGGCGGAAATTGATAAAAAATATCGTCCATGGATGAATTATTCACCAATTCCTTATTTAGAAAAAGGAAAAATTTGGATTAGACAATCTCATATTTTCGGTTCGCCATTCTATTATATTGACTATACTTTAGCTCAAGTTTTAGCTCTTCAATTTAAATGTGAAATGGATAAAAATAGAAAAAGAGCATGGAAAAAGTATGTTAAATTATTAAAAATGGGTGGAAAATATCCATTTATCGAACTTATCACTAAAGATGGTCTTAGAAATCCATTTATTGATGGAAATGTCAAAAAAGTTATTAAACCTCAAATTAAAGTTTTAAATGGTTTTGATGACATGTCTTATTAATTTAAATTTATAAATTTTATATGAGCTGGTGAAAAAAGAGATTTGTATAAGTAAAAGATTTGCATCTAAATTAAAATTTCCTACTTGAATAAAATCTTGTAGGATTTTTTTATGGAGGTGA
>CALVYH010000022.1 GCA_944372115.1 uncultured Bacilli bacterium
AAACAAAGATATACAAAATTTTCTCAATATTGAATTTTAGAGCACCTTATTTTAGGGGTAAAACTCCAAAGTCAGGTCTTATAATAATCAAGCAACGTTAAGAAAACGCAAAAGTTGCAGGTGTAGTTCAGTGGTAGAACGTAACCTTGCCAAGGTTAATATGCGGGTTCGATTCCCGTCACTTGCTCCATTTAAAATTAATAAGTCGACCAATAAGGTCGATTTTTTTGTAATTTAAATAAATAATTTCTATAAATATATAGAAATAATCAGGACTTATAATTTCTTTACTTATAATTTATAATTAAGTCAATAGAAGGGTATTTAACAAAATGGCAAAAAAAGATTTAATTACAAAACTTTATGAAAGAAAAATTCATAAACCAAATGCTTTTTTATATAGCGTAATTTATCATTTGGGAGTTTTAATTTATAAGAAAAAATATGGAATGCATTGGAATATTATCGATGATCCTCGAAAAGAAGAGGGCCCTGTAGTTATTATTGCTAACCACGCTTCAAGAAATGACTACTTATTTACTGCAATTCCTCTATATCCATTAAAATTTAATTTTTTAGCTGCATATAATGAATTTTTTAGAAATAATTTAGCTCTACTTTTTAGAGTTATGCAACTTATTCCAAAACGTCAATTTTATAGTGATTCATATGCTGCTTTTGAAATTATTAGATTAGTTAAACAATTAAAATGTAATGTTGTTTTTTATCCAGAAGGATTATCTTCAATAAGTGGAGCAAATCAACCAAGCGCTTTAGGTACGGGAAAATTATTAAAATTTTTAAAATGCCCAATTTATTCAGTCACTACTTCTGGTGCTTATCTTATTCAGCCTAAATATAAATTTGGTCATAAAGAAAGATATGCTAAAACAGAAACAGTCATTAAAAAAGTTTTTTCTCCTGAAGACTTAAAAAATTTAAGTATTGAAGAAATTGAAGCTAAGGTCGATGAAGTTTTATATAACGATGATTATGAATGGGCAAAAAATAATCATATTGTCTATAAGAAAAATGGCGAAGGAATCGCTGAAGATTTAGATACATTATTATATAAATGTCCAAAATGTAATCACGAATTTGAAATGGAAGCTTTTGATAATATAATCCACTGTAAACACTGTGGAAATGAAGCTTATATTAATGATGATTATACTATTCATCCAAAAGATGAAACTTGTAAAATACCTTCAACTCAAAAAACTTGGTTTGATTATATTAGAATTAAAGAAAGAGAAGCTATATTAAAAGATCCAGATTTTGAATATAGTGTTGAAACTACTTTAGGAGTTATTCCTAAAAAAAGATATTTAAAAATGGGTGAAACCGCTATAAATGTAGGAAAAGGAACATTAACTTTATCTAGAAAAAATGGTTTTTCATATGTAGGAACTATGAATAATGAACCTTATGAAATTCATATTTCTAATCATGATTTATATACATTTGTTATGTGTTATGATGCTACTATTATCCATTTCTTCTATAAAGGTGAATTAAGACAATTTACTTTTAAAACAAGAGGCATGGCTGCAAAAGTATTATTACTTCAAAATGAACTTCATCGTATATGTAAAGGAGAATGGCAAATGCTTAAAAACTTTAAATACGATGAAAATGAATGTTTTGATAAATAAATTTATATAATAAAAATGAGGCAAAAAGCCTCATTTTTATTATATTTTTATTAATTAAATAATTAATTTATTTAGTTAATATTTTATTTAATGATTTAAAGAACTCTTCTTTATTAGAAATATCTAAGCCACTTAAAATTAAAGCTTCGTTATATAAAACATTAGCATAATCTTTAATTTCATTTTCATCTTTAATGGATGTTAATTTTTTAAATATTTCATGATCAGGATTAATCTCTAAAATCTTTTCACTATTAATTTTATTTTCATTACCTTCAATATTATTTAATATTTTTTCCATATTTAAAGATAATCCATCTTTAGACACTAACGCAACAGGAGAATCGACTAATTTAGTTGAAAATTTAACTTCAGCTACTTTTCCTTTTAAAGCGTTAGTGAGTTCATCTATTTCTCTTTTATGTGTAGCGTTTAATGTTTCTAATTTATTTTTTTCTTCTTCACTTAAATCATTTTCATTAAATTCAGAGACACTCTTAAACTCATGTTTATCATATTCTTTTAAAGTTCTTAAAGTGAATTCATCAACATTTTTATCGCATAATAAAACATCGACTCCATCTTTTTTAAACTTTTCAATTTCTGGAAGCAATTTAGCTTCTTCAATCGATGAAGAACATGCAAAATAAATATTCTTTTGATTTTCTTTCATTTCATTAACATATGTTTTTAAATCAATATAATCATCATTATGATTAAGTGATTTAAAAACAATAACATCTTTTAATAAATCATTTTTACTTCCATATGATTCATAAATACCATATTTAAGATTAATTCCAAATAAATCAAAAATTTTCTTAAATTTTTCTTTATCGTTATCTTTTAATTCTTTTAATGCTGAAATTAATTTATTTTCAATATTATTTCTAATTTTTATAATATTTTTATTTTCTTGGAGCATTTCACGAGAAATATTTAAATTTAAATCACTTGAATCAACTACTCCTTCTAAAAAATAGAGATAATGTGGGAGTAAATCTTTACATTTATCCATAATAAAGACATTTTTTGCATAAAGATTTAATCCAGCTTCATCACGGTTATAAACTTCATTTCTAATTCTAGAAGGTATGAAAATTAATCCTTGATAAGAAATCATTCCTTCAACATTTAAAAATAAAGAAAATAATGGGTCTTGATAATCATGAAAATTATTTTTATAGAATTCATTTAATTCTTCATCTTTAACATCTTTTTTATTCTTTTTCCATAATGGAACCATTGAATTTAATTGTTTTTCAACAACTTTTTCTTCATATTCATTTTCAATATCTTTTCCGTTTTCATCCTTTTTATTTACTTTTTCAACTTGGTTCATTTTAATAGGATATTTAACATAGTTAGAATATTTTTCAACTAAATATGAAATTGTATAGTAATCAAGGAATGAATCGTATTTTTCATCTTCATCATCATCTTTTAAATAAAGTGTAATTGATGAACCGATTTCATCTTTATTAATTTCTTCAATACTATAAGATTCACTGCCATCGCTTTCAAAACGATAACCTTTATCTTTATGAATAGATCTAGTTTCGATAACAATTTTTTTAGCTACCATAAAAGCGCTATAAAAACCAACACCAAATTGACCGATAATATCGACATTTTCGTTATCTTTGGCATTTTTTAATTTTTCGACAAATTCTTTAGAACCACTTCTTGCAATAGTACCAATATTATTAATAAGTTCTTCCTTATCCATACCAATACCATCGTCTTTTATTGTTAAAGATCTTTCTTCTTTATTAGGAATAATCCAAATTTCAGGATTTTCAACTAATTGAATTTTTCCATCACTATTTAAAGCTTCAAATCTTCTTTTATCAATAGCGTCACTAGCATTTGAGATTAATTCTCTTAAAAATACTTCTTTGTTGCTATAAATTGAATTAATCATTAAGTCTAAGAGTTCTTTAGACTCTGCTTGGAATTTCATTTCTTCTTTTGCCATTTCTTCTATTCCTCCTATTAACAACTTTATATATTTTAATACATTTTTTAGCACTTTCAAGACCTAAGTGCTAAAAAATATAAAAACTTATTTTAAACTTATTTACTACTATTTATTTACTAATTATAATATTTTATTGAATTTATTTAATATTTAGTTAAAACTTTGTTAATATTTAGAACATTTTTTTATATAATAACGAAGAGGTAAAAAGTATGAGCAGAATTAATGAAGTCGAAAATTTAATTAAAGAAAAATTAAACGTTGCTGAAATCGATAAAAATGCAACATTAGCAACTTATGGGCTTGATTCTTTAGATGTTGTTGAATTTATTTTAGAATTAGAAGACAAATTCTCAATCTCATTTGAAGCAGAAGATACTAAAGATATTAAGACTATTGGTGATTTATTAAATTTAGTCGAAAAAAAATTAGGATAATTTAAAAATAAATATTGTAATTTTTTAAGTGCTTTGATATATTATTAAAGCACTGCAAAACGCTAACTTAGCTCAATGGTAGAGCAATCGGCTGTTAACCGATCGGTTGTAGGTTCGAGTCCTATAGTTAGCGCCAGTGGCCTATTGGAGAAGCGGCTTAACTCACATGCCTTTCACGCATGCATTCATGGGTTCGAATCCCGTATAGGTCACCATATTGAAAGCATAGGTTTGATACGCTAAAAACGGCTATTCAAACCTTTTTTTGTGCCAAAATTAGTGAAAATTAGTATATTTTTAACATAAATGTATAAGTAAAAGATTTGCATCTAAATTAAAATTTCCTACTTGAATAAAATCTTGTAGGATTTTTTTATG
>CALVYH010000023.1 GCA_944372115.1 uncultured Bacilli bacterium
AAAACAAAGATATACAAAATTTTCTCAATATTGAATTTTAGAGCACCTTATTTTAGGGGTAAAACTCCAAAGTCAGGATAGAAAACAAAATATAATAAAAAGTTAGTTGAAATCAAGAATTTTAAGATAGTTTATTCAATAAAAAAGCTCCTATTAAGTAAAAGATGGTTTTAAAATCATAAGAATTTAAAACCATCAATATTTTTAAAAGTCGGCGTTTATTTATATTTTAAAAATTAAGCTTTTGCTTCATTAGCATTTACTTCATTAATTCTTTCTACAAGTTGAGCTTCTTGATTAATTTCTTCTTCGCTTTTTTCGCGGTTTTCTTTTAATTTTGAGCGATTTTCTAATACTTGTTTTTTAACCCTTTCAAATAAATCAGGATGTTCTTTTAAAAATTGCTTAGCCGTTTCTCTTCCTTGGCCCATTCTATCCCCTTCATATTCATACCAAGCGCCGCTTTTTTTAATAAATCCGGCTTGAACACCTAAATCAAGAAGTTCTCCTTCTTTAGAAATTCCCTTTCCATAAATTAAATCAAGCTTAACGCTTTTAAATGGTGGAGCAACTTTATTTTTAACAATCTTAATAACGACTGTGTTTCCAATTACATTAACTCCTTCTTTAATTGCTTCACTTCTACGAATATCCATTCTTATTGTAGCGTAAAATTTTAAAGCTCTTCCGCCGGTAGTCGTTTCATTATTTCCATAAATAACTCCTACTTTTTCTCTAAGTTGATTAATAAAGATAATTGTTGTTTTAGTTTTAGCTAAAAGTCCAGAAATTTTTCTTAAAGCTTTTGACATCATTCTTGCTTGTAAACCAACTGAAGAATCAGTCATCATTCCTTCAAGTTCAATTTGAGGAACTAAAGCTGCAACACTATCAACAACAATTAAATCAATCGCATTAGATTTTGTTAATGCTTCAACAATTTCAAAAGCTTCTTCTCCACAATCAGGTTGAGAAAGAACTAATTCATCAATTTTAATGCCAATTCTTTCGCTATAATCTGGATCAATTGTGTTTTCTACATCAATATAAGCACATCTTCCTCCAGCTTTTTGTACTTCTGCAACCGCTGTTAAAGCAAGGGTAGTTTTACCACTACTTTCAGGACCATATATTTCAATAATCCTTCCTTTTGGATATCCCCCGACTCCTAAAGCCTCATCTAAAAGTATACTTCCAGATGAAATTACTTCCATATCAATGGAATTTTTTTCGCCAAGACACATAATAGAACCTTGACCGAACTGATTTTTAATCTCTTTTAATACATCGTCGAGATTAGGTTGATTGATTTTTTTGTTTTGTTTCATCTTTTTACCTCGTATACAATACAAGAATGCTAGAAATCAAAAAAAATATTCGCTTTTTTAAATTTTTTCTAAAATTTTTTCAAATGCATAATCAGTTGCAGCATCTCTAAGCTCATTTCTATTTAAATTATAGTGTTTTTCATAGACATAAACTTCATTAAAAATAATAATTCCAATAAATACAGTTCCAGGAGGAACGTTAGTATTTGATATTGGACCGGCTTCACCAGTAAAAGAAATAACAATATCACTATTAAAAATTTCTTTTCCTTTTTTAACCATTTCTAAAGCCACTTCTTTACTTGCTACGCTATATTTTTCAATTAAACTTTTATCGATGTGAAGAACAGTTTCTTTTATAAATGTTGAATAAGAAACAATTGAACCTAAAAAAGTTTGGCTACTTCCAGGTATATCTACTATCTTTTTAGCAGCTAATCCCCCGCTAAAAGATTCAACAAAAGAAATAGTTAAATGTTTTTCAATTAATTTTTTTACTAATTTTTCGTTAATCATTAATATTTATTATAAATTAATCTATTAAAACCTTATAGTTATCTTTTAAATATATAAATCCACTTAAAAGTGATAAGAAACAAGAAATATAACAGATAATATCGCTTATATGTAATAAATATGGGAAAGAATAATCAAAAAATGAAAATGGGAAACCATTTAATAAAACAAAAGTGATTGCAAACATTTCACTAACTGTTTTAGCTTTTCCAAAGATATTTGCTGCAATAACTCTTCCTTTTGATGCAGCAATAAATCTTAATGAATCGACTATTAAATCTCTAATTATCATTAAAATAACTAAAAAGAATGGAAAAGATAAATGGGTAGATAAACTAGAAAAATTTAAGCATAAGAAAACCATTATTCCATTTATTAACATTTTATCGGCTAATGGATCTAAAAATTTACCTAAATCAGTTACTTGATTGTTTTTTCTAGCTAAATATCCATCTAAAAAATCAGTTAATGAAGCAATTAAAAATATAATTAAAATAATAATATTAATTAAATTAAGTTCAACATTATCATTAATTTTTAAATTTAAACTAGAAACTTCAAAAACTTTAAAATAATCTAAATAAAATAAGACAAATATTCCTACTAATAAGAGAATAGCAATTACAATTCTAGCAATTGTAATTTTTGTAGGAGTGTTAATTTTCATTTTCATAATTAAGAATTATAATCCATTCTTTTATTTAAATAAAAGAAAAAGTTTAGATTCAATTGAATCTAAACTTATAAATTAATAGTTAATGAGAATCAGTCCGTAAGCCATGTTCTGTTATATACAACCATTTATCTAAGTATATTTTTTATACCTATAGGATTCTTTTCTTGATTAAAGTTTCCTATTTCCTCTACCAAAATTTGAGTTTCTCACTTATGGGGTTTACCAACGTTTCACTTCTTTTATTTCTAAAAGACTCGTCACTGTGGCACTTTATATAATTTTTACCTTGGTTAATAAATTAACTTTAGGTAAGAATTATGCCGTTACCTTCTCATAAAGGTACCTAGTTTTATGAATTATTATCTAGCATAAACACTATAATCATCACAGATTATGTGAGCATGGACTTTCCTCTACTTAAAAATAAGCAGCGATTGTATAGACTGAAAAATATTTTTATTTATTAAGAACTATTTTAATTTTGAAGGGTCAACACCAAGACTGTAGAGCTTTTTTTCATACATAGAACATCTTTTTAATAATTCTAAATTATCTAAAGATGAAGGAGCATAAGATTCAGATTGCTTTTTTGTTTGTGACTTCAGCCCTGCTAATTCTTGTTCTCTTTTTAAATCTCGTAAAGATGATTTCAAACTTTCATTCTCTTTTTTTAATGTTGTGATTGTCTCATCATTCTTTTTAATATATTCATCTAACGATGAATAATCTTTTAAAACTAAATCTAAGAATTCATCAACATCATTAGGATCATATCCCTTATAAGAAGGAATGAATTGTTTATTTAAAATTTGATCTTTATTTAAGTTAAATTTCATATGTTTCCTTCCGAATATTATTATACCTAAAAAAGTAAATAAAGGAAGTGATATGATTTTTAATTTATATTTTTTTACAATGTCTTTAAAATTTTATTACTAAATAACTACTAATCTATTACTAGCTATTTTTTTAAGCTAAATGAAGTAAAAATATGCTTAACGACTTAAAAAAATTGATATTTGAATCATATAATGATATATTATTTAGGCACGCGAGAATGGCGGAACTGGTAGACGCGTACGTTTGAGGGGCGTATAGGGCAACCTGTGTGAGTTCGATTCTCATTTCTCGCACCATTAAATTAAAATATAAGTACGATAGTTATCGTGCTTTTTTTGTTTTTTGATCCATTAAAAAATGAGCCGGATTAAAATCTCTGTATAAGTAAAAGATTTACATCTTATTTTTAAAAAAACAGCACCAGAATTGATGCTGTTTTATTTTTTGGCGGAAA
>CALVYH010000024.1 GCA_944372115.1 uncultured Bacilli bacterium
TTTCCGCCAAAAAATAAAACAGCATCAATTCTGGTGCTGTTTTTTTAAAAATAAGATGTAAATCTTTTACTTATACAAATAAGCGAAATATCCCTATAAAATGAAAAAAAGGACTGATATTTTTGGTATCAATCCTATTGTTTCAATATGGCGGGGGTGGAAGGAATCGAACCCACATCAACGGTTTTGGAGACCGCTGTTCTGCCATTGAACCACACCCCCATATTAATAAATAGGCTTTTAAAAGCCTATTTATTATACACTTATAAAGTCTAATTTATCAATAAAATAATATTTAATCTTTATTATAAACTTCTTAAAACTTTATTAACTAATCCCATATCACATTTTCCAGCAAAATTAGTTTTAAAGTGTTTCATAACAGCAGGAATAGATTTATCATCAAGTTTTAAGATCTCATTTTTAATTTCTTCTTCACTCATCATTCTAGGAAGATACCCTTCAATATAAGAGATTTGTTCTTCAATTTTCTTAACACTTTCCTCTCTATTTGCTTGAACATAAGATGCTTTCTCTTCTTCTAATTCTTTTAAAGTTTTAGAAATAATTTTAATAACATCTTCATCTTTAACTTCTTCACCATGTGCTCTTCTTTCGGTTACTAAAAGCATATATTTATTAATAATAACTGATAATACTGCTCTTTTATTTTCGTTCTTTTCTTTTAAAGCTAACATATTTTCTTTTTTAATAGTATCAATTAACACTCTATTTTCCTCCTTTAATCAACTCGCCTTCTTATTATATTGCTTTTAAATTTTTATGTATATAAATTTAAAAGGTCTAGCTAATGATATTTAGCTAGACCTTATTTTATTAATTAATAAAATAGACAATTAATAATTTGAAGCATTAACTTCAAAGAAGCTTTGAGGATGTGCACAGCATGGGCAAACATTTGGGGCTTCTTTTCCAACGAATATATAGCCACAGTTTCTACATTTCCAAACTGTAACTTCTTCATCTTTTTTGAAAACTTTTAAATTATTAACATTATCTAAAAGTGCTAAATATCTTTCTTCATGATGTTTTTCAACTTCAGCGACTAATTTAAATTTAACAGCTAATTCTTTAAAACCTTCTTTTTCAGCTGTTTCAGCAAAACCTTTATACATGTCGGTCCATTCATAATTTTCACCAGCTGCTGCTGCTTTTAAATTTTCTTTTGTATCACCGAGTTCACCTAATTCTTTAAACCACAATTTTGCGTGTTCTTTTTCATTATCAGCAGTTTCTAAAAATAAAGCTGCGATTTGTTCATAGCCTTCTTTTTTAGCAACGCTAGCAAAATATGTATATTTATTTCTTGCTTGTGATTCACCAGCAAAAGCTGTTTGTAAGTTCTTTTCGGTTTGTGTTCCGCTATATTTATTAGCCATAATTATTTATCTTCCTCCACTACAACAACATCATCTCCGCTTGCTCCGCAAACTGGACAAACTGGATTTTCTTCTTCGCTTTCCCATTCGTATCCGCAAAGAATACATCTAAATTTTTTCATTTCACTTCTCCTTTTAAAATTTAAATATAAATATGATGATTTAATCATCATTTTTACCACATCTACACTCTTTACAATAGCCATAACTATTAGTAGTTTGATAAAAAACTTCATTGTCATTTTCATCAATATAATAATATTTATTAGTATTTTCAATATCGATAATTTTATGACATTTTAAACATATAAAATGATTATGAGGTCTTATATCTTCCTTCAATTCATAATAAATTGATGGCAAAGAACAATCTACTTTTCTTATTATACCATCTTTACTTAAAGAAGATATATTTCGATATAAAGTAGCAAGAGATAAATGTAAATTATTTTTTGAAAGATAATGCTCAATATCATCAAAAGTTGCATGACCTAAGTCTTTTAAAGCTTCAATAATATATTTCCTTTGCTTAGTTAATCTTTCCAAAATAATTTTACCTCTTATTGATAATGATTATAAATAAGAAACAATTTGTTAGTCAAGGCTTATTGAGAAAATTTATCAATAAATTTAAATAAAAATAAAACCGGATTAAACCGGCTTTTATTTTTATATTAAAGATTTATAAAATTCAGATCAAATCTTAAAAGAGAATATAATTTCTAATTATTTTAAGAAATTTCTGAAATCTGGGAAGAATCTACCATCATCTTCGTTTTCTTCTTCTCTTTCTGCTTCTTTTTGAGCTTTTAATTCTTCTAATTCTTTAACATATTCGTTGAGTAATTTCTTTTCCATAATTTTTGTCCTCCTTAAGAACAACTATATTTTAATTAAATTTCAAAAATTTTTAAAAAAATGACGATAATAACGGAAATTTTGAAAGTGCTTTCAAAAATTTTAGTAAACGAAAAAATAAGATATTTGTCGATTTTTTTAAATAATTATTAGTTTCGTATGAAAGTGCTTTCACTTACTTTCACATTGTTTTACTTTTTCTTGAAATTTTTTTGTTATAATAATTTTTAAGGAAATAATATGATTAACGAACCAAAATTTCTTAAAAATAACGATAAAATAAGTTTAGTTGCGCCTTCATTTGGTTGCACTACCGAACCTTATAAAACAGAATTAGATATTGCTATAAAAAACTTAACAAATGAAGGATATAAACTTTTATTGGGAGAAAATATATATAAAGATGAAGGCGTTTTATCAAGTTCTTCTCCTAAAAAGCGTGCTAAAGAATTTTTGGATGCATATTCTAATGACTCTTCTTTAATTATTTCGGTAGGCGGCGGTGAATTGATGAACGAAATCCTTCCTTATATAGACTTTGAAAAAATTAAAAATTTACCACCTAAATGGTTTATGGGCTTTTCTGATAATACAAATCTAACCTTTACTTTAACTACTTTATCAAATGTTGTAACTATTTATGGACCTTGTGCACCTTCTTTTGCATATTTACCATTTAAATTTGACACTAAGGAAGCTTTAAGAATGTTAAAAGGCGAAAAACATTTTAAAGGATATAAAAAATGGCAACTTGAATCTAAAAGAGATGAAAATCATCCATTAGCAAAATTAAATTTAACTGAAAAGAAAATCATAACTACTTACAAATATAAAGAACCTAAAGAAGGAATTCTTCTTGGAGGTTGTCTTGATTGCTTAATCAATATCTGTGGAACTAAATATGATAATGTAAAAAAATTTATTGAAGAAAATAAAAAAGATGGATTTATTTGGTATTTAGAATCTTGTGATTTAAATTCTTTATCATTTAGAAGAGGTTTATTTGAACTTAAAGAAGCCGGATGGTTTAAATACGTTAAAATGTTTTTGATTGGAAGACCTTATCATTATGATGAAGTTTTTATGGGCCATGATTTTAAAAAAGCAACTAAAGATATCTTAAAATCTTTAAATGTTCCTATTTTATTTGATATTGACTTATCGCACCTTCCTCCATCATTGCCATTTAAAAATGGGGCTAAAGCAATAGTCAGTTTTATAAATGATAATATTGATATCTTGTATAATTAATAATTTCGATAATTATAATTATTATTGTCTTCTATAAATTCAATGTGATAATATATTTAGGCATTAATTAAGCCCCCTTAGTTAATCGGTATAACGGATCCATGGTAAGGATCTATGCGTAGTTCGACTCTGCGAGGGGGCACCATTGAAAAAATAGCGGTACTCCGACATTTTACGGGGTATTAATGGGAAATATAAGAGCGAAAGCTCTTTTTTTTCTACCTTAAACCCCATA